>DAOUJN010000036.1:0-53175 GCA_034422655.1 Dehalococcoidia bacterium
GTTTCGGCGGCTAAACTCACCAGCGCCCCCACCGTTCCCAGGGCCAGGGCCAGGGTAAGGGTGAAGGCCAGAATCAGCCGGAACTGGAGGCTCCCAAGCCAACTAGGCATCTCCAAGCCTGTAACCCATCCCGTAGATAGTGTGTATGTACCGCGCGCCGTCAAGTGGGCGTTCCAGCTTGCGGCGCAGGCTGTAAATGTGGGTATCGACGGTGCGGTCGAAGCCGTCAAAGTCCTCGCCGAACACCCGGTCGATGATCTGCTCCCTGGAAAAAATGCGGCCAGGTTCCCGCAGGAACAGCAGCAGCAGGCGGTACTCGGTGGGGGTCAGGGAAACCTGGCCGTCTCCAACGTGCACGGTCTGCATGCGCTGGTTCAGGCGTAAGGGCCCGTAGGCCAACTCGCTGCCGCCACCCGCAGAGTCGTCCCGCCCGCTGCGCCTCAGCACCGCCTTGACCCGGGCGGCAAGTTCCCGGGGCCGGAAGGGCTTTGTTACATAATCGTCGGCGCCGAATCCCAGGCCCGCCAGCATGTCATCCTCCTCCACCCGGGCGGTCAGCATGACTATGGGCACGTCGGACTCGGCCCGGAGTTGACGGCAAATGGACAGTCCGTCCAGTCCCGGCAGCATCAAGTCCAGCACCACTAGGTCGGGGCTGGCTTGCCGGGCCGCAGCCAGCCCCTCCGGTCCGGTCGCCGCCGACAGCACCTCGTGCCCATCATGAGCCAGGTAAAGGCGCACCAACTCGGTGGTATGGGGATCGTCCTCAATTATCAGTACGGTGCTGGACAAGGTGCCAACCTCGCGTTACGAGCCCGCCCCATCATCGGGAACCGCGGAGAGCAGCACTTCCACCCTGACTTCGTCCTTCACCTGGATACGGCCCGGTATGTTGGGCGGGGGAATCTCCAGTTCGTCCCAGGTGAAGGTGGTGCGGCCCAGGACGAAGAGCTTGTCCGGGTCCTTTCTTGCCTCCACGTCAAAGACGATGGGCTTGGTTACGCCCATGATGGTCAGCTCGCCCTGTACTTCCCTGGCAATTACCTCGCCCTCGGGCAGCGGGTCCGGCAGGTCGCCCAGGTCGGCCACGGTGAATGTGGCCGTACGGTCGTTGGGAAACATGCGGTTGCGCACGTATCCGTCCCGCCGGTCCGAGTCGCTGGTCATGGAATGCAGGTCCAGGTCTATGACAGAGGGTTGGCCGTCCAGGTAGATTTTGCCGCTGATACCGGTGGTGTTCATCACCGCGTCGTTGGGCAGGTCCAGCCAGGCCAGCTTTTCGTTGACGGTAAAGGTTGCCTCGGAACCCTCGCCGATGACGAAGCCGCCACCGGCGAGCGTTTCCGGTTCGGCCATGGTGGTCGGTTCCGGTTCGGGTGTGGCGGTGGCTGCGGGAATCGCCGTGGGGACATCCTCCGTGGCCATGGGAGGTTCTGTAGGCTGCGGCTCCGACTGGCCGGGCGGCTCTGTAGGGTCGGGAACCGCGTCCACAGGTGGCTGGCCTGGCTGGGCCGTCTCTGCCGGTGATAGCGTCTCAGGGGGTGCGGCGGCCGGCTGCGTATCTTGAGAAACCGCCGGGGCCGCCGTCGTAGGCCCTGGGGCCGGTTCTGAGCTGGCGCCACAGCCGGCCAGGGCCAGCGCCAGCAGCAGAAGCGCAGTCAAGCCCCAACCCTGGGCTGGTACTCGGATTATTTGACCTGCGGTGTTGTTGGAACGGAATAATGCCTGCATAAGTTACCTGTTGCCCTTCACCATTGATTTGCCTATATGGCTCCTGTCTCACGGAAGACGGGAGACTCGGCGGGAACTGCACGAGACCCCGGCGGCGGCAGTTCCAGCCGCCCGCTTTCCTGGTCCGTCTGGTTGACCAGGCCAATGCCGATGCCCAGGGCTACCACTATGGCAGCTCCAGCCTGCCACCACCGCAGTCCCGGGACCCAGTGGGCCAGGGCCACGGTCACTAGGCCGGTTACCACGTACGCTATTGCCGCCAGCGGGACCGCAAAGGCCACAAAGTGGTCCAGTTGCGAGCGCCCGAAAAGCACGACTGCGATGGCCGCCGGCAGGAACAGGGCCGACCAGGCCACCAGGAAATATATCATTGGACGCTGAAAGCGCTGCAGCGCCATCCACAGCAACCCGGCCACCAAGCCCGACAGCAGACACGCCAGGGCCACCGACGCGCTGTTCAGCAGCGTGTCGGTGGGCGAACGCAGCGGCAGTGACACGAACACCGCGATTATGGCGGCCACGGAACCGGCAGTGATGCCAGCGAGCATTCAATTCTCCCATACTTGCATGCCGGGGCCTTATCCGGGCTGGGCGCGGCCCTGCCGTTAGGTCCCGGCACGCTTCCTGATAGCGCCTAAAGCGAACTGCCCGTTGCCTGGGTAGATCCGCCCCCGTTTCGTCCCCGGAAGAAGGTATCGGCGTCGCCGTTCCCGCCACGGCCATGCCGTCCATGGTAGAGGCTGCCGGGGCCATCACCGCCGCGGCCGAACCGCCCGCGGAAGAAGCTGCCGGGGCCGTCGCCGCCGCGACCGTGGCGCCCTCTAAAGAAGGTGCCGGCGCCACCGCCGTGGCGTCCGCGCCCGGACCGTTCCAAGCCCTCTGGCAGGTCTGGCCGCTCGTCGTACCACCCCTGTATTCCGTCCGACTGGGCCTGGGTTATCTTTTCGTTTTCCACCAGGCGTTCCAGGAAACTGCTGGCATTGTCCGACGTAGCCAGGCCGATGGTGCGGAACCGGACCAGGTCGGCGTAGGGGTAGTCGTCGAACCAGTCCATTATTTCCGTCTTGGTGGCGTCCTCAACCTCCAGGTCGTCCAGCCGCGCCTGTAGAATTTCTTCCTGTCGGTCGGCGGTAACGCCGTTCAGGGCTGTCTGCACCTGGGTCTCCGTGATGTCTTCGTCAAGCTCCAGAGCGTCGTTCAGCTTCTCCGCGATCCGGGCGGCCAGGCTGGCGCCATCACCGCTGCCACCCTTGCCAAAACCGCCGTGGGCGTGGGCTGTTGTAAATGTTGCCGCGACGGCGATGCCGCCAGCGATTCCCAGCGCCGCCGCTCCGGCAATCAGCAACATAAAGATTTTGTTCCTGGTGAATTTCACGAGAATACCTCCTCTCCTGCTTTCCCCCCGGAATCTGCCAGGGTCATTGCCCTGGTTGGCGACTGTCGCATTGAAGAATATAGAGGTTAAATTTCAAGAAACTATTAAGGCATTACACCTTTCTTCAGGACAGTCCAATAGCTTCCGGGTGGCGGCAGGAAAGGGCGTCCGCTCAAGGGGTATGAATGCTGGACAGCACCGCCTGCTGGACGGCCGAATACTTGGAATAAGAGTGTTCGCAAATGTGGAAGGATGCGACAAAATTTCCCCGGGCCGTCTTCAGGAAAAGCTCGGTAACCCGCAGCAGGCAGTAACTCCCGGAGACCTGGGCGCGAAAAACTATATGCGCAACCTCGTTCCCTTCGTTGCTGGCCCGGATTTCCCGCTGCATCAGCTGGAAGCGGCTCCCGTAGAAACCGCGGTGCTGGGCCACCACGTCGTCCACCCAATCCTCCGCCCTCTCCGCCCGCCCGTCGTAGGCAATCATGGTCAGGCCAGCGAACTCGTCCGGACTGTCGAGGTGAACCCGGTCCTGGTCGCTGTCGTCGCTGGCCCACCCTTCGGGAACGTCGACGGAATAGTGATGGGTGTCGTTGGTGTACGTCTGCCATCGCATTGGCTGAGCGGGCCGCGCGTTGCCGTCGGCGGGGTTGCCGGGCGTTACGATATTGCTGGCGCCCCCCTTCAAGTCGGGCAGCAGGCCGCGGATAGTGCGCCCGGATATGGCGAAGCCCAGGCCGGCGGTAGGGTTGCCCCGGTTGTCCTGGTTCTGGAGAAATGTGGTAATGCCGATAACTTCCCCCGTCGGCAGCAGCAAGGGGCCGCCGCTATTGCCCGGGTTGATGGACGCGTCGGTCTGGATGACCCATGCTCTCATACCCGGATGATAGCGCACGGCGGAGACGATGCCCCGGGTGACGGTGGCGTTGCCGGTCAGGCCAAGGGCGTAGCCGATGGCCACCACCTCGCTGCCGGCGCTGATGCCGGCAGTGGTGTTCAGTTCCAAGATGGGAAACTGGTCGCAGCAGATTTCCAGCACCGCCAGGTCCCGCCGCTGGTCAAACCCCACAACATTGGCCCGGAAGGTGCGGCTGTCGTCCACCAGCACGTCGATCCGGTAGGAGTCTTCCACCACGTGGTAGTTGGTCAGCACCATGCCCTTGCCGCCCTTGGCTCTCTCGAAAATGATGCCGCTGCCAACGCCCCCCGGGGTATTGACCCGAACCACGCCGGACTTCACCCGGTTGACCATGTCGGCCAGGCCGGCGGCAGATGGAGCAAGGGCTGGCGCCGGGGACGGAACGGACGTGGGTTCTTCCGGCGGGCCCGAAGCCGCGACGGTAACTTCGGACTGAGCCTCGGGTAGCAGGTGCATATCCGGAGCCGGCTGCGGGGTGGCCGTCGGAATGGGTGTGGCCGTGGGCGGCGGCGTGACGGTGGGTATGGATGACAGGGCCTCCCGCAACCGTTTCTCCACCATGGCCTCCACGGTGGCCTCTATGTTGGGGGGAGCCGGCAAAACAGGCACGGGGTCAAGTGGCGCCTCGCCTGGGTAGAAGGGAGGAGCGCAGGCGAGGGCGAATGCTGAAAAAATCAGCAGTATTGAAACTTTAAGGCCAATGATGACTCTGGTCCCGAGCATGTCGTCGTTAATGCCTTCTACCCGAGTATTGCCTTACGGCGTCCCAAAACTTTCCCCAATTTGGTCCAAAATTGGCTGAAATTCGTGATATGAGTGTTCGCAGACCTTGGATTCAAGCCACAGTGAACTTTGTTTTGAACCAGAGCTGACGACGAGTACCTCCTCAACCACGTCTATACAATACTGTGATGCACTTTGATACCGATATCGAACGTAAGCAGTCTGAGTCCCGTTGGCAAGTAGCGAGTTGTCTCTCTCCAATACCTCGTAGACAACGGGATTCTCATCCCTCTGTTGCCTGCTCAGCCAGCCTTCAAGTTCAGATGTTGCCGAACTGATAAACCAATCAGGCACGAAAATGTTAAAGTATGCGAAGCCTTCGGGTTGGCTGAATCCCACATTGTCCTTTTCGCCGTCAACTATAATCCAGTCGTTGGGTACGTCGACAGCGTAATTGTATTCCCGGTTGGTATAAGTCCTCCACCGCACCGGCGCCGGAGTAGGGCTGGGTGTGGGTGTCGGAGTTGACGTGGGCCCGGGAATATCAACCCTGCTTCCCAGCTTCATATCCTGGAGCACGCCCCTGATGGTCTGCTCCGAAATTGCGAATCCCACCCCATCAACCGGTTTGCCTTCAGAAGACCAGTCGTGCGTGTAGGTATTGATCCCCACAACCTCGCCCGATGACGACAGCAACGGCCCCCCGCTGTTGCCCGGGTTGATGGGCGCGTCCGTCTGGATAACCCAGGCCTTGTAATCCGACTCGTATCTTACTGCCGAAACTATCCCCCTCGTGACGGTGGCGGAACCGAACAGGCCCAGAGGAAAGCCGATGGCAACTACTTCCGAACCGGACTTAAGGGTGGTGGCGTCCTTGAATCGCAACGAACGGAACCGGCTGCAACAGATTTCCAGCACCGCTAGGTCCTTGTAAGCATCGTAACCCTTGAGGGTAGCCGAGTATCCGCCTCCATCGCTAACCTGCACTTCTATCCGGTACGCATCGTCTACCACATGGTAGTTTGTGAGCACAAAAGCTCTGCCATAGCCGGTGGTTTCAAAGATGACTCCGGTGCCGTTCCCCGAATTGGTGTTGATCCTTACAACCCCGGCCTTCGCCTGCTCCACCATGGTCTCAAGATTGGGCGTTGGACTGGGTGTAGGCGACGGGCGGGTGGTAGGCGTCGGCGTCCAAGTGGGCCGCGGCGTTGCCGTAGGTGTGGGAGTAGGTGTGGGCGTGGCGGTAGCCGTAGGCACAGGCGTTGGTGTGGCAGTGGGCAAGGGAGTTGCCGTAGGAGTGGGAGTTGTCGTGTCCGTGGGCATGGCAGCCATGGCCGCCTGCACCTCCGCCTGAACCGTGGCCCGAATATCCGGTGTTGGCGTTGGCGTTGGTGTAGGTATGGCCCGTTGAACGGCTGCCTCGACGGTGGCAGGTATGTCTGGCGTGGGGGTTGGCGGAACTCCGGAACCGCAGGCCGCAATCGCCAACCCCGTCACAATTGCAAATAGTACGGCAACCAGATTCGCTGAGGCTCTATCGGGAATCATCCAATACACACCCATTTCGGCGTGCTGCGATTCTAACATTAAATGCCTTAGTGGACGCCTACAAACACCGCTCCGCCTCTCGCTGAATGTAATCCCGGAACGACTGGGGCAGGTTGGCCGCATCCGCTGCCTGGGCGTTTTCGGTGATCCGCTCGGGGCGCGACGTGGTTGGTATGGCCGAGCTTACCCGGGGATCGGATATTACCCATGCCAGCAGGGCCTGGGCCCAGGTGCTGATGCCGTAGTCCCGCAGGGGAGTCAGGTCGGGCTGCTGTTTCAGCTCCAGGACGTAACGGCCCTTCTGCAGCGGTTCCATCACCAGGACGCCCGTGCCCAGTTCCTCGGCCAGCGGCAGTAGTTCATCCTCCACGTTCCGGTTCAGCACGTTGTAGGGAATCTGTACCGCGTCCACCTGCCCCTGGCGCATCAGGTCCATGATGGTGGGGTAGGCCTCCCGCACCATGGCGGAGACGCCCACCATGCCGATCTTGCCCTCCCCCTTCAGCCGTTGCAGCGTGGGCAGATGGGTCTGCCAGTCAACCATGTTGTGGACCTGGAACAGGTCGATGTAGTCGGTCTTAAGGTTATCGAAGGATTGGGCTACCTGGGCCTCTCCTGCCTCCTTGCCCTCGGTGCGGACCTTGGTGGCGATGTAGAACTGGTCGCGCCGTCCCTCGGTAATTTCCCCCACTACCGCCTCGGCGTGGCCGTACCAGGCGGCCGTGTCTATCAAATTCACGTCGCTGCCCAGGCAGTTGTCCACAATCTGCCGCCGCACGCCAATTGCGTCGTCGTCGGTAACGTCGAAAGTTCGTAAGGTTCCCAGGCCAATGGCCGAAACGTCCAGGTTGCCCAGTTTGCGGTACTCCATTTTCCGTCCTCTCAGAGAGTTTATCCAAACATGGATGTACAGGATATACAGGATATGACTGCCGGTACACAGCCAAGAAAATCCTGTTCATCCTGTATATCCATGTTTGAATCCGTTCACCATTTTAGCGCAGGTTCCTCAGCCCCCGCTGGGTTACCAGGATTATAGCGGTCAAACCGATGAGCAGCCCGGCCAGGATGCCGACCGAAAGCTGGCCGCCCAGGAACTCGGCGGCCAGGCCCGCCGGCAGCACCCCCAGCGGTATCAGGGCGAAGTTGGTCATGAACACGCTCATCACCCGGGCGCGGTACTGGTCATCGGACACTTCCATAATCAGGGACTGGTTCAGCGAACGGCGGCCGGCGTCGCCCACCCCCAGGATAACCATGAGACCCAGGGCCACAACGTAGAAGGGCAAAGCGGCCACCAGCAGCAGAGCGGCCCCGCTGAGGAAGGAACTGGCAATGAGAATGCGACCCCGCTGCCAGTTGCCCATGGCGGCTATGAACAGGGAACCTCCCAGGGTTCCCAGGCCCATGAAGCTGGTCATCAGCCCCATGGCCTCCGGCCCCAGGTGGTAAATGTCAACGATGAATATGGGCATCAGGAAACGGAAGGGCATGGCCAGCACCGTCGAAATCAGGCCCATGACCAACAGCGCCATGACCAGGGAATTGCCCCAGATGTAGGACAGGCCGGCGCCGATGTCCCGCAATACCCCCGACCGTCCCGTGCCGGTCACGCCGGACGGACTGCGCATGAAGCCCGTCAGGACGACTCCACCGGCGCACATGCCGGTAACCACGTAATAGACGCCGTCGGGCTGAATGGCGTTGTAGAGAAAGCCGGCCACGGCGGGGGCCAGCAGGGTGGTGGCGCTCATGCCCATGGCGTCCAGCGCCATGGCGTTCGTCAACTGGTTCTGCCCTACCAACTGGGGAATGAGGGCCTGGCGGGCGGGCATGAAGAAGGAAAACACCGCTCCCTGCATCATGGATGCAGCCAGCAGGTGGTACCAGGTCACCGTGCCCGTGCTTATGGAGACGGCGACAAACAGGGCGATGAGGCCGGCGCCGATCTGGCCCAGTTGGATAATGCGCTTCCGCTGCAGGCGGTCGGCGATGGCGCCTCCAAACAGTGCCAGCATCAGCATAGGCAGGGCGAAACCGGCGGAAACGATTCCCAGCAATGCGGGTGAATTTGTCAGGTCATAGGTCAAATAACCTCTGGCAATCATCTGCATCTGCATTGCGCCCATGAGCAGCAGCATGGCGAACCACAGAATACGGAAATCGCGGTTAGACAGGGAACTGAAGGTATTTCGGAAATTGAAAGGGGAGCCGGGAGCGCGTCCGCGAGCCCTGGCGGGCCTGGCAGCATCCCCCGCCGGAGTGCCGGGGGCCGGTGTGCCTGTTGTGGAAGTTGCTTCGGGTGGAACTGTGTCCGTGGTATCAGCCGAAACGCTGCGGGAGGGCTGGGAACCGGAATTGCTCTGCGTGATGGGTCCTCCGGGGGAATCCGCCCCGGGCGGACCAGATTTCCTACAGTATAGCGCAATTGAGATCGACACTGTTAAGCCGTCATGGAGTATGCCCTGGGACGTGGCCACCGGCATGACGTCTTACATGGGCACCGGCGTAATCAGCGAGAAGTACTACGAAGAATACGGGGAGGAACAGGCGGGTTTCTCGCTGGCGGTTGGTACCGGTCCCTGGCAGAGCGTGGAGCACGTGACCGGCGGCACCTGGCGGTTCGAAGCGGTCCAGGACCACTGGCGCAAGACGCCTAATTTCGCCGAACTCCACTACGCCGAAATTTCCGAGGAGTCCACCCGCCTGGCCAATTTCCTGGCCAACAAGCTGGACATTGCAACCTTCAACCTGGAATCCATCAGCCAGCTTGAACAGCAGTGCGCAGATTGCAAGTTCAAGACCTTCACTACCGGCGCCCAGCTTTTCATCAACATCCACGGCAACCTCTACATCGACCGGGACGACCTGCCCACGCCACGGGACCCCAGCCTGCCCTGGGTGTCCGCCAGCGCGGACATGAACTCGCCGGACTGGACAAATGCCCGCAAGGTACGCAAGGCCATGGCCATAGCCATCGACCGCCAATTGCTGGTGGACACCCTCCTCCAGGGTAAGGGCGCCCCAGCCCACGTGTACGGCTGGGCCGGCTTCGATGACGAATTGGGTTACCTGGCCGACCTGAAGCACGAATACGACGCTGAGCTTCCTGGGCGCGGGAGTGCCGCCGCCCACTCCGGCCTGGGGTTCCATGGTGGCCGAGGGACGGGACTTCCTGGCCGGCGCCTGGTGGATATCCACCAGGCCCGGTGTCGCCATACTGCTGACGGTCATGTCTCTGAATCTCTTCGGCGACTGGCTGCGGGACACGCTGGACCCCAGGCTGCGTCAGCTCGCGACGAATTAGTGGCATTCCGGATAAGTCCCTTTCTCTTTGACGGGGGAAGGGACTTGCTCAAAGGTTGCTTAGTCCGCCGGCGCCGTGGCCGGGACCACCGGTTTGGCTGACGGTTCCTGGGCCCTCTCTTCTACGGGCTCCCCGGCTGCCGCCTCCGCAACTGCCTCGACGTCCTCTTCCCTGGAAGCCAGGAGTCTCTTTCGCCCCGTTACTATCAGCATGACGTAACCCATGACGATGCGGAGAACGAACTCCAGGGCCACCAGGAAGATAAAGTAGTAGAAGATGGTCTCGCTGTTGTTTACGGCTTCCCGTATCACGGCCAGCGACTCTTCCACGGTGAAGAAGGAGGCGTCAATGATAAAGATACCCAGTACGGCGAAAGGCAGAATCTTCGCCAGGTCTCTGGACAAATCCTCGTGGTAGTAGGCCGACACCCGTATAGCGCTGACCACGGCCAGGGCGATCAGCAGCACTTCCTCAAAGGTCCGGTCTTTCGACAGGAAGGCCAGGATCGCGGTCAGAACCGCAAGCCAGAAGAAGGCAAAGAAGGGGAAGACAACAATGTACTTGAATACGTAGGCCACCACATGAAGAAAGCCTCGAAGGGCCCGGTGGCTGGAATCCTGGTAACGGGACAGGTCGAACCTGAACATATCCCGCATTGCCAGGAACCGGTAAAAGTGGAATATAAAGACGGCGTACAGGCTGATACCTACCAGGTATACGCCTACATTCAGCAGTAGCTCCAGGGCCTGGCTGAAATCAAGGCCGTTGGGAAACACCAGGTTGAAATAAGATTCAAATGTCATGACTCAGCTTGGCCGGGGGCTCGGGAGCGGCTACGACTCTACTGCTAATTCCTGCTCCGGCTCTCCGGCCTCTTCAGCGGCAGCATCCTCTGTCCCGCCTTCCTCTGCACCCAAAATGGGCCGGACCAGCGGCAGTTCTATCAGCATCTGGGTAAATTCACCGGGCTCCGAATTTACCTGGATAAAGCCGCCGTGTTCGCGGACGATGTCGCTGGATATTGCCAGTCCCAGTCCGGTGCCCTGGTCGGTGGGTTTGGTGGTAAAGAAGGGGTTGAAAATCTTCTCGATAACGTCAGCGGGCATTCCGTTGCCATTGTCGCGGATGCCCACTTCTATCTTTTCGTCAAGACGGCGGGTGGTGAGGAGCAATTCGGGGAAATAGTTTTCTCCCTTTTCCATGAGCTGCTTTCTCTTCTCGTTGGTGGCGTAGCAGGAATTGCTGACCATGTTCAGGAATACCCGCCCCAGGTCCTGGGGTATCACTTCCAGTTCCCCCACGTTGGGGTCAAGGTCGTATTGCAGGTCCAGCTGAAAATCCGAGTCGGTAGCCCGGGCGCTGTGGAATGCCAGGCGGGAATGTTCGTCCACCAGGCGGTTAATGTCGGTTATCTGGAATTCGCCTGCTCCCCGGCTCATCATCAGCATGTCGTGGACGATGCGGTTGGCCCGGTCGCCGTGATTGCGGATGCGTTCCATGTTGTCGTTGAGGTCGTCGGAAATTTCCTGGATCAGACCCTTCTGCTCATCCGGCAGGTCGTCTCCAATCTCATCCAGGACCTCCTGCAACTCGGTCAGCAATTCCGCGGAGGACTCGGAAAAATTCTTGACGAAGTTGAGCGGATTCCTGATCTCATGGGCCACGCCGGCGGTTAATTCACCCAGGCTGGCCAGCTTCTGCTGCGTGACTATCTGGTCCTGGGCCCGGCGCAACTCCTCAAAGGCCGCCTGAAGTTCGTCGTTCTTCTCCTGCAGGTCGCCGGCAAGCAACTCCACCAGGTTCAGCCGTTGAACCTCCAGCGCGTGCAGGCGGAAAACCTCCACGGCAGCGGCCATGTCTGCCACCTCATCGTGCCCGCCCACGTCCACCTGGGCCTCCAGGTCTCCCGCCGCCATTTTTCGCATCCACGCCGAAACCATGCCTATGCGCCGCAGGAGGACCCGGCCTACCAGCAGCCATGCCACCAGCGCGGCAACGATTACGCTGGCCAAGCTGATTACCAGCAGGAACGTCCGGCCCGTCAATATGGCCTGGAGCGAAGCTTCTGTAGCCGTCTGCGCGCTGTCGCGGGCGGTGCCTACCAGTTCATCCACCTCTCCCACCAGGCTGACGGCCGCCTCCTGGTTGCTTTCCAGCAACTCGGCCTGCCGCTGTGCCAGTCTCAGTTCCTCCGAGAGAAGGCTGAAACCTGTACCCTCCGAGACGCCCAGGGCCTCCAGTTCTTCGAATATGGGTGCAATCTCCCCGTGCATTTCGGCGCCTTCCAGGGAGTCCAGGTTGAATCCGATGCGATTCATGGCCGCTTCAAACCGTTCCCTGAGGGGTTCCAGGGACGCAGGCTCCGACACGGCAAAGGCATTTCCCATCAGTTCCGTGGCTATATTTCCATCAACTTGCAATTCCGACAGGAGCCGGTACTTGTCAAGCTCCGGCGACGATGCGTGAATGCTTCTTGGGTCCGGCGGACTATCCATATCGCGGTACCCGGTATTGACGTAGAAGAGCTGATCGTCCAGGGCCTCAACCAGGGCTATTTCCAGTTGCCGCCGGACATCTGCCAGGTCTTGCCGGAGCCGCTCCCTCTTTTCCGCTTGAACGATCAGTTCGGTGCGCTGGTTGCGTATCGTCTTGATATTGTCCGTCAGCAGGTGGGACCCCTGCCGGATGTTTTCAAAATTGAAGCCTTCGTTGCCGATGTTTGCTTCGGCGTTAGTCGCTTCCAGAGCGGCCAGTTCGCTTTCCAGGGCGTTGCTGGAACCGGCAATAATATTGGCATAGATTTCGTCCAGTTCTGACACGGACTGGGCGGTAACGATCCGGGGCGCGGCGGTAACCAGGCTGCTGCTGTACTGGGCAACCTCAAAGGCCGCCACCATTTCCGGGATGCTCTCGTCGTTCACATGCCGCTGGGCCGTGGCCACCCGGTCGAAGGAAAACCAGCCCACCAGGGTTGCCAGGAGGGTGAGGGCAACAATTACCGCAAAGGCGATGTATAGCTGCGTGGAAATCTTGCGGTGACTCTGGATTAGCCGTGGCGCCAGCCCATAGATAAAATCGCGCGTGGAGTCCAGTTCTTCGGCGGAAATCGGCTGGCGTGCCCGCAGCTTGACTTGCCGCAGCACACCGTCAACAAGGGTCTTGAAGTGCGACTTGGGCCCAGGCTCAATTGTGTTTTTCGATTCATCTATCATGGATAGACTTCTCGCATATTTTCTATTGCCCGGTACGTGCCGTCGGGCTGAATAACCGTGAGAAAGACTTTATCAGAACCCTGGTTGTCAGCATAACCATAAGCCAGTTCAAATTCGTCCAGGTCCATCGACTCGAAACTGGAGATTGAGTCGTAGAAGCACTCGCGGGTAACATTGTCGCGACCGCAGGTCCGTATCGCCTCTATCGCCAGCCGGCCGGCGAGGTAGCCTTCCAGGGAAACCCAGCCCGGGCTGGCCTCGGAGTCGTAGGCCCGCAATGCGTTCTGGTAAGACTGTACGATGGGAACGGATTCGTCAGTAGGAAATGGCACGACCTGGGTGACAAAGACGTTCTCCCCGTCCCTTCCCAGGAAGTTGGCCAGGGCGTTGCTGCCCACGAAGGAAATGGTAATGAACACCACGTCTTCCATGCCGATGCGCTTGGCCCACGCAATGAAGGTGGCTACCGGCTGGTAAGCGCCCACCATTATGACCGCTTCGGGTTCGGCATCCCGCAGCCTCAGGAGGGCCGACTTAACGGCGAGGGTATTGCGGGGGTAAAACCCAACCGACACCGGCTCCATGCCCCGCCTGTCCAGCGCCCGCGTCGCGCCGTTTAAGCCCGCCAGGCCAAAAGAGTCGTCCTGGTACAGTACGGCAATGTGCTCGATCCCCAGGTCTTCGGTGAGCCGCGCCACCATTTCCTCCGTTTCCTGGTTGTACGAGGCCCGCAGGTTGATTACGTTCCGCCATCTGCTCTCTCGCAGAAAGGCGGCGCCGGTAAAGGGAGCAACGTACGGGACGTCGGCGTCGTGAGCCACTGGCACCGCCGAGCGGGACGTGGGAGTTCCTACCGCACCGATCAGCGCAAACACCTCGTTTCTTTCTATCAATTCAAATGTATTGGCTATCGCGGCCTCCGGCTCATACCCGTCATCCAGCGCCACGAGCTCCAGTTGACGGCCATTCACTCCACCGGCCTCATTAGCTTCCAGGAAGGCCGAAAGTATCCCCAGTTGCATGTTTGTGCCCAGCTCCCAGGCCGGACCGCTGAAGGCGGCAGACTGGCCAAAGAGGATCTTGTCATCGGTCACGCCCGGGGACTCAATAGCCCCGGCGTCAGCGTTCGCCGCCACAACGGTGGGTGTGGGTGTACCTTCAGCCGGCTCGGGCTCGCTGTTGCACGCCGCTACGCCGGGTCCTAGCAGCAGGGCAAGGACCACAAAGAGAAACACGAATGGGGCTGGCGTGCCTTTCATAGTCTGCCTGGAAAGTCCGGGGGAGCTATTCGGACTTGCGAATCACCATGGTGGAGTAGTTTCGGGCGTTCTCCCTTCTATACTGGAAGTCGTCGGTCATTTCCATCACGAAATGTATGCCCAGTCCGCCAATGGGGCGCTCCTGGACTTCGCCATCCAGCACTGGGGCCTTCACGTCTTCCAGCGGGTTGAAGGGGCGGCCGTCGTCTACGAATTCGATGGTAACGGAATCCGTACTTGAGGTAAGTATGATGTCGAAGGTGTGGAGCCCCTCATCGAACCCATAGTTCATGATGTTGAGTCCGAACTCTTCAAGTACCAGGTTAGCCTTGAAGGTCAGAGCCGGCGGCCAGTCTTCTTCTTCCGCCAGTCTTTCGACCGTGTCAAAAATTCGCTGAAGTTCCTCGGGCCGGGTTTCTACCTTGAGGTCTATCTTGGAGCTCATACAGCTTAGCCCCCGCGGCACAGGGTCAAGCCCGTGATGTCGTCGGATTGAGGAGTATCGCCGGCGAATGCCCGGACAGCATCGAAAATGGCCTCGTTTGTGGCTTGGGGGTCCCCGGGCGGCGCCTTCGCCAGCACTTCCGCCATGCGCTCCAGTCCAAACTCCTCGCCATCCCTGTTCATGGCCTCGGAAACTCCGTCCGAGTAAAGGAATACGGTATCCCCTGGTAGAATGTCGAAGGTTTCCTGCTGGTATTCCAGGCCATCCAGCACCCCCAGCGCCACGCCGCCGGTCAGTGGCAGGGCGATGACGCTGCCGTCGGCCCGCCGGACGTAGGGCGTTGTATGCCCTCCGTTGGCGTAGGTAAACTTGCCGGTCCTTATGTCGAATACGGCGTAAAGCAGGGTCACGAACATCATCGCTTCGTTTCCCTCGCAGAGCAGTTCATTTACTTCCCGCAATACCTCGCCGGGCTCATAATTCCCGATGGCTGACCCCTTCAGCAGTGTCCTGCTGGACATCATGAACAGGGCCGCCGGCACGCCCTTGTCGGAAACGTCGGCGATGGCGACTCCAACTCGGTCCTGGCCCAGGTGGACCACGTCGTAGAAGTCTCCGCCCACTTCCTTGGCGGGCTCCATGCTGGCGTAAACCGCATAGTTATCCCCGCTGGGGAACTCGGTAGGCAGAATGGACTGCTGAATCTTGCTGGCGACGTTCAGCTCGTTCTCCAGGCTCACCAGACGGTCCCTGGACGAGAGCGCTTCGCGCCACTCGACGAGGTGGGCAAGTGTGCGGTCTATGGTTATCTGCAGATCATCGAAGTCCAGGGGCTTGGTCACGAAGTCAAAGGCGCCGCGGTTCATGGCGGTGCGGATGTTCTTCATGTCCCCGTAGGCGGAGATAATGATGGAACGCACGTTGGGGTCAACCTTGGGAATCTGCTCCAGCAGCGTTAGCCCATCCATTTGCGGCATGTTGATGTCCGAGATGACCATGTCTATGTCTTCTTCCTGGCGCAGCACGTCCAGGGCTTCCACACCATTATGCGCGAAGACAAAACTGTACTGTCCCGAACGAATGCGCCGCCGCATCCGCTGCAGGACCAACGGTTCCAGGTCCGGTTCGTCATCCACCACTAGAATCTTGAATCCCTCGGGCATTGTGTCCCTTCGCTCCACGGTCTGGATCGCTGAGTCTGAGTATTCCGGTGGCTCCGCTTAAGAGGCGGCGAAGCCGGCAGCAAGCGCCGGCTCGATGGCGCCAACACTACCGCTAGTTGAGAGCGCCAATGGCTGCGTCCTGAGAGTCGTGGATGGGGATAATCTTGTCAAATCCGCTGATAACGAAGACCTCCCGCACCGGTTCCGACAAAGAGCATGCCGCCATCTTGGCGCCCTGCCGTTGCAGGTCCTTGGCGATCAACAGCACTACCCGCAGGCCCGCGCTGCTGATGTAAGTAAGGTCTTCCAGGTCGAGAACTACGGCTCGGTCGTTGTCGTTGATCTCGGCTTTCATTGCATCCTGAAACTCGCTGGCGTTGGTGCCGTCCACCCGTCCATCGGCCTTCAAAACCAGGCTGGTGCCTTCCCGGCGAGATTCTACGTTCATTTAGTTAGCCTCCTAAAACAGCTCTGAATCTGGAACCCTCTTGAAGGGCCGGCTCAACCCCGCTTCTGAGGAGCAGTTGAAGAATCGGCATATTAGTTACCAATAATAACCCATACGGGCAGTTACAACAAACACGCCAACGGCAACTCTATGCCGGAGCCGGGAATGGCCATGGCAGTGACGGAAGTTCCCGCCGAGCGGTGTACCCAAGCCTCAATTGTACAAAGCCCGTTGACTGCTTCCGATGGTTCCGGACGAAATTGCCTGCAGTTCGCCTCTGGGTATCGGCTACAAATCATAGCCTCTTTCGCCGTGAATTGCCACATCCAGCCCCACTATTTCATCCATCGGGTCCACCCGGATCTTGTTCAGAGAAAGGTCCAGCACCTTCAGGATCAGGAACGTAAAGACTCCCGCCCAGGCCATGGAAGCCGCTATGCCCAGCAGCTGCACACCGAACTGGACGACAATTGTCCTCCCGGCCATGGTGTATCCATGCCCGTCCAGGACTTCCAGGGCCAGCAGGGGAATCAGCAACGTCCCAATAATGCCGCCCAGGCCGTGCACTGCAAATACGTCCAGCGTATCGTCAATCAGCAGCTTCCACTTGACAATGCCGACGGCAAAGAAGCAGACCGTGCTGGCCGTTATACCCAGCGCCATGCCGCCCACCGGGCCGATATAGCCTGACGCGGGGGTTACCGCAGCCAGCCCTGCGATGGCGCCGATAAGGGCCCCGACCAGAGTTGGCCGCCGGAACTTGATCCAGTCCAGCATGGTCCAGGTCAAGAGACCGGCGCTGGCGGATATGTGCGTAACCGCGATGGCCATTCCGGCCTGGCCGTTGGCGGCAAGTTCGCTGCCGCCATTGAACCCGAACCAGCCGACCCACAGCATTCCGGCTCCTGCCGCCGCCAGGCCGGGGTTGTGGGCCGGGACCAGTTGGTGGGGGAATATCTGGCGCTTGCCCACGTACAGCGCCGCAATGAGGGCAGCCACCCCCACGTTGGCGTGGAGCACCACTCCGCCGGCGAAGTCCATAACCCCCAGTTGGTGCAGCCACCCATCCCCCCAGACCCAATGACAGATGGGCGCGTAAACCAGCAGATGCCATGCCGCGCTGAAAAGGAGAATCGCCGGAAACTTCATCCGCTCCGTGTAGGCGCCAACAATAACGGCCGGAGCGATTATGGCGAAGGTCAACTGGAAGATAGCGAATACTATCTCCGGCAGATTCCCCCGCAGGTGTTCGTGGTCTATGCCGAAGAAGAAGACATTAAATGGGGCGCCGATTACTCCGCCGACGGTTTCGCCAAAGGCCAGGCTGTAACCCACGGCGAACCATAGCAGGCTGGAAATCGCCGAAATGGTGAAGCACTGGATGACCACCGACAGCACCGATTTGGACTGTACCAACCCGCTGTAGAACATGGCCAGCCCGGGCAGGGTCATGAACAGTACAAAAGCGGTGGATGTCAGCACCCAAGCCGTATCGCCCGTATCCAAACTGTCTGCCGCTCCTTACTGCCCCACTCGCCCAGTACCGCCCGGCAGTGCGTCCGACCGGAGCGCTGCCGGGCAAGTCATTCCGTTTACTTTTTCCAATCCGGGTTTCTGACTAGGTACCGATCCAGCCAGAGCCGGAAACATCTATGACCTGTTCGTCGGGACCCCGGTACTTTTCCTCGTAGTAGCCGCGGCCTTCCCCGCCATGGCCCCCCACGTTGATCCGCATATTCATGGGGCGAGCGCCCTCGGCCTCCAGTTTGGCCTGGATCTCTTCCATGTCCTCGACCATGAAACCCAGGTGGTCAATCCCGGCATAACCGGCCACGTCCCTGACGCTTTCTTCGTTGCCTTCTTCGATGGATCGCAGAATCGCCAGGTTGATGTAACCGTCGGACAGGTACAGCCCGGAGCCGGCCTTCCCCACTTCTTCCAGGCCGAAGACGTTAATGTAGAACTGGGCCGTCTTTTCGGGGTCGGGAGTGCGAATGGCTATGTGCTTTATCCTGGGCATAATCTCCTCCACCTCATTTAGCAGGTTCAGCGTCCTTCGCTGGCAGGTTTGGATTATAGTTGGGGATGTCCCCCATTTCAATCTAACGCTACCGGTGCCAGCCTATTCCCTGGAACAGGCCCCGCAGGTAAGCTATCTGCCCGCCGTGGGCCACGTTGTCCCACACCAGTTGGCCCAGGGCGGTGGCAATCGTGTGGTCGCGGGTCTCCGCCTCAGGCGGAAAGGTAACCCCCCGCTCCATATCTTCCCAGGTCAGGGCTCCAATGTACTCCCTTGCGGCCTGCCGGACGGCCTCCTGGTAGTCCAGCAGCACCCGAATGTCGGGTGCCGTCCAGTTGGAAAGGTCTTCCGCCGTCCAGCCCATCCCCCGCACGTTTTCCGCCATCCCGAACTTGTCGCTCCAGCCCTGGCTGATCCAGAAGGGTTCCTGCCCCTGCAAGCGCTGGTTGATGAAGTTGTCAATCACCCGGTTCATGTGCCACAGCAGCCAGGCTATGGAATTGCACTCGGGCGCGGGCTGGCGGGCCAGGGTTTCCGCGTCCAGGCCGCTTACTGCGGCGTCCACCATGTTCCAGTTCCGGCCCAGGGCCCAGAGTACGGCATCACCGGCAGGCATGAGTTGGCCTCCCTGTTGTTCCTGGTTCGGCACAGTATAAGGCATAGCAAGGTAGCCCAACACCCACCCCCTGTGCGAAAATGCTCCCAGGCGGTTTCCCGGCAAGCGCGCCGATGCCGCCATTCTCTACAGGAGGTGGGCAGAATGGACCTGGTCGAGGAACAACTTCGCAACAGCAAAACCATCGCCGTGGTCGGCATTTCCGACAACCCCGAACGGCCCAGTTATGGCGTGTCCCGCTACATGCAGGCCCAGGGCTACCGCATCATCCCGGTCAACCCCATGATCGAGGAAGTCCTGGGCGAGAAGAGCTACCCGGACCTGAAGTCCGTGCCGGAACCCATAGACATGGTGGATATCTTCCGCCGCTCCGAGTTGGTGGCGCCCGTAGTGGACGAGGCCATCGAGGTCGGCGCCAGGTACATCTGGATGCAGGACGGCGTGATCAACGAGGAAGCTGCGGCCAAGGCCGAGGCCGCCGGAATCCCCGTCATCATGAACGATTGAACCCTCCGCCAGCATCGCCGCCGGTTCGGCGGCAGCTAGGGTTCCTTCAGCAATTGATTACTGACCTACTCATTGGAGAACTGTCCAGTACAGTTCAGGGCCGCCGGAGGCGTTGACTTTCCGGCGGCTGTTCCGTTTTTCGGGGCCAGAATTTCCTGACGCGCGGGTTATATCGTACAGGCCCGGGCGAGGGTACAATTGCGGGGCATCATTCCCGGCAAAGAGGTGATACCTAATGGAAGACCGTCTCAGCAATATGGAAGAATTTCCTGAACCATTGAAAGAACCTGCCGAAGATTTCCAGGAATTCTACTGCCAAGAGGAGGAAAGGCGTCGTAAGGTACAGGAACTGTTGGACCGCGCCGCCGAACTCCTAGCCCCAATTCAGGAGAACCGTAGGCCCAATGAGAAACCCTGCTAGCGATTTACAACCGCCACTACACCCCCCCTACAATCCAGCCACCATTTAACTACACCTCCAGACAGGCAACACTCCCCAAAATTGCAGAAGGTCAATATCCCACAGGACAAGGCCAGCACAGAAACCTTAGACCTGTGCTTGCGTGTTTCACTACGGCTTCAGCATAATGCGCCGAATCCAGCCTTCTTCCACTGGCAAATGTGTCAAAACGTTCAGCTTGACACTCTTCCAAGCGCTGTTTAGTATGGCGATAACGATTCCAGGTTAGAGGATTAAGGTGGGAATCAGCAGCCAATTGACACAGAATTTCGGTTAAGGAGGGGACAGTAATGGCGAACAATGACATTGCGCTTATGGCTCACCTGATGCGTCGGGCCGGTTTTGGCGCCTCTTACGAGGAGCTGGAACGCAGGGCGGCCGCAGGCTACGAGGCCACGGTGGAAGAACTGCTCAACCCGGGCAATCAGCCCAGGCTGGAAATGGACCTGCTGGAACGCAGGTTCGTTGACTGGAGGGAGATGAACGCCCTCGAAGTCAACCAGGCGTACTGGACCTACGCCATGATTAACACCCAGCGCCCCCTGGAGGAGAAGATAGCCCTCTTCTGGCACGGCATATTCTGCACCGGCAACTCCAAGTGCGAGCACGGCCGGCAGATTAAGCTCCAGATCGACATGTTCCGTGAACATGGCCTGGGCAGCTTCCGCGACCTGCTCATGGGCCTGGCCAGCGACCCCTCCATGGTCTTCTACCTGGACAACTGCATGAGCCACAAGGACGCCATCAACGAAAACTGGGGCCGGGAGTTGCTGGAACTCTTCTCCATGGGCGTGGGCATGGACGGCGAGGCCAACTACAGCGAGGACGACGTCAAGGAATGCGCCCGGGCCTTCACCGGCTGGACCATTACCAACGCCATCCCCCGCTACCCCTACGGACGCTACGAGGCCGGCTTCATCTACAATCCCTCCGACCACGACGAGGAGAACAAGACCTTCCTGGGCGAGACCGGCAACTTCAATGGCGATGACATAATCGACATTATTGCCCGGCAGCAGTCCACTGCCCGCTTCGTCTCCCGCCACATGTACAACCTCTTCGTGGCCGACGACGTGCAGGTTCCCGCCTGGCAGAACACCCCGCCCAGGGACCTGGACACCATCAAGCTGCTGGAGGACGAGTACTTCCGCTCCGGCTACAACATTGGCTCCATGCTGCGCGTCCTCTTCAACTCCGATGCCTTCAAGAACGCCCGCTTCACCAAGGTCAAGAGTCCCGCCGAGGCCGTCATTGGCACCATGCGGGTGGTCAGGGACTTCACGTCCCCCAAGCCGGGCATTCACGGCGTGGCCAACACCATTCGCTACATGGGCCAGGACCTGATGAACCCGCCCACGGTGGAGGGCTGGCACACCGGCGGCGAGTGGATCGACAGCGGCACCCTGGTGGAGCGCATCAACTTTGCCGCCGACCAGATGGGCAACCTGGACCTCCCAGGCGTTCAGGACATGGTGGCCCGGGTCGGCTCCGACGGCGGCGCCGTTTCCGCCGAGGCGGTGGTTGACCGCTGCCTGGAACTGCTGGGCGCCTACGAACTGGCGGACGACACCCGCGAACAGTTGATCGCCCACGTTGGCCGGGGCGGCGATCTCATCCCCGGTTCAGCCGAATTCTCCCAGCGGGTAGGCCAAACCCTGCAGCTCATCGTCTCAACCCAGGAGTACCAGTTCGCCTAATAGTATTCAAACATGGATTAACGGGATACACAGGATATTCTATGGTGAAATGATCGAAAATCCTGTCCATCCTGTTTATCCATGTTTGAATCTCCCGAAATCAGGGACTGATTATCCAGGCAGAGGAGGAAAAAATGACTTCGATAAAGAAAGACCCCGTGCTGGTTGTCCTGCAGCTTTCCGGGGGCAACGACGCGCTGAACACCGTAGTACCCTACGGCGACCCGCTTTACGCCGACAACCGCCCTTCGGTGCGGGTCCCCGACGACCAGGTCCTCAAACTCAGCGACTACGTGGGCCTGAACCCCAACATGGGGCCCATGAAGCAGCTTTTCGATGAGGGCAAGATGGCCATCATCCAGGGCGTGGGCTATCCCAATCCCAACCGGTCCCACTTCCGGTCCATGGACATCTGGCACACCTGTGAGCCCGACAAGGTGGGCACCGAGGGCTGGCTGGGCCGGGCCATCAAGGAAATCGACCCCACCGCCGAAAACGTGCTGACCGGCGTCAACTTCGGTCGCGGCCTGCCCCGCGCCCTGGCCATGCCCGGTGTGCCCGTTGCCTCCGTGGGCAACCTGGCCTCCTACGGCGTGCTGACGGGTATCGAGGAAGAGGACCAGCGGGCCGACGCCCTGGACGTCTTCTCCCGCATCTACTCCCCGGCCATGGGCCGCGGCGGCGTGGTGGACTACCTGTCCCGCACCGGCATGGACGCTCTCAAGGGCGCCGACATCCTGAGCACCGCCCCCGAAATGTACTCGTCTTCCGTTGAGTACGGCGGCGACGTGGTGGGCCAGTACATGCGCAACATCGCCCAGACCCACCTGGCCGGCTTCGGCACCCGGGTGCTGTACACCACGGCTCCTTACAACAGCTTCGACACCCACGCCGGCGAACTGCAGGCCCACGCCAAGCTGTGGAGCGAGACCTCCCAGGCCGTTGGCGACTTCATGGACGACCTGCGGGAGCACGATGCCGCCGACAATGTAACCCTGCTGGTCTTCACCGAGTTCGGCCGCCGCGTCCACGACAACGGCTCCGGCACCGACCACGGTTCCGGCGGCATGGCCTTCGTCATCGGCGAGAACGTCAAGGGCGGCCTGTACGGCGAGTATCCTTCCCTGGAGGCGGACAAGCTGCTGGAAGGCGACCTGCACTTCAACAACGACTTCCGCAGCATCTACACCACCCTGCTGGAGAACTGGATGGGCCTGGACGCCCAGCCCCTGGTCAACGGCAGCTTCGAAAAGTTCGACTTCATCTAAAGGCTATTTCGAGAGTCCCTTCCCCCTCGACGGGGGAAGGTTAGGATGGGGGTGACGGGCGGACACCGACCTCTGCCCACCCCCACACAACGCCTGACAGGGAGGGCAATATGACCACTACGCGATTTGCTGGAATCACACTTCAGCCCAGCCACACCATCGGCCGGGCCGAGTTCTCCGGCCCCGGCTTCCGTAATCCCGTGGCCATGGTCCGGGGCGAGGAGGACACCATGTACGTCGTCAGCCGGTCCTACGACTACCGGCCCGACGGCAAGCGCATAACCATCTGCACCATTGACGAGGACTACATTGGCGAGTTCGCCCGGGGCGTGACCACCGCCGGCGAGGGCGACCCCTCCGATGCCGACGGTTCCCTCATCTGGCCTACTTCCATCGCCCTGGACAGCGAGGGCAACGTCTTTGTGGCCGATGAGTGGCTGAACCGCATATCCATGTACACGAGCGACGGCGCTTTCCTGAGCAAGTGGGGCACTCCCGGCTCGGGCGACGGCGAAATCGGCAGCCCCTCCGGCCTGGCCATTGACCAGGATGACAACCTGCTGCTGGTGGACTGCGACAACCACCGGGTCCAGAAGTTCACCAGGGACGGTCAGTACATTTCCCAGTTTGGCGGCAAGGGGGATGGCGACGGCCAGTTCAACATGCCCTGGGGCATCACCGTTGACAGCAATGGCGACATCTACATCGCCGACTGGCGCAACGACCGAATCCAGAAGTTCGACCGCAACGGCAACTTCCTGATGAAGTTCGGCGCCTCCGGTTCCGGCGACGGCCAGCTTGATCGCCCCACCGGCGTGGCGGTGGACAAGGACGGCAACGTCTACGTGACCGACTGGGGCAACGACCGCCTGCAGGTGTTCAGCGCCGACGGCGAATACCTCACCCAGACCGCCGGTGACGGCTCCCTATCCAAGTGGGGCAAGGAAAAGCTGGACGCCAACTCCGAGATGTGGCAGGAACGGGACATCGCCCAGGGCCTGGAACGGGAAAGGCTTTTCTGGGGTCCCATCGCGGTCACCGTGGACGACGACGACAACGTATTCGTAGTCGAATCTGCCCGCTCCCGCATCCAAATTTACCGCCGTCAGGTTCCCGTGTTCTTTGGGGGAAGGCTTTAGGCTGCTACCCCCAACAAATTTGCTACGGCATCGGGGCCGGGCCAACAGACCCGGCCCCGAACTTTTGCTCTGGACAACTCCTTTATCCCGCCAATACTTCATCCGAATTTCTATGCTATAATCCCCCAATTAAACGGGATACGCCCCATCCATTCCCGGCGTTGGAGAAAGAATTGACTACCCAGGAAGAACTGGTTGCCAAGCTCAGGCCCTTGGGCATGCGGTTAACCCCGCAGAGGTTGGCTATTGCTGAAGTGGTGGTCAACTCCGCCGACCATCCCTCGGTGCGGGATATTTACGAGCGGGTGCGGGCCTTCTTCCCCTACGTAACCATCGCCACCGTCTATTCCACCCTGGACGTGCTGGAGGAAGTAGGCATAGTCCGGGAGCTTCCCTTCCAGCGCCTCTCCCGCTACGACGCCAACCTGTCGCCCCACGCCAACCTGGTCTGTGTGGGCTGCGGCATGGTGGTGGACGCCGACGTGGGCCAGGACATGGTGTCGGAACTTACTGATATCATCACCGACGGCGCCGACTTCCACATCTCCTCCCAGCGGGTGGACTTCTACGGTTGGTGCTCGGGCTGCCGCTTGGGCACAGCCAACTGAACTTGTCAAACAGTCTTCAACCGTAGGGGCGGGTTTCAAACCCGCCCCTGCTTGCATGAAACCATCTGAATGGCACTGATTCCAGGTCCGTCCTACACCTTGCCCTCTGCCTTTCCCTTGCCCTACAATCTGCCTGCCATGACTACAGATGCCGCATTTACCAATCCCCAATACCTGGCCGATCCGGCCTGGCTGCGGGCCCATCTGAGCGACCCCGACCTGGTCATCATTGACCTGGAGGCTGAAGCCGGGTACCTGCGCGGCCACATCCCCGGCGCCGTCTTCCTGGACAACAACTACGAGCGCAACCCGGACACGGGCTGGGTGGACACCTTCCCGCCCGACCGGTTCGCCGCCACCTGCCAGGCCCAGGGTATCGGCGGCGATACCCTGGTGGTGGCTTACGACAACAACATGAGCCTCCACGCCGCCCGATTCTGGTGGACGCTGGCCTACTACGGCCACCGCAACGTCCGGGTGCTGGACGGTGGCTGGCGGGCCTGGGTGTCCGAGGGTGGCCCCGTCGCCTTCGACCGTTCCCTTCCCCGCAACGACGCGGTATTCGCATCCCAGGCTGATCCGTCTCTCATTGCCACCTACGTACAGGTCCGCGCCGGTTGCCCCGTTGGCGGCGCCAATGCCGCGGACACCGTAATCTGGGACACCCGCACCTCCGCCGAATATTCCGGCTCCGTCAGCCGCAACAACCGCCCCGGCCACGTCACCGGCGCCATCCACTTTGACTGGATGGACCTGATGGACCGGGCCACCCACCGCTTCAAGTCCCCGGATGAACTGCGGCGGTTACTGTCCAACGCCGGCATTACCCCCGACAAGGCCGTCTTTGCCTATTGACAGGCCGGCCTCCGTGCGGCGCACGGTGTCTTCGTCCTCAACCTGCTGGGCTACCCTGACGCCCGCAACTACGACGACTCAATGTACGAATGGGCCAACCTGGAAGAAGAGCAGGCGCCTATGGCAACCACGGACTGACGTAACATGGATGGACAGGCTATACAGGATAGGGCCCGGAAACCCAAAATCCTGTCCATCCTGTCCATCCATGTTTGAATAAACCGCAAGGAGGAATTCATGACAACCGGAGAAGGATTCGCCCGGCCCGAGTTGCTGGTCGGCGCCGCCTGGGTGGCGGAGCATCTGGATGACCCCAACGTGGTGGTGGTGGACGGTGACCTGGAGGCCGGCTACCTGCGCGGCCACATCCCCGGCGCCGTGCTGGTCCCCGACAACTATGCCAAGGACCCGGACACCCGCCGCGTCCACATCCTGCCGCCGGACAAATTCGCCGCCTTCTGCCAGAACCTGGGCATCGGCGACGATACCACCGTCGTCGTTTACGACAACAACCAGAGCCTCTATTCCGGCCGCCTCTGGTGGTGCCTCAACTACTACGGCCACACCAACGTCAAGGTTCTGGACGGCGGCTGGCGTACGTGGGTTAACGAAGGTCGCCCCATCAGTTTCGAACGCGTAACCCCCCAATCCGGCGCCACCTTCACGCCCAGTACCGACGAGTCCATCATGGTCAAGGTGGACGAACTCAAGGCCGCCTGCAGCCTGGATGACTCGGTTATCTGGGACGTGCGCAGCGATGGGGAATACACCGGCGCCAACGACCGTGGCAACCGGCGGGCCGGCCATGTCCCCGGGGCGGTGCACCTGGAATGGTTCAACGTCATGGACCGGGACACCCACAAGTTCAAGCCGGCCACTGAAATCCGCCAAATGCTCAACGAAAAGGGCATAACCCCCGACAAGGCGGTCTTTGCCTATTGACAGGGCGGCATCCGTGCGGCGCACGGCACCTTCCTGCTCAAGCTCCTGGGCTATGACCGGGCCAAAAACTACGACGCCTCCATGGGCGAATGGGCCAACCTGGACGACACCCCGCTGGAGGTTTAGGTAGTTCCCGAATAACGTTATTCCGGCGAAAGCCGGAATCCAGGGCCTTTCCTGGAGCAATAAACCAAATAACGGGTCCCCGGCTTAACCGGGGACCCGTTTACTTCGCCCGCAGCATCCTTGGTTCAGGTGCTGAAGGCCTTAGACTTCCACCGCGTGGACCACCGACACGTCCTCTATGGGGACCACGTGGGACAGGATGAACTGGGCCACGTCCCGCCGCATGGGGTCATCCATGTCGCAGTCCTTCAGGTAGCTGAAGTGCGGGAAGGTCTCGTCCATCATCTTCTTCACCCGGGCGTAGCCGTGCCGGGAGGCCACCAGGTACTCAACGCTGCTGGCGTCGCGGCCCAGGGCCAACTGCTCCGCTTCCATGTCTGTCAGTTCGGCCTCGTAGTCCACCCGGTCGATGATGGCCATCTGTTCCAGGGCCTCCCGCCGCTGGGTGTCGATCTCCTTGAAAAGCTGGTACAGGGAAGAGACCATGGTGGAAACCTCTTCCAGCAATTGGGGCACCCGCGACTGCTTCTCGTATGCCGACTCCATCTTGCGGGTGCATTCTTCCATGGCGTTCTTGCGGGCCCGGTCCCAGCCCTGCTCCCGCTGGGCGCGGGCCAGTTCCTGACGCAGCACCGGCGCCTCGGCGGCCAGGTTGCCCAGCCGGTTCACCGCGTTTTCGGCTTCTTCGGCCTTGCGCAGTCGTTCCTGGAGGTCGTTGTTGATGCGAGTTACCATATCGTGCCACTCCTTATCGGTTGTGAATGGGTGTGTCCTTCTCCTCGCCGCGACACGGGTATGCCGGGCGATTCTGACAAGGCGGGTTCTCATTGACTAAATGTCGAGACCCATGGGCACAGCGGGACTGAAGAGTGGCTCGGAGAGGGTGGTCATCGCCGGATGTCTTGCCGGCGGCAGGGGCAGTTGGAGCGGTAGTTTGGTCCGGCGCTGGCCAGCGGCCCAATTATGGGGCGCCAACCGGAAAAATAAGAAAGACTGGAGAATATTCCTCGAAATGCTGTACCGGACTGTTGTGCCTGCTCTCCGGGCTTGCCTGCCGTTTGCGACCGGTCTCCTCAAACACCTAAGTATCAGTCGCTTTGCCATGCCCTGAGACTATTCTGTTTTTCCCGCCCGATTCAACCGGGCGGTTGACCTCTTGATGGGTCGGCTTGTGTCTCTATGCTCATCCACCTCCCTGCATCCAAATTCCCGCAGCCTCACAACCTGCAGCGGCCCTGTTGCCCTCCGTCGGGCCTGTGCGGCGCTGCCCACATCAACCCTTCTGCCTTGGTTCAACCATTTAAGCCCATCGTCAACCAAAGCCGCAAGGTGAACCGGACCCAATATTGACCGGAATTTAAGCATTTTCTCATCACATCACTGGGCGCAAATTTTTCGCCAATGCGTTTTGCACGCCCTATTTGTGAGCATTCGTGTCTATTCGTGGATTAAAGGACAATGAATGAATATAGCCACGCTATCTCGTATAATGCCGGGGGGCAGGCCCATCACCCGGCAGGCTCTACTGAAAGCGAGTTCAAATCAGCGCACATGGAGGACGAGAACATGCCTATAGAACAGATGGCTCCCGAACTGGAGCAGATAATTGACCTGGACGCCGAGATACGGGAACTGGGCAGCGGGTATGGCGGCGCCAACGGCCCGGCCGAGGGCCCCCTGTGGTGGCACGAAGGGAATTACCTGCTCTTCAGCGACATCCATAACGACCGCCGCATGAAGTGGGCCGAAGGCGAAGGCGTTACCGTCTTCACCGAGGGCACCAACCGGGCCAACGGCCTCACCCGCGACCTGCAGGGCAGGCTGCTTTCCGCCGAGCACGACGGCCGCCGGGTGGCCCGACTCAGCCGCGACGGCGAGCGCACCACCGTCATCGCCAACACCTTCCAGGGCCGCCAGCTTAACCGTCCCAACGACGTCATCGTCAAGTCCGACGGCAGCATTTACTTCACCGACCCCTGGACCTTCCCCCGCGTTGCCAACCAGTGGGAGCAGACTATCTCCGGCGTCTACCGGGTATCTCCCGACCTGGGCACCATGACCCTGCTGGTGGCCGACTTCACCCTCCCCAACGGCCTGGCCTTCTCCCCGGACGAGAGCGTCCTCTACGTCAACGACTCCCGGCGGGGCCATATTCGCGCCTTTGACGTGCTGCCCACCGGCGGCGTTGCCCTGTCCTCCGACCGGGTCTTTGCCGACCTGCACGGCGACCGCCCCGGCGTGCCCGATGGCATTAAGGTGGACGTGGAGGGCAACGTTTATTGCGGCGGTTCCGGCGGCCTGTGGATTCTGGACCCCACCGGCAAGCACCTGGGCACCGTCGTCCACGGCCAGGAGGCCACCACCAACCTCTGCATGGGCGGCGCGGACTGGAAGACCCTCTTCTTCACCACCCGCGGCACCCTCGGCAGCGTCCAAATCAAAATACCCGGCATCCCCGTCCCCACCGACCGGTAAGAGAACCTCTGCGTAACTCCGCGCTCTCTGCGCCTCTGCGGTGAAGAAACGCTCTCACCACAGAGGCGCAGAGGACACAGAGACTCACAGAGAAATTCAGGAGGTTTGAAATGCCCATAGAAGTAATCTCCCCCAATCTTGCCAGCATTGTCTCCCCCGACGCCCCCATCACCGAACTTGGCGACGGCTACGGCGGCGCCATGGGCCCCGCCGAGGGTCCCCTGTGGTGGCACGAGGGCGGCTACCTGCTCTTCAGCGACATCCACAACAACTGTAGGATGAAATGGCCTTTGAATGATCGCGAACTTGAAGGTCTTCAACTGGGTTCAGCAGTAAGAGTTGAGCAGTCGGCCGATTCATTTCTTAGAGGTCGTATAGGTACGGTTGTAAATCTTGATAACCCTGGTTATCCGACCATCCAAGCTGGCGACCAAAGAGGAGGAGTGACCCCTGGCAACTTGCACATCTTCACAGGTGCAACTTTGTTCTCACAACCCACTAACCGGGCCAACGGCCTTACCCGAGACCCCAGCGGCCGCCTGCTGGCCTGCGAGCACGACACCCGCCGCGTAACCCGCCAGGAACCCGACGGCAGCATCACCGTCGTTGCCAGCAACTACCGGGGCCGTCGCCTCAACCGCCCCAACGACGTCATCGTCAGTTCCCGGGGCGACATCTACTTCACCGACCCCGGCTTTCCCACCCCGGGGCTTGACCTGGACTGGAACGGCGTTTACCACGTCTCCCCTGACCTGGGCACAATCACCCTCATCGTGTGGGACTTCAGCCGCCCCAACGGGCTGGCCCTGTCCCCCGACGAGAGTGTCCTGTATATCAACGACACCCGCTGCCGCCACATCCGCGCCTTCGACCTGGAACCCAACGGCATGCCCCTCATCGCCACCGACCGCGTCTTCTGCGACCTGGGCGGCGAGCGCGAGGGCAACCCCGACGGCATGAAGGTGGACGTGGAGGGCAACGTCTACTGCGGCGGTTCCGGCGGCATCTGGGTCATGGACCCTTCCGGCAACCCCCTGGGCATCATCGTCCACGGCGCCCCCGGCACCACCAACATGGCCTTCGGCGGCGAAGACTGGAAGACCCTCTTCTACACCACCCGCCACACCTTCGGCAGCGTCCCCGTAAACGTGGCGGGCCTGCCCGTGCCGGCGGGCCGCTAACGAATGAAGAAGGCGCAAAGCATGAAAACTGCACTCAGGGTCTTATTGGCATCGGTAGCTGCCATGACTCTCATGCTTCCTGGCGTTGTTACGGCGCAGCAGCAGGAAGACGAGGTCGTGCACGTTATATCCGGCAGAGCCTCCGGTAGCTTGGTCTGGCCCGGCGATGGCGCTGAACTCAATGCTTGGGATGTTTGTAGAAAGATCGGCACGACTACCATAGACACTGACGGTGAATACACTTTGCGCCTTCGGAAGTCCGACGGCCCCGTGACGTTCACAGTTGGCCGGTGGATTTTCGCCCGTCAGACCTACGACAAATGGGAGGCGGGAGCTGCCACTACCAACTTTGACCTGGATTTCTATGAAGGGTTCCTTCCGGAGCCGTGGCCGCCAGTAAGCGATTGCCTGACTGAACCTGCACATACCTTTTCGGGCGCGGCGTTCTTGGACAATAATCGGGGAAGAATTGAACCCGCTCCGGCAGGCACGATCATCACAGCCAGGACCAAGTCTGTAGAACGGTCCGGCGAAATAGTCGGCATTGCCAAGGTCGGGGAAAATGGGGAATACACAATTGAAGTCACCAGGACCAAAGAGACTTTCTATTTCTGGATGAACGTTTACCCAACCTTTCAAGGCCATCCTGATTGGGAAGCGGGCCAACATACGAATGATCTCACACTCACGCTGACTCCTTGGCGAGCAGGGCAAAGCTTCTACAACTTTATGGGCTCTATTTTTATGACGCAGTGCGGCCCGCCCGGCCCGAGAGGTCTTGACGGCGAACAAGGGCCACGGGGGCCGCAGGGTGAACGGGGGCCCAAAGGTGAAGCGGGAGCAGCGGGTGAGCAGGGCCCGGCGGGCCGCAAGGGCCCTGTAGGTACGCCGGGCGAAAGCGGGCCAATGGGTCTGGCAGGCCCGGTGGGCCCTCAGGGCCCCCTTGGGTCCCCAGGCACTGACGGACCGGCAGGTCCTACTGGTCAAAGGGGCCCGAAGGGGACGGCAGGCCCCCAGGGCCCACCAGGCGAGTACCCGCTAGGCCTCTTTCCACTGGTTCTGGCGGCCGTGGCCGCAGTAGCGGCCGGATCTGTTCCCTATTCAATCCACAAGTTCCGCAGTAATAGGGACGCATCAAAGAACAATCGACCTCCTCCTCCCACGGCAAATGGACCTGTCCGGGCATCGGTTCCGATGCTCTTCATGGTATTAGGCTTTATGTCCGCAGCCATTGTTGCGCCAACCATCGCCTCGGCCCAGGGGGAGTCCATCATTGGTAAGGCCAACGACGTATCACGAGTAAACGAACAACTAGCGGGGGTTTCAGAGTCAGTTCACTACCTCCCTGTGGCGTGGACCGCGTTGGAAATAACAGACTCTCCAAGAGGCCATAACAGGCGCTACAGTCCACATACAAGTTTAAGCCTTGGTCCCGCTTCACCCAACAATGGACATAGCGAATCTCTGAAGGCGCGGATTGACCAACACGGCATATGTGGTGCAGCAGGACCAGAAGGTTTCCAGGGGAAGGAGGGACCGCAGGGGGACGCTGGAGCAAGGGGCGAACCTGGTGCCCCGGGCCCTCAAGGCCCTCCCGGACCGGCAGGGCCTGCAGGCGCCCGTGGGCCTGCCGGTTTAGGCGGGCCCCCGGGGTTGAAGGGAGAGCAAGGGGCCCCGGGACTCGCGGGCGCAAGGGGAGCAGCTGGCCCCGCCGGCCCTGTCGGTCCCAGCGGCTTTCCAGGACCGGCGGGTAAGATAGGCTCAACGGGCAGCGAGGCTGTGGGTTTTGCAGCTATGGCCGTGGCAATACTTGCCCTGATTACGGCTATAATGACCTCATACCTGTTTATCAGAAAAAGTCGATAAGTGTGCAACAACTGTTATTCCAGGTATCAGCGGTCACGGCATAGGAGGCAAAAAGCAAAGGAATGAACTCATCCCCCATTAAACCCCGCTATATCATAGGCGGTATCCTCGTAGCCTTGGGCGTGCTGCTGCTCCTGAGCAACACCAACGTCATCAACCTGGACTGGGGCTGGGACTTTGCTCGCACCTGGTGGCCCATCCTGCTTATCCTCTGGGGACTGTGGGAACTGGTCTCCGGCGGCTTCCGGTTCCGGCTCTGGCCCATCATCCTCGTGCTGCTGGGCATCGGCTTCCAGCTATGGACTCTGGACCTGTGGGACTGGGACTTCTCCCTGGTGTGGCCCGTGTTCATCGTAATTGCCGGGCTGGCCCTGCTGCTGGGAGGACGGGTAAGACGGCGGCGCCGCCGCCGGCGTAACTCCGGATCTGGCAGGGGCGCGACTGAAGCGGAGGAACGCCTGAACTCTCCCGCTGCCGCCAACAGCGCCCCAGGTAGCGGTCCCGGCGACACCTGGCGCAGTGCCTATTTGTTTGGTGGCGGCGTAGAGCGCGTAAATTCAAAGGAATTTCGCGGTGGAGAGGTGACGGCAGTTCTCGGTGGAGCGACTCTGGATTTGCGCGAAGCCGAGCTTTACGCAGGGACGGCTACTCTCGAAGTCACCGTAGTCTGTGGCGGAGTGGAACTGCGAGTCCCGGCAGACTGGCGCGTAAGCCTGCAAACCACTACATTGTTCGGGGGAACTGAGAACAAGCGGCAACAGCCCGCTGCGGAAGAAGCGGCCGGGGAGCTGACCGTTGTCGGTACCGTCATATTCGGAGGTATCGAGGTCAATTGATGACCCAGTTGAAGTGATACTTGCAGGAGGAAAACCACCATGCCCCCACCGGAACGCTACAACACCAACTACAACCTTGGCGTGGGAGGCGCCGTCATCAAGGACAATAAGCTGCTCATGGTGCGCCGCGCCTCCCGCCGGGGCCGGGGCAACTGGCAGATACCCGGCGGCTTCGTGGAGCAGGATGAGACCATGGAGCAGGCGGTGGTCCGCGAGGTAGCCGAGGAGGCTGGCGTAACCGCCGAGGTGGTGGGCGTCCTGGGCATCCGCAACCGCTACGATCCGGACAACGGCAACAGCACCTACGTCATCCTGGCCCTGCGCCCCGTTTCCGGCGATCCCACCCCCGACGCCCACGAGGTGGACATGGCCGCCTACTTTTCTCTGGAAGAAATCGACGCCCTGGAGCAGGTGCCGCCCATCAACCGCGAGGTGGCCCGCCGCGCCCTGGACGGCCAGCGCCGCATCCTGGACCCGCAGGAGGTAGCGCAACCCACCGGCCTCACCTACACCCTTTTCATCGGGTAAGCGGCGTTAGCCCAGCGCCCCGTTCCGCCGCCACCCTTCAATCTCGTCCGCGGCAAACCCCAGTTCCGCCAGCACCTCATCGGTGTGCTGGCCCAGCGCAGGGGGCGCCGTTGGCTCCAGTGGAGTCTCGCTGAATGAGGCCAGCGGCCCCACCATTCTCAGGGGGCCCATGTCCCGGTGCTCCAGGTCCGATACCAGGCCGTTGGCCTGCACCTGGGGGTCGTCGAAGACCTCCTCGATGAACCGTACCGGTCCCCCCGGTATGCCCCGCTCGTCCAGCAGCGCCAGCCATTCCGCGGTGGTGCGCTGCAGGAACACCTCCTCCGCCTGCCGCAACAGTTTCTCCCCGAAGGCCGCCGCCGCCTCGCTGCGCGGGTTGTAATCCGGGTCAAAGCGGATGTCGGTCAGCCCCACCACGTCCAGCAGTCGCTTCCGCAGGGGATCGCTGAGGCAGCCCAGGGAAATTACCCCGTCTGCGGTCTGGTAGCTGCGGTAATAGATGTTCCCCGGCGTTACGGGATGGTCGGCCTCGTAGATTTTCAACAGTTCCGGATAGGGTACTCCCGCCTCCCGCAGCGCGGACAGGGACTCCAGCGTTGCGGCGTTATTCTCCCTGTCCAGGGCCTCAATCTCCACGAAGCGCATGCCCAGCAGTGCAATAGCCAGCCCCAGCAGAGTGGTTTCCACCTTTTGTCCTTTCCCCGTCCGCTCCCGGTGGAAAAGGGCGGCGCAAACGCACCAGGCCAGGCAGATGCCTGCGGAAGTGTCCACCATCGGCGACGAAACGACATGCACCGGCACTCCATTGGCAGTCTTGCTCTCCGCCGTCATTATCCCGGACATAGCCTGGAGGATGAGGTCGTATCCAGGGCGGTAGGAATCCGGCCCCTGGCGGCCAAAGGCGGTGTTCTCGCAATAGATGAGCCGCGGGTTGATGCCTGACAGGGTTTCGTAGTCCACCCCCAGCCGGGCCGCCACGTCGGGCCGGTAGTTGACGATAGCCACGTCCATCTGGGGAATCAGGCGGGCCAGCACCTCGGCGGCGGCCTCGGTGGTCAGGTCCAGGGTGATGCTGCGCTTGCCCCGGTTGTAAGCGATGAAGACCCTGCTTTCCGTAGGGGACACGGGCTGGGTCCCCCGCCAGGGATCGCCCCAGGGAGGCTCCACCTTGATAACGTCGGCCCCCATGTCGGACAGCAGCATCCCGGCAAGAGGACCGGCGATTATCTCGGTGAACTCGACAACCTTCACGCCATCCAGCGGCCCAGGCATGGCAACCTCCGTGGAATCAGGGTTTGCGTATTTTACCCCGTGGGACAGCCGCCTGTCTTTGCGGGCACGACCAACAGGAAGGGTACCGGCGGAAATTCCCTCCTCATATCAACGGATAAGGCGCGAGAACGGGTTTATCGCAGGCGGGCGGGCCATTAGAATGGTATGGCTGGCTTGAAGCCAGCGAATCTAAACCAGGGATGAGCAATGAGCAAGTTCATAGTTATCTATCATGCGCGGGCGCCCTACATGCAGATGATGCAGGAAAAGGGGGCCACCCAGGAGGACATGCAGGCGGAAATGCAGGCCTGGATGGAGTGGGCCGGTCGCTGCGGCGATGGCCTTCCCGAAATGGGCGGCCCCATGGTTGGCAACCTGAAACTGACGGGCGAAGGCAGCTCACCCAGCGACAAGAACGTGGTTGGCTACTCCATTCTTGAGGCCGATGACATGGCCGCAGCGCAATCCATGCTCGAAGGCCACCCCCACCTCCGGCTGGACCCTTCCTGCGAGATTGAAGTCCATGAGGTAATGAATATGCCGGGAGGGTGAAAAACTCGTGGTCAAATAGTTTCAGAGTTTTTGCCGTAATTTGGCAGATTAGACACAACGACTACGCGCCAACTCCTGGTCTTGTAGCCGCAACCCCTGTGTGGTATCCTGTCTACCTAGTGTCGGGGCGTGGCGCAGCCCGGGAGCGCACCTGCATGGGGTGCAGGGGGTCGCCGGTTCAAATCCGGCCGCCCCGACCATCTACAGAGACCACTTAATGCCCTCCATCAAAGTCCGCGAAGCCATTCGAATAGTTGAAGAGGATGGCTGGTTTCACGTACGGACTACCGGTGATCACCGCATTTATCACCATCCTGTCAAGCTAGGAAGTGTGACCATCCCCGGTAGGTTGGGGGGCGACTTGGATGCATGGCTGTGGTCAAGCATACGCCGCCAAGCCAAGTTGTAAGGTTTGAGGATGAAATACGCTATTGTTCTGGTTCCGGGCCCCGAAAACTGGGGAGCCTTTTCCCCAAATGTGTTGGGCTGTGTGGCGATTGGCGATACGCCGGAAGAGGCCCTGGCCAGTTTCAGAGAAGCCCTGGAGATTCACCTGGATGACCTTAGAGAGCAGGGCCTTCCAATTCCAGCGGAGTACGCTAGCCCTGAGGAAGAAATAGACCCCGATGGGGTCTATCTGACGTGGGCTAAGGCGGATACAACTGTAAAAGTGTAAGAATCAAATCCGGTATTCCTTTCAGGCTCGTTAGCGCGACTGCAGCACTATCCTCCCCAGCGGCGGGCTTTCGCGCAGCCGGGCCAGGGCCTGTTCCACATCCTGCAGCGGGTAGGTCTCCGACACCACCGGCTTCAGCCTCCCCTGTTCCACCAGCTTGACTACTTCCACCACGTCCTGCAGGTTGGAAGCCCGGGTGCCCAGTATGCTCCACTGGCCGTAGATCAGGTCGGCGGTGTCCACCGCCAGGGGAATGCCGTAGTTGTAGCCCAGGATTACCAGCCTGCCGCCCAGCTTCAGGCAGGCCAGGCTGTCGGGCAGGACGGCAGCCACCGCCTCGCCGCCCACTCCCTCCACCACTACGTCCGCTCCCAGCCCGTCGGTTAGCTCCTTCACCCGCTCCGGCAGGCTTTCCGTCCGGCTGTGGACTATCACGTCGGGCTCGAACTGCTCGGCGCCCTGCAGCTTGTCGGGCACCACGTCGGCGGCGATCACCCTCGCCCCCATGAGTTTCGCCATCTGCATGGCGTGGATGCCCAGGCCGCCGATGCCGATGATTACCACCGTCTCCCCGGGCTGCACCCTGGCCCGGTGCGTAAGGGCGTGGTAAACGCTGGCCATGGCGTCGGGGATGATGGCCGCTTCCTCCCACGGGACATCGGGGGCAATCTTCACGGCGTTGCGTCCGGATACCCGCATATACTGGCCGAAGCCCCCGTTAATCTCGAATCCGGTACGGGGCGCGGTAACGCAGTAGTTCTCGAACCCCTTGCGGCAGTAGTCGCAGTAGCCGCAGCCCTCGGTGGGGTAGACAGTAACGTGGTCTCCCCGTTGCAGCCCCGGCACCTCCGCGCCCACCTCCACCACCTCGCCGGCCGCTTCGTGCCCAGGAATGTGGGGCAGGGAAACCGTGGGCACCAGCCCGCCGGCAATCTTCAGGTCGGTGGCGCACAGCCCATTGGCCACCACCCGAATCAGTACGTCCCGTGGCCCAACTTCCGGCTCCGGCACCTCTTGCCAGGCCAGGGGAGCGTTGTATTGCTCCAATACCATTGCTTTCATTGGATGGGTTCCCCTTGATGGTAAGTGTTTAGTTGCCGTTGAGATCTGCTGACAGGACAAGTTCACAACTAAAACAGTTCAGGCGACTTTATCCTCAACTACCAGTTCGCAACCCAAAAGGGAGAGAGCGCGTGTTACTTGGCTCCAGGGAGAGTGACGGTCTGGGGACAGCAGCCTTTCCACTGTCTTGTCGCTAATATTCAGTTGTCGAGCCAAGTCGATTCTGGTCACGCCTTGCTGCCTCATGGCTGAATAGATCGATAGTTTGGCTGCCGACAGCAGGGGCACTAATGCCAGCTCCTGGCCTTCTCTTATGGGACTGGGGACGGGCAGGTCCCAACCCAACTGAACATAAGCGCCCAGGGCACCGGCCAGGCAGTCTTCAACATTGCTGCGCGCTTCCTCGTAGCTGAGGCCGCCAGTGTTAGCGCCATAGACATCCGGGAATACTACGTTAAATCCCATCCCGTCCTCGTCATTGCCTTCGATGTGAAAAGGATAGGCGTACTTCATAACTAGAACTCCCTCCTGTTTATTCCCAGATCCCTTAGCATGCTGTGAAGCGTTCTGGGGCTTATTTCACCTCTTTGGACAAACGTGAAGCGGTCGCCAACGTAGAACATACCGTGGCTGCCCCTGCCGCGCTGAGGAATAAACCGCCAGTCAAGGCCATTTCTGCGGGCATACCGACGTGCCCGACGCTTAAACTCTTCCCCATTCATTGGTGTGTTCCTGTTGCCAAGCCCCTAATCCTCCAGCGTCGTAATATCCCCCGGGTCCAACCCCAGTTCGTTGGCCTTCAACAGGCGGCGCATTATCTTGCCCGAGCGGGTCTTGGGCAGGGCCGGGGTAAATTCAATCTCCGCAGGCACTGCGATGGGGCCCAGCACACCCCGCACGTGGTTGCGCAGGGTATCAATCATCAGGTCCGACGGGTCGTTGCCCACCCGCAGGGTAACGAAACCCTTGATTACCTCGCCCCGCAGCTCGTCGGGCTTGCCGATGACCGCCGCTTCCGCCACCGACGGGTGGGACACCAGGGCGCTTTCCACCTCCGCCGAACCGATGCGATGGCCGGCCACGTTCAGCACGTCGTCTGCCCGGCCCACCACCATGTAGTAGCCGTCGGCGTCCCGCAGGGCCACGTCGCCCGAGGAATAGACTCCGGGAATCTGGGTCCAGGTCCCCTCGTAGCGTTCGGGGTCGCCCCAGACTGTGCGGGAAAAATGGGGGAAGGGACGCCGGATGACCAGGAAGCCGCCCTTGTCCGGCTCTTCAATCGGCTGGCCCTCCCGGTCCACTATGTCCATCAGCGCCCCGGGCAGGGGCTTGCCCACCCGCCCCGGGCGGGTTTCCATGGTAGCCATCGTTCCCAGGCAGGGGCCGCCCGTCTCCGTCTGCCACCAGTTGTCCACGATGTGCGCCCACTCGCCGCTGCCGCAAATATGCTCGTGGGCCCAGCGCAGGGCCTCGGGATTCAGCGGCTCGCCGGCGCAGGTCAGGAAGCGCAGGGACCGCAGGTTGTACTGTTTGGCCGGTTCCTCGCCATAGCGCATTAGCATCCGCACCGCGGTGGGGGCCGTGAAGATTACGTTGACCCCGTACTTCTCGATGATTTCGTAGAAGACGGCGTTGTGGGGGAAGTCGGGCGCGCCCTCGCGGAACACGGTGGTGGCCCCGGCCACCAGGGGCGCATAGACGATGTAGCTGTGGCCCACCACCCAGCCTATGTCCGACATGCACCAGAAAACGTCGTTGTCCTTGACGTCCCAGAAGTTCTTGAAGTGGTAGTGGGTGCCCACCATGTACCCGCCGTGGACGTGGACCACGCCCTTGGGCTTGCCGGTGGTGCCGCTGGTGTACAGGATGTACAGGGGGTCTTCGGCGTCCATAACCTCGGCTTCGCAGTCAATGGACTGGCCGGCCAGCAGTTCCTCGAAGTCCACCTGCCCCTCCTTCAGTTCCCCCCGGGCCATTTCTCTGCGCCAGACTATTACCGAAGTCAGCGAGTCGCAGCCCTCCACGGCCTCGTTGGCGATGCCGATCAGGTCCACCTTGTTGCCGCGGCGGTAGCCCACGTCGCCGGTAATCAACGCCTTGGCCGAAGCGTCCTGGATGCGGTCGCGCAAGGAACCCACGCTGAAGCCGGCATATACGACGCTGTGGATGGCCCCGATGCGGGCGCAGGCCAGCATGGTTATGGCCCCCTCGGGCGTCAGCGGCATGTATATGACCACGCGGTCGCCCTTGCCGATTCCCAGGGACTTCAGCCCGTTGGCGCAGCGGTTAACCTGTTGGGCCAGGCGGGCGTAGGTATAGACCTGCTCCGTGCCGTCCTCCCCCAGCCAGATAAGGGCCGCCTTGTTGCGCCGCTCGGTGTTCAGGTGGCGGTCCAAGGCGTTGTAGCAGATGTTCGTCTGACCGCCCACAAACCACCGGAAGTTAGGGTACTCCCACTGGAACACCTGGTCCCAGCGCCTGAACCAGTGCAGCCCCTCCGCAGCCTCCGCCCAGAACCCCTCCGGGTCCTCAATGGAACGGGCATAGGCCCCGTCATAGTCCTGCAGCGCAGCCTGGGCAGAAACATGGGGCGGCGCAGGAATCTCACCGGATTCACGGAGAAGGTTGTCAATCTGTCCTTGCTGAACCATTGCGTTGCTCCTTTGGGGGGACTAGAGTAGAGACTTTTTGGAAGCCGTCTGTGGTTTGGGTTGGGGATTCAAGGAATCCAGTGCCCAATTCAGCGGGTTGTCGATTATGTTTTGTCTTGTGGCATTAAGTTCGGCCTCATTGCGTATAACCCGTTCGTAATAGTTGCGCTGCCACACAGGAAGTCCTGGAGTATGGCGTACCACGTTGATGCGTTTGGTGGCGGCTGACTTGAAACCAGCGACGATGGAACCCAGGGATCTTGGCGCTCTGCTAAGGCCTGTTGGTGGTTTGCATGGTAGGGGCGCACGGCCGTGCGCCCCTACGCTGACATCACTTGCACCTGAACCATTCTCCGCAATGACGATTATGCCGTGGATGTGGTTGGGCATAACCTGAAAAACATCGAAGTCTACCTCCTGACGAATTTCGGGGGTTCGGGCCCATTCGTCATGAGCAACACTCCCTAGGCGGTTCAGCAGCATTTCATCATCCACCACATCCCCGAACAGACAAGCCCTGTTCTGGGTGCAAATTGTAACGAAATACGCCCCCGCCTGAGCGTAGTCGTAACTTTTCAAGCGAATTGAACGGCGGGAATGGTCGGTGCTGTAAATATTCATGCTGCCTCGGACCAGGGCAGACACGTAGGTCTGCCCCTACGGTTGGGTGATCTCCTTTGATAACCGTTGCTAAATCTGAAATAACAGCGCCTACATTCTAACCTTGCCTTGCTGGCGGGACAATGTGCGGGTGACATAGGGGGTGATATGTGGCAATCAATGACCTGCACAGGAGGATTGTATCTCTCCCGTGCTATCATAGTTCAGTAATAATCATGCTTGGCAGCAGTTTCTCCTGGCTGTATCTGAAAAGGGGGCGCACCATGCGCGACACCGCAACCGTAATCCACCGCAATTCGGAAGGTTCCCCCGACTACGTAATCGTCCTGACCTTTGAATTCAGTCAGGAATTAAACCAATGGGTCGGACTATGCCTGGAATTGGGAGCTTCCGCCTTTGCCGACACCTTCGAACAGGCCCAGTTGGAACTACGGGAATCCGTGGAACTGCAACTAAACGAAATGGAGAAGCTGACGGAAACCAGGTTATACTTGTCCAAGAAAAATGTGCGCATAGTTGCAATAGACTCCGTTGCCACGCCCGGATTTGCCGTAGCCCAAAACTCGGGGTAGCATCACTGGATATATCCCGTCCCGCAGGTGCCAGTGGGCTTGATTTCCCAACATGACTGATGGTGCGATAAGAGAGAGGCAATAATGGCGAAACGTAAGGGCCCGATCCAAATACCTCCCCGCACACCTCGCTTCCCCACGTCGTGTAAAAGCTTTGCACCACACTGCTGCGAACCGGAACGCGCGCAGATGAACCGCTGGAACCGGCAGGCCAATAAGCGCTTCTGCCGCAACTTCAGCGAAGAGTAAGTCATGCCTGCTTGAAAAGGAATCGAGAATGAAAATCTACTACTTCAGCGAATTTCCCTACCACGAATACCCCGACGAGGAGGGCGATAAGTACCCCTCCCTGCGCCTGACCTTCCCTAACACCTACTTTGAACCCGACACCGCCACCGACCTGTTCAAGCGCTACTTTGACGAGTGCATGTACGTGGACGAAATGGGATTCGACGGCATCATGGTCAACGAGCACCACAACACTCCGTCGTGCATGAACGCCTCCTGCAACCTGGCCGCCGCTGTCCTGGCCCGCACCACCCGGCAGGCCAAAATCCTGCTGCTCGGCAACATCCTGCCCATCCACGACAACCCGGTCCGCCTGGCCGAGGAAATCGCCATGATTGACGTCATCTCCGGCGGGCGCGTTATCTCGGGAATGGTGCGGGGTACGGGCGTGGAGACCCTGGCGACCAACGGCAATCCCATGTACAATCGCGAGCGCTTCGAGGAGTGCCACGACCTGGTCATCAAGACCTGGACCGAGCCCGGCCCCTTCCGCTGGGAGGGCAAGCACTACAACTTCCGCGTAGTTAACCCCTGGATGGTGCCCGTGCAGAAGCCCCATCCGCCGGTGTGGGTGCCCGGCACGGCCAGCCCGGAGACGGCCCAATGGGCGGCGTCCCACGGTTACACCTACGTGGCTTTCCTGACTCCCCTGGACGTTACCGAGGACCTGTTCCAGATTTACCGCGGCACTGCCGCGGAAGTCGGCTACGAACCCACTCCCGACAACTTCGGCTACCTGCTCTGCTGCTATGTCGCCGATACCCAGGAGGAGGCCGACGAGCAGGCCCGCCACTTCATCTGGCGCATGGGCACCACCACCCGCGGCCCCCGCGAGTACATGAACCCGGTCGGTTACCGCACCCAGCAGGGCGAACAGGTGGCGGCCCGCCGGGCCATCCGCCCCCTAATCCAGCAGACCTACGAAGAACTGAACGAAAACTACCACATAGTGGCGGGCACCCCCGACACCGTGCTGGAAAAGATTAGGTACCTATACGACCGCCTGGGCATGGACCACCTGATCTTCTACGGCCAGGAATCAAAAATGTCCCACAACGCCACCATGAAGAACATCGGCCTCTTCGGCAAAGAAGTGCTGCCGGAAATACAGAAGTGGTAGGGGGCGGAAGGCGCCTGAAAATGCTACCCTTCTTCCTTCCCCAGGGGGTCTCCGTAGTACCACTTTTCTATTATTTTGGCGGCGACGGCGGCTTTGGACGGTGAGGCTGAGTCGACAAAGCTCTTTCTTACCAGGCAAAGACCCCTTTCCGGGTCGTAGCAGGTTTGATCGTGACTAGGCTTCCGGGCTTCCAGGTATAACTGCCTGAACCCTTGCCGAAACGCCCTATCGCCAAGTTGAGAGTAAAGATCCAGGTAGAACGCTATCCCCATGTCGTAGGAACAGCTCGATGGAACATTTACTGAACCGTCCCGCTCGTCACTTGACTGATTGCTCAGATGCTCCAGCTGTCCCAGGTTGCGAATAGGGCCACACCGGATTGTCTCAGGAGATGGCTCTTTACCGAATGCTCCCGGCGTAGTAGCCCAGGTCAACACGTACACTGCACCGGTGCTCATCCATGGGGGGTGATAGAGGGGCCAGTAAGCAAAGGCTGCGGAACTTGAGATTCGGAATGGTCTTTCCGATTCTGTTGGCCGAACCGGTATAACTCCACCGCCAAGACCGCCCGGAATTTCGGCCGCCAGTATGCCCATGAAATCGGCAGGATAGGAAGTCATCATGAATTCTTCGTGGGTACGTACGGTGTGCTCAAGCAGGTCAAGCGTTCTTTCTCTGCCGGCATCCTCTTCCAGAACGGCCAGCCGAATTGTCCCTGTATGGGGCAGGCTTATATCCCGATGTGCCAGCCACTCACCGCCGGAGGAGAGCAACTCGTCCATTAAGCCAGGGTCCTGTCTGGCAAGTCTGCCTAAGAACGCAATTATCATGGCGTCTTGATCCGTAATTCCACCTTTCAATTCCGGGTGGGACAGAACCTGAGCCAAGTAATCTGTATCGCCTTCCCCTTCCCTGGCCAAACGGCTTAAGGACGACACGGCTGACGTATCGGACGGTTCTACCGACTCAAGGAAGGGCATGTCCAGCAACAAGACGACCTCCCCTCCTGCGTCGCGGCGGTCGAACCTGTTCTTGGTAGATCTTAGTTCTTGAATCAGGGCCGCCTCAAACGTACTGATACCATCCTTCACCCAATGCTTGTCCAGCAGTTCCGGGAAGAGTCCATTTGTGTACAGGGCAGTGTAAATTAGCTCTCGGACCCCGGGCTGCTCGGATTCTTGCAGGCCGTCTCTCACCCAGGACAGGTCGTTCATTTCATGCCAGGCTTGTGGATTAACCAGTTCCAGTTGAAAATATTTGACCAGGAAATGATTGTCGTCGGTCAAGCCGCCCATTGCTTCCAGTCGGTTGACCAATTGAGTGACCTTGTCGGCATCTTCCCAGTAAAGGTCGTTCAGGGTTTCCAGGGTAATGTCGTCATTGATATCCACCTCGTCCAGGAAAGGCATTTCCAGAAGCTTGATGGTTGCCCCCGGAAGTCTGCCGCTCAGGCCCGTGAGCCCGTCGAAGACCTCGTAGGAGCTTCTCGTCAATTCTTCCTGCAACCAGGGTTTGTTGACCAGACCCAGAAATACTTGAGGGTTCCACTGCGAGAGTCCTATCAATTGGCTGACAGCGCCGCTCTCGAATTTGCTCATGTCGTCATGGATGGAGCTGGAGTCGCTTTCCGGCCAGTATGCAATGCCGTCGGCCACCCACCGCAGATTCCGAATCAATCGGGCGGCATCGGGGTCTGTCCGTTCCAGGTAGACCAGGGCCACTTGGTTAACTTGCTCGTCGGCAAGCCCTCCCGCAAAGTCAGGATGAGAGAGAACAAAGTCCAGACCTGCAACATCGGATTGGGCCAACTCCAACAAGAACCGCAAGAGCTCATAATCTTGATAGCTTATAGAGTCCATGAATGGCATTTCTATGACCCGTAACGCGACATATTCGTTGACCTCCGAGAGGGAAATGATACGTTCCATGGCTGAAGTATCCGTGCCGGTTTGTGGTGGCAGCCAACCCGGTTCGTGACCAATAACCACCTGAAAGACGGTGGGGGATTTCAGGGCCAGTTCCTGCAGTAATACTACTGCCTCGTTCTCCAACTCTGGAGTCCCGTCCCTTACCCAGGGCAGATTAGCAATCTGCCTCGCCGCATCCGAATCCCGTGTATCCAGGTACAACAGCGCCATTGGGGCGGGGTGTTCCTTTTCGGGTCTTGCCAGCAACTCAGGATGGATGAGCAACCGCTCCAGACCCGGCCGGTCCGTAGTCATCAGTTCAAGTAAGAAACGGACTCTGGTGCTGTCTTCCCAGTCCATAGTGTCCATGAAAGGCAAGTCCATTACCTGAACGGCGATGGCTTCGTCTGTGGCTGCCATTTGCATCAGGTACCAAACTACCAAGTCATCAACTCCGTTTTCCTTCCCCCGTTCAATTCGTATCCACGACGTCTTCATAACGATCTCGAATACCCGGGGACTGGTCTCGGCCATAGATGTGAGTTTGCCAATCATGGACGCTTCGGTGTAATCGGTACCATCCTTAACCCAGGGCAGCGCTTCCAACATAGCCTCGTGGCCCGGACTGATGGTGGCCGGAGGGACTGGCGTGGCCGTTGGGGTAGGAGTGGGCTCCGGTGTCGGCGGTGGAGTGGCTGTCGGCGCGGGCGCGACGGTCGGTGTTGGAGTCAGGGTTGGTGTAGGTGTGGGCTGCGGCGTAGCCGTTTGTGTGGGAGTTGGCATAGTTGTAGTCGTGGCTGTGGGCGATGGCGCGGCTGTGGGCCCCAGGGTGGGAGTCGGCGGCATAGTTGGTGTGGGAGAGGGTGCCCTGGTTAGCGGGATGCTCGGCGTCGCAACCGCCCTTGGTTCCGGCGAAGGTATGACCGTAAGTCTGGAAGTGGTTTGGAGTAGGGGGACCAAAGTTATTTCCGGTACCTCAGCCGGAGCAGGTAAGGTTTCGGGCTGGGAGACAGGCGCTTCCACGTTGCTGTCCCGAGCAGCCGTCTCTTTCACCAGTGTCGCCTCTGGTAGCGCTGTTTCATTGCAAGCCAGTAGGATCCCGGCCAAAACCAGGTTAATCAGTATGGCCAGGCTGCCTTTGCGAAAAGCGGTCTTCCTTAACCGACCCATTCCCTGCTCCCCCCTACGGCGCCCCATGCGCGTAGACCCCGTTATTCGGCCCCGCCGAATACACCACCCCGTCCACCACCGTGTACATCCTGATATCCGAAAAGCCCCCGGCCTGAAACTGCCAAACCGGTTCCCCATTGGAGGCATCCGCGGCGAAGACGTAGCCCTCGGTCAGTTGCCCGTAGAGTATTCCGTCAGCCACCGCCAGGGAAAAACTGCTGAAATCTTCGCTGGGGGTAGTCCACAACTCCTCCCCGGTGTCGGCCGCCAGGGCAAAGATATACTCCGCATCTTCTGAAGCTCCGTACAAAACACCGTCCGCCACCACCGGCGCCGTCGACAGCATGCCGGACTCGTAACTCCAAATCTCCTCGCCGGTGCTGGCGTCCAGCGCGTACACCTTATGGCTCGGCGACAGGTAATAGACGCCGTTCACCACCAGCGCCGGAAAGTCCCGGGCGAGAAACTCCTCCGTGTTTACTTCCCAGATTACATCGCCAGTCATTTCGTTGAAGGCGTAGGCCTGGTTGATCACCGTCAGGTAAACTACCCCGTCAATCATGACCGGGCCGGACTCCACGTAACCGCCCACTTCGGCCTGCCAGGCGGTTTCGCCGGTGGCGGCGTCCAGGGCGTAAAACTCGCCATATTCGGCGCCCTGAGCGTACAACCTGTCGCCTATGGGTGTCGGAGTATGCTCGGCTCCGATGGGGAAGGGATGCGCGCTAATCCACGCCACCTCTCCGCTGGCCGCATCAATAGCGTGGACCCGGCGGTCACCTTCGGATGATGCGCCAAAGTACACTCTTCCGACACCAACGGCCGGCGAATACTGGACCCATCCCCCGGTATCGTACCTCCACAACTCTTCGCCGGTGGCGGCGTCCAGGGCGTAAACATGGTTGTCATTGGAACCGAAGAACACCCTTCCATCAACGACGGTGGGAGTGGAGCGGATTACATCCCCCGTGGCAAAGCTCCACAACAACTCTCCCGTGTCGGCGGTGAGCGCGTAAAGATTGTGGTCGTCGGAACCGATGTAGACGACACCCTCCGCCACTGCGGGAGCCGTAACCACCCAGCCGCCGGTAGAGAAAGACCAGAGGAGGGAAGGGTCCTGAACTAGCCGGCCGGGGTCGTTGCTACCCGTATCGGCAGGGGGACCGCCGGGAGGCTGGGCAGCCAGTTCCGGCAAGCAGCCCACCAGTCCCAGGCCGAAGGAAAGCATGAGCATGGCGCCTTCGGGAGTAGGCTCACCGGACGAGGCGGCAGCAAGTTCCGACGGGCTAAAATTGCCCAGCAAGGTGCGCAGACATCCCTCCTGTTCCTCCGTCAGCCCGCCGGACTGGGCGGCCATGTCGGCGAGGAACAACTCACGGGCAGTGTCATCGGAAACGCAGTCGAGAAGGGGAACCGATTCCGGGCCCAGGTCCTGCAATGAGAAGGGACGACCCGTCATCTGGTCCAGGCGCTCCTCTCCCATCGTGCCCATAATGCAGGTCTGTTCTTCTTCTGACAGGGCGTCGTAAACGTCTCCCCAGGTGGCATCGGGCCCTACCAGGAACGCCGCCCCATCTCCTGTATCCGGCGCTGTGGCACCGGCGACCTGGCCCGCGTCGCTTGATGCAGCGGTCTCTATTGCCGGTGTTGCAGCAGGCCGGCGGGTAGGAGACGGTCTGATGACCAGGGGAGTAGGTGCGGGCGCCAGGGTTGGCTCCGTTACGGGTCTCGCAGCCTGGTCCCTGGAAATGGGAGCGGCGGCGGGCGCCGGTGCCTGAGCCGACCGGGGCGCAAGAGCCGTGGGCTGGATGGCGGTGCTGGCCGCGGGTTCAATGGATTCAGGTCGCGGATCGGGTTCTGAGCCACACGCGGTCAGCAAGACAACCACCACTGACGCCGCCAGCGCAATCCGCAATAGTCGGAATGTATTGCCGAAAAAATGAAAAAGGAGGGCCATCGCCGTCACCACCTCCAAACCGAAATCATCTGCCCTCTATACCACCTTACCACATGCCAGCAGCCCCTACTACGCTAGTACCGGGGGTGGGTTTGCCCGTTCCCGTTTCAATTGACAGGCTTATGGACTGGGTTTAGCCTGTTGAGTAAGACATGGACTTGGCCGCATGGCAAGACGGACTGCGGGAAATGCCGAGGTGGAGCAACGTCATGGCCCTTAATCTAAAGCCGGATGAACAAGCCTGGCTGGACGAGTACCGGCGGGCGCTGAAAGAGAATTACCCGGGTGTGGTTGAGGAAATCGTAATCTTTCGGTCTGATGAAGCCCAGTCGTATGTGCCGGATTACGCTATCAATACAGTAGTCGTCCTGAAGGAATGTGACCGTCAAACCAGAAAGGCCATTGAACGGCTGGGCTACCATTCGGCGGGGCTATCGGATGCCATGCCCTTCATCTGGGCTTATAACCAATCCGAGTGGAAGCAGCGCAGGCATGACGGAAGGTTGCCTTACCTGGGAGACGGCACATCCGTATGGTCGACCAAGCCCTAGCCGGTGAATGGCGTCGGGCGCAGGAATGCCTGGGCGCCGCCAACTTGTGCCGGGAGAACGGCTACTATGCCGACGCAATATCCCGCGCTTACTACGCCATCATGCACGCCGCCAAAGCTGCCCTGAGCTTCCGTGGGGTTTCGGTAGATAATCGACGGTCCACTCATAGGGCTGTAATGAATCGATTCGGCGAGTATCTGGTAGAACCTGGTTACATTGAAACTACGTGGGCCGATGACATTAGACAAGGCCACGTCGAGAGAACACAGGCCGACTACGGAGCCTTCGAGGATTTGGAGGAAGCAGACGCCAGTGATGCCTGTGACCGGGCCAGCGCGTTCCTTGGCCGCATTCAATCATTGCTTGGCGCCGTCGCTCCCTGAGATTCCAGACTGCAATCCAAAACCGAAAGGAACTCTTATGACCACCACCACCAATTCCGTGGGCAGAAAAATTGCCGTCGTCGGCACCGGCGGCACCGGCAGCGTAATCGGCGGCATGCTTACCGTGGCCGGCCATGACGTTGTGATGATCGACCAGTGGGGCGCCCACGTCGATGCCATGAAGGCCAACGGTCTCCACATGTCCATCGCCGGCGAGGAGTTCACCTCGCCCGTGCGCGCCCTCCACCTGTACGAGGTCTGCAACCTGGAGGACGGCTTCGACATCGTCTTCCTGGCCTGCAAGTCCTACGACACCCTCTGGCTCACCCAGCTTATTCTCCCCTATCTGAAAGACGACGGCGTGCTGGTCTCCGCCCAGAACAGCCTCAACGACGAGTGGATTGCCCCCGTGGTGGGGCCCACCCGTGACATCGGCTGCGTTCTCACCATGTCCTCCGAGGTCTTCGAGCCGGGCCGCCTGAAGCGCAACACCGCCATGGACCGCACCACGTTCGTCCTGGGCGAACTGCACGGCCGCATCACCCCCCGCCTGGTGGAACTGCAGGGCATCCTCAGCGCGGCTGGCAAGACGGAACTGACCACCAACCTGTGGGGAACCCGCTGGTCCAAGCTCGTGTTCAACAGCATCGTGGCCCCCGTCTGCGCCCTGGCCGGCGTGGGCCCGGCCCATCTGACCGAGGCGCCCGAGCGCATTCGCGTCTGCCTGGAACTGGGCCGCGAGAGCCTGCTGGTGGGTCGCGCCCAGGGCTACAGCATGGAACCGGTGTTCGGCCTCTCCATGGAAGAGGCCGCGGCCTCGCCCGAGGCGCTGGTGGATAACCTGGTCAAGGCGTCCCAGGCCGAGGGACGGGAAGCCCGTTCCTTCTTCCACCAGGATATTCTCAAGGGCCGCAAGACCGAGGTGGACTACGTCAACGGCCTGGTGGTCCGCAAAGGTCGGGAAAGCGGCGTCCCTACGCCCATGAACGCTGCCGCCGTGACCATGATCAAGCGTCTGGAGCGGGGCGAGATGGGGCCGGACCCGTTAAACATCGCCAGAATGGAACGGGTCGCGAAGGGCACCGAATAGCCGGGGCAAGAACAAGCGCCGACAGCTGGGACAATGAATGAATTGCCTATGGAATAAGTTGCCCTAACCCAAATTTTTCAGGTCAAATTGCTTCACAGGGCCTTCCCGCTTAATGAGCGGGAAGGCCCTGTGGGTTCTTCCTTTTAATACTTTACATTGTGTATCGCAATGATATAATATCTGTATATCAGGAAGCCGCTAGTCATTTACCCCACGAATATTTTGGCTTCTATGAATAAAACCAACATAGGGAGTTTTCCGATGGAATGGGCAAACACTATGGAAGACCGGTCGCATTCCCAGGAAAGTGGTGTGCAGCGGTTCATTGCACGAATGGAGCGGCACCTCCGAAACGGCGGCGCTCCCATTGAGGGGTTCCATTTCCTGAATTTGCCCCAGGAGATGTTGAGGTTCAGCCGGGAGATTGAGGAAGAGGTTCTGCTTCACCCGCAAGGCGCCGATCTGTACGTTGGCTTCCAGAACTCCCAGAGACTTGCAGAAGAGCGGCGCAGGTACCGGCGGATTATTGATGCCGGTGTACGGCTGGTGGGGTTCGGCGAGGGTGAAGCCCCGGACTTCCTGGCTGGGAGTCAGGCCGAATGGGTGTCCCTCCCCAGGGATCGGCATCTGCTGGTCAACCAGTGGTTCTTGGTATCCCCGAACCCCGTGCCCATCGCCTTCGTTGGGTGGGAGACTTCTCCGGATGACTGCTTCGGCGTCGGCGGCTCGTCCCAGGCGGGAAAGAGCTTTGAGGGGTTCGTAACTTCCGACCCTCGCGTAGTCACCGCCCTGGTCGAGTACCTGGATCACGTCCTCCAGGGCGCTGACAAGCCGGAGGAAGTGGCAGTCGACCCGGTTTGCGACCTTCCCCCCGAGCTGATGAAAGAGGCAGAGGACGATTCCGTGCCGGTTATGATGGGTCCGGACCATTCCTCCCTCACGATGGACGTTCCCGTCCGACGCATCCTGGCCGTCACCGATCTGCACGGGTCATCCGAGTTCAACCGGCTTCGGGGATGGGCTACCGAACTGGCCATTGCCAATGCCAGCCAACTGGTGCTCTTCGAAATGTCCGCCGCTTCCTACCTGGTCAACCCGTATCCGGAGGACCACCCGAAGCAATGGCAGCGCGTTCTGACCTGGCGGGAATTGCTTCCCTTGGGACGGGCGCCCCTTGCCCGTCAACTGGTTCGCATCCAGTCCCGTGGAGTTGACGCTCGCGCCATCCTCCCGTCCTCCCACGGGTTCAAGCACCTGGCCCAATGGGCGGAGTGCGAAGAAATTGATCTGATACTCCTTCCCATTTCCCTGGTGCGTCCCGGCCTTCTGGCCCGGCTGCGGGGATACAGCCTGGACACGTTGATGGAACACACGGACCGGCGGGTAATGGTGGTGGCGGCCAACGGGACCATGTGCCCCGCCAACTTCGGGGAACACCCTTCCGGCCTTGACTCCGACAATTCCATGGCCCGGGATCTGGTGGCCTAGCCCTGAGACCAAAGCCACCCGAACATGGGGGACAAGCCGGCGCGAGCCCTCGGCGCCGTCGCGTCCCCCGCCTAATCAACGTCAGGATTCCTGTCCGGCAGGGGGAACCAAAGCACCTCCCCGTTGGCAATGAGTTCTTCAACCTGGCGCTCGTTCCGCACGCTGGCTACGGCGGCGTGGCACTTTTCCTGGGTCACCAAAGTTATGAAGGCGGCGTTTTGAATTGCCCTGGTGGTGTCCCGCGTAGAAGCGGTGTAGGAAATCTCAGCGGCGATATAAGCCAAAATACCATCGCTATCGGAAACTTTCATTACCAGGTCGGCAGCGACGAAGCTCAGCCGTTCGCCGCCGGTCAGCCTGTTTCCTGCCATTTCGCGCAGTTGCTCGCGGTCCAGCGTGGATTCCAGCACATACCCCAAGTATTCCGCCAAGTCGGCAGCCGCATCCAAAATCTGACTGCGCATATAGTAAGCCTTAAGGTCGCCGATGTCGCTGCTTATGCGGTCAAAGCGGCGGCCCGTGTTATCCCTGAATATTCTGAAGTCTTCAGGCATGTTCTGCAGGTCGGTACTCAGAATTCTGGAACGGAGAGCCTCCGCCCATTCCGGATTCTCATCAAGGACTCTCAGTAGTTCGTCGAAGGTAATAATGGTTGCCATTGGGTGACTCTCCTCGCCGCTTGCGACCCTGCTTACATTATAGTCCCACGTTGGCTACGCCTGCTTCCAGGTCCGGGATTCCCATTCTCAACGATCTATCCGCCAACTTCCCAAACCACCCCTGTGATACAATCTTCCCGCCTATGACGTTGAACAGAAATACCGTCACGAACGTCGACCGTCTTGCCACCCTGGCCCCGGGGCAGTCCCTGCCGCCCGAGGCGCTGCTGCGTGCAGTGTCAAGGCTGGCGCCGGACGATTCCTTCCCCGTCACCAGTGACGTTGCCTCCCTTTACCTGGCGGCCCAGGACCTGCCTCACTGGCCGGAATCAAGGGACACCGGGCTGCGTGAATGGTACCGCTTCCTGGCCTCCGCCATTGACGGCCCCGGCGGCGACTCCCTGCTCAAGTCGGATACCGGGCTGGCGGCCTTCCGGGCAGGTGAACGGGGCTTGGCCGTCGTCCCGCCCTTTCCGGTGAGGAAGTCCGTAGTCAATGGAGAGTGGGATGAGGGCCCCCTGCGCCACCTCCTGACCGCCGACTACACCGTGGGGGTAGTCCTGCTCCGCCTGGGCCGGTACCTGGTGGCCGTGTTCAGGGGAACGGAACCCGTGGTAACCAAGACCGACACCCGTTACGTCAAGGGCAAGCACCACGCCGGGGGTACGTCCCAGCTGCGGTTCAAGCGCATCCGTGAAGGGCAGATGCGCAAGCTGTTCGACGAAGCCTGCGGGGTCGTGTCCGACCGCTTTCAACCCCACGACAGGGAATTGGACTACATCCTGCTGGGCGGCGAGCGGCTGACCCTGTCCGGCTTCCTGAAGGTGTGCCCCTACCTGCAGCGCCGCCAGGACATTATCCTGGACCGCCGCCTGAACATCCGCGACCCGAAGCACGACACCCTGGAGACGGTGGCGGGCTTGCTGCGCCAAAGCCGGGTGTGGGTCATTGTTCCTTAGGCTTGGAAATTCAAACATGGATAGACTGCATACTCAGGATAACGGCCTGAACAGCAACCACATCCTGTATATCCTGTCTATCCATGTAAATTAACCTGGTGAGAGTTGACCCGTATTTCGGAAACCACGTATTCGACGGCTCTGGGCGGTTTTGAACGTGCCCTGGGCCTGCTGGAGTTTGACCAGATACGGCACCGGCTGTCCGGCTACGCCCGCACCATCCTGGGGCAGGAACGGGCGCTTGAACTGACGCCGGTGGGCGACGCCCTGGAAATCCGCACGCGCCTCCAGGAGACGGACGAGGCCCGCTCATTTCTGGACAACGGCGGTGCATTGGAGTTCGGCCCCGGCGCCGACCTGCGGGAGTACGTCCAGCGGGCCATGCTGGGAGGCGGGCTGCGCGGCGAGGAACTGCACCAGGTCCAGCGGTTGGCGGCGGCGGCCGGCTTCAGCCGCAAGGCCTTGAGCCATCGCGACGACCTCCCCATCCTGGCCGGCATCGCCGCCAACATTCCCGACCTGGACGGGCTGGAGGACGCCATCCGCCGGGCCATCAGCCCCACGGGGGAAGTCCTGGACGATGCCAGCCCCGAACTGCGCCAACTGCGCCGCGAGTCCCGCACCGCCTACCAGCAGCTTAACGATGTCATGCAGCGCAGCCTGCGCCGCTACCAGCAGCGCGCCGTCGTGCAGGAGCCCATCATCACCCAGCGCAACGGTCGCCTTGTCCTGCTCATCAAGGCCGAGAACAAGTCCCAGATACCCGGCATCGTCCACGACGTTTCCGACAGCGGGGCCACCGTCTTCATCGAACCCCTTCCCGCCATCGAGACCGGCAACCGCTGGCGCGAGACCCGACTGGCCGAGGAACGGGAGGAGGAACGGGTGCTGCGTTCCCTGGCCGCCCGGGTAGGCGACGAAGGCCCAGACCTGGAACTGGCTC
>DAOUJN010000037.1:0-67894 GCA_034422655.1 Dehalococcoidia bacterium
CAACAACAATGAGTCTGCCAGGACGAGTTGCACCATAACCATCCAGAACAACGACGGGACAGGCATCCACGACCTGGAGATCATCTCCTCCCCCGCCGACGGCCTTGCCTACCGGGCCGGCGAGCGCATCGAGATAGTCGCCCGCTTCAACGCCGAAGTTTCCGTCTCCAAGCCCGTCATGCTGCCCCTCCGCATGGGATTCAACTACGACGTTACGCGCGAAGCCAGCCTGGATGGCCAATACACTGAGAACGGTGAGCAGAACGCCTACCTGTTCGTTTACGAGGTGCAGCCCGGCGACGCGGCCTTCGACGGCCTCGAGATCGACGGCGGCTTCATCGACGACGACGGCACGACACATAGCTTGACCGGCAGCGGCAGCATCACCGCCAGTGATACCGGGGACCCGATAAGTCCCTGGTACCGGGGCCTGGACCCGGACCCGGCCCACAGGGTGTCGGGATTCGCATACGTCACCGGCGTACAGATTACCTCCACTCCCGCCATCGGCGACACCTACGGCCGTGGCGAGACCATACAAGTAACCGTGGACTTCAGCAGCCCGGTAGACGTGCTGGGCGACCTGAACCCGTCGAGTCCCGGACGCGGCGACGTCTCCCTGTACCTGATTATGGAAACCGGACAGGGCGGCTTGAGAAGGGCCGACTACGCCAGCGGGTCCGGCACCGACAGCCTGGTGTTCGAGTACGAAGTGACCGCCCGCAACCTTTACAACGAGGAGTTCGACAGCGACGGTATCGGTATCGGCATCGAGCTTCCCGGCGATGTTTACGAGCTCTTCTTTATACGCGAGGAGGGCAGCATCGTCTCCGCGGGCAGCGACGTGGATGCCGACATATACTGGCCGCCCACCACCAGCGCACCCGGACACCTGGTGGACGGCAGCCTGGGCGCCCGGGTTGCCTCCTTCGAGGTCACCTCGAACCCGGGCAGCGACAACACCTACGGCATGGGCGACCGCATCCACGTAAGGGTCGGCTTCAGCGCAAACGTGTCCGCAACGGGCAGTCTCCAGCTCACGCTGGACTTCGACGGCACGGCGAAGACGGCCCAGCGAAGCAGCAGCCAAGGCAAATACGTCAACTTCACCTACACGGTAGAGGTGGGCGACCGGGCCAGCAACGGCATCGCCATAGGCGCCGACGCCCTCAGCCTGAACGGCGGCTCTATTCAGGACTCGTGGGACGTCGCCGCCGATCTGTCCCACGTCGCCATGCCCGCCAACCCCGGGCACCGGGTAAACGCCCCTGGCGGCCTGTGAGGAGTTACAAGTTAGAAATCAGGAATTAAGTACTGGACACGACAGACCTGGTAGTTCTTCATGCCCTTCGTGGATAAAACGGGGACGAGGGTGAGGGCTATACCACCCTCGCCCCCAGAATCTTCTCCAGGTGCCCCAGCGCCCAGGTATGGGCATCTGCGTCAAACGTAGCCACGCAGTCCGCCGGCACCTCCACCGCATAGTCCCGGTTGCGGGCGTCCGACGTCGTGTGAAGAACGCAGATGTCGGTGCAGACGCCGCACACAATCACCTTGTCCGGCTGCAGGTCCGTCAGCCTCTGTTCCAGGTCCGTGTTGAAGAAGCCGCTGTACCGGTTCTTCGGCACCAGGTTGTCGTCCCTCAGGTAGCCGGCCAGCTCGGGAATAACCTCCGGTTCCTCCGTGCCAATTACGCAGTGGACCGGAAAAATCTGGAACTCCAAGTCGTCGGGCAGGTGATGGTCGGAAACGAAAAGCACATGAGAACCGGCCGCCGTCTCCCGCTCCAGCAGGGCCTGAATCCTGGGAATCAGTGGCCTGTACCCCTCGCAGTAAAGATTGTGTCCCGGCTCCAGAAACCCCCGCACCATGTCAATTACCAGCACCACGTTGGCCATGATTGCACCTCAATTATTCGGTGAGTATGAACGGCCACCCATCATGGCTCCGCCCGCGCCTCCAAATCAAAGCAGGTCAGGCCGGCGCCATGGTCCCACGCCCTTTCGGAGAAACGCCGGCTTTCGCCACGTCTTCCCTCCGAACTGTCGGTTGTGAATACCGCGCACAGCTCGAACGCGTTGCCCTCTATAACTCGGTAGCCATAGGGAGCCCCCGATTCCGGGTCTTCGATTGACCGGACGTTGTAGCGTGGCCCTTTCAGCGCTTCCAGGCTTTCAGGCATTGCATTATTCAGTTCCAGGTATCTGTCAATGTTGCGCGAAATATCCCGCAAGTCATCAACCCGCCGCTCGTCCAGCCTGACGTCTCTCTGCTGACCCGGGGTGCCAACCAGGTAAATGGAATATCCCAGGGTGGCGATCACAACCACTACGGCAGCGATAACCATTCCCAGCAATACGGGCGCCGCGCGGGCGGTGGACTCGGTTACCTCTTCCTCCGCCTGGCGCATATCCCACAGGTAATAGCCGAATATGGGGCCGGTGATTACCAGGATGGCAACTACCTTGAGGACAAAGCCCGTCGTCGGATCCCCCGCCAGCAGTCGGGAAAGCAGGGCGATTACGTCGCCAAGAATTACCGCCGCGCCCACCACCAGCGTCAGGTAGGTAAGCCACCGGCGAATCAAGGACTGCCGCCGCTCCGGGTCGACCGCCACCGCCGTGGTCAGGCGCCGCATCAGGAACAGGTATAGGGGGAAGGCCACGATGACGGCAGCCAGAGCGGTGGTCTGCGCCGCCGACGGGCCGGGGTGGTAACGGTAAATCGAACTGGAAAAGTGATAGTCGATCAGCCCGAAAAAGACCGCCCCCAGGCTGAAGGCGAAGACGTAAAGAGAGATGAAGGAGACCAGGTACAGGAAGGCTTCCCGGGCGTGCAGGTAGGGCCGCGGCCGGGGTACCGCCACCGGAAAGGCCACGTCCGCGAAGGCTGCCAGCCCGCTGTTCACCTCCCGTTCCGGCCACCCAGCCTCCACCAGCACATTGCGGATGGCCTCCCGTTCCTGCCCCCTTTCCAGGGACTCCTTGATGAATTGCCGCAGTTCCTGGTTCACCCTTCTCCCCCAACTCCTTCCGCCGAGTAGCTCTCATCCGTCGCCAGCATTTCCGACAACCCCATCAACTCGAAACACTGGTTCAGGCTTATCATGTTGTCCACCAGGTGCGCCGTGGTGCCCTTGCCCTTCAGTTCCTCCATCAGGCCCGCCACCACCTTGCCCACCGTCAGCAGAGCGCTGGCGGGATAAATCACAATCTTGAAACCCAGTTCCTCCAGTTCCCCCGCCGTGAACAGGGGCGATTTGCCCGTCTCCACGTAGTTGTACAGCAGGGGCAGTTCCACCGACGCCACCACCCGTTCCGCCTCTTCCGGCGAACGGATTGCCTCCACGAACAGGACGTCGGCCCCGGCTTTCGTGAAAGCCTCGCACCGGCGCATGGTGTCGTCCCACCCCGTTACCGCCAGGGCGTCGGTGCGGACAATGATTACAAAGTCATCATCGGTACGCGCGTCCACCGCCGCCCGTATCTTGCCCACCATTTCATCCATGCCGATGACGCGCTTGTTGTCCAGGTGGCCGCACCGCTTGGGAAACTCCTGGTCCTCGATATGCACCCCGGCCACGCCGGCCCGCTGGTACTGCCGGATGGTCCGCTGGATGTTCAGGATGCCCCCGTACCCCGTATCGGCATCCGCAATAACCGGCGCCGACACCGTGGCGGCAATGTCGGCGGCGTTCCCCACCATCTCGCCCATGGTCGCCAGCGCCAGGTCCGGGTAACCCAGCGTCGCCACCGAAGTCCCCGCCCCGGTCATATACACCGCCGGAAACCCTGCGCTCTCAATAATCTTCGCGGTAAGGCAGTCATAAGCCCCCGGCGCCATGATAATGCCGGGGTCGCGCAGAAGTTTGCGGAGTTGGGTGGTGGGTTTTTCCATTTCTGCACCCCATAACGAACATAGTAGCGGTACTTGTCGCTGGTCAGCTAAAGTATATAACAGGCGGAAGAATCAATAACCCGTCCTGGTCCTATTGATAGAGAAGACTTTGCAATCGTCCCGACTTTTCCCATGGCAATCGAATGCTCTAGCCTTTATGCTCAGACCGACCAACTCACCCTGCCAATTACACCCTGCCAATTATATGGACGCCGCAACTTATTAAACGTATAATTCGGTACGTACAATTCTTGCCGTATGAGGTAGTGGAATGACCAGCAGGCTCGATGTACGTTTGGAAACGGAACACCGGCGACGCCTTGAGGAACTCGCCCGGGATAGGGGAGTGCCCATCTCCGATCTTGTGCGATCATTGATAGACGGAGCCTATGAAGAAATAATGCGACAACGCCGGGTCATGGCCGCCAACAGGCTGGCAGGTCTGTCTGTAGAAGACCCACCCGACCCTGACACCCTCTCCCGACAATTGGAGGAATCCCATGAGCCCGGTGGCCTTCATTGACGCCAACGTCCCTATCTATGCCGCCGGCAGGGACCATCCGTACAAGGCGCCATGCATCCAGATCCTGCACTTGGTGGCCGAAAACCCCGACCGCTTCATCACTAACGCCGAAATTTTCCAGGAATTGCTTCACCGCTACTTGGCTTCGGGCCGCTGGGCATTGGGACGGGAAGTCGTCCATAGCTTCGCCGAGTTGATGTATGGACTGATTGAACCGGTTTATGGGGAGGATGCTTTGTTGGCCGCCAGCCTGGCCGACACCTCCCCGGGCGTAAGCGCCCGAGACCTGGTCCATGCGGCTGTTATGCGGCGCCTGGAAGTCCGCTGGATCATTTCGGCAGACAGGGACTTCGATCGAGTTCACGGAATAGAAAGGCTGGACCCACTTCAACTGGAGGAATGGGAGAGCAAATTAGTTGCCGCTGACTATTAGAAATGCGGCCCAACTGACTCCGGCTCGATTACTGCCTACGGAGCGCAGGCGAAGGCACGAGACCCACGGCCACACCTACCCCACCATCCCCCCGTCAATGGTAATCACCTGACCCGTAATATACCCGGCCCCCGGCCCGCACAGGAAGGACACCGCCTCCGCCACGTCGTCCGCGCTGCCAAACCGTTCCATGGGAATGCGGCCCAGCACCGTCTTCCTGGCCTCTTCCGTCATCTGGTCCACCATGCCGCCGGTGTCTATGAACCCCGGCGCCAGGGCGTTGACGGTGATGTTGCGCGACGCCACCTCCCGCGCCACCGCCTTGGTGAACCCGATCAGCCCGGCCTTGGACGCGGCGTAATTCGCCTGGCCCGGGTTGCCGCCCAGGCCCACTACCGAGGAAATGTTCACCACCCGACCCTGGCGCCGCCGGATCAGGTGGGGCATCACGTACTTGGTACAGAGGAAGGCCCCCCGCAGGTTCACTTCCAGCACCCGGTCCCAGTCATCCGCGGTCATGCGCAGCAACAGCCGGTCCCTGGTGATACCCGCGTTATTCACCAGGATGTCGACGCGGCCCCACTGCTCCATCACCTTCTTCACCAGGGCGTCGGCTTCCTCTTCTTTGGAAACGTCGCCCGGCATTACCACCGCCTCGCCGCCGGCACCGGTTATGTCCTGTGCCACCATGCGGGCCGCTTCCTCCGACGCCTGGTAATTGACCGCCACCCTGGCCCCTTCCCGGGCCAGTCTCCGGGCAATAACCGCCCCGATGCCTCGGGACGCTCCCGTCACCAGGGCAACCTGCTCCTCCAAGCGGTGGGCCGCCATTATTGCGAATCTCCCGGCAGGCCGTTGCGGCTGATTTCCGCCAGTTCCTCCCGCATGCTGTCCAGCAGCCCCATCTCCACGTACTTCACCGCCGTGTCGATGGCCCCTGCCACGCCGTCGGCCCGTGACGAACCGTGGCCCACGATTACCGCCCCGTTCACCCCGAACAGGGGGCCGCCCATGGTGCGCGGCAGGTTGGTGGTCTGCCACAGTTCATTGAAGACGCCCTTCATCTGTTCCTCGGACATGTACGGAGACAACAGCTTCCCCAGGTAGCCCCCCAGGGCCGTTCCCATGCCCTCCGTGAACTTGATGAGGATGTTGCCCACGAACCCGTCACAGACGATGACGTCCGCCTTGTCGTTGAAGAAGTCCATCCCCTCCACGTTGCCCACAAAGTTGAGATGGCTCTCTTCGAACAGTTGGAAACTGTCCTGCACCTGCCGGTTGCCCTTGGACTTCTCCGAACCCACGCTCAACAGCGCCACCCTCGGATTTTCGGTGCCCAGGAATCGGTGCGCAAACACCGAGCCCAGCGCCGCAAAGTTCAACAGTTGCGACGGACGGCAGTCCACGTTGCTGCCCAGGTCCATCAGCACCGTCCGGGGCGCCAACCCCAGGAAGGGCCCGCCAATGCAGGGCCGTTCCAGCCCGTCCATCATTCCCAGCACCAGGGCCGCCGTGGCCATGGACGCTCCCGTGGAGCCCAGGGACACCAGCACGTCCGCCTGGCCGGCCCTTACCAGCTTGGTTCCCACGATGATCGACGCATCCGGCTTCTGCCGGAAGGCGTGCATCGGGTGCTCATCGTCGCCAATCTTGCCCACCGACGGCACCACCCTGACTGCCTTGCCCATCACGTCGTATTTTTCCAGCTCTCCCTCTACGGCTCCTGTGTCCCCCACCAGGAGCACTTCAACGTCAAGCTGGTCCAGCGCCGCCACGGCGCCCTTGACCGTTTCATAGGGGGCATAGTCGCCGCCCATGGCATCCACCGCCACGCGTATGGGGGCGTGAGGTTTGGACGATGGATTATCAGCGCTTAGCATACTGTTTCCCTTTACCTCCCCTTCCCGGGCCTGTTCTGGCCAGGCTGGAGCCGTGGTACCGCTACGGGAGCTTCACCGTGGCAGTGCCCGTCACCAACTCTTCATCCGTTTCGCTGTTCACCACGGCCACCGCGCAGGTAACCAGCCGGCGCCCGTCCCTGTCTTCTTCCTTCGTCACTCGTCCCCGGCTGACCACCCGGTCGCCCAGGTAGGCAGCCCCCTTGAACCGCGTTCTCAGGCTGCCCGACTCCAGCCAGGCCCGCCCGTAGGCGGCGGCCATCATGCGGGAAACCAGGGCCAGCGTCAGCATCCCGTGGGCGATGATGCCCCCGAACTGGGTGGCGGCCGCGAATTCGGCGTCCCAATGCAGGGGATTGTGGTCGCCAGACGCGGCGCAGTAGGCGTTCAACCGTTCCTGGGTGATGTCCAGGGTCAACTCCGGCAGCGGCGTCCCCGCTCGCGGCTCTCCGCCCATGCCTGCCCTACGCCTCGCCTTCCGGCGTCAGTACCGTCGTCTTGCCCCTCTGCACGGTATCTCCCGCCTCGTTCTTGAGAGTGTAGCCGACGGTCATGAACCGCAGTCCGCCTCTGCTGCGGGGCCGCTCCGGCGACGCCTCGCCATGAACAACATCCCCAACCGCCACCCCCGCCAAAGCCTCCATCTCCTGGATGCTGTGGATGGTTCCGGCGGGCAAGGACAATTTCTCCAGCATCGCCCCCAGGGCCCAGGCGCACAAAGCCAGCGGCGGTACCAGGCCGACCTCGCCGTACACGCCCAGGTCGTCGCCCACCGCGTCCAGGTACTGCCCTACCGTTTCCTCGGTAAGGGTCCAGCTTCCCAACTCTATGGCCGCGCCTACCGCAATCTCCATGAAGGTTACCCTTTTCGCCGTTGGGAATTTCCCCTACGGGAGAAACCCCAACCGATTATACCTTAAACGGGGAAATGCCGGGGCAACCGGCCCCGGCTCAGGCCCATCCAATATCAGGCTTGGGGCCAGACCCCATCGTTCCCGCGCAGGCGGGAACCTCGACCCCCAAAGAAAAAACGCTTCAGGCGAAACTCTCCACATCTGATTGCCCTGCCCCGCTGACGCTCGCCCCTTGCCAACCCGCATAACCCATCTCCACCATAAGACTACAGACACGTAGGTCTGCCCCGGTTTGGCCCAAACACCACCCACCCGCTATTGCCAGGTTCAACGCCAGGGAAAATGGAACAAAATGAGACAAAATTGCACGCAAAAAGAAAAAATCTCCCTCTCTCACGGTGATACTGCCGCTGTCATTTGACTTGCTGCTTCAAAGCAGAATGCGCAGAAATGCTCGGAAATGAAGGGGAAACAGTTTTTTCGCCTCGGGCAGATCGTAGGGGCGCACGGCCGTTCTCCCTGACCCTCGCCCACCCTGAAAAAGGACGCCGGATTGACCATCAACCCGCGTCCTTTGTATGGCGCTTATATGATTGACTACACCAACTTGGTGGTTTGTGTCTGGGGCGGGTATTTATTATGGTACCCGTCCCGTTTCTTGTTGAGGCGAAGTCAGTCTCGGATAGGCTCAGTGAATGAAGTGCTTTCATCTTTGCGAAAACGTCTGAGAAGTCGTTTTGACAAGAAGAAAAAGAGCAAGAGGGCTGCAATGCTTCCGGCTCCTGAGATGGCTGTTAGCATGTAGAACCCGCTGGTGGTGAGCATTGTGATTTCGCCCGCGCCAAAGGGGTCCATGGTTTGAGTTGGCATGAGTGGCGTAATGGCGATTCCTATAAGGGCTGACGTTGTGACAATGATGATGAACCCGGCAAGTGTTAGGCCCAGGGCCATTATGAGTCTGAAGAGCCAGGTGAGGTTGGTCAGTTTGCCGGCCTCGATGAACATGACGATGGCGAACCCAATGATGAGCGCGATGGTGAGCATACTGGGAACCCCCTTTGCTGTTGGTGTGGAATGGGCTTCCTGCCACGGTCACCCGACTCCCGCAATATGGCAACAAAGGGGGCGCGATGGCCCGTTCCATGTGGGATGCCATAATTGCGGGATTCCAACAGGTTACTGAGGGTTTAATCGAGGGACCGTGGCGAGGTGAAGTATGAAGTAGTGGAAAATTGGTGTCAAATAAATAATATGCGTGGGCAGCGAAGCTCAAAGTGCGGTTGCCCTGGTGAACGGCCCAGATTGACCATTCGGCACGGGGTTTGTATTATCACTCTGGAATCACCCCGAACAAACCCGAAGCAACGTCTGCCCACCAGGAGGGTCCCATGACTCAAAACCGGACAGCTACCCTTGCCGCAGCCAGGCAGGGCATCCAGCGCATCGAAATCGACCCCGACCGCTCCGAGTCCCCCACCTTCGAGGGCCGCTCTTTCGGTCCGCCGGGGCGGATGTTCCAGTACGAAGAACTCAGGGGCACCGCCTACGGCGAACTGGACCCGTCCGACCCCCGCAACGCCGTCATCACCGACATTACCCTGGCCCCCGTGAACGAACGGGGCATGGTGGAGTACTCCACCGACATCTTTATCCTCAAGCCCATGAACCTGGCTCTGAGCAACCGCCGCGTTATTCTGGACTTCAACAACCGCGGCGGTATGCGGGTGGGCCTGCTCAACGGCGCCCGGGCCACCAACAACCCCACCGCCGCGGAGGACGCCGGAACCGGCTTCATCTTCGACATGGGCTACACCGTGGTGGGCAACGGCTGGGACATCAGCGCCAACGGCCACGACGATATGACCATCAACGTGCCGGTGGCTACCAATCCGCCTGGGGGGGACGAGACCATAACCGGCCCCTCCTACGAATACATCGTCTTCGACAACGAAACCAGTATGGTCAGCGACCTGGCCTACGCCGCCGCCACCCTGAACCAGGCCGGCGCCCGCCTCACCGTGAAGGAATGCCTGGACGACACGCCCGTGGAGATTTCCGCGTCGGGGTGGGAATATACCTCCGCCGAGGGCAAGGCTATCCGCCTGCTGCCCGAGGGGACTCCCTTCAAGCAGAGCCACATCTACGAGTTCACCTACACGGCCAAGGACCCCCTGGTCGCCGGTATTGGCCTGGCCGCCACCCGCGACTTCCTTTCCTTCCTCCGCCACGCCCCCGCGTCGGCGGACAATCCCCTGGCCGGCCACGTGGACTACACCTACAGCTACTCCATCTCCCAGCCCTCCCGCACTCTCAACGACTTCCAGTCGCTCGGGTTCAACGAGGACGAGTACGGCCAGCGGGCCCTGGATGGCATTCTCAGCCACACCGGCGGCGGCAATGGCGACCAGATAAACTACCGCTTCGCCCAGACTGACCGCACCGAGCGCAACCGCCAGAACCATCTTTACCCCGAGGCCGTCTTCCCCTTCGCCCACCAGGTAACCACCGACCACCTCAGCGGCAGGACGGCGGGCCGCAGCCAACGGAGCGCGGCCACCAACACCCTGCCCAAACGCCTGGAAATCAACACCGCCAGCGAGTACTGGGTCAAGGGCTGCTCCCAGCTTCACACCGACAGCCGGGGCAGCGACCTGCCCGACCCGGAAAACGTCCGCTACTACCTGCTCTCCGGCCTCTCCCACGGCGTCGGCGATATTACCAGGAAGGGCAAGAACCAGCAGTTCACCAACGGCGTCAGCCCCCACGCCGCTCACCGGGCCCTGCTGGTGGCCCTGGACAAGTGGGTATCAGAGGGAGTTGAGCCCCCGGCCAGCCGGGTACCCCGCGCCGCCGAAAACGCCGCCTTCGCCGTTACCCGCCCCGGCTTTGAGACCGGCATCGTGCCGAAAGAAGACCTGGGCTGGCCCGACATTCCCGGCGTAACCTACACCGGCGTCATCACCACCCACTACTTCCTGGACTACGGCCCCGATTTCGACCAGGGCATCGTCTCCAACCTGCCGCCGTCTCTGGACGACCGGCCCGCCTACCCCGTCTTCGTATCCAGGGTGGACGAGGACGGCAACGAAGTGGCCGGAGTGCGCCTCCCGCCCGTTGCGGCTCCCGTAGCCACCACCACCGGCTGGGCCCTGCGCCGTGCCGGCTTCGGCGAAAATGACGGTGGCGAGGGCGACGGCCAGCACATCCCCTTCGCCAACACCAGGGAAGAACGCCTGGCCGCAGGCGACCCCCGCCTCTCCCTGGAGGAGCGCTACGGCACCCACGAAAACTACGTCAAAGCCGTGGCAGAAGCCGCCCGCCAGCTTGAAGCCGAGGGCTTCCTGCTCCCCGCCGACGTGCATGCCTACATTGAGGAGGCGGAGAGCAGCAACGTGCTAAGGGGCTAAACTTTCGTATCTCATCCACGAAGAAGCACGAATCTTCACGAACAGCCTGACTTCATTCATACGGCATTCGTGAAGGTTCGTTTCAATTCGTGGATAGTTCTCCCTACCCCTCAAGCCCGAAGCTCTCCACCGCCAGGCCAACAATGTACTCCCCGATGGCCAGGGATGAAGTGGCACCGGGGGACGGCGCGTTCAGGACGTGGATGGCCTGACGCCCCTGCAGGATGGAGAAGTCGTCCAGCAGCGCGCCATCCGTAGCCACCGCCTGGGCCCGGACGCCGGCCCCGCCTGGGGCCAGGTCATCGTCCTTGATTTCGGGAATCAGCTTCTGCAGGTCGTGGACAAACACCGACTTGCTGTAGGAGCGGTGCATCTCCGACACGCCCGTACGCCAGTGCCTGGCGGTCATCTTCCAGAACCCCGGATAGGTGAAGGTGCCAAAGGACTCGCCCACGTCCACGTTGCTCTTGCGGTAGCCCTCCCGGGCGAAGGCCAGCACCGCGTTGGGCCCCGCCTCCACGTACCCGTGAATGTTCCGCGTGTAGTGGACGCCCAGGAAGGGGAAGCGCGGGTCCGGCACGGGATAGATGAGCCCCTTCACCAGGTGCTGGCTCTCGGGCCGCAGCGTGTAGTACTCGCCCCGGAAGGGGATAATCCGTACATTGGTCCGCTCTCCCATCATCTCGGCGACGCGGTCGGCGTACAGTCCGGCGCAGTTGATGACGTGCGCCGCCCGCAGCGACCCGCGCGTCGTCTCCACGGTCATGGCCCCGGCCGACCCGCCAATCGACTGCACGGCCGTGTCCATGTAAACGTCGCCTCCCTGCTCCTGGAACCTGGACGCGTATGCCTCGGCCACTTGGACGTAGTCAATGATCCCTGTGGCCGGCGACCACAATGCCCGCAGCCCGAAGGTGTGGGGTTCGATTTCCTTCAGCCGCTCCGGCCCGATCATCTCCAGCCCGGGCACCCCGTTGGCCACGCCCCGCTCGTACAGGTTGTCCAGCCGGGGCAGTTCCGACTCCTCGGTGGCGACGATGGTCTTGCCGCACAGTTCGTACTCGATCTCGTTCTCGTCGCAGAACTGCTTCAGGTCCCTGGCCCCGCCCACGCAGAAATGGGCCTTCTGCGACCCGGGCCGGTAGTAAATGCCCGAGTGGATTACGCCGCTGTTGTGGCCCGTCTGGTGGCTGGCCAGGTCATTCTCCTTCTCCACCACCGCAACCTTGAGGCCCCCCGGAAACCGGCGGCCCAACTGCATGGCCGTGGACAGGCCAATGATCCCGCCCCCGATGATAACGACGTCGTACTCCCTGGAGTTCATGGCTTCCCTCCGGCCGAGGTATGGGTTGGGCACCGGCCACCGTGCGTGGGCAAAACAACCATCAGCCGGCGCCAAAGCAGAGCAATGGTAGCAAAGTGCAGTAGGGGTGTAAATGCGGAGAGAAAGGGTCAGTAGTTCAACAGGATCAAATGGATGGCTAATCGCCAACACATCATTGCGATGCTGTTGAACTGCTATTGGCCCCGTGCCGCGACCGGGAAGGGGTGTTACCCAATGCTTAGCCGGGGGTTGCAGGCTGGTTAGCCTTGCCTCATTACCATGACGAATTCAGCCAATAAGCTTGTTATTGTATTTGACAACATCAAACAAATACTTATATAGTTGCGCTTAGTCTGTATATTGGTAGCATGTATGATTGTAAAGTGAACTAGTCGTTTCCGGGCTGAACTGCAACTGTTTTCTGACGTTCTGAGTGAACCGGTTCAGCCAAAGGACAGTTCGCAATGGCCTGCAAACCGCACCGGTCTTACTTCGATCGGTTCCCCCGCGCCAGTATCGAAGTCTGCATAAAATTACTTCGAAATACTCGGTAAAGGAGGTGAGAAAGAGTAAACGCCAGCGCCGAGATCGCACGGCCTAGCTGGCCGTGTTCCCATTAACGCCAACACAGGCGCTTTGGCGCGGGAAGTCGAGATTTGCAATTCCGTTATCCCTGAGGCCAACCATCCAGGACCCATCTGAACCCAGGCTCTTCCGACCAAACTTGTGCTACGGAGGATTCAAGATGAACTGGTACAGAACTTGGAAACCTTGGCCATTAGTCTATGTTTCACTTGCTCTCACACTGTTGCTGCTTGTGGCTTGTGGCGCCGCCGAGCAGGTTGCTCCTGAGCCTGCAGCGCCAGCCGCCGAGCCTGCAGCGCCAGCCGCAGCCCCTGCCGCCCCTGCGGCGGCACCCGCCGCACCCGCCGCTCCGGCTGCTTCAGCAGCCCAGCCGGCTGCGGCGGCAGAAGCACCCGCCGCGGCGCCCGCCGCCGAGCCTGTACAGGCCCCCCCTACACCGACAACAGTTGCCCAGGCGGCTGTGGCTCCTGAGGTGGGTATGGTAGAGGGCCCCCAGGAAGCTCCCGATTTCGCTTCCTACTGGAAGCCCCCCGTCGACTTCTACGGTGAGCCGGTGTACGGCGGCACGCTCCGCATCAACTACGAAGACCCCCTGGAGCACGCTAACATCTGGGGCGCCAGCACCGGAACCGCCAGGCGTTACCGAACGCCCACCCATGACACTTTGATGCAGGACAACCCTTACGACCCGGCCTCTCCCTATATCCCAGGATTGGCCTACGGCTGGACCGTTGACGCCGATCTTTCAGGCGTAACCTTCTACCTCAAGGACAACGCGCAGTGGCACAACGGAGCCCCCTTCGTGTGTGAAGACGCCCGGTTCACTTACGAGACCATGATTACCGGGGAAGGTCTTACCCGTCCCTACATGAAGGTCCGGCTTTCCAATGTTGTCCTCGATGAATTGCAGTGCGTGGACGACTACACCCTGAAGTTCCGGTTTGACGCTCCCGACGCCGTTCCTCTCCTGAACTATGGTCACACCAACGGCCCGATTTTCAACAAGGAGTGGTTCCTTGCCGGCGGGGAGGATGCCATGTTCCAGGACGTAAGCATGGGCACCGGTCCGTTTATATGGGCAGAGGGACAGACCGTAGGGTTTGACCAGCAGCACTTCGACAGGAACCCCAATTACCACTTTGAAGGCATACCTTACGTGGACCATGTGACCATTTTTGGCATCCTGGACGAGACGGTCCAGCAGGCGACCATGCTGGCCCACCAGACCGACTGGCACTGGGTGCGAAACTTCGGCCAGTACGACGAGTACGTGAACCACGATCAGATTCAAGTGGTTATCCGGGCCACCAGGAGCAGCGAGAATCTTTGGATTAACATGCGCAATGCTCCTTTTGACAATGTCCGCATCCGTCAGGCCATCGCCATGGGCATGGACCGGGCGACCGGCATCGTCGTCTCCCTGTCCGGCTACGGCTCTCAAGGATTGGGGTTGATGCCGCCCGGCAGCGCCTGGGCGGTCGATCGGGCCGAAGGCTGCTCCCTACCCGGTTGGTGTGAACCTGCCGATATGGAAGCCCAACGGGCCGAAGCCATCCAGATCCTCAACGAGGAAGGCTTCGATTTCGACAAGACCTATGTCCTGACCGTGGAAAGCGACGCCCAGCGGGTAAACCGCGCCACCTTCATGCAGGAACAGTTGCGCCTACTGGGCATCAAGACCGACTTTGACACGAACGAAACCGTCTCCTACCGCGAGATTAGCCAGAACGGCAAATGGGGCGACTTCCTGGCTTCCACCGGCGGCGTGGCCGGCGTGGACGACCCCTTCATCGGATTGGGCCACTACCACCGCTGCGACAGCCTGTACAACTTCCAGACCCCCGGAAACGCCTGCGACGAAACGGCGGAAGCCCTGTTCGAGGAACTCAGCAAGCTGACCGCCTATGAGGACCGGAAAGCCAAGGGCCAGGAAATCCAGCTATACCTGATGAGCCAATACTGGAACTTCCCGGCCTTCTGGGAACAGGAAGCTGTTGCCTTCTGGCCCGAAGTACGCGGCTACGTTCACTTCCCGGGCCCCACCTCCAGCCACCTGCGCTGGGCCCACATGTGGATTGACCCGGCACACGCGGACGATGCCGGTTTCTCGGGTCAGATCACCGGCGTGCCAGGCGGCGAATAGGCCCGGCCTTCCATCTCACTATAGTACCCTTGTACTGTAGCGCAGTAGCCCCACAAGAAGTGCCGCCCATCGCGGGAATGCGATGGGCGGTTCATTTCTTTACTCAGCTCTCAATAAGAGACCTTTTTGAAGAGATGTAAGGTGCAACCATCTGTGCTGCTTGTTTCCCCAGAATGCCTGGTCAACCAATTACCGGTTAGTCCTGCCTCCCTCGGCGCCGTCTTTGTCATCTCCCCGTTCCTCCAGCGCCACCGACCGGTCCACCGCCGCCAGGTACGGCGCCAACTCCCCATCCTCACCGCCGTCTTCCGTCGCATCGTCAGGCTGCTCATCGCCCCCGCCCCGCATGGAGCGCAGGACCAGCAGCACCGCCACCAGGGCCGCCAGCAGACCCGCAATGGGCAGCGCCCAGGCCAGCAGGTTCAACCCCGATTTGGGTGGCGACGCCAGCACGTCCTGGCCGTACCGGTCGGCAAAGTAGTCCAGCACCTCATCCCGGGTGGCCCCTTCCGCCAGCAGTTCGCGCACCCTCTGGCGCATCTGCTTCGCCAGGGGTACCTGCGCCTGATCTATGGACTCCGCGGGGCACACCGGGCACATCAGCATCTGGTCAATGGCCTGCGCTTCTTCCTCGTCGTAACTGCCCTCCGGCGCCTGGGCATGGGATACGCCGGCCCACAAAGCCGCCCCCAGGGCCAGGGCCAGGCAGCCGACCAACCAGGCAAGCCGCAGCCGCCGGACAAAAGCAAAGGGCAGGCTCGTCACCTGCCCTTCCGTCTGTATTCCGATGTTGCTCACGTTCAACTCTGAGCCGTTCCATCTGCGCCGGCCGCCGTGTCCCTGGATTCCCGGCGACTTTGCCTGCGCCGTCCCTAGCAGCCCTCCGGGTTAGCTCCCTGGAGGCAGTCCACCACGTAGTTGGCCACCGCGTCGATCTGTTCCGGCGTCAATAGCTTGGAGAAGCTGGGCATCACCGTCAGGCCGCCGGTCATTATGTTCGTAACACCGGCCGTGTCCTTGGCAATCATCAACGGGTCATCTACCGCCGTCAAGTCGGCGGGGACGCTGGGCACGTAGCCATAGTCCGTTTCCATCTTCACCAGCACCGGCCCGTCGCCCTTGCCCAGGGGGCCGTGGCACATGGCGCAGTTGATGTCGTACAACTCTCCGCCGTCGTGGTTGGAGACCTGCACCTCGTAGAAGGGCACGGCACTGGCCGGCGCGGTAAGCCGGGGCGGTTCGTGCTCCTTGAAGGACGGCTGGTAGTGCATCTCGTAGAAGATGTCCAGCGGGTAGGAACCCTGGGAGCAGCCCAGCGCCACCAGGCCCACCAGCAGAGCCAGCGCGCCCAAGTAGGTCCTGCTCCGGAACTGCCGTCCCCTCGCCATGAAATTCATCAGTTGTCCGGAAAGTTTGTTCATATCTGGCTGCCTTCCACCGGCTTTGGCCGGCCTCCGGCTGTTTCCATTTCTTTCAGTAGGTAGGTCTCTTAGCTTGATGACCTGGACCTCACTCCCTCTTTACGTCCACCGCTCCGGCCTGCCCGAAAACTCCCTCCACCGTGCCGTGTTCCGTCTCTTCGGTATTCACCAGGACGCCGATGTAGCCCTCGGTGATGCGGGTGTCATACAACCCGGCCTTCAGCTTCGGCAGCCGGGACTCGAAGATGATGCCCAGCACCGTGAACAGGATCGCCCCCAGCATGGTGCCTTCGTAGCACACCACCGCCATGGGCGGGATGGACAGGATGGGTTTCCCGCCGGTTACCAACGGGTAGGCCACCTGGGTCATCGAAGTCAGCAGAATGCCGGAAGTAAGGCCCAGCAGCGCCCCAATGAAGGGGAATATGTAAAGCCGGTGCGGCTCCTCCCTTTCCCCGAAGGCCCCTTCCGGATAGGGAGTATCCGTCAGGAAGTCCACGTCGGTTTCGGGGATGCCGGCCCGGCGCAGGCCATCGCCCGCGTCTGCGGCGGAATTGGCGTCGTCGAACAACCCCAATATAGGACGTCTCGCCATAGCTTCTAACCTCTCTGCCTTTACCTCGCTGTCCCTTCAGTCCGTTGGGACGGCGCTTAGTCTTCTCTGAACGTGGCCGGTACCGTCCGGCGGCCTATCTGCACCTGGGTCTTCAGCACGTCCCCTTCCTTCACGTCATACAGGGGCACCAGCGGGAACACCCGGCTGAACAGCAGCATCAGCATGGTCACCAGCGCAAAGGTGGAACCGATGATGATGTACTCGAATATGCTGGGACGGTAGTCCGCCCACACGAAGGTGAACAGCTGCTTGTTAATCAGGCCGGGCACGATAATCAGGAAGCGCTCCAGCCACATTCCGATGTTCACCGATATGCAGGCGATGGACATGATCCACAGGTTCCGCCGCCACGCCCGGCTCAGCCACAGGGCAACCGGAATGAAGTAGGTGGTGACAATGAACACTATGAACCAGAAATTGTACGGCCAGTACGTGAACTGGGTCTGCCTTACCATCAGTTCGTCGGCTTCGCGGCCGTACATGCCGAACAGGATTTCCATGACCAGGAAGTAGAACCAGCCCGTGGCCACCACGATCAGCAGCCGACCCAGGGCGTCAATGTGCTCGTGCCGGATGTAGTCCTGCCAGCCGTAGCACCAGCGCAGCAGGATCAGCGCGAAGGCCACTGCCGACACGCCGGAGTGCACCGCGCCCACAACGAAGTAGGGAGCAAACACGGTGGAGTGCCACGACTTGACCGTCACTGCCATGCCGAAGTCCCAGGACACGATACTGTGCACCGAAACGAACACGGGCAGGATCAGGGCCGACAGCAGCACACCCGCTACAATCTGCAGCTTCCACTGGCGGGGGTTGCCCTCCCAGCCCATGGCCAGGACGCTGTAGACCCGGTGAGCAATTCCCGTCGTGTGGTCCCTCAATACCGCAAAGTCGGGTACCAGGGCTATCACCACGAACAGGGTACTGGACGTCAGGTAGGTCAGGATCGCGCTGGGGTCCCAGACCAGGGGCGTCCGGATGTTGGGCCAGATGCCGCGGGCAAAGTCGTAAGGAAAGGCCCAGTACACGATGCGCCAGGGCCGGCCCGTGTGGATGATGGGCATCAGCATCGCCGTCATCAGCGAGAAAAGCGTCAGAACCTCGGCGGCGCGGGTGGCGGGACGCCGCCATTCCGCCTTGGCCAGCCGCAGAATGGCGGACAGCATCACGCCGGCGTGGCTGATGCCGATCCAGAACACGAAATTGGTGATGAAGAAGCCCCAGGCCACCGGCCGGTTCAGGCCCGTTACGCCCAGGCCCCGGTTCACCATTATGCCGATGGCAATGGCCGCTATAAGCAGGATCAGTCCCAGGACGGTCACCACCGGCCAGAACCACCGGGGCGTGTCCAGGATCGACCGGAGCAAATCCCGGTTTATCTCTCTTGTACTTAGGACTCTGCCTTCCTGCATGGAAGCTCCTGCTTTCCTTCCTTTGCTGGGTTGCGGGGCCGCTTCAATGGCCCCGCTGACGGGATTAACCCGTCATTCCCCGTCTGAAATCAATGTCTCGGTAGATTATTCCGGCTTGGCCAGTACCAGGTACTCGCCCTTCATCAGTCTGTCCATCCTCTGGTACAACGTGCCTTCCTTGACCTCCCAGATGGACATCAAGGGAAGCACCTTGGCGGACAACAGGTACACCAGGGCCATTATGCCCAGGCCGCCCAGGATGATGCAGACGTCCCAGATGTTGGGCCACACCGCAGCCGGTACGTGCGAAAGGGAAAATTCAAAGTGATTTCCCGTGTTGAACGCCGCCGCAAATGTCCGAATGTTGAACAGGAACGCCCCCACCAGCGCGGCCAGGCCGGCCAGCGGCGGTCCCCACGCGCTGCGGCGCAGGGGATTCCAGATGAGCAGCGCGAAGGGCGTAAGGAAGCTGAACAGCATGTTCCCCAGGAACAGCGCCAGGTAGGGCTGGGTGAACAGGTACTTCAGGATGTTCTGCTCCACTTCCAGGCGGCCATACCAGTAGGTGATGAAGAAAGCGAAAAGGTGATAAGTCCACAGCAGGGTCAGGCCCAGCAGAATCTTGCTGGCAGACCAGAAGGGCGACTTCCCGATATAGCCTTCGTATCCGCCCCATTTGCGCATGATGAACATCACGATGAGAATCATGCTCAGGGCAGACTGGAAGCTCATCACCGTGTACATGGGCGGCAGTACCGAGTCCTTCCAGAAGGGCACCATGCTCATGGCAAACTCGGTGATGAATATGAACTGCACGAAAATCAACATCATGAAGTAGAAGGCGCCCAGCAAGGCCAACCCCGCCTTCTGGTGGTTCCACTGCCGCTTGGTGCCGTACCACCATCCCGACAGGCCGTTGTACAGACTCCGGCGGAAACCGGTGGCCGTGGCCCGGGCCTGCGCCATGTCCGGCACGGCCGACAGCCACAGGATGGCTACGCTGCACAGCGCCAGCCCAACGAAGCAAAGGATGTCCCACGTATAGGGGGCGCCAATGGGCACTTCAAACCAGAGGGTCCTCCGGACCTCCAGGTCCGTACCGCTAACTTCCGGGTTCTTGATCGGCGGCATCGCCAGCAGCAGGGGAATGAAAAGGACAATGTTTACAATGCCCATGATGGCGAACAGTTCCGACACCCGGGACAGCGGGCGCCGCCAGTGGCTCTTGGTAAACCGGAAAGCGCAGGCTACCAGGGGCGCCGCGCCGGTTACCATGAAAACGAAGGAAAAGATGCCTGCGTAGTAGGCCCAGGGGCCGGGACTGTCAAACCCGTCGGATGTGGCGCGGACAAAAAATCCGACCACGCCCAGCGCTGTCAGGATGGCGGCAATTCCCAGCGCCAGCTTGTACGCCGAAGGCATCGAAAAGGTCTTGGCGGCTACGTCCGGCGTTATGTTCTCTTTCCTGGGAAAGACCCACATCCCGGCGTGCTGGCCGTGTCCTCCGGTGTGATGTTCAGCGCTGCTAGCCATGATGCCCGCCACTGCTGTCCAGGTTAGGGTCAACCTTCTTCAGGTAAATAACGTTGGGCTTGGTGTTCATTTCTTCCAGAACGCGGTAGCCGCGCGTCTGGCGTTCCTTCTCGTGGTGAATGTTGTACCGGTTAACGTCCTCGAAGTAGGGCCTGATCGGACTATCAGCGTCGTTCTGGTCGCCGAAGGTCAGGGCATTGGTGGGGCAGGCCTGGACGCAGGCCGGCATGTGGTTGCCCGACTTCAGCGTGGCGTCGTTAAGTTCCCCGCCGTTCCGGCGCTCCACCTGGAGCTGCCCCCGGCGCAGGCGCTGGACGCAGAAGGTGCACTTTTCCGTTATTCCGCGGGTCCGCACCGTCACGTCCGGGTTAAGCTGGTTCTCCAGCCGTTCCGGCCACTCGGGGTGCCAGTAGTTGAAGAACCGGACCTGGTAGGGGCAGTTGTTAATGCAGTACCTGGTCCCAATGCAGCGGTTGTAAAGCTGGACGTTCAGTCCTTCGTCGTTCCGGTAGGTGGCGAACACCGGGCAGACGGGCTCGCAGGGCGCGTCCTGGCAGTGCTGGCACATCACCGGAATGAAACGGGCTTTGATGTTGGGGTAATCGCCTTCCCAGTACCGCTCCACCCGGATCCACTCGTAAGCCCGGTTCTGGAGAAAGGCGTTCTTGTCGTTGATGGGCAGGTTGTTCTCCACCTGGCAGGCGACCACGCAGGCCTGGCAGCCATTGCAGCGGTCCAGGTCAACCACCATACCCCATTTATGATCAATTCGGCTTGTAACCATTCCTCTTTCCGTTGCGGGCCCGTCAGGACCCCATGCAAGTCCCGGTTCCGTTCTTCAACCCTGGCGACCTAATGGTCCGTTACCCTGATAACCGCTTCACCCGCGGTGTGTCCGATTTCCCGCGCCGGGAATATGCCCTCAAACTTGGCAACCTTCAGGCTGGCGCCGGTGCTTCTCACACTGGCCCGGTGTCCGGCCCAGGCCAGCGACCCGTTTTCGGTCATGTGGCTGGGCGAAAGTATGTCCAGGACGTTGGAACTTTCCCGGGGGTCGCCCCCGGTGGCGTAATCCGAGCCGGACGTGCGTCCCTGCCCCAGTGGCACCGCCACCACGTTGGGCGGCAGGGCCGGGTTGGGGTACAGCACGCCGGTAATGCTGCCGGCGCCCGTGTCCACGCTGACAATGTCTCCCTCGCGCAGGCCCATATACTCGGCGGTGTGAGCATTCAACTCCACCCAGGTCTGCCAGGTTACCGTCGTAACCGGGTCGGGCACACCTTGCATCCAGGGAATATGGGCGTTACGCCCGTCCAGCAGGGTATTGTGGGCAAAGGGCAGCAGGTAAAAATCGCCGCTGCCGGCATAGCCCGGTTCCCGGCCCCTGGCCGCAATATCGTTCAACAGTCCACCTGGCGCAGCGGGCGTGGGGCCGGTAGCCCCTTCGTCCCACCATCCACCCTGCCGCAGCATAAGGTTCCACAGGTCGTCGGCGGAACCGGCCTGGCTGGAAGTGCCCCGCCCGGTGGAATAGAGGCCTTCTACACATGCCTTCAGCGCTTCTTCAACGCTGGCCCACGGCAGCGCCTCTTCCTGCCCCATTTCCTGGGCCATGCTCAACAGGATGTCCCCGAAACTGCGCGGGTCCAGGTCGCTCAGGGGATTAACCACCGGCTGCTGCATCCCGATTACTTCATAGCCGGGCCCCGGCTCAGGGATATCGTCGCCCCAGTCTTCCAGGAAAACCCGGTCCGGCAGTATCAGGTCTGCCATAACCGTCGTTTCATCCATGAATGAAGAAAAGCTGACAATAAACAGGTCGTCGTTGTTCAGGGCGCTCTGGAAGCCCAGCGAAGCGGGGAGACCGTGCACCGGGTTGGCGTCATGCACCATCACCAAGCGCGTCTCGCCGCTGCGAATATTGCTTGCGACCGTAGACCAGTCCGCCGTGCTGCCCACCCTGGCGGCGTCGGGAAGCATCGCCATGGGACTGGCCGGGTTGAACCGGACCCCGACGCCGCTGCCCGCGCTGCCCACCAGGTAGTTGAGGGCATAGATGGCCATCAGGTTGAACTGGCCGTTGGTGTGGGCGCCGGCGCTGTCCCCGCCCAGGGCAATGGCCGGCCCGTGGTGGGAGAAGTTATCCGCCAGGTCGCGAATCTTCTCCGCGGCCGACTTGCCCTCGTGCAGTTTTTCGGGAATGCCCAACTGCCCGGCAATCTGTTCCGGTGCAAAGGCCGCCAGTGCCGCTGCTCCCTGACCGTTGGTCAGGGCATCCACGTCCACGCCCTGGGCCTGCATCCCCTCGCTGATAATCACGTAGGCCAGGCTCAGCGCCAGGTAGCCCTCCATGCCGGGGCGGATGGGCAGCCATTCGTCGGCATTGGCCGCCGTCAGGGAGAACCGGGGGTCAACGTGCACCAGGTAACCGCGGCTCCCCTGGGACTGCCGCCTTTCCCCCTGGCGAAATTCCCCGTAACCCATGGACAGCCGGGTCGAACCCTTCCAGGTGGAAAGAAAATCGGCGCCAAAGGAAATCACGTAGTTGGCGTTGGCAATATCAAAATCAGGTAGGCGGTCCTGGTCGAACACGCCCTTGATGGCGGCGCGGTAGGTGGTATCGTCCAAGGCCTCGAAGCCCAGGTGCCGTCCGCCCACGGACGCGGCAAACCTGTCAGCGATCATGCCCAGCGTCCCGCGCACGGGTTCGGTGATCAGCGCCATGCCCTGGCCCCGGGCCCGCACTTCCCGCCGCAGGATGTCCAGCGCTTCCGGCTCCCACTGAATGGAACGGTACTGCCCGGAACCCCGCGGGCCGGTGCGCAGAAGTGGCCCGGACAGGCGGTCGGGGTGGTACAGGGCCTGGAGTCCCGCTTCCGAACGGACGCTCTGCTTGCCCTGGTTTACCGGGTACTTGGGATTGCCCTGGATTTTCTTGGCGCGGCCTTCCATCACCCGCACAATGACGCCCTCGCCGTCGGTGGCCTGGCGGCCCAGCGTCGCGTACCAGGTGTCTCTCCCCTTTACCAGGTCCTCCGGCAGGGAACGGGGGCTCTGGAGGCTCAGTTCCTCGTCCTGGATAACGTCACAAGCCACCGCTCCAATGGCGGAGAGGCCGGCCCAGGCCAGGAAGTTGCGCCGTGTCAGTTTCATACGTTGATGCCCTTAATCAGCTTGAGTCGTGCCGTTTACTTGTGGCAGATGGTACAGTCGGTGCCCACGTTAAGCTCCCGGTGGCAGTCCACACAGGTCCCCATCTTGAGGGACTGACCGGGGTTGGGCTGGACTTCGGTCATGCTGGCCACGTCGCCGTGACAGACGGAACAGGCCTGCTCGGTGGTCAGCGGCAACTGCTGGGGCTGCCCATCGCCCATCGGCATTGCCACCGTCCGGGGCTGTCCCTCCGTCAGGAATCGGATATGGGCCTCGTGGACGAACCTGACATGGTCGGGAATCCGGTGCACCCGCTCCCAGTTAATCGGGTCGCCGTCGTTGAACTTGTCCACCACCAGTTGCATCTGCTCCTGGTTGGCTGTGGACGAGGCCACCAGGTTCTCCGGGTTAATCTGCTGGTGGCAGAAAACACATTGCTCCACCGCCGGTACCGTGGCGGCGGCGCCCTCGGTCACGTTGCGGTGGCAGAACTCGCACGAAATGCCCACGCCGCCCTCTTCAACCGTACCGGCGTGGACCGTGTGCGGGAATTCGATGGGCTGTGCGGGAGCATTGCCCAGGCCAAACGGCGGGCTGGAAAACCAGGAAATGAAGAGAATTGCTACCAGGAACCCAACGATGCCGGTGACGACCAATCCAACAACGGCCAGTGGGATGATGTTTGCGCTTGGCCTCATCGGCGCCAGAACCTGCCTATCTCTTAGTTTCCGGCCGGACCAATCATCCGGCGATTTCCCTTTTGGGCCGAACCCTCGGCCGTTGCTTGTGCCTGGAAAGCCCCCGGTTGGGGCGCTTTCCCCGTTAGATCAGGAAGTTGTCGAAGATGTTGCCCAGCGCCTGAGGCGTCAGCAACATCACGGAAATCCACAATATCCACGCCACCACCCACACGGCCACGGCGAAAATGGTCAGCGGCCACACCAGGCGCCGGAAGCCCTGGGGCAGATGCCCGGTCTGTACGGCGGAAGGGATAAAGCCGTGGGCGATCATCAGGGTGAAGGCGGTGATGATAACCAGGGGGAAGGCAATCCAGTACATGGTGAGCCAATTGGAGATATTGACCCAGTCGACATTAGTCAGCGCGCTCGGATCGCCCATCGGTCCTGCCTTGGTTCAGATACATGGTCGAATACCGGGGCGTATCCTAACCCTCCCCGGTTAGCAAACCTAGTGAAAATTATCACAGTCTGTATAGGGTGTCAAGGGTATGCGAGACAGGGCAGTCACATTTTGAGGATTCCTTAGTCCGCAGAGGCGCAGTGTCGGCGGATGACAGCAGAGTATCCCTGCTAACCTCCTTGTCATCCGCGCCCCTGCTGCTAACGATGCGCTGGCACGGGAACAAGGTACAGGACGCTCCAATTAACCTGCGATTGTGCTCGCCTCTAGCCCCAGTTTGCCCGCGCCCACCCCGGCATATATAATTGCCTCACCATACATTCCACTTCAACCATCCCGTGCCAGCACGTTTGGCACCATACCTGCCCGGTCCATCCGCCGGAGGAAACCATGACACAGCTTACCAACCAGACCGACGGCCAGGCTGACGGTATTCCGGCCGGCATATCGCGTCCTCTGCCCCAGGGTATAGCGCCCGAGGACCTGGTTGACTACTACCGCCGGATGATTACCATTCGCACTATAGACGAGCGCATCTGGATGATGAACCGCCAGGGCAAGGTGCCCATCGCCGCCTCCGGCCAGGGCCACGAGGCCGCCCAGCTTGGCACCCTGCTGGCCGCCGAGAAGGACGGTAACTGCTTTTTCTTCCCTTATTACCGGGACTTGTCCCTCAAAATGGGCGCCGGCCTTACGCCCACTCAGGTTATGCTTTCCTTCATGGGCAAGGAGGGCGACCCCTACAGCAACGCCCGCCAGTTCCCCCTGCAGGGCGCCGACCTGCCCCGCAACGTCATCCAGCTTTCCAACGTGGTTGCCGCCGGCCTTACCCAGTCGGTGGGCTATGCCCTGGCCTGCAAAATGCAGGGCGACGGGCGAGTAACCTTCGTATATTTTGGCGACGGCGCATCCAGCCAGGGCGAAACCCACGAGGCCATGAACTTTGCCGGCGTTCACAAGCTGCCCGTGGTCTTCGTCTGCGAGAACAACGGTTACGCCATCTCCGTGCCCCAGCGTATGCAGATGGCCATCGGCGACGTGGCCAACCGGGCCGAGGGCTACGGCTTCCCCGGCATCATAGTGGACGGCCTGGACCTGCTGGCCTCCTACGAGGCGTCCCGTGAGGCCATTCACCACGCCCGCCGCGAGGGGCCGGTGCTGCTGGAAATGAAGCTGGAACGCCTGATGCCCCACACTACCGATGACGACGACACCCGCTACCGCCCCAGGGAAGAGATTGAAGCCGTCCGCCAGATGGACCCCGTGGCCGCCTTCGGCGCGTTTATGCTCGAGCAGGGCTACCTGACCGAGCAGCAGCAGGACGAAATCCGTGCCGAAGCCCGCCGCGCCGTCAACGAAGCCACCGACATCGCCGAGGCCACGGCCCCCCCGGACGCTTCAATCCTGCATGAACACGTTTACGCGCCGTAAATCCTTTCCGTTGCCTCCTGCCCTTCGTGCAAAGACTCAAGAGTGATAGAGAAGAGAAAATGTCAGCCTTCCCTCCCCTGCCGAACTCCGACAGTGAACGAAGCCCTGCGGCCCATCGCGAAAGCGGGGAGTTCGGATATCATCTTGAAGAAAAACACGGTCACGACGAGAAGCGTTTGACCCAGTTCCTGGAATTCGAGAGTAAACTCAGTGCAAGTCAACAGGGGCTTACCCCTCGCGAACGGTATATCCTGTTCCTGGAACAGCACGAACACAGTCTCACCCCACAGGAACGCCATTTGCTATATTTGGGGCGGCGGCAGACCGAGGTTCAGCATCATTCCTGATGATTCTTACCGATACTGGACCCTTGTACGCGCTGGTAAACCCTGGGGATGCTTATCATGCACGATGTGTGGCAGTATGGAGTAACTTGGGTGGAGATGTCCTGTTTACTACCTGGCCCTGTTTCACCGAAGCCATGCACCTCGCCGGCCGCAGCCGGGAATACCGTTATCAGGCAACCCTCTGGGAAATGCAACTATCAGGACAGGTTAGGATACATTCAAACACAGATTTGGAAGCCGGAAGAATGCGCTACCTGATGTCTCAGTACCGGGACACGCCCATGGACTTGGCGGATGCCTCCTTGTTGGCAACAGCAGAATCACTCTCGCTGCGCAATGTATTTACTTTGGATTCCGGTTTCCTCTTCTACCTCCTCGCTGACGGTTCTGTCTTGGAAGTAGTACGATAGTGGGGTTATCGGATCGCCCGGATTCCCGCCGGGGAAGAATGGGTATTTGCCGGACCTGGCTCGTTTCGGCTGAAAAGGATCATCAGTCAACAATGACCGTTCCGGGGAGATTGTAAACTGACGTTCAAATACAGTGATATGGTACGCAATTAAGGAAAGCCAATGGCCGTCAAAAGTGTAATAGAAGCCGTACGGGAAGCCATGCACGAAGAAATGCAGCGCGACGAGCGCGTCTTCGTTTTGGGTGAAGACGTGGGCTGGCGCGGCGGCGTCTTCCTGGCCACGCAGGGCTTCATTGAAGAATTCGGGCCCGAAAGAGTTATCGACACGCCCCTGGCCGAGGCCTCCATCATGGGCATTGCCCTGGGCGCATCCTTCCGGGGAATGCGTCCCATTCCCGAGGTCGAGTTTGCCGACTTCCTCTGGCCCGCGGTGAACCAGCTTATCGGCGAGGCGGCCCGCGCCTGCTACGGCACCAACGGCGCCGTCAACGCCCCCGTCACCATCCGCATTCCCTACGGCGGCGGCATCCGCGGCGGCCTGTTCCATTCCCAGAACGTGGAGGCCTACTTCTTCCATACCCCGGGCCTGAAGGTGGTGGCTCCCTGCACCCCCTACGACGCCAAGGGCCTGCTCAAGTCCGCCATCCGCGACAACAACCCGGTGGTATTCCTCGAGCACAAGAAGACCTACCGCCTGGTGCGGGGCGACGTGCCGGAAGAGGAATACCTGCTCCCCATTGGCGAGGCCGAGGTCAAGCGCCCCGGCCGGAATATCACCGTTGTCAGCTACGGCCTGATGGTCCACTACTGCCTGGAGGCGGCCGAGCAACTGGCATCGGAGGGTGTTGCCGACGTGGAGGTGGTGGACCTCCGTACTCTCAAGCCCCTGGATACGGACACTGTCCTGGAATCGGTAAAGAAGACGGGCAAACTGCTGGTCGTACACGAAGACAACATCACCGGCGGCGTGGGCTCCGAGATTGCAGCCCTGGCCGCCGACCAGGCTTTCGACTACCTGGACGCGCCGGTCTCCCGGGTCTGCGGCCCCGACGTGCCCACCATGCCCTTCGCCCAAACCCTGGAAGATGCATACATGCCCAACACCCACAAAATAGCCGAAGCCCTGCGCAACCTGGCCGCCTATTGAACTTCGTTCCACGAATAGGCGCCGGTAGCCGCCAATTCAAGCGACTAAAGTTAGTGACTATTCGTGCCCATTCGTGGATAAGAAAACCTGAACCGGAGAGGGTGAAGCCTTGGCCCAGACTATAGAACTTCCCCACGTCGGCGAGTCCGTCGTCGAAGGCACCATCGGCAAGTGGCTGAAACAACCGGGCGACCGGATAGAACGCTACGAGCCATTGGTAGAAGTTGTAACTGACAAGGTGACCATGGAGGTCCCCTCGCCGGTGGATGGCTCCCTGGTCAAAATCCTGGCCGAGGAAGGCGAGACCATCCCCATGGGCGCTCCCATCGCCGAGGTGGAAACCGCCGACAGTCCCGCCCCCCAAACCGCTCAACCTGAACCTGTCCAGGAACAGGTGCCTGAGACTGCCGCTCCGCCATCCCATGCCCCCGCTGCCGCTCCGCAAATCGGCCGCATAGGATACCTGAACACCTCCGCCACCATGATCGGCCCTACCGGCGGCGGCGCCGGCGATGACACTCCTCTCGACTCCGCTCCGCAGTTGACAGCAGCCGCATTGGCGGCATCCATGGAAGCCCAGGTCGCCATTACAGCGCCGGAAGTTGCCGCCACGCCCAACGGCGATGGCCGTCGCCGGCTTTCCCCCGCCGTCCGCCGCCTGGCCCGCGAGCATGACGTCGACCTGTCCTTGATCGCCGGAACGGGCATGGGCGGCCGCATTACCCGGGACGACGTGCTGAAATACGTGGAAACCGGCGGTTCACCCGCCGCCACAGCGACGGCGCCGCAGCCCCAACCTTCCACCGAAGGCGACGAGGAACACATCCCTCTGACTCCGGTCCGCAGGATGATAGCCGATGCCATGGTACGCAGCGTGAGCCAGATTCCCCACGCCTGGAGTACAGTGGAAGTAGACGTTACCGGCCTGGTGGCGGCTCGCTCCGCCATGCGTGAATCCTTCCGCCAGCGCGAGGGCGTGGACCTGACCTACCTGCCCTTCGTTCTCCAGGCCCTGGTGGAAACCCTCAAAGAGAACCGCACCTTCAACGCCACCTGGGGCGGCGACAAGATTATCCTGAAAAAGCGGCTCAACATCGGCCTGGCCGTGGCCGCTCCCAACGGTCTGGTCGTACCCGTAATCCACAACACCGACCGCCTCAGCCTTTCCGGCCTGGCCCACGCCGTCGCCGATTTGACGCAGAGGGCCCGGGACAACAAGCTGACCATCGACGACGTGCAGGGCGGCACCTTCACCCTGAACAACACCGGCGCCCTGGGCTCCGTAGTTTCCCAGCCCATCATCAACCACCCCCAGGCCGCCATCATGACCACCGAGGCAGTCCAGAAGCGGCCCGTCGTCATTAACGACGCCATCGCCATCCGGTCCATGATGAACCTGTGCATGTCCTTCGACCACCGCATCAACGACGGCGCCGAGTCCAGCGCCTTCATGCAGTCCATGAAACGCAGGCTGGAAGGCATCACCCCCGACACCGTCGGCTGAACTTCATGAGTTAGCGGGATGAGCCGGACATATACGAACACCGACCCGCCACCATCCTGCGCACCTGGTTCGACCATGCCTGACTCCCCCTTCTGCCAGGTATATGCCCTGGGCGTCGTCGAATACCGTCACGCCTGGCAACTGCAATCCGACCTGGTTAACGCCGTCCACGCTGGCCGCCAGCCCAATACCTTGCTCCTGCTGGAACACCTCCACGTCTACACCCGCGGCCGCCTCTCCAGGCCCGAACACATACCCTTGTCACCCCGGCAACTTGAAGCCCAGGGCATCGACGTGGTGGAAACCGACCGCGGCGGCCTGGTCACCTACCATGGCCCTGGTCAGGTGGTTGCCTATCCCATTGTCAACCTGCGCAACTGGGGCGGCCCCCTCAAATACGTCCGCACCCTGGAACGGGTAATCATCAGTTCCCTCGCCGACTTCGGCATTGAGGCCGGCGTTGTGCCGGGACTTACGGGCGTATGGGTAGCAGACGCCAAGGTGGCAGCCATCGGCGTCAAGATCAGCCGGGGCATTGCCCACCACGGCTTTGCCATCAACGTCAACCCCGACCTCACCAAATTCGCCCAGATAGTCCCCTGTGGAATAACCGACCGCCAGGTATCCTCCATGGCCCAACTGTTGGAAGGCACAGGTGGTCGGCTTCCGGCCATGTCCGAACTCCACGTCAGCGTGGCCCGCAACTTCGGGAAGGCAATGGGCTACAATATGGGGCGCATGGAGTCGCGCAGTATTGAGAATCTTGTCGGCAGGCTTTAGCAGACGCTGGCCGCCGATCCCCATTGGCCCATATTCCTGACCACTCGCGAAAAAACGAAGAGGGCGCCCAATGGACGCCCCTCTCCTTAGGTTCAGTCTAATGTAAAGGACTCACGCCGCGGGCCGGTTCACCACCTCTGGGTCAACCTTGCGGCGCACGAACTTCCCGCTGCCGGTCCCTGTACGCAGCCTTCCGTCCTCCACCGCCACCATGCCCCGCAGAATCGTCATCACCGGCCACCCCGCCGCCTCAAATCCTTCCCAAATGCTGTAGTCGGAAATGTGGAAGTCATCCATGGTCAGGGGCCGCTTGATATTGGGGTCAATCAGTACTATGTCGGCGTCGCTGCCCGGCGCGATAACTCCCTTGCGCGGGTACAGGCCCATTATCTTGGCCGCGTTGGCCGACGTCACGTCCACGAACCGCTGCAGCGACATCCCCTGCCTCACCACGCCCTCGCTGTAGGTCACCCCCATCCGGGTCTCTGCCCCGTTGTGGCCCCCCGTAACGTCGGTAACCTGCCGTCCCGCAACTTTCACGTGCCACGACGTGCAGTATTCGTCCGTGGCCATGGTGCTCAGCCCGCCCTGCACAATGCCCCGCCACAGGGCCTTCCGGTCCTCTTCCGACTTCAGGGACGGGTAGGTGTGGTACTTCATGCCGTCCTCTTCCTTGTAGTTCTCGGCATTAAAGCAGCAGTAGTTGTGCAGCGTCTCCCCGTACACCGGCCGCCCGTCGGCCCGTGCCTCCAGCACCGCAGTCAGGCCCTCCCGCGCGCTGACGTGGACGAAATAGACCGGCGAACCCGTCCACTCGGCCACCCGCAGCACCCGCCGGAACGACACGTCCTCCGACTCGTTGCTGTGGACCAGGTGCATGTTCCACCACTCGGTCTGTTCCTGCTCCGTCAGCTTGCGGTACATGTGCTGCACCATGTCGTCGTCTTCGGCGTGCACCATCAGCATGGCGCCCTGCCGCTGCACCTGCTCCATCAGGTCGTGCAGGTGACCCATGCGCACCATCCGGGGTTCCCCGGCCATGCTGGGCGGGCGGATGTTCGTCGTGAAAATCTTGATGCTGGAGAACCCGTCCTGGACGTGTTCGTTAAGCTGGCCCATCACATTGTCTGAAATGTCTCCCAGCAGCATCAGATGGTGGGCGTAATCGGCGTAGGAGTTCCCTTGCCATACGCTGGTGCGCTCGTTGATGGCCTGGCTGATGTCGATGCCGGGATACTGGATGGCGAAGTCCAGTATGGTGGTGGTGCCGCCGAACATGGCCGCCCGGCTCACCTCGTCCGGGGGCGCCGTCTTCAGGTCCCCGTGCCCCATGATGGGAGCATAAACGTGAGCGTGGGGTTCAATACCGCCTGGGACCACTATCTTGCCCGTCGCGTCAATGACCCTGGCCGACTCCTCGGTCAGCGTATGGTTTGCGGCCACCGCGACGATCTTCTCTCCCTGGATGGCTATGTCCCAGTCCCCCACTCCCCAGGGCGTAACCACCTGGCCATTGCGGATAATCAAGTCAAACATGCTACTTCTCCTTGCTCACGGCTGTGCGCACATGCCTTTATGACTTGGCTGCTTATTCACCTATATGATAAACCACCCCGCAAGTCCCCGGCCCCTTCCGGCCCTAGTCCCCCGACACCCCCGCTCTCCCCGACTGCGGCGCGCTGCGGAACTCGTCGGGCAGCGATTCCTCCCAGTCCGGAAGCTGGTGGTGCCTTGTATTGGGCAGCAGCGCTATGGAGACCACGCCCACCGCGCTCAGCAACAGGGAAGCGGCGATGGTGGCGGTGAAGTCCCCCGAAACTATAAAGGACGGATAGACCCACCCTTCGGTGAAGTCCCGCAGCAGGCCGCCAATAGCCGCCCCCGACGCCATTCCCACCCCAGCGCCCATCATCTGGTAGCCGTAGGTGGTGCCGATGGGTGCGTTCCCGTAATATTGCCGGTTGATGATGGGGAACGCCGTCATCTCCCCGCCGAAGCCTATGCCGAACAGCACCGCGAACAGGTAGAACATCCATACGCTGTCGGCGAAGAACAGCAGCGCCACTGGGGCCACCTGCAGGAAGAAGCAGACGCCCATGACTCCCTTGCTTCCCAGGTGGTCCGCCAAGACCGGCACCGCGAACCGGGTCAGGGTGCTGGACACCGACAGGGTCAGGAAGACCCCCGCCGCCAGAGTTGCCGACACCCCCGCCTCCTCCGCCATAGCCACGATGAACACCATGACGATGGCGTGCCCGGCGCAGCCCCAGTAGTGGATACCGATCAGGTTCCAGAAGGCGAAGGTGCGCAGTACCTGTTTGACGAACACCTGAGCCCGCATCTTCGCGGCCGGTCCGCTCTGCAGCCGTCGTATCGGCTCCGACTCCGAGGCTCCCAGGGGTCGCAGCCCGATGGAAGCCGGTTCGGTGTAGAACAGGCGAATCAGGAGGAGCATCAGTACCCCGCCGATTATGCCAGGTACCCAGAAGGCTGCCCGCAGGCCCGCCTCGCCGCCGCCGAAAAGGTCGATAATCAGGACTATTATCGGCACCGCCACCAGTGGACCCAGTCCCTGCGACGCCTGCAGCACGCCCATGCCCAGGCCAAGGTGCCGGTGGAACCACTGGGTAATGGCGGCGGTAAGGGGCACCTGGAATATTCCCATGGCCGCGCTGAGAACGATGCCGAAGTAAAGGTAAAACAGCCAGATGTTGCTTACCGTGCTGGTTAAGACCATCCCCAGCATGAAGAGGACAGCGCCAACCAGCATGGCGATCCGCACGCCGAACCGGTCGCCCAGCCACCCGGCGGGAGGCCCGAACATCCCCGATACCACCCACTGGAGGGCAAAGGCCCCGCCCACCATGCCGTAGCTCCACCCGAAGGTTTCCACCAGCCGGGGAATCAGGATACTGGAAGAGGTGCGGAAGCTGGATGAACTCAGGCGCATCAATGCGCCGACAATAACAATCACCCAGGCGTAGTGTATCCGGTGGCTGCCTACGGCAAGTTGCGATGGTCTCAGGTTAATGTTAAGCAAAAGTTACCCGAATAAAGCCTTGACTGAATTATTCCCAATACTGATTCCAAACCCCAAATCTGTCAAGGTTCCCCTCCCCTGGGATATTGATCAAAGAAAGCCCATTCGAGCCCTTTCGTGCCCTTCGTGGATAAAAGAAATACCCGTTTGCTATACTTGCACCATCACTTACCCAATCCATGACCGAGGCACAGGCTTTGCGCATACTCCATTTCTCCGACCTCCACATCGGCGTCGAAAACTACGGACGCATAGACCCCGCCACCGGCCTGTCCACCCGCCTGGCCGACTTCCTTGGGGCCCTTGACCAGGTGGTCGACTTTGCCATCGACCAGAAAGTTGACCTGTTCCTGCTGGCCGGGGATGCCTACAAGGGCCGCGACCCGTCCCAGACCCACCAACGGGAGTTTGCCAGCCGTCTCTACCGCGTAGCCTCCGCCGGAATTCCCGTCTTCATCCTGGTGGGCAACCACGACCTGCCCAACGCCAGCAGCCGGGCCAACGCCGTGGAAATCTTCCCCACCCTGCAGGTACCCAACGTCCATATCGGCGACAACCTGCAGACCTACCTGGTACCCACCCCGGCCGGCCCGCTGCAGATTGTCGCCGTGCCCTGGCCCCGTCGCGGTCGCCTGATTACCCGCGAGGAGTCCAGGGGCCTGACCATTGACCAGGTGCGCGCCGAAATTGAGAGCCGGATGACCGCGGCCATTGGCCTGAGAATCGGCGAGTTGGACCCGGGCATTCCCGCCATCCTCACCGGCCACGTTACCGTCAACGGTTCTACCACCGGCACCGAGCGTTCCATGATGCTGGGCAACGACCACGTCCGCCTGGCCAGCACCCTCCACCGCCCCGAGTTGGAGTACGTGGCCCTGGGGCACATTCACAAGCACCAGGTCCTGCGCCGCGAACATCCCGTTATGGCCTACTCCGGCAGCCTGCAGCGCGTTGATTTCTCCGAGGAAGCCGACGAAAAAGGCTTTTGCGTGGTTGACCTCGACCCTTCCGCGCCCCAGGGACAGAGGCTGACCGGATTCCGCTTTCAGCCTGTGGCGGCCCGTCGGTTTGTCACCATTGATGCTGAGGTCCCTCCGGGCGAACCCGACCCCACCGCCGCCGTCCTTCGGGCCATCGCCCGCCGCGACGTGGCCGATGCGGTGGTGCGCGTCCGCATTCGGCTCTCCGCCGAGGCCAATGCCCTGCTGCGGGAAAGCGAAATTCGGGAAGCCCTGCGGTCCGCCCATTTCATCGCCGCCATCAGCCGCGACGTGGAGGGTACCCGCCGAACCCGCCTGGCCAGCGGCGAATCGGAGGGATTACAACCCCTTCAGGCCCTCCGCCTCTACCTCGACGGCCGCGAGTCTTCCGCCCAACGCACCGAAAAAGTCCTCACTTACGCCGAACAGCTCATAGCCGAGGTAGAATCCGGCGAACCACCCCACCCCGAACCCCCGTGAACCCGCAGCTTGACACCCCCATAGCTTCCCCTTAAACTCCCCTTTGCAATCCACCCGTTTGGGGGGTTAGCGGCCGGTTCAACCGGCAATTTTCATCCATGGCGCGGTGGGCCGCTGGGATCCTGTGTTGACCGAGACGGCCAAAATCGAATGTCTCTACCTATTGCGACAGCGGAAATGGCTGCGCCAGGACTTGGCGCGGCCTTCTTTTTGTCCCTCAGCCATCCCCCATTCTCAACCTCAGTTGGGAAAGGACAATCAATGAACGCTACCCTCACCTCCGTCTCCGGTCTGGAGGTCGGCCATTACACCGACCTTGCCAACGCCACCGGCTGCACCGTAATCCTCTGTCGGTCCGGCGCCTCCGCCGGCGTAGATGTCCGCGGCGGTTCCCCGGGTACCCGCGAGACCGACCTGCTGCAGCCCATGCGTCGGGTGGACCGAGTTCACGCCATCGTTCTTAGTGGCGGCAGCGCCTACGGCCTCGACGCCGCCTCTGGCGTAATGCGTTACCTGGAGGAACAGGACATCGGGGTCCGCGTGGGTACTGCCATTGTGCCCATCGTGTCCTCGGCCATCATCTTCGACCTGGGCCTGATAACCGACAAAGTGCGTCCGGGACCGGCGGAAGGCTACTGCGCCGCCCAGTCCGCCAGCGCCAATCCGGTGGCGGAAGGCACCGTTGGCGCAGGCACCGGCGCTACCGTCGGAAAGGTCCTCGGCCCTGCCCGCGCGGTAAAGGGAGGCATTGGCACCGCGACCCTCACCCTTCCCGACGGCAGCACGGTGGCCGCCCTAATTGCCGTCAACGCCGTCGGCGACGTGGTGGACTACCAGACTGGCCAACTGCTGGCCGGCCCCAGGCGCAATGACGGACCGGGGTTTGTACCGGCAACCACTGCCCTGCTTCAAGGCGAGGCTGTAGCAGCCCAGGAAGCCGCCCCCCCTCTCAGCAATACCACCATCGGAGTCGTTGCCACCGACGCCGCCCTGACCAAGGAGGAAGCCAACTGGCTCGCCCGGGTCAGCCACGACGGCCTCGCCCTTTCCATCAGGCCCTGTCACACCCCCCGTGACGGCGACACCATGTTCGCCATGGCAACCAACCATCGCCAACCGCCCGCTGACCTAACCGCCCTGGGCGCGGCGGCAGTGGAGGTAACCGCCACCGCCGTCATCCGCGCCGTCCTTACCGCCACCGGCCTGGGCGGAATCCCCTCCGTAAGTGAACTGGCGCATGAAAGCTGACCGGTACCGCAAGCGAATAGGTTTCATCGGCGCCGGGACCCTGGGTTCCGGCCTGGCCCGTGCCTTGCACCGCAAGGGGTACGCAGTGTGCGCCGTTTCCAGCCGGACCACCAAGTCCGCCGAAACTCTCGCCGCCTCCCTTCCCGGGTGCCTGCCCTTTGCCAACGCCCAGCAAGTCGCCGACGCCGCCGACCTGGTGTTCATCACCACCCCGGACGCCGCCATCGCGACCGTCGCTGAATCCCTGCGTTGGCGCCCCGGCCAGCAGGTTGTCCACTGCTGCGGCGCGTCCGGCCGCGACATTCTCGACCCCGCGGCCCAGCAGGGCGCGGCAACCGCGGCCTTCCACCCCTTCCAGACCTTCGCCGGCATCGCCGGCCCCGACCAGGCCGTGGCCAGGCTGGCAGGCGTCTCCTTCGCCCTGTCGGCCCAGGGCGAGCTGGCGGACTTCCTGGCGGGCCTGGCGGAAGACCTGGACGGCCGCGCCGTTCTCGTCAAGGACGATAGCCGCCCCCGCTACCACGCCGCGGCCACCCTCAGTTGCGGATACCTGGTAACCCTGATACAGGCGGCCATTGACACCCTGGAAGGCGCCGGTTTCCCCCATCAGGAAGCCCTCCAGGCGGTAACAATCCTGTCCCGCGCCACCCTTGACAACGTGGCAAACCTGGGGCCTATAGACAGCCTTACCGGCCCCCTGGTGCGGGGCGACGCCGCAACGGTACTGCGGCACCTGGAGGCCCTCCAGCGCAGCAACCCCCCTGTGGCCTCCCTCTACGGCGCCCTCACCGAAATGTCCCTGCCCGCCGCCCTGCAAAGGGGGCTGGGGCCGGAAGGGGAAGCGGCCATAAGGCAGGCCGTCGCACAAGCGGTAACTCACCATCCTGGGAGCTAGAGGTACAAGGCATGGCCAAAGTAACCGTCAGGCAGGTTGCCGAGATGAAGGGTCGCGGCGAGAAAATTCCCATGATTACCGCCTACGACTACACCACCGCTGCCCTGGCCGATGCCGCCGGCATACCGGTGGTGCTGGTGGGCGACAGCCTGGGCATGGTGGTGCTCGGCTACGAGTCCACCATTCCCGTCACCATGGAAGACATCATCCACCACACCAGGATGGTGGCCCGGGGCAATAAATCCTCGCTCATAGTCGCCGACCTCCCCTTTATGACCTACCAGGTGGAACCGGCCCAGGCCCTGCGCAATGCCGCGCGGTTGCTCCAGGAGGGCGGCGCCCACACCGTCAAGCTGGAAGGGGGCGAGACCATAGCCCCAACCATCCGGCGCATCGTGGACTGCGACATTCCGGTAATGGGTCACATCGGCGTAACGCCCCAGTCCGTCAACGCCTTTGGCGGCTACCGCGTCCGGGGCCGCTCCGTAGAGCAGGCCCGGCAGATTGTCCGGGACGCCCTGGCCGTGGAGGCCGCCGGAGCCTACGCCGTAGTTCTCGAACTGGTCCCCGCCCCTTTGGCCAGGTTTATCACCGGCCGGCTTACCATCCCCACCATCGGCATTGGGGCCGGTCCCGGCTGCGACGGCCAGGTCCAGGTGCTTCACGACATGCTGGGCCTCTTCACCGACTTCGTTCCCCGCCATGCGCGGCAGTACGCCAACCTCGCGCAGGTGATTGGCGACGCTTTCACCCAGTACGCCCAGGAGGTACAGGACGGTTCCTTCCCAACGGCGTCCCACAGTTTCACCCTGGACGAAAGCATCCTGGCGGAACTGGAAGACCTGTAACCCGGCGCCCCGCGGACACTTCCTCAACCCGCAAAAGTAAACGCCGCGCAAGTCAGCGCGGCGTTGTCATTCTCGGAGACTGCCAGCAGCCTCTCTGGGCTCTAGCTCTGGGAACGCGGCCTGCGGCTCTCCAGTTGGTCAATGATGGCCTGGACTTCGGTCAGGCCCGTCTCGGTGGTAACCGGGTCCTCGACTACAATCCTGTACCCGGAAAGTTCCGCGACGCCCGTGGGGTCAAGCAGAATGTCGGCGCCGATATCGCCTTCGGTGTTGCCCAGCGGCAGATTCTGCTTGATGAGGGCAATCCTCATCTGGGATGAGAACAGGCCCGGGCCGTGGGGTTGGGTGGTGTAGAACTGGCTGGACTCCACCGTACCCTGTTCCCGGTCAAATCTGATTACCGTGGCCGGAGCGTCCGGATAGTACACGGTAAGTTCCGCGTTGTCGATCAACTCCGACTGGCTGTAGTCTTCCACCACGATGGAACGGCTGATTGCCTGACCTGTCGGGTCATACAGGGCGAAGAACAGCACAATGTTCTGGGTGCTGGTATCCACCTGGAAGGTAAAGAAAGTCCGGACCTGGCCCGTCTGAAGCTGAAGATCCACGAACCCGTCAGCCAGGATCTCGCCGTAACGCACGTCAGGCGCCCGGAATTGCTCCGGCATTGCAGCCGCGTCCTGGGGGGCGGGCGCCGCTGTTGGCAATGCGGGCGGGGGTTGAGGAACAACTGCGGGGGCAGCCTGAATAACCTGCTGTGGTACCGGAGTGGGTGGGACCGCCGCCGGAGTGACCGAATTGCTTCCAAGCAACAGGAAAATGACCACCCCACCCACAATCAGGACGGCCAGCAACACAAGAATTAACACAATGGGTGAGCCGGAGCCGCCACGATACTCCGGCATTCTCGACACTCTCAACTTTGCCTCCCAAAATAAAGGAACGTTTAGGGCTTGGCGGGTGGCGCCGAGCCAAACAATTTCAGTAGATTACAGGTTGGGCAACACGTCGGACAACTTGGAGATATCCTCCCAGCGCCTGCCCCTGCCCTCCCGCCGGTCGCGGGAGGTATTCATCATGTTGGCTGCTTCCCGGTAGAACCACTCTATCCGGTCCATCGCCTTGCCTTCGCCGATGTTGGCCACGATGGCGGTTACACTGATGGTGTCTGAAGTCCGCCCCGGGTAGGTCCCCTTCCGGCGGCCGGCGCCTGGGACCAGTTCGGCAAAGGTGTTATCCATCATTTCGACGATCTCTTCCGTCGCCTCGTTAGCCGGACCGCTGAACAGGCCCAGCACGTGCTGCGCGTCGTACAGCACCTTCCCGTCCTCGTAGTATTCGCAGTCCAGCGAAAGCTCCGCCAAAGCCTGGGTTACTACGGTCTGCGCGCGTTCAATCTGCGCCTTGGAGACGGAGAAGTGTTGCTGTGACCGGTCGCTGGCCCGCAGCCGTCCAAACAGCCCGCCGCCGCTCCTGGCCTTCCGGCTTACCGGCACAGCCGCATGGCTCACGCCTATTACGGTGGGGCCCTTCAGAATTCGGATGACGTCGTTGGCATCCAGCACCTCGCCAATGAACCGGCGGTCGGTTTCTTCGCCAACGCACAAAATGTCCATGAAGGAATCGGCGATCTTCCGGTTAATGGTCGCGAAGTTCACTCCCATGGCGTCCTGCTTTCGGGCGAACTTCTGGTTGTCCACCAGGAAGACGGCGTCGGCCTTGGAATTCTCCAGCACCTTCTTCAGGCAGGTGGCCGTATTGATAACGCTGTCGGGTTCGTCGTACTGGTTCTCGAAGGGAAGCACCAGCATGGCATAAACGGGCTTCTTGAACTCTTCCTTCAGAATGTCCACAATGACGCCCACCGAACCCGAACCCGTACCTCCGGCGGTGGTTGCAATCACCATGATGGCGTCTGCGGAATAGACGTCCCCATGATCACGTATCGTGGCGACGATTTTGCGGGAATCCCGGCGGGCCTGTTCGGCCCCATCGGCATTTACCTTGCCGGCTCCCCTGCCACGGAACTCATCCGTGGTGCCCATCAGGATGGTATGGTCATCCGTCTGGGGAATATGCTCGAGACCGTAAAGGTCGCCAGCGCCCAAATTCACTGCAAAAACGCCCTTGGCGAGTGGGTCAGATTCGGTACCGGTGAATATTCGCACCCTCCGGTTATTCCACACCCACTGCCCCAGGGCTACGAATTCATCAGCGATATTGGAACCGCCTTGACCCGTCCCAACGACAACTAGCTTCATGGCAAACTCCTATTCTCCAAGAGACAGTTAAAAAGCTTTGCGGCCATTGATTCGCCACTCGGGCAACCCGACGTGCCGATACCCGTCGGGTTCCACTACCCAACATAATAACCTTTACATTGGCACAACCGATTGTAACACGCACAGAAGATTGCGTCCAATTATGTTACATATAGAAAATCTGCCGCCCTGCCTCCAAACCCTTTTAACATAATATACCTTATGCCGCGATATATTTGACGCGATTTTAGCCCCGATTATCCCCAAAATTGACATGCGCCACCCACCCCCCAACTCCCAATTCTTAATTCGTAATTTGCAATTCCTGCCACTCCCTCCTTGCCAACCTGGGCCACCATAAAACCACGACCCACCCAAAACCCCTTCCCCCCCAGACAGGGCGGCCCTTGTGGCCGCCCTGTCTGGGGGGGAAGCGTGACAACGCTAGGGGAGCACGGCCGTGCGCCCACTCCCATGCCCATCAACCGTAGGGGCAGACCTAGGTGTCTGCCCTGCCCCGGCCGAGACCACCCCAAAATGGGCCAAAATGGAACGATAATCAAAAAATCCCCATTAGTGAACATTCGTGTCGATTCGTGGATAAATGGGATATGGGGAACGTCAGCAACTCCGAACAGTCCCCCACTCAACGGATTCGTTGACACTACCTCGGCTATGGCATATATTTGCTTAAATTTGTCGTGCGCGGCGCCGGTCTTCGCCCCGCAAGGGCGACGGCAAGCACCTTTGCCCGCTTGGTACCTCCGGCCTTGGACCTGTCAAGGCTCGAATCAAGCGGCGGGAGATATCGGCGACGGCACTTTCGCGTTCCAGGGGCGTGCCACCGCCGCCCAGGTGGGGGGTGGACTCTAAACGAGGTGTAGAATGCAACGGTTCATTATCATCAGGTGCTTGTATGCCCTCTTGGTGCTGTTCATAGTCAGCATCATCGTTTTCGCCCTGGCCCGCATCAGCGGCAATCCCGTGGACGTGTTTCTGCCCTTCGACGCGGGTCCCGCCCAGGAGAGGGCCCTGGAGCGTTCTCTGGGTCTGGACCAGCCCCTGCCAATTCAGTATCTGAAATTTGTCGGCAACGCGTTGCGTGGCGACTTCGGGCAGTCCATCAACTGGGCTGACAAGACCGCTATAGGGCTCGTAATCGAGCGCTTCCCGGCAACGTTCCAGTTGGCAGCTATTGCCATGGGCATCAGCTTGTTGATTGCGGTGCCTGTCGGGGTGCTTTCGGCGGTTAAGAAGGACTCCATCTTTGACTATATTGGTAAGCTGATCGCCCTCGCGGGCCAGTCGTTGCCGCCCTTCTGGCTGGGCATTGTCCTGATTTTCATTTTTGCCGTCCAGTTGGACCTGTTCCCCACCCAGGGCCGGGGAGGAGGCAAGAACCTGATCCTGCCCGCCATTACCCTCGGCTGGTTCCAGGTCGCGGCCATGATGCGCCTGGTTCGTTCCGCCATGCTGGAAGTGCTGGACTCGGAGTACATCAAGCTGGCCCGCATCAAGGGTCTCCTGGAGTGGAAGGTAGTCTGGAAGCACGCCCTGAAGAACGCCTCCATTCCCCCCCTGACCTTCTTTGGCATCGTGGCAGGACAGTTGATGACCGGTGCGGTTATCACGGAAAGCGTCTTCACCTGGCCCGGCACCGGCCTGCTGGCCATTCAGGCCATCAACGCCAGGGACTACCCGGTAGTCCAGGCTGTGGTAATCACCTTCGCCGGGATCTATATCTTTGCCAACCTGGTAGTGGACATTCTTTACGCTTACCTTGACCCCAGGATTCGTTACTAGGCGAATCTGTGTGGCCTTAATTCTTTTGATAACTGTACGGGAGCGCCGATCCCGCCAATTGATCAGGAGTGGACAACCATGCAAATAACTGCGCCAGCGCGAAAACCGGCCTGGTACTCCCCGAGCAGCGTAGGAAACTTCCTTCGGGAAGCCCGGCGTTTCCCCCTTATCCCGTTGGCGGTAATAGTCGTGGTCTTGATTATTCCTGCCTTTTTCGCCTCCTACGTGGCCCCCCACCATCCCACCCGGGGACAGTTTGCCGAGCGATTGACGCCCCCGGCGTGGCAGGAAGGGGGGTCCGCCAGGTATCTCCTTGGCACCGACAAGCAGGGGCGGGACATCTTGAGTCGCATCATCCACGGCGCCAAGTATGTGCTGGCGGTTTCGCTAACGGTCATTGCCATCAGCGGCGTGGTCGGCGTTAGCCTGGGGCTAATTGCCGGTTACTTTGGCGGCCGCTCGGACATGCTGATTATGCGAGGTGTGGACATCGCACTCTCTATACCCGCCATTCTGTTAGCCCTGGCCATCGTGGCGGCCAGGGGTCCCAGTTTCGGCGTGGTGATTTTCGTTATTTGCGTGATCCTGTGGTCGCGCTACGCCCGGCAGGTAAGGGGAGAGGTGCTGGCCATCAAGAACCAGGACTTTATTGGCCGTGCCAAGGTGGCGGGGTCCTCGGACTTCCGCATCATCGTGCGGCATGTCTTGCCCAACGTCGTCAATTCCATCATCGTTCTGGCGACCCTGCAGGTGGGCTTTGTGATCTTGCTGGAGGCCAGCCTGAGCTTCCTGGGCGCCGGTATTCCCCGGCCTACGCCCGCCTGGGGCCTGATGGTGGCCACCGGACGGGAACTGGTAGTGACCGCCTGGTGGGTGTCCTTCTTCCCCGGCGTTGCCATCTCCCTGGTGGTGCTGTCCCTCAACCTCATGGGCGATTGGCTCCGCGACCGCCTCGACCCCAAGCAGCGCAATCTCTGATTCAATAATTCCACGAAAAAGCACGAATCCTCACTAATGGTTATTTCCCGACTGAACCATTAGTGGAGATTCGTGCCTATTCGTGGATAAGAAAAAAGGGAAACGGCTAGCGCAGTTCGTCGGCCCAAAGCTGGTAGGCCGCCGCCAGCACCCCCGGCCACAGCCCCAGGCACATAACTACCAGCCCCCAGCTCACTTCCACGCTGGCCTTGAAATAGGTGCGGGAATCGGCCTGCGGAATGTAGCCGGGGTAGGCCCAGTTAACGGTAGCAATGACCGCTGACAATAGCAGCAGGCAAAGGATGCCCGACAGGATAAACCCGCTGGACTTGGGCGGCCTCACCATCCGCCACAATACCAGCGCCCCGGCCAGCGACACCATGACCAGGACTACCGTGCCGTCGCCGAAAATGGGCACCATGCCCGGGGCATCCAGCCCCATCACCCAGAACACACCCTCACCCTCGGCGGCGTCTCCATAGCCCCCGGCATAAGTGGGAACCCTTGCCCAGGGTCCCATGGCCCCAATGATTGCCATTGCAACGCTAAAGGCGCAAACAATCATTGATATGGGGAGAACTGCAAGTCGGGGCGCAGAGGCATCCATTGGTGTGCGCAAGTTCGTTATCCTTACAAGCAAATACGACTGTGGCTGCACAAACAGACGCGGAGTTCCATCCGCTCACTCCGCGTCTTTACAAGTTAACGTCTGGCTCCAATTAGCGCAAGGCCGGCATTATCTCTTCGACGAACAGGCCAATGGAGCGCATTACCTGCTCGTGGGAAAGGTCTCCCCACGCAAAGATGGAGTTGAAATAGTTGATGCCGCTCTCCTCCACCATCCGCCCAACCTGCTCCCGCACTGTTGCCGGCGACCCCACCATCATCACTTCCTTCTCCACCCAGTCGTCGAAATCCAGGGTGGCGGGAATGGGAACGTCGTGCTTGTCCCACAGGAAGTTGATGTTGTAGAACCAGGTGTCAAAGGCGGCGCGGCACTCTTTCAGCGCCTCCGCGTCGGTGGGAGCAATGTAAACGTGGCGGGTGAGGCCGACCTTGGGTTCTGCCACGTGGCCGTTGAGCCTGCCCTCGTCACCCAGGTGCTTCTGCCACTCCTGGCGGTACAGGTCAATGTGCTGCTTCACTCCGGCGTTATCATCGAATACGGTGCTCGTATTGAAGCCATGCTGCGCGATCCAGGGTACCGTCTCCTTGTTGTTCGTGGCGTACCACAGGGGTGGGTAGGGCCGCTGCTGTGGCTCCGACCAGATCTGGATGTCCTCGTACTGGTAGTACTTGCCCACGTAGTTCAGGGTCTTCTCCGTCATGCCCATGAGCAGGATGTCCAGGGCCTCCTGGAACATGTCCCTGCCGTCGTCGAAGTTCACGTCATAATGGGCCGCCTCCATGGGGACGATGCCGCGCCCTACGCCCAGGTCCAACCGTCCGTTGCTCAGGTTATCCAGCATACAGACTTCATGCAGCAGGCGCAGCGGACTGTAGAAGGGCAGCAGGTAGACCAGCGGCCCCAGGCGGATGTTGCTGGTGCGCTGGGCGGCGGCAGCCAGGAACACTCCGGGCGACGGGGCCAGGCTCAGCGGCGTAACGTGGTGCTCCGCCAGGTGATAGCAGTAAAAGCCGTTCTTGTCAGCGTATTCCAGCAGCTTCAGCCGTTCCTCGTATATCTTGCTGTGGGGCTGCTTCTCCCACTCAATCCAGTCAAACAGGCCAAACTCCAGGGAGCGGCCGTCGCCGGATGAAGATTGCTGTGTGCTCATTTTCAGGACTCCCTACTTGATGAGGTTGGAGACAGTTGGGGCGGGGACTGAAAAGGGGCAGGTCGCCGCAACAGCGACCTGCCCAAATTTGCGCCTTGGGACTGGAGCAGGCTCTAGCCCTTGTAGGTAGCCTTGACAGCGTGCATGTGACCGTTGCGCGGCACCGTGCTGCCGGGGTAGATCCAGCTATCCACCACCGCCGGGTCGCCCACGACGGTGTGCGGGAACCAGAACAGGGGCATAGTCATGTAGTTATCAAAGGCCCAGTTGCCCCACTCGCGGGCAATGCGGTCCCGCTCGTCAAAGTCGGTAGCATTGCGCCAATCGCTGGCAACGCGGTTGACCCAGTTGTCCTGGTAGTGGCTGCTGGCCCCGAAAGTGCTGGTGAAACCGGTCAGGTTTCCGTACTCCAGCGGGAAGTAGATGATGATGTTGGGCCAGACCCGGTTCTGCATCTCGCGGCCCCGGTAGCGTTCCCGCACCTGGGAGGCGCTCAGGTCCTCGATATCCACTTCGATGCCCACGTTCTGCCAGTAGGTGGCGATGGCTTCCATCGCCTGGGGCAGTTCCGCTTCGCCCGGGGAGACGTAGGACTGCACCGTGACCTTGACCGGGTTGTTTTCGTCATATCCGGCTTCGGCCAGCAACTGCCTTGCTTCATCCGGATTGAACTTGTACTCGGTCTCGTAGCGGCTCGGCCAGGTGTCGTCCCAACCGTAGTGGCTGGGGTGGAAGTAACCGACGTACATCAGTTCGCCGATGCCCTTGTAAAGCACGTCCAGGAGCTCTTCCCGGTTGATGGCCTTGTTCATGGCGCGGCGGACCTTCCAGCCGTTGTTCTGGAACTGGGGTGAATTGCGGTCCTGCACCGGCTCCTGACCGGCCCAGGGAGTTTCAGCCCAGGGCACGCTGGGGTCATAGGCTGCAACGTCCTTGGGGTCGTCGCTCAGGTACATCCCGCCGAAGAAGACGAAGAAGTTGTTGGAGGTAAACTGGGACCGGAACAACCTCATGCCGTTTTCAGCGGCGTCCTTCTGCAGGTCCAGGGGCAGGTCGGCCAGGTGGGCTTCGCCGGCCAGCAGGGCGGCGTAGCGGCTGGCGTCCTCAGGCGTCCAGTATAGCCGGATTTCCTGGAAATCCGGGTCGTCGGGCAGAACGCCGTCCGGCAGGTCGACGTCGTGGGTCCAGTGAGTGCCGGGAGTCTTCTCCATGATGAAGGCCAAGGCTGGCTCGCGGCCCATGTATTGGTAGGAACCGGTGCCCTGAAGGCCTTCTTCGTCAAGGAGCGCCTCCCGCGCCTCGAGGGTTGTCGTGCAGGAGGCAGGAGCAGTCTCTCCGCAGAAGTACACTTCATCACTGCCGCCGACCGAATTCCAGAAGTCCTTGCTCCAGGGGCCCATTTCGGACGAGGCGTTGCTCATCACGAACTCGGCGTCGAATGTAGTCGTCGGGTTTCCTTCCTTGCCGTGGAAAGTAACCTTGAAGGTGTAGTCGTCGATCTTGGTGAAGTACTTGTCGGGACCGGCCAGGGGAGTCCCATCGTCATTCCGGCCGCCAACGAAGTAACGCCAGGTGCCCAGCCGGGTGTCCGGCCTGGTCAGGACCTGGGAGGTGTGCAGGAAGTCGTCGGCGGTCAACTCGCCCCAACCGTTGTGGAACTGTATGCCTTCGCGAAGCCAGAAAGTCCACTCGGACAGGTCGTCATTGGCTTCCCACTTGTAGGCCAGTTCGGGCACGTATTCGCTGGTGGTGGGGTGAATGCCGATGGCATAGTCCAGTGTCGGGTCATACTGCACATAGGCTTGGCGGCTGCCCTTCCAGGGGCGGTTCGTCTCATTGTTGGCGGAAGTGATAGCAAACTCGAGACGGGTGACCTGCTTGGCCGCAACGGCAGGCTCATCAGCCATGGCCGGTGCTGCGGTGGGCGCCGGCTGCTCTTGTTGCTGTGCCATGGGTTCGGCGCCCTGGGTGGTACCACCCGCGCCGCCGGTCATGCCGGTGCTGGGTTGGCGCTGGGCCGCCGGCGGGGGACCTGCCGGCTGCTGCATCTGCTCCTGGGCCGATTGCTGGGCCGCGGTGCTGGGAGCGTCCCCGGTTTCGGCGGGACTCTCTTCGGCCGCGCCACAGGCTATCATCAAGGCCAGCAGCAAGCTCAGTGAACCATACAACCAGAATTTGGGTTTAGTTAACCAGTGAGAAGCCATTATTCCTTCCATTGCCTCCTTTTCCGTTAGGGTTGGATAGAATCAGTTTACCGTAGGCAGACCTGCGCATGACCGCTCCACTTCCGCCAATTGGAGCCGGCGCCAGCCCAAGTCTGGCAATTTGACGAAATATAAGTCAGGCCCGAATAAAAGTCAACATTTGCAAAGCCCTGATACAAAGCTCTTTGCAGATGAACAGAACACTTTTGCCGATATTCGTATCGCAATGACCCGCAATGCTATTGCTTTCGAAACATTTACTCCAGAATCAGCCTACTTCAGGGGCCCGAAATCCGGCGGCATTACTCGGCGCCTCGAAGCAGCCTCGTAGGAAGAGGCAATACCCAACAGGATATCTTCCTTCCCAGGCTCAGTCCTGAAGACCAGCGAGAACGGCAACCCGGGTTCGTCCAGGGTAGTCGGAACGTCGGAAGGGGCCGAAATATAGCTTTCGCCATCCTCCGAAAGCTGGAACACGGGATCGTAGGCTGTCTGCACGTACCCCGCCGGAATCAACACCTCCGTCAGGCCGGCGTTGGGGCCGTTGGTGGACTCCTGCCGTATGTTGTTTCCTCCGCTGCTCTGGTTCGCTCCACCGATAAGGGCCGGCGGATACGGCGTATGCAAACGTACCAGCGCGTCCAGTTTATTCTCCAGGATCACCATCATATCAACCCGGCGGAGGAACTCCCGCAGCATTATCCGTTCGTCCACCCCCTGACGCCCGCCCAGCGGGTTCCGCAAATCGGTGACCTCTTCCCAGTTCTTGAAGGCTGCCCGCTGGTCGTCGCCCCAGAATTTGGAGCGAGCGTTTAGGGTGGGCCAGTCCACCAGTGTCTCTGAATAACCTAGGGCCCGCCAGTCCAACGCCCGGCGGGTAAGGTATTGCTTGATGTGGTAGCGGAATGACATGGCCAGTATCTGGTCCTGGATAGTTGCCAGGTCGAGGTTGGAAGGCGGTTCAATAAGCCCGTCGGCCAGTTCCACGAAATAGTCCACCGGCTGCATTTCGCCGGACCCGAAGAAAACGCCGGGCGCAAACTCGGTCGGCACTATGACTTCGGCAAACTCCTTGAAAACCGGCTGCCCGTCGGCCCCAAGCCTGTAAAGAATGTCGGGCATGAACACCGGCAGCAGCGCGGCGATGGCGCGCCGGAAGTCCACCTTCATGGGCTCGATTTCCGGGTCTGCCGGGAAGTGCCGGTCGCCCGACTCCAGCAGAGTTGCCCCCAGGTGGTCTCGCAACACGGCCTTGATTTCCCGGTCAACGGCATCCACGATGGGCTTTTCGGTCAGGGAACCGGCCGGATAGGCCATGGACTCTCGAATGATTCCCAGGCGGACGCCCCCCAGCGCACCGGATTCGCCCGAGCCCCGGGCATGTACCTGGTAGGACGGCAGCACCGCCGAACGGGGAACGGTAGTAAAGGGGTCCCGGGGATCATAGTACCCTTCCTCCGGGTCCTTGAGCGCGTCCAGAACCTTAGAACAGTCCTGGATGGTCCGGCAGTGAATACCGCTGCGGTCGCAGTAGATGTCTGCGCCAATGGCCCCGCCGTCAAAGCCCAGCATGGCCTTGTGGGGCAGGATCAGCGCCACCGAATTGTGGTTGGCCGGACCCCGTGTAGATGCCCTCGTCTCCTCGCCCAGGCTGGCCATGACCATGTTGGTACTGACCGACAGGGCTGACCCGGAACTGGAACCCAGAGAGGCCGAACGGGAAGTGTCGTAGGGGTTGGAGGGGTTGCCGCCCCAACTGCTCCGCTGGTACCCCAGCACCGAGGGCAGAATCTTGTCCGGTTCGTGGCGGCCGCCGGGGTCGCCGGCCCTCCCGTTGTACTCGGTGTTTACCGCCTTGGCAAATATAATGGCGCCCTTGTTGCGAAGCTGCTCCACAAGCACATGGTCCCGGGCCGGAAAGTCTATGTCATAGGCCGCATCGCCCCCGCCGGTGGAACGCATGTCCTTTGTATCAAAGGGGTCTTTGAAGGAAAAGGTGACCCCATACATGGGCATGGCTTCCAGGTCCGGGTTGGCGCCGTACTGGGCGTCCAGCTCCGCCGCCCTTTCCAGCGCATCCGGGAACCGGCGGAAATGCTCGCACACCGGGGGCGCCCCCGGGGGCAGCGGGCCCTGGGAGGGGTGGCGGTCGAATTCGCCCTTGCAGGTAACCGAGCGCTCGCCCCGGATATTCAGCGTTGCCAACGCGTTGACCTGGCCCGCCTTCTTCCTGGCCAGGATCATGCCGTACTGCTGCTGGACTGTTGGGTCCGATGCCGTCGGTTCCATCCGGCCGAATTCCAGCGGCTTGCCCCGGTACTTGTCCAGGTCCGGAAATACCTCCGATGCTTTCACCGTTTCCGTGGGGAATCGAATGGGGTCGCCGCCACGCAATGTGCCCGTAGCTTCAGGTATCGATTCCCCACCCTCGGTCACCAGCACGCTGGGCACGCCGTTATAGGCCCGCACCCGGTCTATGTAGCCCTGGACAATCTCCACACAAGTCGTCTGTCCTGCCTGTATGGCCGCATGGAGGTCCGCGATGGTTGCTTCTTCCAGCCGGAACCTGTTTTCGCTCATGGAAACACCTTTAGCCTTTTTACTTCAATTCAAACCATAGCCGGAAGACGTCGAAAGTCCTGTCCGGTCCGCGGCGAAATGCTGCTGCCTACCCAATCACCACTTTCTCGTCCAGCAGGATGCCGCCTTCCCGGTAGGCAATGGTAATGGGGTCTCGCTGCAGAGCACCCTGGATGGCGTTGACGGGCACGGTGCGCGGGCTTCCCGGCATCACGATACGGCGCACCGCATTCCGGTGGACTATGCGCCCCTCCGCTGCGCTCCCCTGGGAAAGTTCGCGCCCTCCCGCCATATTAAGCCCCACTTCCACCTGCAGGTCCCTTTCGTCCAGTTCTTCCGGCAGGGGCAGCAGGCTGCTGAGGGTCGCCACCGTAGATGCAGCCCAGCCGGCATGAGTGGAGGGAAAGGGCGGAGGTATCAACCCTGGAGAACTATGACCGGCCAACAGAGTCCAGCGGCTGATGTGGGTCAAGTTTCGGGTTGTGACGTACACCTTGGCCTCGCCCTCGTGCTGCATAACTCCGTCTTCGTCATACTCCTTGGTATCCAGCAGATAACTGCCATGAACTGTTCCGGGCTGGATCGCAGGTAAGTCGCCCTCCAGCGCCGGTAATCCTGTTTCAGTCGAAGGAATGGCGGTAACTTCGCCCGAACGCCACTGCACTTCGTCCTCGATGACCATAGAGCCTTTGGTCAGGGCCTGTCCCACGGGGCAATATCGGGATGCTCTTTGCAGCCTTACCCTGTCCGTCTCGGATAGGTCTCCCTTGAGCGTAACCAGTTCACGCACGCCAAAGCCTATGGACCCGGAGCGCTCCAGTGGTTCTACCTCAAAGTCCACTTCGATGTCTTCCAGCGGCATGCCGCCTCGGTAGGCCACGCCTACCACCGTTACTACCGTTCAAGCAGCCCAGGCGGCTACCGACAGGTACTGGGCCGGAGGACCGGCCAGGTCGGTAGTCGGGTTAGGGATCCCCGTGACGAAGGGCCAGGGCCCGCGGGTCTGGTCTACTGCCCCAATCAGTGTCAGGACGGTATTGTTTCCGACCGGTCTGGATACAATGTTGCGAGGCGTCTCCAGGCTTACCGGGGGTAAATTGCCCTGGGTCATAACGGCCTCCTTGGCCTCTTGACTATAGCCAATTGGCGGGGGAAAGTGGTGGCCCGTAACGGGACGCCACGGCTACCGGCACTATAGGCGACGGCATCCCTGTGGTCAACCGGCCCCGCTGCCGTAGTATCCCCCAATCCCGCCGCCTGTTTACCGATTCCGGGCCCGCCAGCTCCACCTGCCTGCGTAGGGCCGGCGCAGTTTGCTGCAATGTGCGGCCGCTCAGCCACTGCCACACTGGTTTTTGCTTCGTTAGCCAGCCGGCAACTCTTGACGGCTTGGCCCCTTGTAACGTGGCACTTTGCAAATATGTTCCGCGCTTATTTTTCGAAATCACATCAAATATTCCGCTAATGGTTACATCTATGTGAAAAATACCGCCACCTCGTCAATGCAATGCGTAACATTATTATGTATCTTGATGTAACAAATCAATAAGTATTGACAATTCTGAATTTGTCAGAATATACTCTGCCAGATTTTCGGGTATCCCCAGGTACGATAGGGGGTATGACGAATCTGGGACCCCATACAACAAACTGGGAGGTGCTTATAAATGGCACTTTGGTTTACCAGGTCGCGGGCGCTGCTTGTCGGCTCGTTAATTCTTACCCTAGCCTTTGTAGTAGCCTGCGGAACAGCCGCACCCGAAATTGTGGAGAGAGAAGTTGTCAGGGAAGTCCAGGTGGAAGTCCCCAAGGAAGTAGAAGTTGTTAAAGAAGTAGAAGTACCCGTGGAGGTGGAAAAGGAAGTAGTCCGAGAGGTTGAGGTGGTAAAGGAAGTTGAGGTACTCAAGGAAGTACCCAAGGAAACCGTCGTCGAAAAGACGGTCATTGCCACTCCCACCCCTATACCCGTGGTGGCTGAGGTCGTAGAAGCCAAGGTCGACCGCGTAATCTACGCCCTTGGCGAAGTTCAGGAAACCAACCGGCACTGGACCGTTGGTCGCCCCTCCTATTATCAGTTCGACCCCTACTCGGAAACCCTCATCGGCCTGGACGCCCAGACCAACGAGCGGATTCCCCGCCTGGCCAAGTCCTGGGAGTCCACTCCCGATGGCCGGGTATGGACCTTCAACCTAGAAGAGGGTGTGCCCTTCCACTTCGATTGGGGAGAGTTCACTTCCGCTGACGTAGTGGCATCCTTTGATCGTATCCTGGGCGAGGATTCCCAGGTTTCAGCGGTATCTTTCTTCAACGGCGCCACCTATAAGGCCATTGACGACTATACCGTCGAACTGACCTTTCCTTCAATCGCCCTGGACACTCCTTCCATCCTTTCCCGCGGCTTTGGCGGCGGAGAAATCATGATGCTCAGCAAGCGCCAGTTTGATGAAGCGGGCGTGGATGGCTTCGACGAAATGCCGGCCGGCACCGGTTCCTACATGTACGGCGGCAAGACCCTGGGCCAGAGCATCTGGTTTGAAAAGGCTCCCCAGCCCCACTGGCGTGGCGAGAACCCGGATTTCCAAGAAGTGGAACTGCGTTGGGTTCGTGAGGACCTGACTCGCCTAGCCGCCCTGCTCACCAGCGAGATCCACGTTGCCGCCCTGTCTCGCGAACTGCAACTGGAGGCCGGCCGTCGCGGTATGCAGCCCGCTGCTGCCGGTGTTCCCACCAACTACCTGACCATGTTCCTGGGCGGCCAATACTACGGCGCCTACCAGGATGATTATGACCCCAACGTCCCCTGGGCCAGCCCGGAGAACGGCAAAATCATTCGCCAGGCCATGAACAAGGCCATCAATCGCCAGGAAATGCTGGACCACGTTCTCAAGGGCGACGGCGAACTCATGCTCCTGACTCAGTACCACCCGGTGCTGGGTGTCTGGAATGACCAGTGGGAGGCTGACTGGGAAGAACTCTACGGCTACGACCAGGAAGCCGCGAAGAACCTCATGGCCCAGGCCGGGTTCACCCCTGAAAATCCCATGCCCTTCACTTCGTACAACTATTTCTCCGCAGACGAGCCGGAGACCGCGGTCATGCTTGAGGCCCTGATAAACTACTGGAAGCCTATAGGCATTGACGTAACCCTGCTGGACAGCGAGTGGGGCACCGTCCGCTCGAATTACCGCGAGCGCACCGACTTCATCAAGAAGGGCGGATGGGGCAACGTAATCACCATGCGCTCACTGACCAACCGCCTCCGCAGTTGGTCTTCCGCCCAGGGCGTTGGCGGCGCCGGATATTATTCCGACATCATCGAGCAGAACTACGCTGCTTACCAGGCCCTGGACACGGTGGACTATGACCGGATCAACTCGCTGCTGTTGGAAGTAGGTGACGACAAGTTCTACAACTACGCCGACATCCCCTTCTTCTGGTTCAGCCTGACGGTCATGTACAACCCCGAGGTTGTGGAAAGCTGGACCTTCCCCGGTACCGCAGGTTCCAAGACCAGCCACTGGAATCTTTTGCGGGCCGCTCAATAGACAGGCTACACGCATTCTGGCCCTGAGTGCAGGGCTTGGCTGAATTAGGATCGGCTCCCTGGATTATCCCAGGGAGCCGGATTCTTTAACCTGTGGTATCATCACGCGCAAACGGAGTAGGTACGGGCGGCAAGGCTTTCGCACCACCCGGGGAAACTTTCGTCGAGCCTGTACGTGGCTGATTTATTTTGGAGGAAGTATGGCAACGCAAACGCAGGAAATCCGGAACATGCGGCTGATCTCCCACCATGACCTCAACGGCTTCGGCAACATCGGCGAAGGCGTCCACCTGCACCAGGCACAGGACGGCCGCCGGGTGCTCTACATGGCCCACGAAAGCGCACCCAAGGACATAACCAGCGTCGACGTAACCGACATCGCCAACCCCCGAGTTTTGGCCCAGACGGAACTGGCTTACGGCCACCTCCGCTCCAACTCACTGTCCATAGTTGACGACACCATGTTGGTGGCCTACCAATCTCTGGAGCCGGGCCAGCCCGGCACGGGCATGGGCGTGTACAACATCAGCAACCCCGAAGAACCCCGCCAGATCGGTTTCATGGACCTGGGCGGCGAGTATTCCCGCGGCTGCCACTGCCTCTGGTGGGTCGAAGGGAACTATGCCCACCTGTCCACCGGCGCCGCCGACTTCCAGCCCCGCAACCAGAAAGACGACCAGTTCTACATGATCGTGGACGTCTCTGACCCCACCTCGCCGCAGGAAGCGGGCCGTTGGTGGTTCCCAGGCACCCGCGAGGGCGACCCAGACCCCATGCCGGCCCGCCATCCCCAGTTCGACGCCGGGCACCGCCTGCACAACGGCAACGTCTATCCGGAACGCCCGGACCGGGCCTACTGCGCCTACATGGATTCCGGGGTTGTCATCCTGGACATCGAGGACAAGGCCAACCCGAAGATGGTCAGCCACATCAACTATGCGCCTCCCTTCCCCGGGTTCACTCACACCGTCCTGCCCCTGTTCAACCGCGATCTGATGCTGGTGACTCAGGAAGCTGTACGGCTGGGCGGCGAAGACTATCCCAAGCTGATGTGGATGATGGACATCCGAGACGAGACCAACCCCATCATTATCGGCACCTTGCCAATGCCGGACACGGAAGATTTCTTCAACCGCCCCGGCCGGTTCGGCGCCCATAACGTTTACGAGAACCAGCCAGGCTCAACTTGCTTCTTCTCCGATAACCTGATCTTTGCGACCCTGTTCAATGCCGGCGTAAGGGTCTATGACACCAGCGACCCCTTCCACCCGGAGGAGGTAGCCTACTTCGTGCCCGAAATCCCTGAGGGTGCTCCCTCCAACGGCATCAACGACGTGTACGTGGACGAGAACGGCATAATGTACGTCGTCGACCGGTTGAAGGGCGGCCTTTACATCCTGGAACTGACCATATAGGTTTTGCCCGTCGTAGTCGGCGAGCTGACGCGACGGAAAGCAAGCCTGGCTCATCAAGAATAACGCCCCGGCCGGTAGTCACGGCTGACTACCAGCCGGGGCGCTGTCATCTGTTAGAGACCGGGCTATCGGCGTTCCCTGAGCATTAGAAAGGCCAGCGGAACCGAAGAGGCCAGCACCAGTAGTAACGCCGGGGCCGCCGCTTGCGCGAAGAAGGCCTCCGAAGCCGCGCTCCAGATGGACGTTGCCAAAGTCGGAAACCCGGTCGGCCGTAGAATCAATGTCGCCGGCAATTCCTTCATCGTCAGAAGGAAGACCAGGGCGGCGCCGGACAGCAGACCGGGACGGACCAATGGAAAAGTTATGGAGGCGAATACCTGAGTTGGCGTCCTCCCCAGGCTGCGGGCGGCGTCCTCCACCCGGGGGTTGACCTGCAGCACCGATGCGCGGACGGAACCAACCGCAGCCGGCAGGAAAAGGATGACGTAGGCAAGGATCAACAGGGACAGGTTCTGGTACAGCAGGCGGGCAAAGTTAGCCCCGAAGAACACCAGCCCCAGGGCTACCGCAATCCCCGGCAGTGCGAACCCCACGTAAGTGATTCGTTCCAGCAGGGAACTCAGCACTCCGGGATAGCGAACGGACAGGTTGGCTATGGGAAAGGCGGCCAGAACCGCTACCGCCGCCGCCAGTCCGGAAATGTACAGCGAGTTTCCCGCAGCCTCCCACAGCAGCAACAATGGTTCTCCAGCCGCCACGCCGCGTACCACCCAGTAAAGCAACACCCCCATGGGCAATACCAGCGAGACCAGGGCCACGCCGCAGCAGATACCAAAAGCCGGCCACCGCCACCTGCCCAGGGGCACCGTTTGGGCCGGGCGGGCCACACCCTGGTCCACTCTGAAGTAGCGTGACCGGCCCCTGGTAAGATACTCAACCAGCAGGAATGCCAAAGCCAGGCCCACCAGGGAAAGGGAGAAGGCGGCGCCCAGGGTGCGGTCCAGCGCCGACTCATACTGGATAAAAATGGCCCACGTAAAGGTCTCGTACCGGAGCAGGGAAACGGCCCCGAAGTCGCTCAGGGTATAGAGAGCTACCAGCAGTCCACCAGCAGCCATGGCGGGACGCAACAGGGGCACCGATACTTTCCAGAAAGTTGTGCGCCAGCTGTAACCCAACCCCCGGGAAGATTCTTCCAGGCTCGGGTCCAGCCTCTGCAGTGCGGCCCGCACCGTCAGCAGCACATAGGGATAGCTCAGGAAGGTTAGGGTCAACGCCGCTCCGGGGAAGCCGCTTATGTCGGGCAGCCTCTCTAACCCCACCAGGTCTTCCAGGAGCCCCTGCAACATTCCCCGGGGACCCAGGGCCACGACGACGGCAAAGGCGGCAACGTAGCTGGGAACCACCAGCGGAAGCGTTACTACTACTCCCCACCACCGGGCCAGCGGCATGTCTGTTCTGGTTGTCAGCCATGCCAGCGGAAGGGCAATGACCACGGAAGCTATGGTAACCGCCCCCACCAGCAGGAGAGTGCGCACCAGTATCTCCAGCACCCGCCATCGCAGCAGGGCGTCCCAGAATTCCTGCCCCGCGCCAAGGGAGCGTACCGCCAGATAAAACGGGGACAGCAAGAGAAGGGCGCCGATTACCAGGGCCGGCGCCCACAGTACTATTGTTGGTCCTCCGTTGCCTCCGGTCAGGGAACGCAACGAAGTGACGATTCTATCCAGGTATGGGGTCAATCAGAACGCTCTGAGAGGCAGTAGTCCACCCATTATGGCAGAACTCCCGTTTCCTGCAACAATTCCTGGGTTCCCTGCAGGTCAACCAGGTCTCCCGCGGAGAGGTCGGGTTTGATAATGTCGGTAAGAGGTACCAGGACTCGCTGCGTATTAACTCCCTCTACCAGGGGGTACTCGAAGGTCTGGCCGGCAAAGTATTGTTGGGCCACCGGCGACAGCATGAAATGCAGGAACCGGGCAGCATTGTCGGGGTTTTCGGCGGTGGAAAGAATGCCTGCTCCGGCCACCATCACTATGGAACCTGGGCCGCCGGCCCGGGGGTGGTAATTGCGGGCCGGAAAGCTTTCCCCCTCCTCCGCCAGGAACCGGAACAGGTAGTAGTGATTTACGAATCCCACGTCTATTTCACCGGCGGCGGCGGCAGCCACCTGCGGAGTATTCTTGGGGTAAACCTTGGCGTCGTTAGCTGAGATGCCCTCCAGCCATTGCCGCGTCTTTTCTTCTCCCCACTCGGAAAGCATGGCGGTCACCATAGTCTGGAAGGAGGCATTGGTTGGTGCCCATCCAATTCGACCTTTCCACGCGGGGTCGGCGAAGCCAAACATATCGTCGGGGAGGTCGGCTTCAGTCAGATTGTCAGTGTTGTAGACCACCGCCCTGGCGCGCCCGGATATGCCCACCCACTTACCCTGGGGGGACTGGGCCCAGCCAGGAACCTGCTGCAGAAGATCCGTGGGAAGGGGAGCCAGCATGGACTCCACGGCCCCCAGGCCGCCGGGGTCCTGGGCGAAAAATACGTCGGCCGGAGAGTTATCTCCCTCTTCCAGGAGAGTGGCGGCCAGTTGACCGGTATTTGCGTACCGGACTTCCACGTCAATACCGGTGGCCTCGGCGAACTGCTGGATGATGTTATCCACCAGGGATTCGCTGCGACCGGAGTACACTACGAGCTTTCCCGGGTCGGCGTCACGCTCTATTATCTGTGGTTGAGGAACTTCCCGAACTACCTCCCTTTCGACCACTTCGACCACGGGTACTTCCCGGACAACTTCCCTCTCCACTACCACTTCTACCGGGATTTCCCGGACCTCAACGACTTCCTTCTCGACAACCACTTCCTGCGGGACTTCCTTTACAACCTCACGGGTGCAACCGGCCAGGAACACCGCCAACAGCGCCACCGCAACCAGGACCATCCCCGGAATTCGGGCAGAAAACACATTACTAGTCATTTTGCCATCCTTTCAATTACTGCCAACTTCTGCAGCTACCTACGGGAAAAGATGCGCGCATCCGCCTCCAGTTGCATGGGGAGTAAGGTAAACCGAACAGGCGGATACGTACGACTGCTGCTTCGTATTATCTATATCATTACCATATATTTCAGTATACCTTAGTGCTATACAGTAATGCTAACGCCAATACTGTTTCGTGTCAACTGTTGTCACACTGGTTGTCACACGAACTTTCAGATAGTGGAGCTGGCAGCAACGAAAATGGACAAGTGATGTCGGGGAGCGTTGCATCGACCAAAGCATACAGCTTGGCGGTCCGGTCTGGGTCTATTGACCCAAAAGGCGGCGTATATTGACAGGCAACGGAAAGAGACATCCCTGTGACAAGCCTGGTGATGAGTTACAAGAAAATGCCCGTGTCGGATTTCAGGAGCTGCATACCCAGTAAAACTGCCAACATTAGCAGGTAAGAGCGTCTCTATAAAATACCGGTTGGGAAACTGATAGTGCCGCTAATGCTTTGCAAATATAAATAAGAGTTAAAACAAAAAATAACATGGACTAAGTATTGCATTTGTTCGTCATGACCATTATTATTGGTGGAGCTTAATTGGGCATAATGATAGTACGACCAGAGCGTTTAGGGCTGACGGGAAATAAAGGCTTGTGCGGCCTGTGCAGCTGACACGCGGAGCTAAGAGTAGTCCGGAGGGGCGTCAGTGGTAACCGAATCCAGGACCAATTCCAAGATGGAAGGCCCAAACAGGGTCAGGGATGGCGCCATACCCCGTTCGGACGAAGGAGATACAGATTGGGAATTACCTCCCGGCGATGGGATGGTCATGCTGGAATGCCAGGCAGTCGGCAAGAGCTTTGGCGACGTCGCCGCCCTCACCGACTTTAGCCTCCGGGTCCCCAGGGGCCAAATAGTCGCCCTGCTGGGGCCCAGCGGGTGTGGCAAGACCACCGCCCTGAGATTGATTGCCGGATTTGCCTACCCGGATTTCGGTTCCATCAGCATTGCCGGTGAGTCGATGAACGACGACCGGCGAAGCGTCCCCCCGGAAAAGCGCCGCGTAGGAATGGTCTTCCAGGAAGGCGCCCTCTTTCCCCATCTGACCGTGGAACAGAACATCGCCTACGGCCTGTCCAGGGAGGACAACCGGTCAGAAAGGGTCGAAGAAGTGCTCCGAATGACCGGCCTGGAGGGACTGAACCGGCGAATGCCCTACGAGTTGTCAGGCGGCCAGCAGCAGCGGGTGGCCCTGGCCCGGGCCCTGGCTCCACGTCCTGAAGTCCTTCTGCTGGATGAACCTTTCTCCAACCTGGACCCGGGGCTGCGTGAGCAGGTGCGGCGCGACGTAATAAACATCCTGCGGGCCAGCAACATGACCGCCATATTCGTAACTCACGACCAGGAAGAAGCCATGTACGTGGGCGACACCATTGCTGTGATGAACGCGGGCAGGGTCGAGCAGCAGGGAACGCCGGAAGAGATTTTCCACTGTCCCCAAACCAAGTTTGTGGCTGAGTTCATTGGCATGGTAGATTTTGTTCCCGCCCAATGGGACAGCAGTGTCTTGTCCACTGCGCTGGGCGCGGCCGATTGGCCGCGGCTGCCTGGTCCCGGTGATGTGCTGGAGGCGATGGTCAGGCCGGACTGCCTGGAATGCCTCCCTTCCGAGGAAGGCAACGGCGTGATCGTAGAGCGGGAATTCCGTGGAGCATTTTACCTGTACCGTATTTCCCTTAACGACGGCAGCATGGTGCGATGCCTCCTTTCTCACACTGACGCCTACGACGAGGGTACCCGGGTTACGGTCAAGACCCGGCGGGGCCATTCCTTCCGGCCATTCCTGGATGGCGTTGCCCTGGCCGACTAGCCCGTCACATCCATCTCACCTTTCCCCGGGGCGCCAGGCCCTGCCTACCCTATATCCCTGGCCCGTTGTATAATCCCCCCTGTAATCTCTCATCACCTGACTTAAATGGCGGCGCTGCCTGAGACTGGTTTGCGGGCACGATGCCAGCGAATGAGGTAAACCTATGCCAAGGTCTAGGAGGGCCGCTACCCGCCCGAACGCAGCCATGGACTCTGAAGACGATGGCCTGGAACGGTTGTCCGCGGTAACTGAGAACTACCTGCTCTGCTTGTACCGGCTGTGGGAGGATTCGGTGACGCCAACGGTAACGCAGCTTACTGACGCCATCAAGCAGTTGCCTCCCACGGAGGGCCTGGGGTCTTCGGTGCCCTCGGTGGCCGGTATGACCCGCAGGATGCAGAAACAGGGCCTGGTGGACATAGGCTCCGACAAGCGAATCCGGCTGACCAGGAAGGGGTTTGAGGGAGGCGAGGATATCGCCCGCCGCCACCGGCTGGCAGAGTGGCTGGTGGTGCGGCTGTTGGAAATGGACCTGGAGTGCGCCTACATTGAGGCCCACCGCCTGGAGCACGGCATATCCGCCGAACTGGAGGCCAGGCTGAGGGACCGGCTGGGGCACCCGGAGAAGTCGCCCTTTGGCCGTCCCATACCGGGGGCCGGAGCGCCGCCCCTGCCGTCCAACTGCATCACCCTGGACACGGCGGCCAAGGGAGCGGAATACCTGGTGGAACGCATCCCCGAAGAGGACCGCAACCTGCTGAAGTTCCTGGACGAAGCGCAGATAGTGCCGGAAAGCCGGGTCAGCGTGGCCGAAGCGACTCCGTACCTGGGCGTTATGACGGTATCGACTCCCAAAGACCAGGTGTCCATGGGTTTCAACGTGGCCCAGCAGATCCTGGTCCGGCCGGTGGATGTCGAAGAGGAAGAGACCTACCAATAGCCGCATACCGGCCGCCAGCTTGCGACCGGTTGCCAGGGTGGCCTGATTCAGGAAGACCGGCCAAACAGGTTCCGCAGGAAATTGAGGAAGCCTCCCTCCGGCGGAATCCCCAGCAGGCTGCGCAGCGCCTGCCGCTCCTGCCCCGGCCTGGGCACAATGTTGTTCTTGTCGCGGTCAAAGTGCGGGATCGTTACCGCGGCTGGCACGTTCTGCCAGAGGTTCCAGTCGATTTCCACCGTAGCTACTCTAGGATTCAGTGTGAAGTAACTGATTCCCTCTTGATGATTGACATACAGGCCGGGGAACCGTTCGCCAGTCTTTGTCCGCAAAATTCGACCGGTATGCCCTAGTCTCGGCCATAGTTGGTCCGTGTCTATGCCCAGTTCTTCAAGGATGCGCAGATAGTTCGTCGCGTCGGCCATAAATCACTCCATGAATGCGCTCAGGTTAAGCGGTAAGCCGTTCGGATTGATTGTCGCAAAGCCGTGAAGTCCTAAGAGGCTGGGGGCCGTCAGCACCGTCAATGGCCTTATTTTACCCGCCTGCCAGCAGAGTTTCCCGCACCTCTGCCCAGCCTTCGGCCATGCGCCGGTCAGGAAAAGGCGCCAGGTCTTCGTCTCTCAACACCTTCACCACCACGAAGACTGGGCCCTGTTCCTTCATCACGTCTTCCAGGCCGATGAACAACTCCTCCGGGTTATCGAACTGGAAGGTACGGGTGTAACCGGCGCCCTGGGCCATGGAGGCGAAGTTGACGTTGTCCAGGCCGTCGACGGGAATGCCGTCGGTGGAGAAGTGGGTGGCGTCGTCGAATACGAAGTGGACCAGGTTCTCGGGCCGTGACTCCCCGATGGTGGCCAGCGAGCCAAGGTCGGTGCGCAGGGTGGCGTCACAGTCCAGCACCAGGACCTTGCGATCGGGCTGGGCCAGGGACAGGCCCAGGCCCACCGCCGGGGCGCGATCCATACAGTCGGTCAGGTCAATGTCCAGGTCCCGGCGTTGGGAAACCCGGTTCCAGTCGCGCAGGGCCGCCGATGTCGATACTACCAGGGCGTCCTGGCGGTGGAAGTTAATCGCCCTTGCCGCTTCCGTCGAGGGAATCACCGGTCATCTCCTCCAGTTCCTTGTCGCGCTGGGCGTCTTGCTCCGAAGCCCGGCGGGCGGCCAAACGGCGGGTGGTGGCCATCAGGTAGAGGCCGCCCAGGATCAACGCGCTTCCGGCCACCACGCCCAATATCAGCAGAAAGGGGTTGTCTTCCCTTAGCAACCCCTGGTACAGCACCCAGAACCCCAGGGCGAAGACGCCCAGGCTGATGAGACGGCCCAGCAGGCTTCTGCTCAAGTCCTTAAGCACGGGTGACGTCCTGTGAGTCATTTATCCACGAACAGGCACGAATGTTCACTGATAGCTCACCTGCCTCATTTGCCATTCGTGATTGTTCATCCGCCGCGGCGGATTCGCGGATAAATATAACAGTGAAAGAGAGGCGGCCCCTTGCTGGCCGCCTCTGCTTGGGTCGCAATACGCTGGCACACCGTCGGCAAAAAGTCCCACTGGCCAGGGTCGGCCAGAGGGTCACTCGGCCAACTCATACTCGCCAGCGGCGTTGACCCTGGTCAGGAACACCGCATCGGAGCCCTGGTTCTCACCAGGTTGGAAAGTCAATTCGAAACCATCGATAGAATCCAGGCCGCGGGCTTCCATCAGGAAGCAGGACCGGGTAACCTGGGCGCCACAGGCATCCAGGGCGGCAATGGCCAGGCGTCCCACAAGATAACCTTCCAGCGAGACGAACCCGGGTTCCACGTTAGCATCATACTCAGAGAGGGCAGCGACGTATTTGGCAACGACGGTGTTGCTTTCATCGGTGGGCAGGGGCACTACCTGGGTCACATAGACGCCGGCGCCGGCATCGCCCAGTTCCTCCGCCAGCGCGTTGCTGCCGACGAATGACACATTCATGAAAATGGGATCCGGGTCCAACTTCATGCGCAGCTTCTCTATAGCTTCCGCCGCCGGTTGGTAAGCGCCGATGATGATGACTGCCTCGGGGCTCGCCCTTGCGATCCTGAACACGGCAGCATTCACCGCCGCGGTGTTGCGTCGGTAGTACCAGGATTCCACCAACTCCATATTTTGACGGCCATCCCTGGCAAGAGCACTTTGTACGCCTTCAAGTCCGTCGACCCCGTAGGAATCGTTCTGATAAAGCACGGCCACTTTGCTGATGCCCTCGCTCTGGAGGTAGGCCACCATCCGCTCCGTCTCGTCATGGTAGGAGGCGCGCAGGTTGAGAACATTGGTCAAGTCGCCGCCGCGCAGCAATTGAGCGCCGGTGAACGCGCCAACGAAAGGCGCACCCTGAGCTTCCGCAACGGGAGAGGCTGCCCTGGAGGTGGGCGTACCGACCGAGCCGATTAAGCCGAAAACCCTATCGGTATCGAGCAACTTTCGGGCGTTCTCAAAGGCCGCGTCGGGTTCGTAGCTGTCGTCCTCCGTCAGGAGCCTCAAAGTACGGCCATTGACCCCGCCGGCATCATTCGCCTCCTTGAACGCAGCCTGGATTCCGACCTGCATACTCAGGCCCAATTCGTCTGAAGGGCCGGTCAGAGCAGCCGACTGCCCAAACACAATACTGCTTGCTGTAACGCCAGGGATTCCAACCGGCTGTTCCGGTCTTACCGCTGGGCCGTCCGCGATCCTGCCCGCCTCCACATCGGCGGCCAGGGCGTCGATTTCACCCAGCAGTTGCGCCAGAATACCGGCGTTTTGCCTGATCAGGGCGTTTTCATCAGAGGTCAGCTTGAGCCTGCGTTCCAGGCGAGCAAAGTAGTTGTTCTCGTCTCCGCTGCCCGCTTCCCAGGCTTGCCTGGCCAAGACCAGGACTTGCTCCTCCAAGTCGGGATCATTCAGTTCCGACAGGTATGCGATGTCCCGGTCTATTCCATTGGCCACCGAGTCGTATGCCTCCTGGATACGAGCCACAAATGTCGGGTCCTGCATGAGGCTTGCCACGAGCAGGAATGTGTGGGCCAGGGTCACGTTTGACGACAGGCTGCTCAAATGCGAATAGCGGAGCAGTTCATCCGCCGACAGCTCTACGGAATCCGCCGGATCGTCGCCGCCGGCGCTGGTCAGCAAGTCGTACAAGGCGACATCCGCACTGGCGTTGGCGTTGGGAAACAGCACTCCGCGATTGTTGTCGGTCAACCTTTCCCGGCTCGTTTTCTCGGCCAGGGCTGCCCGCAACAAATCACGCCTTCCGGCCTGAATTGCCTCCGTGTTGGACACCAGCCTGTTCACCAGGAACGTGATGCGGCCAACTCGATACGCATGCCCACTTTCGGCCAGGGTCTGCAGCTGACCGTTCAGTGCCAAACTGCGGTCTTCTACTAATTGGGCCGGGATTAGAGACGCCCTCTGTCGAGTTGCAGCGTTCAAAGCGCCGGCATTCCTTGATATGGCCAGGGCGGTGGCGAGCACCGCTTCACCGTCGGGTCCCCGCATCTTCCACGTCTGCCAATCAGACCAACGGGGCGCCGCGCCGTCGCCGCTGACGGCTCCCACACCGAACATATACACGTCGCCGGGCGCGAGGTGACCGCTCGCCATTAAATGACTGGTCGCATCGCTGCCTCCGACGTCCAGGGTCTGAATGAGGTCATGCCAATTAGAACTGGAGAAATGGGCATCCCACAGAGGGTCCAGACCCACCCAGCGGATGCGATAGCCGGATGCGCCGGCCGCGGTATCCCAGGATATTACGGCCTCCCCGGGATTTTCGCCATCGGACACCTTCACGTTGGCAGGAGCGGGCATACCGCTCTGTGCATCGGCCGTCTCGTCCAATGCCAACCATATAGCACTCGAAACAACAATAGACACGGCAATCACCGCGACTGCCGACAACAATGTAATCCTCAATTCAGACTCCCAAATTACCGATTGATTGAGCTAGTCAGAAGTAACTCCCAGAGCCTCCGGCACTTCATTGAAGGCCATCAGCACGGTGCGGGGCGAGCGCGTCCGGAACTGGACCGGGGTATTCTCGATCTGCGGCTCAATGGCCAGGTGAACGAAGACCGGGCCGGTGGCGGCCAGCACCTCATCTATACCCGTGGTGAAGTCTTCCAGGTTGTCGTAGGAGAAGACAGCGGCGTAACCGGCGGCTTTGGCCATTCCCTCCCAGTCCTGTATCTCAGAACCAGGGATGGGCTGCCCGCCGGTAACGGCATAGACGCCGTTGTTGAACAGGAAGTGGTAGAAATTGGTGGGGGCCTTGTTGGCGGAGGTTATCATGGCGCCCAGGTTCATGAGCAGGCTGCCGTCGCCGTCCAGCACCATGACCTTCCGGTCGGGCTGGGCCAGGGCGATTCCCAGGCCCAGGTTGGAGGCCTTGCCCATGGCGCCGGAAAGGGGCAGGTCCAGGTTCTGGTTGCTGCTGACGCTGGGCAGGCCGAAGCCCACGTTGTTGGCGTTCATGGTGGGGACGATGACGGAATCATCGCGCTTGCTGTCGATAAGCCTTACGGCATCGGTGTTGTTAATCATGGTATCTCCTTGGTAAAGGGCTGAGAGGGGGCGCACCTATATAGTTTTCACCCCCATCCTGACCTTCCCCCACCAAGGGGGAAGGGACATTTTCAGAGGTTGGCTAGACGCCAAATTCGGTGCCGACCAGTACGCCCACGGGCTTCTGGGTGCGTTCCGCCTCTTCGCAGGCGATGCTGATGCGGTCGGCATCGTCATCGGTCTCGATCAGGTAGCAGTTGATGCCCCAGGTGTGGAGGATGGGCTCGATGAAGCGGGCGGCCGAATCGGGAGTCGGGCCCCGGCGGGTCCAACCGCGGTAGCCGATGAGCATGACCAGGGGCTGGTTGATGTCGAGGCCCAGGCCGCGAATGGAGTCGCCGGACTCGAAGATGCCCGTGTTCTGGATGAGGACGACAGGCTTCTTGCCGCCCACCCAGAGCCCGGCGGCGATGGCCATGGTCTCGCCCTCGCGGCAGACGGGCACCAGGTCCAGGGAGTCTTCCTCGGTCAGAAGCTGGTACATAAAGTTGGTCTCGCTGTCCGGCAGCCAGACCACGTGAGTAATGTTGTTCTTCTTCAGCTCGGCAATGATTGCCGGTGGGTGCAGGACTGATTCGTAGGTTGTCATTACGTCTCCTTACCGGACCATATTTGGTTCCAGGTCGGCCCCATTTTATACATGGCCCGCAAAGGCAGTCAACAAGACTTGCATAGGGGCAGGGACGTGGCACAGGGAATCGTTCGCGCCTGCTTGCCTTGTATCCGAAGTAGGAACACGAGCGGGCGACGAAAGGTCCGCCGGTGGGACGGGGGTTTGTGATTGGGTCATGGTTTAATGGTGGAGATGGGTTATGCAGGGTGTCAAGAAGGCGAGAGTATTTCCACGTCGGGGTTCCCGCCTGCTCGGCAAGGACGAAATGGGACGCTTGGGGACTTACTGATTGAACTTGAAGGCTGATGGGCTATGGCTACACAACCACAACCTTGTCGCAGTGGCGGCGGGCCAGCGCCATGAGGTCGGGGTGTTCGTTTTCGGGGTTATTGCCAGTTACGCAGATTACGGTCCACAGGCCGGCGCGGGCCTCGCGGCCCATGCGGGATACGACCTCTTCCAGGTTGTCGGACCGGATAGGAGCCTCCAGCCCCCGAATCCAGGGACGCACAAGGTCAAGAGCAACGGCATCGCCAGCGGTGAAGTCGGCGAAGGCGATGAGTTCCTTCACCCGCAGGGGGACGTTATCCATGTCGCCAGTGCCCAGGGTGAGCACCGTTACCGCCTTTTCCCGGGCGTTGAATTCGGCCACGTACTTGCGGGTCAGTTCTACCTGGCGGGCGTGGGTGCCGGCGTGGCCGGAAGAGCGCTCGACCAGTTCCAGCATGGTCAGCCCGGGGAAGGAGTTGTTCGGATTGGGGGGCGTTACCGGTTGGGCCAGTTGCTCCTCGGTGAGCCCCTCAATGACTGTCCTGAGACGGTCGTAGGTGGCGTCCAGGTGTTCGATGTCCTGGCGAAGCCGTTCCTCCCGGCTGGTAAAGGGCGGCAGCATGTCCATCTCGCCAATGGAGATCTTCTCCAGGGCGTCAACGAAGTTCTCGGCGTCGAGGTGCTGCAGCACCTCCCACACCGACCAGCGGGAGCCAAGGAAAGCATCCTCGGCGTCGATGCCCTCCAGTGCCTGCCGCAGGGCTTGGCGGCCCTCTTCCAGCCGGACCAGGGCCCGGGCCTTGCGTTCCATGGGTGTTAACTGCGGTTCTTCAGGCACGGACCCACCTCTACTTCAACTCTACTACAGTTACGCCGTCGTTGGCGCCTTCTTCCTCGGGGCCGGACGATGCGGTCAGGGGGTGGCCGCGCAGATACTCGCGGACAGCGCTGCGCAGGGCGCCGGTGCCCCGGCCGTGGATGATGCGGATTTCGGGGACGCCGCTCAGGGCCGCCTCGTTCAGCAGGGTTTCCACCTTGTCCAGGGCCTCGTCCACCCGCTGGCCCCGCAGGTCCAGGTCCGTCTTGACCTGGCGGGGCGACGGACGGCGGTAGTAGACGCCGGCGTCCCGGTTGTGGCGGAAGCGGACACCGGGGGTGTTGGGGTCAATGCCGGTGGGCGTTGCGTTACTTCCGTTGCCCATCACTGGTGTCTCAGTTGGTTGACCGCCCGTTTCCAGTCCCGTTTCGGCGGGCCGCTCCAACTGGTACACGGGAATGCGGGCACGCATGGTGCCCAGGAGCACCTCGATGTGCTCGTCGGCGTCCTGGGGGGAGATAACCTCCACGGGCCGGGGAATGCCCCGGATGTAGACCCGGTCGCCGCTGCGCAATTCCTCCTGCCACGGTGGGCGCTCCACCTCGATGGGCTCCCACTGGGGCGACGTGAGTTCCTTCTGCAGCTGGGCCAGGTCTTCCTGGAAGGCCCGGAACCGCTCGGACGTTTGTCCGGCGCCGGTGTTGCGGGCGGGCGCGCCCGGGGACGGGCGCAACAAACGGCGGGCTGCCTGTTCCGCCTCGGCGTGTTCCGCCGCCCGTTCCGCCTGGTTGAGCTGGGCCAATAGGCCGCCGATGCGTTTCTGAAGGTCCTGGCGAGCTTCCTCCACCAGTTCCAGCCGCGCCGACTCCACCGTGGCCAGCCGGGCTTCCGTCTCCGCCTGCTGGGCCCGGGCCTGGGCCAGCAGTTCTTCCGACTCTTGCCTTAGCTGGGCCACCACGGCCCGTTCCTCCTGCAATTCCCTTACGAGATCGTCGGTTTCCAGCTGGGACGGGGCGATGAAAGAGCGGGCCTCCTCCAGGATTTCAGGGGCCAGGCCCATGCGGTCGGCGATGGTCAGGGCGTAGCTGCGGCCGGGCAGTCCCAGGGTTATGCGATAGGTGGGCTCCAGGGTTCCCGGCTCCAGGTCCACGCTGGCGTTGACCATCCCCGGCTGCTCCTGGACGTAGCGGGCGACGCCCCGGTGGTGGGTGGTGGCGATGGTCATTACGCCCCGCTGCCGCAGGTGGCCCAGGATGGCCTGGGCCAGGGCGGCGCCCTCCTCCGGGTCGGTGCTGGTGCCCAGTTCGTCGATGAGCACCAGGGAACGGGCCGTTACGTGGGCCAGGATGGCACGCAAGTTCTGGATGTGGGAACTGAAGGTGGACAGGGACTGCTCGATGCTCTGCTGGTCGCCGATGTCGGCGTAGATGCCGTCCAGCAAGGGGAACTCGGCGGCCTCGGCGGGGACGTGCAGACCGGCGTGGGCCATCATGGCCAGCAGGCCCACCGTCTTGAGCGCCACCGTCTTGCCGCCGGCGTTGGGACCGGTGATGACCATGACCCCGTTGTCGCCGCCCAGCCGCACGCTGGTGGGCACGACGCGCTCGGTCAGCAGGGGATGACGGGCGCCGGTGATGCGCAGGCGTGGTTCGACAGGCTCCCTATGAGCGGAAGCAACGCCCTGAGACTCAGGGGGATTGGCTATCACCGGGGCCACGGCGCGGCGGTCAGCGGAGTAGCGGCCCTTGGCCATAGCTAGGTCCAGGCGGGCCAGCAGGTCTAGAGCCAGTTCCAGGTCGGGGCCTTC
>DAOUJN010000038.1:0-35446 GCA_034422655.1 Dehalococcoidia bacterium
CCTCGGAAATGGTGGCGTAGTCGTACACCACCTCCAGCGGCCCGAAGCAGAAGTCACAGACATTGAGGGCGTCGCCCGGGTATTCCCGGCCGCACTCGCGGCACCTCAATCCACTTACAAAAGCCAATTTAGCGTTACCTCCTGTTTCGGGTAAACGATCCAACGGAAACAATCCGACGGAATGGAACAATTATAACGCAAACGGCACAAAAATACTGTCTACCAGTAGAGGCGGACAGACCGGGTGATACTAACAAAGGCCCTATGGGATGTCAACCTGACCAGGGTTCAGGCAACTGCTCGCAATCAGGGGGGAATGTGAAAACTTGGCGGGCCGTCGCTGATTTGTTAAGCTGGTTTGGGGCTGTCGAGACTAACCCCATAGCGTCCGCCTCAGGCGGATTCGCGGAGAGGTGGCCGAGTGGTTGAAGGCGCCGGTCTCGAAAACCGGTATACCCGCAAGGGTATCGCGGGTTCGAATCCCGCTCTCTCCGCCATAGTTTGTACTCTTCCATGACCGGTTTCTCCCCTGTATTTCCCTGTAAGGAAGCGTGGTATTTGCAATGCAGCCATTGAGCGATATCCGGGTTCTCGCCGTGACGGTATTCCTGGCCGGCCCGTTCCTCAGCATGAACCTGGCGCGTATGGGGGCCGAGGTCATCAAGGTAGAGATTCCCGGGCGCGGAGACCCGGTCCGGGGCAACGGGCCGTTTGCCGGGCCGCAGGGCGTCCACAACACGCCCCGAACGGAGCAGGATATCGCCACCCGTTTCCTGAAACGCACCCAGGGCGTGAAGAGCGTAACACTGAACCTGAGGGACCCGAGGGGACGGGAGATGTTCCTCGACATGGCCCGCCAGGCCGACATTGTCCTGGAGAACCTGGCCCCCGGGTCGATGCGGCGGCTGGGGCTGGGATATGACGACGTATCCGCGGTCAATCCGGGCATAATCTACTGCTCCATCGCCGGTTACGGCCAGACCGGCCCCTACGCTGACCTCCCGGCCCACGACCCGCAGATCCAGGGCATGAGCGGGCTGATGGACATTAACGGCGACGCCGACGGGCCCCCCACCAAGGTGGGATTTTACATCGGAGACCTGGTAACGCCCCTGTTCGCCGCCTACTCCATCATGGGCGCATTGCGAGAGAAGGAGCGAACAGGCAGGGGGCAGCACCTGGACGTTTCCATGATGGACACCCTGGCGGCCCTGATGTTCATGGAAAACCTGGAGGAGGACGTGCAACAGGGCAACCCCCTGCGTACCGGCAATACCAGCCGGGGCGGCCCCACCGGGCTGTACCGCGCCCGCGACGCCGACCTGATCATCACCGCCGCCAGCGACGACCAGTGGCGAAGGCTGTCTGAAGCTCTGGCTGCTCCCGAACTCCTTGAAGACCCGCGCTTCACCGACTACGCTTCCCGGTCCATCAACGTCGGCGATGCCCGCGCCGAAGTCCAGAAGCGCGTCGGCAGCATGACGCAGGCCGAAATCCTGGCGCGGCTGGAGGAGTCCGATGTCCCCTGCGGCCCGGTCCGCACCGTGCCGGACATCATTGCAGACCCGCACTTCTACCAGCGAGGAACGCTCCAGCCCATGCTCCACGGTGCCATGGAAGGCCCGGTACCGGGCGGGATAGCGTCCGGGTTTCCGGTGGTTTTCTCCGGCGAGCCGCTGCCAACCTTGCCCGGCGCGCCCACGCTGGGAATGCACAACGGGGAGATATACGGTAAGCTGCTGGGCCTTGACGACTCCGCCCTGGAAGGGTTGTACTCCGACGGGGTGATTTAGAAACAACCTGGATGGTTCCGGGGAAGCCCCATCCTTCCAAACCATTTTCCTGCGAGGCACACATGAGGTTCAAAGCCAGACCGCTGCGGTCGGTGATGTTCGTTCCCGGCAACCGGGAAGACTGGATGCGCAAGGCCCACCAGTACGGCCCGGACGCCCTGATCCTGGACTTGGAAGACTCGGTGCCGGAGGCTGAAAAGGACAATGCCCGCAGCCTGGTGGCCGGTATGGTCGAGGAGTTGGGTTCGGCAGGACAGACCCTTTTCGTCCGCGTCAACCGCCTGGAGACCGGACTGACCGGGTTCGACCTGGAAGCCGTAACTGGCCCCCACCTCTACGGCATTCTGCTGCCCAAGGTGGACCGTCCCGAGGACGTGGTCGAGGTGGATACGCTTCTCAGGTTCTTTGAACGCAAGGCGGGGATGGCCATTGGGTCGGTCTGCATTGACCCGGGCCTGGAAACGGCAGACGGCATCCGTCAGGCTTACGAAATCGCCATGGCCTCGGACCGGGTGGCCCACATGGGCGGCAGCGGCGGCAAGGGCGGCGACACCGCGCGCTCCATCGGGTTCCAGTGGACGCCGGAAGGTATGGAGACCCTGTTCATCAAGTCCAAGGTGCTGGTGGATGCCCGCGCCGCCGGTATCGAATTTCCCATCAGCGGCGGCTGGTTCGACATCCACGACCTGGACGGCCTGCGCCATCTGGCAAATCAGTTGAAACAACTGGGGTACACCGGCATGAACCTCATCCACCCGTCCCACGTTCCGGTGGTGAACGAGGTGTTCACCCCAAGTCCCGATCAGATAGCCCACTGGAAGGGTCTGCTAAAAGCCATGGAGGAACAGCGGCAGGCCGGCAGCGCCGTGGTTACCTACGCCGGCGACATGGTGGACATAGCCCACGAGGAAACGGCGCGAACAATGCTGGAGATGGTGCGGGAGTGGGGAATAGACACCGAGGCAACGGCGGACTAAGTGACTTCCTTGGAACTGCTGATGAATGTGACAGTGAAGGAGAACGTTAATGAGGGGCTAGTTTTTGCCCCGTCAAAACCTTCTCCCATCTATAGCCTGTGGACGTTCAGATGCCGAGCTCCCTGCGAACGGGAGAAATAATTTGAACGCCACCGGCGAATCCCTGCGTTCTCGGCCCAGTCATTGCCCACGGTGCCATAGGACGGTAAATCCCATTCGACCACCATTACCTCCCAAAGGTTGGGTGGCGTGGACTGGCCTGTCCGTAATAGCCGTAGTCATCCTGTTGAGCGGCGTAGTCCTGTGGGCTGCCATAGGTCTCATACTCTGGAGGAACAGCAAGGCGACCTGCCCGGAATGCGGATACGACCCCATAAAGGGAAACGTTGGATGGACCAGAGAGTCCATCATCTTGTGGCTTCTGCTGGCTACCTGCTTCATTATCAGTTTATGGGTCACATTCTGGCTCATCGCGGCGGTGACATGGATTTTCAACCCGGTACTTGACTGAATGTCCACAGGCTCCAGGTATAAGGCATTTGGGGATAGATTCTTACTTCCCTTGCCTGGGGTGCCTGGCGAGAAAATCGTCCGCAATCTCCTCGAGGGTTACGAAGCGGACGCCGTCGTGAGAGCGGATGTATTCCGCGATACGTTCCAGCATCAGCAGCACCTGGGGGCGGCCGCTTACGTCGGGGTGGATGGTTATGGGGAACACCGCCTCGTCGTATTCCCGGTACACCCAGTCGAACTGGTCCCGCCACATGGATTCAATGTCCCGGGGATTTACGAACCCGTGGCTGTTGGGCGACTTCTTGATGAACATCATTGGCGGCAGGTCGTCCAGGTACCAGTTGGCCGGTATCTCGACCAGGTCGGTCTCCTCTCCGCGCTCCAGGGCGTGCATCCAGTGGTCCGCCGGCATGCCATAGTCAATCTTCGTCCAGCGGTCGCCGACTCGGACGTAGTAGCACTCGAAGTCGCGGTGCATCAGGCTGTGGTCGTACTTGATGCCGTGCTTCAGCAGCAGTTCGTTGGTAACGTGGCTGAACTCCCACCACGGCGCGACGTAGCCCCGCGGCCGTTTGCCCGAAACCTCGGTAATCAGGTCGATGCAGCGCAGCAGCACCGCCTCCTCCTGCTCCGGCGACATGGAGATGGGATTTTCGTGGGAGTAGCCGTGCATTCCCACCTCGTGCCCCTGTTCCACAATCATCCGGCATTCGTCTGGAAAGGTCTCGATGGAGTGGCCGGGGATGAACCAACTGGTCTTGATGCCCAGCCGATCAAAGAGCTTCAGCAGCCGGGGCGTTCCCACTTCCCCGGCGAACAGGCCGCGGGAAATATCGTCGGGTGAGTCTTCCCCGCCGTAGGAGCCCAGCCAACCGCCGACGGCGTCCAGGTCAACCCCAAAGGCGCACAGAATTTGCTTGTCGGGCATCTCAATCACCTCACGGGATTCCCTTGACTTTGCTGACGGTGGGAAATCGCCCGGGAACAGGCGGATGCTGAAGCGCATGGACCGTTACAAGTTTATCGCCGGTTCCACGTAGTCCCTGAGCTTGTTGTAGATTTGAAGGCGGTGGTTGTAGGACTCCAGCACTATGATCCGGTCGTCGGCGTCAACGTTGACGGCGACCGGGCGCCGGAAACGCCATTCGGGTTCCAGGTCTGTACGCCGCCTGGCCTTGATGAGGTCCGGGTTGGCGTCAACGTAGGTCTGGGCCCAGGGTGAAAGCTCCTGGGCGTCGCCCACCAGCGCGGTAATGTACTGGCCGTCGGCGTCGTAAATCTGGACGCGGTGGTTTCCCCAGTCGGTTACGTAAACATCGCCGTCCGAGTCCACGGCCACGCCGGACGGCCCTTTGAGTGAACCCACCCCGGCGCTGTTGCTTTCGAACTTGGCCAGCAACTTTCCGGCAGGGGAGAACTTCTGCACCCGGTTATTGCCCCAGTCCGCGACGTAGATGCTGTCCTGACGGTCGATGCAGATTCCCCATGGCATTTCCAGCTCACCGTCGCCGCCGCCTTGCTTGCCGAAGCCGGACTGAAACTCACCCATCTGGCTGAAATTCTGGACCCGGTGGTTCAGGCTGTCCACCACCCAGAGGGTCCCCCAGGAATCGAAGGCGATTCCAGACGGCCCGTTCAGCAGCCCGGCTTCGCTGCCGGCCCGGCCCCAGTGGTACCGGTAAGCTCCCTCTTCATCGTAGATGGTTATCCGGTTGAGGTACTCGTCCGAAACGAACACTCGCCCGCGCGGGTCCAGGTCAATGGAACGGGGCCAGACAAAGCGCCCGTCCTCCGCGCCGACGGAGCCGAACTGGCCCAGAAACTCATGGTCGAGGGTGAGCTTGCTCACGCGCTGCCCCAACTGCTCCACGCCCCGGCTCAGCACATACATTCGACCGTTCGGTCCAATGACGAAGTCCTGGGGTGCCCAGAAGCCCCGGCCGGACTGGCTGTACATGCCGATGCAGTAGCTGTAGTCATACACCCGCCCGGCGGCGACGGTGGTCAGCATGTCCGCTCTCCCTCGAATAAGTCCCTTCCCCCTTGACGGGGGAAGGCCAGGATGGGGGTGATGGCGTGACTAACTTGGAATCTCCAAGCTACACGAAGGACATTTGCTCGAAATGCCCACCGACGATAGGCACCGGGTCGAGTCCCAGCCACCTCTCCGCCAGGGTGGAATAGAAGCCGCGGAAATCGTAGCTGGGCGCCAGGTCTCCCTGGATGAGGTCCTCCGGTTTCAACGACGGGTAGCTCCCGTACATTCCACCGTTCACCCGGTCGCCGAGGACGAAGGCCGCCCCGGCCGCTCCGTGGTCGGTGCCGGTGCCGTTATCGCGGACCCGGCGTCCAAACTCGCTGAACAACATAACCACCACTTCCTCCGATGCGTCATGCTCACGCAGGTCGGCCAAGAAGTCACGCAGGCCGGCGGAAACGTCCATCCATAGCTTGGTATGGGACCCCATCTGGTCATAGTGGGTGTCGAAGGACCCGTAGGCCGTGTAAAAGACCTGGGCGCCCAGGCCGGCCAGATGCACCTGGGCAACGTCCCTGAGGCGCCTGGCGATGGGATTATTGGCGTATTCAACGTTTGAAGAATAGGTTTGGGGAGCGACGCGGATAATGTCCGCCCCCTTCAAGGCATTGCGTCCCGCCTGCCCCAGGTATTCCATGGTGGGTCCGGCGCCGATGGCGGGAGCGTACATACGGGCAAAGCTCTCCAACATCTGGTTCCTTTCCTGCTCGGAGGTGATTCCAGGATTTGATGAGAGCACCCCGTAGCTCGGAAGGTGGTTTACGGAAGTAACGGGAACTCCCTTCATCGTCAGCGCCCGGGGCAGGCCCTGGCCCAGGTTCACCCCCTTCAGGACGTTCTCGCCGGCCGGGTCCAGGTCCCGGATAACCTTGCCGAGCCAGCCGTCAATGCCGATGGAATCGGGCTCGCAGGTATGCCAGATGTCCATGGCGCGAAAGTGCGACCGGGGTGAATCTTCAAAGCCGATTCCGTGAATGATTGCCATGTTGCCCTGGTCGTAGATTTCCTTCAGCGGCTCAATATCAGACCGGAACGCCAGTTGGTCGTCTATGGGCAGCAACTGGTCTTCGGCGATATGGACCTTGGGCCGGTTGTCCCAATAGAGGGGATTGCTATAGGGCACAATCGTATTGAGGTAATCATTGGCCCCGGTCAGCTCCAGGACGACCAGCACGGGGTCTTTATGGGTTGATGCCATTTTCGTATCCCTCTGCATCAGTTGTAAGCGCCTGCCTACGCAAACTGGTAGTCTCGTGAGGCGGCAATCAAGGTCAAAATCTTGCTCACATTCCGCAACGTAGCGCCGAGTTCCTCGCCGGTGCTCCAGGGGAGGTCGCCGCAGTTTTCGGCATGGACAAGCAACTCAGCGTAGGTCGCCTCGCCCACTTCCAGCGGTCCCATCACGTCAAGGCAAGCCGCCACTATCGCCTGGGGGGAACGGTCTCCGCGCACGTGCACATCCACCAGCACTCGCTTGATGATTGCCTGCACGCCTGGCAGCGAAATGTCTCCGAATACCCTGGCGGCAAAATTCACCCGCCGCATCAATACGCCGGGGTCAATCCATTCGGAGCCCGTGTGCCAACCCTCCACGCTGGGAGGATTCAGAAGCTCCTGGCCCTGCCAGCCGCACTCCAGCGCCAGATTGTTGAATCCCGGCGTGAACCCGTTATAGTTGCCCGCCAGGCGCACGGCGCCGACGATCAATTCGGCCGGGCATTTCACCCTTGCGAAGCGGGCGTTCTTGAAGTAGTCCGAGTTGAACAGCGCTCGCAAAATGGACCGGATGTCGCCGCGGGACTCATTGTAGGCAGCCACCAGGAAGTCGATGGCTTCAGGGTCAACGGGGGGCGTAATGTTCCAGCTGGCGACGTGGGGTTCGTCGGCGACGAAGAACCTGTAAAGGTGGCGGGCCAGGAACCGGGCCGTAGCCTGCTGCTCCACAATAATGTCCACGATATCTTCGCCATTGAAGTTGCCGGTATGTCCCAGGAAGGTCTTCTCCCGATCGTCGTGGGCCTCTGGCTTGTACTCGAACTGCCAGTGGAACCGCCCGTAAGGATTGCGGGGAATCTTGGGGGCAATCGTCCAGCCGGTAAAGGCCCTGGCCGCTTCTTTGATATCATCCTCCGAGTAGTTTCCCACTCCAAGGGAGAAGAGCTCCAGCAGTTCCCGTCCCCAGTTTTCGTTTATGGCGCCGTCGCGATTTCCGTGGTTGTCCAGCCAGAAAATCATGGCCGGCGACCTGGCAACCTCTACCAGCATGTCGCGGAAAGTACCCAACCCGTGTTCACGGAAAATGGCAATCTGCCGAGTCATTTCCGGTGGATTGTCCACCTTGGAGTTGGCGGTGGCGAACAACTGGTGCCAGAAGAGGGCCATCTTCTCTTCCAGCGGCCGCTTGGTATTGATCATCCGATACACCCAGTTGGCCTGGTTTATGGGCGGCGCCCCGGCCCCCTCGTAACCGGGGAAGTACCGGTACAGCAGTTCTTCGTCTATGGCAGGCTGCAACTCCGGATACAGAAGCTCCTCGACCACGGCTTCGTAGCCCTTGGCGACACGCTCCTCCAGCACGTCACGGGGATCACCGAAGCCCGCTCGTCTCATCAGGTGGGCCATCAATCGAATGTCTTCCTGGTGGGACATTGCCACCTCTCCGCTTTGCAAACCCAAAACACTAAGCCAGTTACCGTTCACCACATATTAGGATTGGCCATATCGAATGTCAACGAGGGTTCCAGGCCTTTCGGCGGGCTCAGGGTGAGCGGAACAAAGCCTTGCAATTTCAATATCGTCACACCACTAACTCGCACCCTCCAGGCGCATTTCCCTGGCGCAACTCAGGCAGAGATCGGAACGCCTATGCTCCTTCCACCTGGCGCTGAATTCTTCAATCCAAAGGGCTGAATCAGAGTCGGCCGGCAAGTGACGGCCGCAAAGGGTTATGAAGAAGGCAAAATCGAAGTCATCCCTGGCCTTGGTCAGGTATGAGTGTCTGGTCGCCTTGCGCATCCGGCTTCCTTCCACTTCCGTTGAAGAACCTCAGGGAGAAGGGTAGTTCAGAGTCGAGCCCCCGCACCCTGAAGGTCAAACCCTTCAGGGTGCGGGGAAACTCTACCCAGCTAGGCCGAGGTGCAGGCGATGGCCTTGACGTTGGCCGCCATTTCGGGCAGGTCGTGGCCCTGCCAGGTAGCGCCGCCGTCGTGGGTGCCGAACACCTGGCCCTTGCGGGTGCAGAAGTACACCTGCTCCGGCGCGCGGTCGTTTACGGCGATGCCGAAGGTGGTGCTGGCCGGTTCGATGCCCTGGTCAAACCTGCTCCAGTTGTTGCCCCCGTCGGTGGAGCGCAGGATGCCGCCCTCTTCGCTGCCGAAGTTCAGCCCCACACAGGCGTAGAGCGTGCTGGGGTCGTTGGGCGCTACCTCCACGCCCCGGGAGTAGCGGATGTTGGAGAAGTTCTCGAACTGCAGGTCGTCCCAGCTCCGGCCCCGGTCCCGGGTGCGCCACACGCCGGTGCGATTGGATATAAACACGGACTCGTCGACGCCCACGGTTACGCCGTGCAGGTCCAGGAGGTCGACGTCGCCTTCGAACCCGGTGTTGACGATGGTCCAGGTCTTGCCGCCGTCGGAACTGTGGGCCGCGCCGCCGACTTCCAGGGCCGCGTACATCTGGTTGGTGTCGCTTGCCTCAATGCCGATGCCCAGGATGCGGGTGGCGAAGGCCATCTGCACCGCGTCGGGATTGGAAACGGTGGCCAGGTACTCCCAGTTCTCGCCGCCGTCGGTGCTCTTGAACACCTCGGCGCCCTCAGTGCCCAGGTACATGATGCTGGAGTCGTGGGGATGGAACTTGATGGACCAGACGATGCGGCCCTCGGTCAGGTTCATGCGCTCGAAGCTGTCGCCGCCGTCCCTGGAGCGGTAGATGCCGCGCTGGGTGCCGACGAAGATGGTGCTGGCGTCTTCGGGATGCACCACGATGGCGCGCACCTGCGGCGAGGGCGGCATGCCCCTGGCCAGCTTCTCCCAGCGCGAGTCGCCCGCCTCCTTGCGATAAAGCCCGTCCGCCTCGGCCCCGACGTAAATGAATGTCCTGCCTGCCATGACGCTCACCTCCATATCTGCCTTTTTATTTGGTGATGGCCCAATTTCAGCAGACGCAATCGAGGTTGTCAATTTTGGGTACAGGTTCTGGCTTGAAAGTAGGGACTGTCTCGGCGAATGTGTCAACAGGCCTTTTGCACACCGGCTACTGCATACCTGAAATCGCGTGGCGTAGCGCATATTTTTCGGCGCAGTTGCAGTTACCCAATGCCACTCCCACTGCTTTCGGGTCCGCCTTGCCCGGTATCCGGTGGTTCAGGCTGGGGGTTGCGGTTGGTATCGGTGACGGTTGACGCCTGTACCCACCTTCCGTCGGGCAGGTCGCTGGCCAAGCCCTGGTTTGACAGCGAGTTCAGCAGGGCAAGGGTGACTTCGTGCTGGCGATTCGGGTCAACATGAGTAGGGATTGTACCGGCTCTCCGGCCAATCTCCTGCACAGTTAGAGGCTGCTCATCCCCGGCCACTTCCCTGAGAACCCTGAGTACCAGGTGTTCCAGTAGCCGCATGATGCTTCTTCCCCGGTATTGGTCCTGCATGTGATCCCTTTCGGTTCCTTGTTCCTGGGCGCCGTTCCAGGTGCAGACCGTCGCCGCCAGGTTGTATGTGGTCATCGCTGCCATAGTGGGCTGATAACCCAAATCCTGTCAAGGCGGCCATGAGGCGGTTCCGGTCAGTCTTTCCTTATTGGCTACCACTCCGTGAAACTTCGTGCCCCTTCGTGAATAAGAAAAGAAGCGGCAGCCGCCTCAGGCAGGCAGTGATGTTGCTATAATGACCCTTGACCAAGTGCCAACAAAGTCGCATGAGCGAAGGCCGGAGGAAAACGTGGCAGATAATAACAGCGCCTGGAATGCCGGAACAGTCTACGAACGGCTGGGAGTGGCGCCCATCATCAACGCCGCCGGTTCCATTACTCGGCTGGGGGGCTCCCGCACTCGCCCCGAGACCCTGGAGCTGATGTCCCATGCGGCCCGGGTGATGGTCAACATAGACGACCTGAACCGCGCCGCCGGCAAGGAGTTGGCCCGGCTTACCGGAGCCGATGCGGGTTTTGTCTGCAGCGGCGCCGCCGGCGGGTTGGTCCTGCAGGCGGCGGCGGTAATTGCGGGCAACGACCCGGTGAAGATGCGCCAGCTTCCCAACACCGACGGACTGAGAAACGAAATAGCCATCCACACCATGCACCGCTTTCCCTACGATCAGGCCTACCGGAGCGCCGGCGCGCGCCTGGTGGAGTTCGGCGACTACCTGTTCACCCACCCCTGGCAGCTGGAGGGAGCCATCAGCGAGCGCACCGCCGCCGTCGCCTATCTCGTTGCTCCCTTCACCAGCAATCGGGTGTTGCCCCTGGAAAGCGTCTGTGAAATTGCCCACGCCCGCGATGTGCCGGTCATCGTGGACGCCGCTTCCATGCTGCCGCCCCGCGCCAACCTGTACCGCTACCTGGGAGCCGGGGCCGACATGGTGGTTTACAGCGGCGGCAAGGGTGTTCGCGGTCCCCAGGGCAGCGGCATTCTGGTGGGCCGCGCCGACCTTATTGAGTCAGCCGCCGCCCAGGCCAACCCGGCCCAGTTCCTGGGCCGCGGCATGAAGGTCGCCAAGGAAGAGGTCATCGGGTTGGTGGCGTCCCTGGCAGCCTTCGTTGAGGAGGACGAGGCCGCGGAAATGGAGGCATACCGGGCCATGGTGCAGCCGGTTGTCGACGCGCTGGTGGAGTTGCCAGGTCTGCGGGTGACGCTGGAGCACGACGGCGCCAACTACCTGATACCTCAAGCGGTCATTCGTTTCACCGACCAATGGCGCGGTCCGTCTCGGGATGCCGTGGCTGCCGCCCTGGAGCGGGGCAGCCCCCAGGTCTACCTGCAGACGATAGGCGGCCCCCAGGAACTCGCAGTGGACCCGCTCAACCTCACCGAGGAAGAAGTCGAAACCGTAATTCGTCGCCTGCGGGAAGAACTAACCGGCTGAGATTCTGTGTGATGAATGTGCTACTCGCTAATCCCGGGCGACGAGCCGCCGGTGCCGCATCGTAGGAGCGGCCCTTGTGGCCGACCTGTCCAGGGGTAGCAATCAACCGTAGGTGCAAACCTTTGGTCTACCCTGGGCTGCGGCCAAAACGGGCCAGAATGGAACCAAATGGAACGATTATCAAAAAACTCGCACCTTAGCGACCCTTCATGGCCTTCGTGGCCAGAAGACGAAAGGAGGGTCTGGCTTTGCCTAATAGCGCTGACGTAGTTGTGGTAGGGGCCGGGGTGGTCGGCTGCTCCGTGGCCTATTACCTGGCCCGCGAGGGCTTGAACGTGACCTTGTTGGAGCGGGAGGCCATCGGCAGCGGTGCATCGGCCCACGCCACGGGTTCCCTCAGCCTGCTGGGCGCCGAGTTCTCGCCGGGTGCGTCCTTCCAGATGGCCCGGGCAGCCTATCACGAATTTCACGACCTGGTCCCTGAGTTGGAAGCCGCCACGGGGATGGATTTGCTCTACCAGCGCCGCCCTTCCCTGCGGCTGGCCCTGGACGACGAAGAGACTGCGTTAATCAAGGACATGATGGAGTGGCAGCGGGCCCACGTCAGCATGCGCTGGATAGACTCCGGCGAAGTCCGCGCCATTGAACCACGCTTGTCGCCAGCCATTGTGGGCGCCGTGTACGAGGACGAGTCGGCCCAGCTGGACAGCTACCGCCTTAACCTGGCCCTGGGCCGGGCTGCCGAACTGAAGGGAGCCCGCATCCTGCAAAGAGAGGTAACCGGCCTGGTCTCCAATGGGTCCACCGTATCCGGCGTGAAGACCGCAGCCGGGGATATAGCTTGCGGGACTGTCGTGGTGGCCGCCGGCACGTGGAGCAGGGCCTTCACTTCCTGGCTGGGGTTCCCGGTTCCGGTGCGGCCAATGAAGGGAGAGCGCCTCTTGCTCAACTACCCGGGCGAGCCTTTGCCGGTATTGATCAGTTCACCCAGGCGCGGCCACATGATCAGCCGGCTGGACGGCCTGACCAGCGTGGGCAGTACCGGCGGCCGGGACTATGACCGGAGAGAGCTTTTCTGGGGTGAGGAATTTGACCGGCAGCCCACCGAGACCGCCAGGCTGGAACTGCTCCAACGGGCGATCGACGTTCTTCCCGACCTGGAACGGGCCGAACTGGTCCAGCAGCTTGCCGGGTCACGTCCGTTGAGTCCCGACGGCAAGCCCATCATTGGCCCCGTGCCCGGGCTGTCTGGAGTCCTGCTGGCCACCGGTCACGCCACCAAGGGAATTCACCTGGGGCCAATTACCGGGCGCATCATTGCCGACTACATCCGCCAGAGTTCAACCCAGGTCGTCGCCGACATGAGCGAGTTTCTCCCGGACCGCTTCTCCCAATACACCGATGCCGACTTCCTTCCCGCCGCCAGGGCCGTGGAGGAGTAACGCCGCCCCAACGACCTGTCCCTGCTTCTGGGACGGCCTGGTCCCGAACAGGGGACTTCGCGCCCATCCAAAACCCCTGTACGCGAAGGTGAGGCTGAAAGTTAGTACCGGGAGTCTCTCCTCAGTATATTCCCGGCAGTATCCGGTATTTCACCTTTTGCTGGTACTCCGCCCACTTCTCCGCGCCGTATTTCTCGGTGCAATTGTAGTCGTCCAGCCGCTGCCGCCAGGTGAAGAGCGAGACGATGAAGACGAAGTAGGTCCAGGCCCAGGGGTTGGCGAAGTAGCCGAAAACCAGCCCGATGGAGAAGGAAAGGAACCCCTCGCCCAGGTAGTTGAAGTGGCGGGCGAAACCCCACAGGCCGCTGTACAGGATCTTGCGCTCGCCAACTTCGATGTACTTGGGCTCGATGATTCCGAGGAACTTGCGGTCCGGCCAGCGCTTGAATACGTACTTCTGCATGTTGGCGCCCCGGGAAATACTCCACCCGAGAAGGAACAGGGCACCAGTTCCGATAAGCCAGACGTACGTCCAAACCGGCGAGAAGCCGGGGTCGGGGTAGGCGGCCAGGGCCCACAGCGGCAGGATGTAAAGCCACCCGTAAACCACCAGCCCACCCCAGATCAGCTTGAAGCCCAGGTGTTCGTGGATAAGGTCGTAGGTGTAAAGCTGGACCCGCTCAAAGACAAAGTAGTCCAGCACGTAGAAGGTCAGGAACCCGGCATACAGGAATACGCCCGGATTGAAGTCTGCGCCGAACCTTTCGTAATGCCATGCGGCCCCGGACAGGGCGTTCAGCGACAGCATCGTCCCGCCGACCACATACAGGTACATCTTCAGGTCAAAGCGCTCGTTGAAGAAGGGAAGTTCCAGGGCGCGGCCTTCCCAGAAGGCTACGAAGGAGTTTTCTATTCGGCCCTTTGGTCGGCTGAACACTGCCCAGAGAGAGAAGACCAGGCAAAAGACCGTGCCGCCGGCCACCGCATAAATCGTGGAGCGGTAGAACCAGTCCCGTGGCAGCCCGCCAACCTCGAAGGCCCACACGGCGATCGCGATGGTAAACACCAGGATGCCGTTGAGCTTGTAGTTGCGAGGCTCCCCGGTAGCGGAGTTGATGACGTAGCCGGTAATCTTCCTCCCCGGCAGGAGGAACTGCGCTAGAAAGAACGCCGCAAATATAGCCAGGGGAGTAAAGAACCCAGCTATAGCTTCCGTAGTGGAAAGCTCGAAAAGGTGACTGATGCCAAGCCACTCCAACATAACCGAATACCCCCACTTCATATCTGCACAAATATTATCAGTATAGGTGACGGCAAGGTCAATTACGCGTGGTGCGGCATTCACGAGAATAGCATCATGTTTATGTGCAGCTAACAAATACAATGGGAAGAAAATGTAAACCGCCCGCCGAATCTGGCGGAAACCGGCGGCCCTTCCGCAGGGAGCGCCAACCGAGAGAAGGGTGGTAAACTTGTTCGGACTTTTCAGTAAGAACCCGAGTGAGAGACAGGAGACGAAAAAATTGAGAATAGCAGTACCAGACCTGGTATCCAATTCCTACTTTCCGGCGCTGGCCGCCGTGGAACTGGGATTCTTTCGGGACCAGGGAATTGATATGGAGCTGGAAACGATTTTCCCGGTGGGCAGGGCGATGGAGGCGCTACGCGACGGTCGGGTAAATTTTGTTGCGGGTCCCGCCCACGCCACCCTGCTGGCATTCCCCGAATGGCAGGGCGCCAGCCTTTTGGCGGCCCTGTCCCAGCATACCTACTGGCTACTGGTGCTGCGTTCCAGCCTGGAGGTCCGCCCCGGGGAGGTTGAAGCGGTCAAGGGCCTGCGCATCGGTGCCGCCCCGGGCCCGGATGCCGCCCTGAGGCGCCTGCTGGCCGAGGCGGAGATCGACCCCGTTCGCGACGGCGTTAACCTGGCGCCGATACCCGGGACGGACGACCCTGACGTTTCCTTCGGTGTCCATGCCGCTCGCGCGCTGGAGCAGGGCATAATCGACGGGTTCTGGGCCAACGCCATGGGGGCCGAAGTTGCCGTGCGCAGCGGGGTGGGCAGTGTCGTGCTGGATCCGCGTCAGGGCATCGGTCCGCCAGCGGCCAGGGACTATACATTCGCGGCTTTAGTTGCTACCGACCGGCTTATTGATGACGCTCCGGAGACGGCAGAGGGCGCGGTCCGGGCACTGGTGGCAGTGCAAAAGGCGTTGTGTGAGGACCCTTCTCGTGCATTGGAAGTAGGCAATAGGCTGTTTCCGGCCGATGAGGCAGCGTTAATCGTGGACCTCGTCCGGCGGGACGCGCCCTACTACTTCCCGGAAATCTCCACGGGTTCCGTCTCCGGCCTTAACAAGTTTTGCCGCAATGTCGGCCTTATCAACGGCGAAGCTGGATACGAGCAAGTGGTGGCCGGCCGGTTCGCCCATCTATGGACTTAAGAACCGGTGTAACGCATGAAAGTGGATATCAGAGTGCCGGTGGGCCTGCCCGTTGCGGAGACGGCTGATTTCATCGCGGGGTGCGAGGCCGCCGGCTTTTCGGGCACAGGAATCCATGACCACCAGCACAGCGGGCGCGACGTGTATCTTACCCTGGCCCTGGCCGCCGAACGCACTTCCCGGCTGACTCTCTATCCCGCGACCTCCAACCCGGTAACGCGGCACCCGATGGTGCTGGCCTCTCTGGCTCACTCGCTGGAAGAAGTTGCGCCCCAGCGGGTTCGGCTGACTATTGCCCCCGGCTACCTGGCTGTCGGCAATATCGGCAGACCTCGGGCCACGGTGGCCGCCATGCGCCAGGCCCTGCTGACCATCCGCCGCCTGCTTCGTGGAGAGCGTGTGGAGTTCAATGGGGTGGAGACCAGGCTGCGTAACGTGAGCGACCCGCCGACCCCGGTCTTCATGACTGCCGCCGGCCCGCGGATGGTGGAACTGGCCGGTGAGGTTGCCGATGGCACCCTGCTGCTGGTGGGCCTTCATCCCGCGGCCGTTGCGGCGGCCCGACGTCACCTGGAAGTGGGGGCTGCGCGGGCCGGTCGAAGCCTGGACGGTTTCCAGACCATCTTCATCACTCCCACAACCGTGTCGGAAGACGGCCCCGCTGCCCGCCGCTTTCCACAGCAATGGTTCCGGCCGGGTCAGCCGTACCTGAAATACCCCAGCGGTTCCAACCTGTTCTGGTTGCGGGAGGCGGGCATTAACCTGCCGGACGACTTTGTTCCGGAGAGTATCGGCGAAGACCAGGCGGCAGAGATATGCGACGCTTTCGGCCTCTTCGGTACCGCACGGGAATGCCTGGCCCGGTTGAAGCGGGCCGGTGCCGAGTCCAATATCCAACACGTCTTCGTCTTCCCCACTCACACGCAGGAAGGCGGATACGATATGCCGGGCGAAGAAGTGAATGCCTTCAGGGACGTAATAATCCCTGGACTTGACTCAGCCCTCTGATTCTCCATCCTGACTTCATTCGGGCCGCCCCTTTGCCGGCGGGTTAGCGTCCAGCCCGTTTTCGTTATAGTAGAATGCGGTATACCAACCATGCTAAAGACGCGGTGAGAAACGCGCGCCAAGGAGCAACAGTTATGACAGAAAGGATTCGCCTGGGGTTTGTCGGGGCCAACGTAAATTCCACCTGGGCCTCCCAGTCCCACTTTCCAGCGCTGCTGGCTAGCCCCGACGTGGAGTTCACCGCGGTCTGTACCACCCGGGCCGAGAGCGCGGAGGAAGCGCGCCGGGCCTTCGGGGCAAAACTGGCCTTCCACGACTTCCGGGAGATGGCGGCGTCGCCCGATATTGACGCGGTGGCGGTCGTAGTGCGTGTACCGTCGCACTACGAGCCCACCAGGGCGGCCATCGAGGGCGGCAAGCACGTCTATACCGAGTGGCCCCTGGGCCGCAACACAGCAGAGGCCGCGGAACTTGCGGACCTGGCCCGGGAGAAGGGAGTGCAAACCGCAGTGGGGCTCCAGTCCAGGGTCAGTCCCGCGCTGATGTACATCAAGGAACTTATCGAGTCCGACTACGTGGGCGAGGTGCTGTCCTGCAGCCTGACTACCATGCGCGACGGTGCGCTGGCCCGTCCCACCGGCCGGACCTGGCAGCGGGACGCCAGCCTGGGGGCCAACACCCTGACCATCGCCAACGGCCACGTCATCGACGCCCTGCGCTTCGTGGCCGGCGACTTTGCCCGGGTGTCCTGCATGGTCAGCACCCAGGCAAAGGAGTGGTACGAGACGGATACGGAACAGTACGTGGAGGTTACATCCCCGGATAACGTGCGGGTCAGTGGGCAACTGAAGAACGGCGCAGCGGCATCGGTCCACGTAGGCGCGGCGCCCTGGGCTGGCAGCGGGTACCGCATGGAGATTTACGGGCGGGAAGGCACCCTGGTGGCCACGGGCAGCGTCTCTTCCCAGCGGGGCGAGATGCTGCGGGTTCAAGGCGCGCAGCGAAGCCACCAGCTGGAGGACCTGGAGATACCGGGCCGCTTTGCCTTCGTCCCTACAGACTTTCCACAAGGCGACCCGTATAACGTGGGGCAGATGTATGCCCTGTTTGCCGAGGCGGTCCGCACCGGCCAGAATCGCCTGCCCACCTTCGACACGGCGGTGGACCTGCACCGCTTCATCGACACCATCCAGGAGGCTTCAGATACTGGGCGGGAGCTGCCGGTGGGGTGAAATCGCATAACGGCTAAAGCCCTCACTAACGGAACTGGCGGTGGTAGAATTACCGAAAGCCTTTAGCGAACCACCATCACCGTAACGTCACCAGATTGGCAGGTGAGACATGACCACACGACCGGAAGCCCGCACCGGGGAGAGGTTCCGACTGCCCGATCCTCCCACCAGAGAGATTGACGAAGTGACTGCCTTCGACCATATCTACGAAATTGGCGACCTGGGCAATCTTGCCCTCCACTTTGGCAATCCGGAAACGACGCTGGTTACCGCAGACCGATACATAGTGGCCACGCCGGAACAGGACAAGGCCCGTGCCCGCCGGCCCGACCTGCTAATCGCCTTCAACGTCAGCCCGGAAGACTACCGGCAGAGCAACGGCTATATAAGCTCGGAGCAGGGTAAACCGCCGGACTTTGTGATGGAGGTGGCATCCGTGACTACGGCGGAAGCCGATACAGGAGAAAAGCGGGAGTACTACGCATCCATGGGCATTCCCGAGTACTGGCGGTTTGACGAAACGGGCCAACATCACGGCCAACGGTTGGCTGGAGACCGATTGGCAGGGGACTCCTACGTTCCTATCGACATCACGGAAACAGAGCCAGGCGTACTGGAAGGCTACAGTGAAGTCCTGAACCTGAGAATCCGGTGGGACCACGGAGAACTGCTGTGGATAGACCCGGCCACCGACGCGCCGGTGCCAAGACACCACCAGACGATAGAACGTGCCGAACGGGCTGAGGCAGAACGAGACCAGGAGAGAGCGAGGGCCGAACTGGCCGAGAATAGAGCCAGACAGCTCGCCGAGGAATTACGCCGTACCAGGGAGAGCCAGGAGAATTCCTAAACGGGGTACGGTGATTTCCCTGTAACCGTCGTGCAGTCGTCGGACTGCACGACGGTTCTTGTTAGGCGGGCCATCACTTAAAGGCCGGCGGGCCGCTAGGCCCTGGCGGCCACCGGTTCGTGGGTCTTCAGGAAGCGGCGGGCGTGGGCAACGGTCTGGTCAATGTGTTCCTGGGTGTCCTTCCAGGGATAGATGGTTACTTCGGAGTTGGGGGCCAGGCTGGCCACTTCCATGGCCACCTCGTAGGGGTGGGCCGGCACGTCGTCGGGAGCTATGAGCAATGGCGTCTGCAGGTTCCGGACGAAGTCCCGGGTGACGGTGAATACGAAGTCGGCCCGGTTGGTGTACATGCTGGTCAGGAAGTCATGCACCATTTCCATGGTGACTTCGGGCCGCTTTTCGCACAGGGGCGGCCCCCAGCCGGTGATGTTGTTCTGGTAGAACAGGTTGGGTATTTCCGGTCGGAACCCGCTGGGTTGCATCATGGCCGCCGCGAGTATGCGGTCGGAGGCGCGGCTGAGCAGGTTGTGAATCATGGGCCCGGCGATGCAGAACCCCATCACCAGGAACTTGTCGATGCCCAGGTGGTCCATCAGGCCAAGCTGGTCGTCGGAGTAGGCGTCCCAGGGCCGGTCAATCTCCAGGGGGCCGCTGGACTGGCCCGGTGGGGCGTTGCGCAGATCGGCGGCGATGACGCGGAAGTCGTCCTTGTAAGTTTCCAGGGGATTGAAGGGGTGGGACGCCTTGAGGCCCTCAATGGTGGAATTCAGGCCTCCGCCAGGGATTATCATCAAGGGGAACCCGGAACCCACCTCCTCGTAATAAATGCGGGTTTCGCCTCTTTCGTAGAACGGCATGGCATTGTTCCTCCACTTATTGATCGTTCAGCTGGGTTAGTGTCGAATCTAACCCAGGATGACATTGCGGTCAAGGACAGCAAGGAGGTTCGGGACCCTTAATCGCGGCTCTTCTCAACCTGCGCTACCGGGGGGAAGCCGGTATCCAGCAATCCCGCTGTTCGTAGCAACCACGAAATCCGTTTCCAATTGACCCTCTTTGGACGGTTAGGCTATATTGAACTCCAGTACACTTACGGAGGGCAGCTATGACCAGCCCCGCCGACCTGCGAATGACTATCGGAGATCTTCTCGATCGCCAGACCGAGCGCTTCGGCGACCGGGATGCCCTGGCGCACGTAGACTGGGATCTGCGCTTCAGTTGGCTGGAGTTCCAGGAAGAATGCGACCAGGTTGCCCGCGGCCTGATGGCCCTGGGCATCGAGAAGGGCGATCACGTTGCCCTGTGGGCCACGAACTACCCGGAATGGGTTGTCGCCCAGTTCGCTACAGCCCGTATCGGCGCAGTGCTGGTAACGGTCAACCCGGCCTACCGCACCCACGAACTGGAATACCTGCTGAACCAGTCGGACGCGGTGGCCCTGATGCTCATCGGCAACTTCCGCACTTCGGACTATGTTGGAATGCTGCAGGAGGTGGCGCCCGAACTGGCCGGAACGTCGCCGGGTCAACTGCAATCCGAAAAGCTGCCCACCCTGCGCCACGTCATCTACATCCCGCCCTACGATGGGACGGATGGGGCGACTCGCCCCGGCATGTTTTCCTGGGGCGACGTGAAGGCGTTGGGCGAGGAAGTTACGCCGCAAGCCCTGGCCCGCCGCAAGGCCGACTGTCACCCGGACGACGTCATCTGCATCATGTACACCTCGGGCACCACCGGAAACCCCAAGGGCGTGATGCTGACTCACCACAACCTGGTGGCCAACGCCACCTACACCGCCGAGGGGCTGCGGTTCTCCGAGGAAGACCGTCTTTGCATTCCGGTGCCTTTCTACCACTGCTTCGGTTCAGTGCTGGGGACACTGGCCTGCGCCGCCGCAGGGGCCGCCATGGTGGTACCGTCAGAGTACTTCGACGCCGGCAAGGCCCTGGTGGCCGTGGAAAAGGAGGGCTGCACCGCTATCCACGGCGTACCCACCATGTTCATCGCGGAACTGGAACACCCCGACTTCAACCAGTTCAGTCTCGACTCGCTCCGCACCGGCATCATGGCCGGCTCTCCCTGCCCCATTGAGGTGATGCGCCAGGTCATCGACCGCATGAGCTGCCGGGAAATGACCGTCGGTTACGGCCTTACGGAGGCGGCGCCCATCATTACCCTGACCAGGGCCGATGACAATATTGACCGGCGGGTCTCCACCGTGGGCACCGCCATTCCTTATGTCGAGGTGAAGATTGTTGACCCGGAGACGGGCGAAGAAGTCACCGTGGGCGAGCAGGGCGAATTGTGCGCCCGAAGCTTCATGAACATGAAGGGCTACTACAAGATGCCCGAAGCCACCGAGGCCGCCATCGACCCCGAGGGATGGCTGCACACCGGCGACCTGGCCACCGTGGACGCCGACGGCTACTACAAGATTACCGGCCGCTCCAAGGACATGATTATCCGCGGCGGGGAGAACGTCTATCCCAGGGAAATCGAGGAATTCCTTTACACCAACGCCAAGGTAGCCGACGTCCAGGTCATCGGCGTTCCCGATCCGCGGTTCGGGGAGGAAATCATGGCTTGGGTGCTGCTGCGGGCCGGGCAAGAGGCCACTGAAGATGAGATACGGGACTTCTGCCGGGGCCGCATTGCTCACTACAAGGTGCCCCGCTACGTCAAGTTTGTGACCGAGTTTCCCATGACCGTCACCGGCAAAATCCAGAAGTATGTCATGCGGGAAGTATCCATCCAGGAACTGGAACTGGAAAGCGCCGCCAGCATTGAGACGGCGTGAGGTCCCGCCGGACCGTGTTCTGCCACGTAGTACAATACCGTCATCTTCATCAAGGAGAACGCTACCAATGACACTCCAACTCAAGGACTTCCGAATGCGGAACCGCCCCGTGGTTTCCGGTCGCAGGCTGGACCCGGATATGTCAGAACAGATGCGGACCAACCTCAGCAATGCCGAAGGCCAGATCGCCGAACCGTTCAAGGGGCTGACCGCCAACGGCCAGGTGGTTCCCGGTCTCTTCTCCGTGAAGCAGACCGGCCTGTCCACCGAAAGCATGAAGCAGGCCGCCGATGCGTGGCTGGCATCTCTGGACTCTGGCCAGCGGGAAGCCGCCCAGTTCGACCTGGACAGCGATGCCTGGCGCCGCTGGAGCAACATCCACGTCTTCCTGATGCGCCACGGGGCCATGCTGGAGCCCATGTCCCAGGAGCAGCGGGACCTGGCCTTTGGCGTACTGCGGGAGGGGTTCAGTCCCGAAGGCTTCCAGTTGGCGCGAAACATCATGAAGCTGAACGAGTCCATCCGCGAAATCACCGGCAGCGATGAGGAACTGGGGGAGTGGCTCTACTGGCTCAGCATCATGGGCGAGCCTTCCCTGGACCAGCCCTGGGGCTGGCAGATGGATGGCCACCACCTGAACGTCAACTGCTTCGTGCTGGGCGACCAGGTGGTGATGACGCCCATGTTCATGGGTTCGGAACCGGTGGCGGTGGATATTGGCAAGCACGCCGGCATACGGGCCTTCCGGGCCGAGGAGAACACCGGCCTGGCCCTGGCCCGCACCCTGTCCGCGGAGCAGCGCAGCAAGGCCATCATCGGCGAGGACGTTCCCCCCGGGGTGTTTACCGGCGCCTTCCGCGATAACTTCGAGATGTCCTACGAGGGCGTCAAGTTTGACAGCCTGACCAGCCACCAGCAGGCCCTGATGTTCGAACTGATAGGGACCTACGTGAACCGCATGCGTTCCGACCACGCCAAGCTGCGGATGGACGAAATCCGGCAGCACCTGAACGAGACCCATTTTGCGTGGATGGGCGGGACGGAAGAGGACAGCGTCTTCTACTACCGCGTCCACAGCCCGGTAGTACTCATCGAGTTCGACCATCAGGGCGGCATTTTCCTGGACAACGACGAGGCATCCAGGAACCACATCCATACGGTGATGCGGACGCCCAACGGCAACGACTACGGCAAAGACCTGCTCCGCCAGCACCGGGAGCAAGGCCACCACCACGGGTAGGGGCGCCCCCGCGCATCGACGACATCCCACAGTCCAGTCTGAACCAGGAGTCGTCAATATGCAGGAAAGCGATAGTATCCCTGCCATCGCCTGGCGGGAATGGAACGAGGAGGCTTTCGAGGTCGCCAGGACCCAGGGCAAGCCGGTGCTGCTGACCCTGGGCGCCACCTGGTGCCACTGGTGCCACGTCATGGACCAGAGGGCCTATTCGGACGAGCGGGTAATCGAGCTGGTCAACTCGGGTTTCATACCCGTTCGTGTGGACGTGGACCAGCGTCCTGATATTTCTCTGCGCTACAACCAGGGCGGTTACCCTTCGGTGGCCTTCCTGACGGGGGCGGGCGAGTTTCTGGCTGGCCGGCCCTACACTCCGCCCGACGAAATGGTCTCCCTGCTGGAACAGGTTTCCCGGGGCAAGGACGTCGCCGCCACCCCGGTAGGGGCGGGTTTCAAACCCGACCGTCCCGCCGCCAATTCCGACGCCGACCCGGTGCAGAGGGTGCAGGCCCACCTTGTCGAACTTTACGACGAACGGTTCGGCGGCTTTGGCCAGGAACCCAAGCAGCCCCCTTGGGAGGCGCTGGGATTTCTCATGGCCCGCAACGCCCTGAGCGGAGACCGCAGCCTGCTGGCGATGGTGGAGACTATCCTGCAGGGCATGTGGCAGGGCATTTACGACAACAAGGACCAGGGCTTTTTCCGCTATTCCGTCAGCCGGGACTGGAAGGTGCCCCACTACGAAAAGATGCTGGTAACCAACGCCAACCTGGCGATGAGCTACCTGGACGCCTACCTGCTGACCCGAAAGCCCGATTACCGCACTGCCGCTTCCGGCATCCTGCAATACCTGCTGGATACCCTGTTCAGCACTGCCGACGGCCTGTTCTTTGCCAGCCAGGACGCCGATGAACCTTACTACCAGGGTTCCTGGAAAGACCGGGATGCCAGCGCCTCGCCGCCTGTCGACCACACCTTCTACTCCGGGTGGAACGCCCTGGCCGCTCAGGCGCTGGTCCGCGCCACCGAGGCCCTCGGGCGGGGTTTCTGGCGTCGCTTGGCCACCAGCGTACTGGAAAAGCTGTGGCGGGAAAGCTGGACTGCCGACGGCGGCCTATGCCGCGTAGCCGGCTTGCCGGGTCGTTCCGCTCCGGTACTGGCCGACCAAATAAGCTTTCTTCGGGCTTGGCTGTCCCTGTACCAGTCCACGGGCAACCCCTACTGCCTTACCCGCGCGGTGGAAGTCGCCGCCACCACTCAGCGGCTTTTCGGCGCGCCCGAAGGTGGCTGCTACGACACTATCACGGCCAGTTCCTTCGAGGCGGCCCTGCTCCCCCGCGAACAGCCGGCCCTGGACAACGCCCACTGGGCCGAGGCCCTGATGGTTCTTTCCCACCTGTCCGATGACGACACGTACCAGCAGCAAGCCGCGGCGGCCCTGCAGGTCTTCGAGTCCATCATCCCCGGAACGAGCTACCTGGGCGACCGGCAGTCACGCCGCATGGAAGAGGACGAAGAGGCCCTGTTTCTGCCCGCCGGTTCCGCCTGGGCCCGGGCCCGCGACATGCTGGACAATGGCCTGGTGCGCCTGGCCCTGGTGGGCGACTCGTCAAGTCCGGCATTTCGCCAGCTTCAACGGGCGGCGGCCAGGGTCTATGCTCCCCACCGGGTCATCCTGCCCCTGGACTGGCAGCGCAACGCCCGTCAAATCCGGCAGCAGGGCTTTCCGTCCCGGGCCGAGCCGGCCCTGTACGTTTGCATGGGGGAACGGTGCCTGGCGCCCGTTGCAACTCCCGCGGAGGTGCGGGAACTGGTCCGGGCACGGCCGTGGGCCACAAACCCGGACTTGGAACCCTGACCCCTTTCCCACCCGGCGAAGGAGGACGAGTCATGAGTACACCGGGCAACGGGCACATAAACGCTGGAACCCTGGAAGAAGTGAGGGAACGGGGCTGCACCGTAGTTACCGGCGGGGGACACGCTATCGCTGTTTTCAGCCACGGTGACCAGGTGTACGCGGTGGACAACCGTTGTCCCCATATGGGCTTCCCGCTGGACCGGGGCAGCGTCAAGGACGGCATTCTAACCTGCCACTGGCACCACGCCAGATTCGAGCTTTCCAGCGGGGGCACCTTCAATCCCTTCGCTGACGACGTGCGCGCCTTTCCGGTAACAGTAATTGAAGGCCACGTCTGGATTGATCCCGTGCCGCCTCCCCGGGACGAAGCGGAGCACTGGCGCCGCCGACTGGAGGACGGCATGGAGCATAATTTGCGGCTGGTCATAGCCAAGGCCGCGCTGGGGCTGCAGTCGGCCGGCGCCGACTACCGCGAATCCCTGAGCATTGGAGCGAGGTTTGGCACCACCTATTCCGCAGCCGGCTGGGGCGCGGCCATGAGCATGCTTACGTGCACCGCCAACATGCTGCCCCACCTCCACGAGGAAGACCGGCCCAGGGCTCTGTACCAGGGCTTGCTCCATGTTGCCAGGGAATGCGCCGGCCGGGCCCCAAGATTCACGGTGGACCCGCTGCCCACGTCGGAAACCCGCCCGGAGGTTTTTTCCGGCTGGTTCCGCAACTTCATCAACGTACGGGACGACGAAGGAGCGGAGCGGTGCCTGGTTACCGCCATCGAGTGCGGCGTTCCCCGGGAAGACATTGCCGCCATGATATTCGCCGCCGCCACCGACCACATCTATCTGGATGGCGGACACGTGGTGGACTTCGCCAACAAGGCCTTCGAGCTTCTGGACCATCTTGGCTGGGATATGGCGGGCCAGGTGCTGCCCAGCTTGGTGCGCGGCATGGCCCGGGCCCGCCGCAGCCAGGAGCTGAGCCAGTGGCGGGATCCCATAGACCTGGCTTCCTTGGTCTGGCAGGCCCGGAATGAACTGCCCGACCTGCTGGAGCGGGGCCGCACAAATGCGGAAAGTTGGGACGGAGAGTATTCTCTCGCCGACGAAATCCTGAATGACTCACCGGACGAGATTGTCGATGCCCTGAAACAGGCGGTCGTAAACGGCGCAACGCCGCCGCAGCTTGGCGCCGCCGTTTCCCACGCCGCCTTCCTGAGAATGGCCCGCTTCCATACGTCTAACGAGTTCCGGGACTGGGACACGGTGCACAATTCACTGACCGCAGCCAACGCCCTGCACCAGGCCCTGAAACGGACACCCACTGCCGAGTTGCTGAGAGGCGTGTTCGACGTGGCCATCAGCATCTACCTGGACCGCTTCCTTAACATGCCTGCCCAGAGACTGCCCGACCCGTCGCCCAGCCCACTCTCCACGGGTGAGCAGTTGGACCGGTTGCTGGACCTGGTTAACAGCCGGCAGCAGGTGGAGGAGTGCGCTCTGGCCGTTTCCGGTTATCTGGCCGGCGCGGGCGCACCGGACCATCTTATGGCCACAATGGGCAGCATGATGCTGCGGGAAGATTCAGACTTTCACTCCTTCCAGATCGTGGACGCGGCCTTCAAGCAATTCCAGGAGCGGCAGGGTACAGAGTCGGGACGGCACGTAATGGTCGGGCTGGCCAGGTTCCTGGCTGCCCACTCCCCCACTCCCCGTGCCGAGGGCCAGACCTACCAGATTGCCGTGCGCCTGCACCGGGGGGAGGAAATGCACCAGTGACCGTGGCAAGGCGCCGGCCCGTCATTGTTGACCGCCACCACCGCCGGTGTTAATTTCAACGCAAACGGGCGCCCCTTCTGCCGCTACCTCCGGCGCCGCCTTGAGGAGGCAAACATGGCCATACCCGCCGAGAAGGACACCATCGCCACCGCAGCCAGCACGGCAGTCGCCCATCCCCTGGACCCCCTTACTTCCGCAGAAATCAGCGAGGCGGCCAACATTCTCCGTTCCCAGCGGCGGTTGGGGCCGCGGGTAAGGTTTGAGACTATCGTCTTGAGGGAACCGGAGAAGGACCTTGTCCGCGGCTTCTTGCCGGGCGATGCCATTCCCCGGGAGGCTTTCCTGGTCATTCTGGACAATGACGACGAGGCTACCTACGAGGCTACGGTCTCCCTCAACGAAGCGAAAGTTACGTCCTGGAAGCACATGCCCGGGGTGCAGCCCCGCATAATGTTCGAAGAGTTCGTTGAGTGCGAAAACACCGTGCGGGCTAGTCCAGAGTTCCAGGCGGCCTTGAAGAAGAGGGGCATCAACGACCCCGACCTGATTATGGTGGACTCCTGGTCGGCGGGCTATTACGGGTTCCCCGATGAGGAGGGACGGCGCCTTGCCATCGCCCGCTGTTTCCTGCGAACCGGCCCCAACGACAACGGCTATGCCCGCCCGGTGGAAGGGTTGAGCGTGGTGGTGGACCTGAACAAGATGGAGGTTCTGCGCATTGACGATTACCGCGTCGTGCCGCTGCCGCCCAACCCCGGCAACTACGGGGCCGAGTTCGTCAAGGAGTTCCGGCAGGACCTGAAGCCCCTGGAAATCACCCAGCCCGATGGCCCCAGCTTTACCGTGGACGGGCACGCCGTGGCCTGGCAGAAGTGGCGTCTCCGCGTCGGATTCACGCCCCGGGAAGGCCTGGTGCTGCACGACATAGGCTACGAAGACCAGGGACGGGTCCGGTCCGTCATGTACCGGGCCGCCCTGTCGGACATGGTGGTGCCCTACGGCGAGCCGGGCAAGGACCACTACCGCAAAAACGCCTTCGACGCCGGCGAGTACGGCATCGGTTCCCTGACCAATTCCCTGATGCTGGGCTGCGACTGCCTGGGGGAGATTTACTACTTTGACGCCCACCTGAACACGGGCGGTGGAGAGGCCTTCACCATTCCCAACGCCGTCTGCATGCACGAAGAGGACTACGGCATCCTGTGGAAGCACACCGACTGGCGCACCGGCCACGTGGAGGTGCGCCGCTCCCGCCGGCTGGTGGTTTCCAGCGTGGCCACCGTGGGCAACTACGAATACGGCTTCTTCTGGTACTTCTACCAGGACGGCACCATCCAGATGGAGGTCAAGCTCACCGGCATAATCAATACCGCTGGCATAGAAGAAGGGGAAACCCCCAGGTACGGCACCCTGGTGGCCCCCGGGCTGAACGCCCACATTCACCAGCACTTCTTCAACTTCCGCCTGGACCTGGACGTGGACGGCGAAGGCAACACCGTCCATGAGGTAAACACGGTGGCCGCGCCTCTGGGCCCCGACAATCCCCATGCCAACGCCTTCTACGCCGAGGCCACGCCGCTGACAACCGAGTTGGCCGCCCAGCGGGTGGTTGACCCCATGAAGGGGCGCTACTGGGTGGTATCCAACCCGTCGGTCAGGAACGCCCTGGGAGGACCAGTGGCCTACAAGCTGATGCCCGGGGAGAACGTTTTGCCCTTTGCCGACCCCAGCGCCAGCATAATGCAGCGGGCCGGGTTCATGGCAAAACACCTGTGGGTCACGCCCTACGCGGCGGACGAGACTTCCGCCACCGGGCCTTATCCCAACCAGCACCCCGGCGGCGCGGGCCTGCCCGAGTACACGAAGAACGACCGCAGCGTGGAGAACACCGACCTGGTTTTGTGGTACACGCTGGGCTACCACCACGTCCCGCGCCCGGAGGACTGGCCTATTTCGCCGGTATCCTACTGCGGGTTCAGCCTGAAGCCGGTGGGGTTCTTCGACACCAACCCGGTGCTGGACGTGCCGCCCAGCGCCCACCAGAACGGCGCCTGCCACGCGTGACGCGGAGTACAGGTGAAACCGGGGCCACTCGCATACCGTTTAGGCTGATTCCCATATGCCCGCTCATCCTGAGCTTGTCGAAGGACATTCATTGGCCGGGGCTGAAACCGTTATCCGCCTGAGGCGGATCCAGAAGTCTTGCATTTCAGCACGTCGTTGGTTTATTTGGGTTCCTGGATTCCGGCTTTCGCCGGAAAGACGGATAAGGGTGTCAGCCGCTTTCCCCTGACTCGGAACTGTTACGCTCTGCCTGCCCGCCTTGTCCCGCCTTCGGCGCGGGAGTATCATACCCACCATCCTGAAGGCGCCCCGAATCGTCCCGATGTCCGGCGATTCCCGCGCCGTAGTGCGGGGGTACGCGATGCCACGGAAGAGTTTCTGGGCCTGGGGCATGGAGGCCGACGAACCGACCGAGGCGCAGCGCCGGGAACTGGCCGCCACTCTGTCCGCCAAGTACGGCGTCGCCATTGATGTGCCGCCGGTTCCCTCCAGCAGCGACCTGGACCTGAGGAAACCCCGCATCGCCGTCCCTGATTCCCTGGCATCCACCTGTTCCACTGACACCCACGACCGGGCGGTCCACACCTACGGCCGCAACTTCGAAGACCGCATCCGCGCTTTCAACCTGCACTTCCCCAACCCGCCGGACGTGGTAGCCTATCCCAGCAATGAAGACGACGTGGCGGCACTGCTGGACTGGTGCTCCGGCCGGGGCTACGCCGCCATACCCTACGGCGGGGGCAGTTCCGTGGTGGGCGGCGTGGAACCGCCGGAGGGATACGACGGCATCGTCTCCATTGACCTGGGCCGCCTGGACCAGGTGCTGGAAATCGACGACGTATCCCGCGCCGCCCGCATCCAGGCCGGAGTATTTGGCCCCGCGCTGGAGGAGCAACTTCGCCCTCACGGCTTTACCCTGCGCCATTTTCCGCAGAGTTTCGAGTTTTCCACCCTGGGCGGCTGGATAGCCACCCGTTCCGGCGGCCACTACGCCACCAACCAGACCCACATTGACGACTTCGTGGAGTCGGTGCGGATAATCACACCCCAGGGGGTATGGGAGTCCCGCCGGCTGCCGGGGAGCGGCGCCGGTCCCAGTCCCGACCGCCTGGTGCTGGGCAGCGAGGGGGCGCTGGGTATCATCACCGAGGCGTGGATGCGCATCCAGGCCAGGCCCCGTTTCCGCGCTTCCGCCGCGGTAACCTTTCCGTCCTTTGAAGCCGGCGGCGAGGCGGTGCGGCAGATTGTCCAGACCAAGCTCTGGCCGGCCAACTGCCGCCTCCTGGACCCGGGCGAGGCGGAGGATGCTCTCGGGTATGACGGGACGCAGGCTATCCTGGTGCTGGGCTTTGAATCTTCTGACCTGCCGCAGGGGGAGCAGATGCGCCAGGTAATCGCCATTGCCCGCGATTGCGGCGGTTCAGTAAACGAAGACCAGATAAGGATTATTGACGGCAGCAGCGACGAGGCCCGCCGCCCCGAGGCGGTGGGGGCGTGGCGCAACTCTTTCATCAACGCCCCCTACCAGCGCAACGCCTCCATGGGTTTGGGTCTGGTGGCCGAGACACTGGAAACCTCCATCACCTGGGACCGGTGGCATGAGATGGACGGCGCAGTTCGCACCGCCCTGCAGGACGCCCTGGAACGGGTATGCGGCGGCGGGCGGGTTACCTGCCGCTTCACCCACGTCTACCCCGACGGTCCGGCCCCCTACTTCACCTTCGAGGGCATGGGCCGGCCGGGGGCCGAAATTGAAATGCACGCAGAGATCAAGCGAGTCGCATCCGACGCCATCATCGCGGCCGGCGGCACCATCACCCACCACCACGCCGTGGGACGGGTCCACCGCCCCTGGTACGACCAGCAGCGCCCCGACCCCTTCGCCGCCGCCCTGCGCGCCGCGAAGGCTGCGGTAGATCCTAACTGGGTGCTGAACCCGGGGATTTTGGTTGACCGATAGGGAATGAGATAGTGTTCCTTCCCACGTCAAGGGGGAAGGAACCAAGTAGTTCAATGACTTTAACCTACTTTCCAGAACAAGGAGGCCACATGGGTATTTCCAAGGAGACCATGCAAGCCATCATTCGCGATTACGGGGGTTTTGAGCTTTCCGACGAGGAACTGGACCTGGTGCAGCCGGAGGTTGACGGCTACCTGGAAGCCATGGCCGAAATAGCCGACCTGGACCTGGCCGGCGTAATGTCCAGCAGGTTGCTCCGAGCCGCTGAAGGAGGGACCGAAGATGCCTAACGATGCGCTCCTGGACCTGACCATTGCTGAACTGGCGCCCCGCATAGAGGCGCGGGAGGTTTCCCCCGTGGAACTTGCCGAGGCTGCCCTGGCCCGGGCCGACCGCCTGCAGCCCAAGCTCAACTCCTTCATCACCCTGCTGCACGAACGGGCCATGGACCGGGCCCGGGAACTGGAGGCGGAACTGGGCGACGGCAAGTATCGCGGGCCGCTGCACGGCATAAAGGACAACATCGAAACGCGGGGAATCCGCTCCACCGTGGGCTCCCTGGTGCTGGCCGAGAACGTGCCCGACGAGGACGCCCGGGTGGTTACCCTGTGCGAAGAGGCCGGGGCCATCATCCTGGGCAAGGAAAACCTGGAGGAGTTTGCCGCCGGCGCCACCTCCAACAATCCCCACTACGGCGCCGTCCACAACCCCTGGAACCTGGACCACATCCCCGGCGGCTCCAGCGGCGGCGGCGGGGCCAACGTGGCCGCCGGTGTCACCTTCGCATCGCTGGGTACCGACCTGGGCGGTTCGGTGCGGCTGCCCGGTACCTTCTGCGGCGTGGTGGGCCTCAAGCAGACCTTCGGCCGGGTCAGCCAGCGCGGCCTGATGGTAACCAGCTTCAACGGCGACCACATCGGCCCCATGACCCGCTCCGTGGCCGACAGCGCCCTGGTCCTCCAGGCCCTGGCCGGCTACGACCCGCTGGACCCCAGCACCGTGCCCGTTCCGGTGCCCGACTACTCGGAAGGACTGGGCGGCGACCTGTCGGGTCTGACTGCCGGCATTCCGTCGAACTACTTCTTTGATGAAGTGGATTCGGAGGTTGAGACGGCCGTCAGGAACGCCGTTGCTGCCCTGCAGGAACTGGGCGTAACGGTGGTGGACGTGAGCCTGCCGAGCATGGAGCACGTGGGAGCGCTGCGGGCTGCCTCTCTCTCCGACAGCGTGGTGACCCACGAGCCCTACCTGGCCAGCGACCGGGACAAGTACGGGCCCAACGTCATCTACCGGACCCTGGCCGGCCAGTTCGTCCTGGGCCGCGACTACTCCAGGGCCATGAAGGTGCAGCGGCTCATCAAGGAGGAGTACGCCCGAGTCCTGCAGGGGGTGGACTCTCTGGTAACACCCACCGCGCCGGTTCCCGCGCCCCGCATTGACGCGGTGGACATTGAACTGGGCGGCGAGACTCACCGGGTCCGGGGCCCCGGCTCCGGGTTCATATCCCGCAATACCAGCCCCATGAACGGCAACGGCCTGCCGGCCATCACAGTGCCCTGCGGCTTCAGCGGCGGCGGCCTGCCCATCGGCATCCAGTTCATCGGGCGTCCCTTCGAGGAAGGCCTGCTGTTCCAGGTGGCGGCGGGCTACGAAGGGGTGTCTCCCAGCAAGGGCGTCAGGCCACAGCCTTAGACGTCGCGCATAGTCCGGCTGGAGTAGGGGCGGGTTTCCAACCCGCCCCCCGTCTCATCTCAAAATCCACTTCGCAGCCGAAGCGTCTAACATTCTCGCGGGATATCAACTGTCTTTTTGGCAAGAATTTTAGATTCTTCACTCCGTTCAGAATGACAGTCCTGGCGGTTCAAGGTGGCTGTTCGTTAAGATGCGATTGCCCTGAACATCCTCACGCCTCCAGCTTCAGCAGGATTGGGCGGATTTTCGTGTTCCAGTAGTCGTTGTCACCCGCCTGTCGTAGTTGTTCCACCAGCATCGCCGTATCCTCGCCCACGGCCTGGGTCAGCTCGGCGGCGGTGCGGTTGCCGGCCAGGGTGGTTACCGCTTCCCTCAGCAGCATCACGTACTCCGCCACTTCCAGGGCGGCCCGGTCGGAGGCGGAACGGGTTTGCAGGGCCTCGAGCTTTTCCAGCCACTCCAGGCCTCTTTCGGCATCGTCAAACATGTCATCCAGTGAGGTGGTTGTAGTCAAAGTTAATCCTCCATAGTCGTCACATGGTCAAGCAGATTGGGAAACGAAGACTCCGGCTTGCATTGCAGTTTAAGTATACATCCCCGCTCAATTCAACCCAGGTGTGCCGGGCGGCGTATAATGGCCCCAAAACCCTGGGGGGTGCCGCCGTGGACGTGCAGAGGCTGAGAGATGAGATTCCGGTACTGGCTAACGTGACCTACCTGAATACGGGCTGGTCCGGGCCGCCGCCCCGACGGGTTGCGGAGGCGGTGAAGGCCAGGATTGACCTGGAACTTTACGAGGGGCCCACCTCCAGGCCCGTCCAGGAACAGGGCCGCGAGATTCAGGCCAGAGCCCGCCAGTCCGCCGCCCGCCTGCTCAACGCCAGCCCTGATGACGTGCTGGTAACTCGCAACACCACCGAGGGGCTGAACATTGTCCTCAGCGGGCTGGACTGGCAGCCGGGGGACGAGATCATTACCTGCAACCTGGAACACAGCTCGGTGCTTTTGACCAGCCTGGCCATCGCCCAGCGCCACGACCTGAAGGTAAGGGTGGTGGACCTGGACCCGCACGACTCGCGGGAGACCATCCTGGGCAAGTTCGAAGCGGCCTTCACCCCACGTACCCGCATGGTCTTCGTGAGCCACGTGGAGTATTCCACCGGCCTGCGCATGCCGGCCCCGGAGCTGACCCAACTGGCCCATGACCGGGGCGCCCACATCATGCTGGACGGCGCCCAGACTGGCGGGCACCTTGACCTGGACATGACGGCGGAGGGGTTCGACTTCTATTCCATCCCCGGCCAGAAGTGGGTGCTGGGATACGAGGGCGTGGGGGCGCTGTACATCCGGCGCGAGTTGATCGAACGGGTGCACCCGGCCCACTCCGGCGGCCATGCCGTTATCCAGCCCGTGGACTACGACAATGTCCGGCTTAACTCCTCCGACATGGAGAAGTTCCACGGCGGTTCGGCCAGCGTCCCCCTGCAGGCCGCCTTCGTGGAGGCCGTGGGCTTCATTGAAGAGGTCGGAGTCGGCGAGATCGAGGACCGAAACCGCCAACTGGCCGGCCGGCTGAAAGGGCAGCTTGCCGACATCCCCGGCGTTCACATCTACTCCCCCATGGAGCCCGGCCTGTCCTCGGGCCTGGTGGCCTTTGCCCTGGCCGGGTGGGAGCCGACGGCGGTGGTGGAAAGGCTTTGGGACGACCACCGCATCGTGGTGCGGCAGGTGGGCTATCCCCCCGGCATAAGGGCATCCCTGCACTTCTTCAACACTGAAGATGAGGTGGACCTGCTGGCCCATGCGGTGAAGGGCTTGGCTTAGGAGACTTCCGCCTTAGACTTCGTTACCTCCGATTGCGAGGTTCCCGCCTTCCCGGGAACGACGGTTGGTCTGCAATTGCCTCGTGCGTCAAACCGAATATGGCTGTATCATAGCAGGCAACAGCCTCATCCCAGTGTGGTGCAAGGGCAGGCGGCAATGCTCTTCCCGCTGCCACGCTGGGACAGCTCAAATACGGACAAGGAGCAGCAGCTATGACCACCACGGAACAGCAGTCCACCCTGAAACCCTACGTGGTACACGCCGTGGGCGATGCCTCGGAGACTATTCAGACCCCCGGCATGGTGCGCCAACCGGCGGTGAATCCCGGCAAGGGCGACACCACCAAAATCTGGATGGGCAAGGTTACCGCGGCGCCCCTGGAAAAGGGCCCGCCCCACACGCACCTGGAGGCTGAGACCGCGGCCTACGTGATACAGGGCCGGGTGCGGGTGTGGTTCGGCGACAATCTCGAGGAATGGATTGAAGCCGGGCCTGGCGACTTCCTGTTCGTCCCGTCCCACACGCCCCACATCGAGGAGAACCCCTACGAGGAAGAGATGGTGGCTATCCTCTGCCGGGCGCCGGACAACATCGTCCAGAACCTTTAGTAGTTGCTTGTAAAGCAGCTGTCAGGCGCCAGCGAAGGCAGGCGGCCCGCCTTGACCCCCATCCCAACCTTCCCCCGTCAAGGGGGAAGGGACATAGGGAGGGCACTTTAGCCTTTCAGGTGACGGGCAAGGAACTCCAGCGTAACCGGCCAGGAAGCCTGGGCCGCCGCTTGCTGGTACCTGGCAGGCTGGGTGTGGTCGAGAAAAGCATGACCGGCCCCATGGTAGGTCCTGAAGTCATGCTCCTTGCCCAGCCGGGTCAGTTCCGCGTCCAGCTTCGCCATGTCCTCCTGGGAGGGATTGGCGTCCACCTCGCCGAAGTGGAAGAGCATGGGACAGCCAATGCCTTCCGCCAGGGCAAAGGGCGTGGCCGTTGCATTGCCCACGGCGGCCATGATGTTGCCGCCGTAGAAGGGAACCGCGGCCCTGTAATGCGCGTTGGTGGCCGCCGACAGCCAGGCAATCCTGCCGCCGGAGCAGAAGCCGATAATCCCGATGCGTTCCCCGTCAATGGCAGGGTGGTCCCGCAGGAAGTCCACGGTGGCGTTCATGTCGGCCACGGTCTCCACGTCATTCAGGAACTGGCCGGCGGGCTGTCCTCCGGCCAGGACCTCCGCCGGCACCCGGTGGAACCGGTTGGGTGCCACGGCGGCGTAGCCCGCTTCCGCTAAACGGTCGGCAATGCCCTGGGTAAATTCCCCCACGCCGCTGGCCGGGTGAGCCACCACTATGGCCGGGAAGGGCCCCGACCCGGACGGCACACTGGCGTACAGGTCCATTTCCAACCCATCTACTGCTACCTTTTCCCAGAATGACGGCATGTTTTCGGCCTCCTGTGAACGTTCTCGTCTAAGGGGATCACTGGCGTCGTGGATCGTTAAAGAACGCCGAATCGCCTCTTTCGGCTGCTCTTGTTTGCGCCTGGTTGAAAGTTTCCCTGCGCTTGAAGGGACGCTTCCCCGAGACCAGCTGGATGCTTACCATGATGATAAGCATTGAAGTCGCCCGGGTCTAGAAGGCATTTCGGGAATCTGCCGCTGCTTCGTCAGACGCCTTTTGACGAGCGATGCGCCAAGGCGTCACCCCCATCCTGACCTTCCCGCCACAGGTCCGCCTCAGGCGGACCCCTACGGGTACCATCGCTGCTCAGGCGGAGATTTCGCCGCAGAGGATGTCGTCGTAGCGGTGGTCCCAGGCCCAGGGGAGCAGGGCGCGGACGATTTGCGGGGCTTCCAGGCAGCTGTCCTCGTCAATGCA
>DAOUJN010000039.1:0-210137 GCA_034422655.1 Dehalococcoidia bacterium
CGGACGATTTGCGGGGCTTCCAGGCAGCTGTCCTCGTCAATGCACTGCTGGACGTACCGGTTCAGGTTCATGTAGGTCTTCAAGCGGTGGCCTTCGCGGGCGACGCGCAGGACGACCTGGTGTGGCTGGGGGAGAGGCTCCTTCTCGGCGGTGGCGATGGTCCAGTCTTCGGCGATTTTCTCGGCGATTTGGCGGAGGCGGAAGACGGCGAGTTCCCGGGCGAATTTGCGCTGCATCTGACGGAGTTGGTTTCTGATTTGGGCTAGGGTCATGGTTTTGGCTCCTTTTCTTTTCTTATCCACGAATTGACATCCGCCTCAGGCGGACCGCGGCGGACAAATGGGAGGTCACCCCCATCCTAGCCTTCCCCCATCGAGGGGGAAGGGACAGTCCGAGAAAAACTTATAGGGCCTGCATTTCCGGTTATTTTCGGGTATTTGCTTGCGTTTCAGACATGGACAGTCTCCTGGCCTGACTGGTGGGTCGGTGTGTTGGAAGTTTATGTATTGATTACGGTAGAGATGGGTTATCCAGGATGGCAAGGGGGAAGTGTCAGGAATTAGGAATTAGGAATTGGGAGTTTTCGTTATGGTGAGGGATTGTCCTGGATGCCAATTCCGTCATTGACAGCGTGGTGGGCGCCCATTACGCTACCCTTGACGTGGCTTGAGGCAATCCATTCGTAAACGTGGAGGTCGGCTGATGAAGTATGACTATGTGATTATCGGGGCCGGTTCCGCCGGGGCAATCCTGGCTACCCGCCTGACTGAGGACCCCGCCAAGTCTGTCCTGCTGCTGGAGGCGGGGGCCGACTACCCCAACTTCGAGGACCTGCCCGAAGAGGTGAAGTTCGGTTACGCCACCGAAGCCGACGTGATGACCAGCGACCACAACTGGCAGTTCACCGGCCGGGCCACCGACGAGGCGCCCCCCATGATGGTGCCGAGGGGCAAGGTTACCGGCGGGTCCAGCGCCATCAACGGCCAGGTTTTCCTGCGCGGCGTACCCGAGGACTACGATACCTGGGCCTCCTTCGGCAACAGCGAGTGGACCTTCACCAACCTGCTGCCCTACTTCCGCAAGATAGAGACGGACACCGACTACGGCGGCGACGACTTCCACGGCGGGGACGGGCCTATAGTCATGCACCGCTTCAAGCGAGAGACCTGGCTGCCGGCCCAAGAGGCTTTCTACCAGGCCGCCATTGCCGCCGGCTACCCGGACTGTCCCGACCATAACCACCCGGATACCTACGGCGTGGGGCCGACGCCCCTGAATAACCCCAACGGCATCCGCATCAGCACCGCCATGGGCTACCTGGACCAGGCCAGACACCGCCTGAACCTGACCATCCGCCCCAACTGCCTGGTCCACCGCCTGATTTTCGACGGCAACCGGGCCACCGGCGTGGAACTGGAGAGCGGCGGCGAGACCTTCGTGGTCGAGGGCGACGAGATCATCCTGTCCGCCGGGGCCATCGGTTCGCCCCAGATTCTGCTGCTGTCCGGCGTGGGCCCGGCGGGGCACCTCAACGAACTGGGCATTCCGGTGGTACTGGACAAGCCGGGCGTGGGCCAGAACCTGCGGGACCACCCGGCCGTGTGGGTTACCTGGCGCACCAGGGAGGGCTTTGACCTGGACGGGCTGAAACCCCGGGCCCAGCTTACCCTGCGCTACACCGCCGACGATTCCGACCTGCGCAACGACATGAAGATAACCATGCAGTCCTTCGCCACCGAGCGGGTCAACCTGGGCGGCAGCCGCATGGTGCCCCTGGGCATCCGCATGACCTCCGGCATCTACCTGGCGGTGGGCGCCGGCGAACTGCGCCTCGCCTCCACCGACCCGACGGAACAGCCTGTCCTGGACTACAACTACCTCCAGGAGGACTTCGACGTCCGCCGGCTGCGGGAGTCCGTCCGCATCTGCGTGGCCCTGGGCGAGGATGAGGCGTTCAAGGATATCATCCAGGAGCGGGTCGCCCCCACCGACGCCGACCTGGAATCCGACGAGGCCCTGGACGCCTGGATGCGGCGGGAGGTTACCACTTCCCAGCACATCTCCTGTACCTGCAAGATGGGCACGGCCGACGACCCCATGGCCGTGGTGGACCAGTACGGCAGGGTGTACGGGCTGGAGGGACTGCGGATTGTTGACGCCTCGATAATGCCCGACTGCATCCGCGCCAACACCAACGTAACCACCCTGGCCATCGGCGAGAAAATCGCCGACCACATCAAGGACGGAAAGTAGGGGTAATGCCCGCCGCGTCGCGCCCCAGGGTTTGTCCACGAATCCGCCCCGGCGGATTCGTGGATTGAAGAGAACAAGGAACCGTTATGCGCTTTGGTCACTTCTTCTACCCCATGAAGTTCGACGACAGCCGGGACGCGCAGGCCATCCAGGAGTGCCTGGCCGAGGCGGAACTGGTGGAGGAACTGGGGTTTGACGCAATCTGGCTGGCGGAGCACTACTTCACCGGCGAGTGCGTCTATGGCGACCCGCTGGTCTTCGCCGGGGCGCTGGCGGTGAAGACGAAGCGGGTGGATATCGGCTTCGGCATCCTGGAGTTGCCCCTGCACAACCCGGTGCGGGTGGCCATTCAGACCGCCCTGCTGGACAACCTGACCGGGGGCCGCATAATCGTGGGCACGGCCAGGGGTTCCAACTACAACGCCTACGAATACATCGGCTTCGGCACCAACCCGGACCTGGGCCCGGAGCAGCTGAAGGAGGCCGAAGACCTGCTAATCCAGGCGTGGACCACGGACAACGTGGACTTTCGGGGGAAGCATTACCAGGTAACCTTCCCTTCGTCGCGGCCCCGGCCCTGGCAGAAGCCGCACCCCCGGCTGGCGCGGGCCTGCATTGACGACGAGTCCGTGAAAGCGATGGCCCGCATCGGCCGCCCCATCCTGCTGCGGGGCCGGTCCACCAACCACACCGCCGCCAGCATCCGCCTGTACCGGGACACCATGGCTGGAGCCGGGTTCGATGAAGCGGCCATCGAGGCCAACCTGGACCAGATATGGGTGTGGCGGGAGATGCACCTGGCCGAGACCGACGACCAGGCCATGGAAGAGTTTCTGCCGGCCCAGCACGAAGCCTGGGCCAACATGCAGCATTACCGGACGACTTGGAATCCGCCCCAGTACAACATGGACCGGCAGCCCCCGCCCATGCAGAAGGAGGGCTACGCGCCCTTGCCGGACCCGGACGCGGGAGAGGGAATCGTGGGCAGCCCCGCGAGGGTAGCCGAGCAACTGGCCCAGATGCGCGACGCCGGCATCCGTAACTTGATGCTTACCAACCGCGGGCTGGTTTCCGCGGAAAAGACGGGCAGGTCGCTGAGGCTATTGAGCGAGAGAGTGATGGGGTATTTTGAGAGGTAGGATGACTCTTCCCCATTTAGCACAGTTATTTGGAGGTAGTTGTGAGGCTGTGGCCGTTTAGAAAACAAAGCAAGCCCGAACCCGCCGTAGTAGTACCATTCCCCGAAGACATTTCGGAGCTTTCGGTCCTCAAGAGGCACACGCTTCGTGCGCTGTTAGGCATTCTTGCTGACCGACATTACCAATGCCGATCTCCGCATCCGTTCTGCGGGGACATCCAGAAGATCGAAGGTACCCTTCAATTCGTTGCAGAGTCTGCGCTCCAGCAATCTCCCGACGGCAGAAGGGTCATCGGCATTTATCTAACCAAGGCAAAACGTGGGCTTCTCGACGGGGACCGTGAACCGGAAACTCCCTTCGAGTACGTGGCTTGCCTGGACATTGCAGAAAGCAAGCCATCCCGAAAGTTCGTTGTTCAACCCATGAGTGACGGGACTTACATTGCGAGATATGGCGGCATCGTCAACCCCGTGGAGGGAGACTACTCGACGGGCGGGTTAGATGTGGAAGGAGACACGCGCACCTTTCGTTGCAACCCTGAGCCAACACACGCGGGTTGGCACTACTTCGACAGCCCCTTAGACGAAAAGCAACGGGTGGTTCCGCACTACCATTGTGCGGTAGTCGGCCAGTATTGGCTTATTGCGGACGTTGACTTTGAGCACGGGACTGCGGAGGTCGCGCATCTGGAAGTCAAGAGTTGGCCAGAGCACAACTATGGCATTCATAAACCGGAATCGCAGAGTAACATTTATATGACTAGGCGAGACGACGATTCCGAGTTTTCTAGGACAATAGCCGAGAACCTGAATCCTACGTTGTTCTAGAGAGATGCATTCTCGCTGTTGCGATGAAGCGACATAAGAAAGGGAACCAAGACGGTTTTCTCAATTGGGCAGGAGTCAGCGGGCTGTCAACCTCACCCACCTAGCGGGCTGCCGCCCTGGATCATGCGGACTATGTCGTTGTAGGTGATGAAGAGGATAAAGCCCAGCAGGGCGACGAAGCCGATCAGGTGAACCAGGCCTTCCCGTTCGGCGGGAACGCGCCGGCCTCCCCGTACCCACTCCAGCAGCACGAACACTATCCGCCCGCCGTCCAGCATGGGTATGGGCAGCAGGTTCAGGATGGCCAGGTTGATGCTGAAGAGGATGGACAGCACCACCCATCCGCGAACACCGCCGTCCCTGGTCACCTCGCCGGTTACCTGGGCTATTCCCACCGGGCCGGAAAGCTGGGGCGCCCGGGTCCCCGTTATCCACGACGATATCTCCTGCCGGAGCAGGACCATCATCTCCCAGGAATTTGTCGCGCCCTTCCACACGGCGGTCCACGGCGGGTCGAAGCGGGTCTCCGAACTCAGGTTCACCAGGCTTATCTGGATGCCCGTCGCTCCCTGTCCCGGCGGCGGATTCGCCCGGGGCGTCAGCCGCACTATCTCGGTAAGTCCCTCGCGCTGGATTGTCCATTCCATTGGCGTACCAGCGTTGAGGGTGGTGGCGCGAACCAGGTCCGACCCCTGCTCGATGGTCCTGTCTCCCGCTGCCAGGACAAGATCGCCGGGCAGGATGCCGGCCGCCTGGGCCGGGGAATTGGGCTCAACCACGTCCACCTGTACCTGCCCGACCGTCACGCTCTGGGGGATCATGAACAGCACGGCAAAAGCGACCAGGGGGAACAGGGCATTCATCAGCGAACCTGCCGCCAGGATGATGGTCCTGGGGCCGGGCCCCTTGGACGCCAGGCTGCGCGGCACGGCGGGGTTGTTCTCGCCGGCCAGTCGCACGAACCCCCCCAGGGGCAGCCAGTTGACGGTGTAAATCATGTCCGCCACTACCAGGGAGTCGAAGTCCGCCTCCCGCACGGTGCCTTCATGCCTGAGCAGTTCGTCGGTGTCCATGTCCTGGAGGGACACGGACCGGCGCAGGGAGCCCGACTGCGGCCCCTCCACAATCCGCGCCACCAGGTTGCCATCGGCGTCCTCGGTGGAATGGACCCGCACCAGCAATCCCTGCTGGATGGCGTCCGGGCCGGACAGGTTCACGTACTGGGTACCGGCGTCCAGCAGCACCCGGGTGCGGCCCGTGTAGAGCCCGAAGGCGCGCGGCGGGTACCCGATGCCGAACTCCAGCACCTTGACGCCAAAGGCCCTGGCGGTAAAGAAGTGTCCCCATTCGTGAATGACCACCAGCATCACCAGCATGGGGACAAAGGCGATGACGGCAATTATTGCTGTTTCCATGGGAGGAATTGGGAAAGTCAGGAACTCTTGGAGGTCTTTTGTGAAGGCCCTGGGGGCTTATCGCTCCCTTCACGCTTGGGTGGAGCGGACCTGGGCGAAAGGCCTCCGGGAGTCTTTCGAGAAGCCTCTCCGGCCTCGTCTAATGGTCTGTTATTGTTCATCTCGAAACACTTCTCTCGTTGTCATCTAAACCGATTATATCATGGGCTGTAGCAACCCCCCAGCCTTCGGGGTTGAAAGGCTTCCTGGAATTGTAGAAATAGGAGTACGCAAATACCGACGTTACTCCCGCGGCGACAACGAACTCGCAAGTTTCCTGATGGGACCCGCCCGGTTCGATGGTTAACTCATTCCGATTCCACATTAGCGCCTTCTCGTCAAGCGTCTCCCATTGAAAATCCCGTTGTCGGTCGGGGTGGCCGTCCGAAAATACTTCCCGGTATATGCTCTCGACATCAGAATCGGAATACGGCCCCAGCAATTGCAGCCGGCAATATCCCCGTAGCAAATCTTCTTTAACCTTAGAACCATTCCTGACAGTAGTGGTAACCAACAGGTGTACGTAGCTGTCGCTGATGGGCCTGTGGGTAATTTCTTGCCCCAGCGTTAAATGGGGAATGAAGCTGCGAAATAGCTCAAAACGGACAGCGGCGAACGCACCCGCTGATAGCAGTATAAAGCTCGCTACGAAGGCCTGAATTATCTGGGAAGCTTTAGTGATATCGGAATCAGGGACCAGGGCTGGTACTACGACGGCGCAAATTACTAAAAGGAGAGTAACACCGGTCAGTATGAGAATGCCGCCCTGCCACTGTTCTCTATACATGCTCTGTCCACATTGCCTTGTTGGTCCAGCCCGCCGGAAGTTTCTTGCACCGGCAAAGGAGCAAGCGTGATCCATTTGGGAGCAAGGGACACCCTACCCCAATTCACCCACAACCCGCTCCGCTTCCCTGGTTCCCCACGCGTCGGCCGCCAGGAGTTCTTGCAGGGTTTGGCCGGGGGTGGGGGTGTGGGCGTTGACTACCGTTTCCACTACTTTGTGGATGTCGGTGAAGCGGATCCTTCCCTGCAGGAAGGCGTTGACCGCCACTTCGTCGGCGGCGCTGAGGACGGCGGGGTAGGAGCCGCCCTTTTGGGCGGTGGCCAGGGCCAGGCCGAAGCAGGGGTACCGCTCCGGCTCCAGGGGCCGGAAATCCAGGGCTTGGGGAGTGGTGATGTCCAGTCGGGGTATCAGGGTGTCGTCCGGGTTGCGGCGCCGCTCCGGGTGAAAGAGCGCATACTGGATGGGCAGCCTCATGCTGGGAGGCCCCAACTGGGCCTTCACCGATCCGTCGGCAAACTCCACCATGGAATGGATGGTGCTCTGGGGGTGGACCACTACCTCGATGTTCTCCCAAGGGACGTCGAACAGCCAGTGCGACTCGATAACCTCGAAGGCTTTGTTCATCAGCGTGGCCGAGTCGATGGTTATCTTTGGCCCCATCTGCCACGTGGGGTGGCGCAGGGCCTGCTCGGGCGTTACGTCCGCCATGTCCTCCAGGGCCAGGGTGCGGAAGGGTCCGCCGGAGGCGGTGATGATGAGACGCCGCACCTCCTCCGGTTCCCCCTGAAGGCACTGCCAGATGGCGCTGGGTTCGCTGTCCACCGGAAGGATGGCCCCGCCGTACCGGCGTTCGTAGTCCTTCAGCAGGGGGCCGGCCATCACAATGGGTTCCTTGTTGGACAGGGCCACCGCCTTGCCGGCCTCCAGGGCGTTAAGCGTGGGCACCAGGCCCGCCGCGCCCGTGGTGGCGGCCATTATCACGTCCACCTCCGGCAGGCGCGTCATCTCCTCCATCGGCAGGAAAGCCGCCTGGGGCGCCAGGGCATGGGGCGGGTCGATGCAGTACACGTAGCGGGGACGGAACTCGTCGATTTGGCGTCGGAAGAGGTCGTGGTTGGAACCGGCGGCCAGGCCCACCACCTCAAATTCTTCGGGGAATGACCTGACGATGTCCAGGGTCTGGCAACCGATGGAACCGGTGCATCCGAGGACTACTATTTTCTTCATGGCCGGAATACCGCCACCAGCAGATAGTACACCGTCGGCAGGGTGATCAGGAGGCTGTCGAGCCGGTCAAGGGCGCCGCCGTGCCCAGGGAGCAGGGTACCGGAGTCCTTGACCCCGGAGACCCGCTTGAGCCGGGACTCCAGCAGGTCGCCCAATTGGGACACTATACCTACTGTAGCACCAATTGCCAGGGGTTGCCAATTTACGGCAGCCCACGTGCCTTCCCAAATGGTCGGGCCGAGTCCCAGGTCGAGAATTTTGTACAGCAGAAAAGCCGCAATTACCGCGCTGACAAACCCGCCGCCGGCTCCCTCCCAGGTCTTGTTGGGGCTGGTGACCGGCGCCATGGGATGGCGGCCGATGGCGCGCCCCACCAGGTAGGCCCCCGAATCGGTGGCGAACGTTACCAGCAGCGCGAAGACCAGCCAGTTGCGGCCAACTTCATAGATGGTGGGCCCGGTCACTGGGTCAAAATACAGGGGATCAACGTCGAAGAAGGCCTCCCCCACCTGCGCCAGGAGCAGCGTGTGGGCCAGGAGGAAGCCGACGTACACCGGACCCAGGACCAGGTACGCCGCGGCCGCCGGCCAGCCGGCCCCCCGGTAGAAGGCGATGAGCCACAGGAGGGCCACGAAAGACCCCACGGCAAGTATTCCGAGGGAGGCCCCCCAGAACTGCACCGTGCCATCGGCGCCGGCGCCCGCAATAACGAAAGCCGCCACCCAGGCCGCGCCTAGCAGCAAGGGCAGGGGAGTCCTTGTGGGCAAACGCGCCGCTTCTCCGGTGACAGGCTCCAAGCTATCGGGAGGAACCGATTCCTGTATGGCGGGGGACGGCGAGTGGAGCCGGTAAAATTCGCGGACGCCCAGGATGGCGGCAATCAGGGTGAGCAGAAAGACCCAGAAAATCCCGGCCCATGCTGCGGCAAGGAGAATGGCCAGCCCCAGCAGGCCGCTGACGGTCCGGAGCAACACCCGACCTAGCTCCCGGGGTCGGGGACCACGTTTCCAAAGCGGCGTTGGCGGCTGCCGTAGGCTGCCAGGGCCCGGTCCAGTTCGGCTTCGTCCAGGTCCGGCCACAGGACCGGCGTATGAAAATACTCGCTGTAGGCCGACTGCCACAGGAGAAAATTGCTGATGCGCAGTTCCCCGCCCGTGCGGATGATGAGGTCCGGGTCCGGGCTGTGGGCCGTGTACAGCCGGCTGCTGAAAACTTCCTCGGTAACCTCTTCAGGCCCCACGCCTTCCCGGATCAAGTCCCTTACGGCGGCCAGAATTTCCTGGCGTCCGCCGTAATCGAAGGCAACGTTCAACACCAGGCCCGTGTTCCGGCAGGTCTCGTTCTGGATTCGTTCCACCGCGTCTCGGATATCCGGCGCCAGGCGGCTGGCGTTGCCGATATGAATGACCCGGACGTTCTTCTCGTTAAATTGGTCGGTTTCACGCTGCAGCGTTTCGTGCAGCAACTGGATTATGCCCTCGACCTCTGAGATTGGTCGGGACCAGTTCTCGGTGGAAAAGGCGTAAATGGTGAGGAACTGGACGCCCCGGTGTGCCAGCAAGTCCACCACCCTGGGGATGGCACTGACGCCCTCCCGGTGACCCGCCAGCCTGGGCAGGCCGCGTTTTTCTGCCCACCTGCCGTTGCCGTCCATAATTATGGCCACGTGCCGGGGAACCCCGGCGGGGATGGGGCCACCGTCCAGGCCTTCCTTCCGGCGGGGATGGGGCTCTCCTTCCGAGCCAGCGTGTTCCGTCAGGTTTACCGGGCCGGTTGGGATATTCATGGCCTGATCCGGGGCTAGACCTGCATTATCTCCGCTTCTTTAGCGGTGGAAACCTGGTCCATGCTCTTGATGAAGCTGTCGGTGGTCTTCTGCAACTGGTCCTGGCTGCGGCGGTTCTGGTCCTGGGAAATCGCCTTGTCCCGTTCCAGTTTCCTCAGCGACTCCAGGCCGTCGCGGCGCACGTTGCGGACCGCAACCTTGCCTTCTTCGATCTTTCGCTTCAGCAGCCGCACCAGTTCCTGGCGACGCTCCTGGTTCAAGGGCGGGATCGGAACGGTGATGATGTTGCCGTCGTTGGAGGGATTAAATCCCATCTCGGACTGCATCAGGCTCCGCTCGATATCCCTTAGGGCCTGCCGGTCCCAGGGCTGGATCATGATCGCGCGGGCGTCGGGGGCCGAAATGGACGCAATCTGCTTCAGCGGAGTAGGAGTGCCGTAATAGTCCACGTTCACGTTTTCCACCAGGGAAGGGGTGGCGCGACCGGTGCGCAGGGTAGCCAGGTCCCTCTCCAGGGCCTCCATAGACCGGTTCATCCTGCGTTCCACGTCCGCCAGCACGTCCTCCGGCGTTAACTGGGTGTCGGCATTGTTGTCCCTATCTGGCATTTCAGGTCCCTCCCATTGCATAACCTGAGTTGAGGGTGGCGGGTACGGGCTTAACAGTCATCGCTTCAATTCCGTTGTACCTCTAATCCGATGCCGTAATAGTCGTCCCCACCGTATCGCCGGTGATAATGCTCTGCATGCTGTCCTGTTCAAATATATTGAAGACTACAATGGGCAACTGGTTTTCCATGCAAAGGGAGACGGCGGTGGAGTCCATGACTTCCAGGCGTCGGTTGAGGGCCTCAAGGTAGTCCAGGTTGGCGAATCGCTTGGCGTCGGGATTCATGTGCGGGTTGGAGTCATAAACTCCGTCCACGTTGTTCTTGGCCATCAACAACACTTCCGCGCCGATTTCCAGGGCGCGAAGGGCCGAAGCCGTGTCGGTGGTCATGAAGGGATTGCCCGTCCCCGCCGAAAAGATGACCACCCTTCCCTTTTCCAGGTGCCTGATGGCCCGGCGGCGGATGTAGGGTTCCGCCACCGCCTGGATTTGCAGGGCGCTCTGGGTGCGGGTGATAATGCCCCGCTTCTCCAGGGCATCCTGCAGGGCCAGGGCGTTGATGACGGTGGCCAGCATACCGGAGTAGTCGGCGGTGGCCCGGTCCATGCCCCACCGCTCGGCCTGGCCTCCCCGCCAGATGTTGCCGCCGCCAATGACAATGGCAAGCTCAATGCCCATCCGGTGGACCTCCCCGATCTGCTGGGCCATGTAATTGACCGCCTCGGGGTCGATACCGGTAGTTGCGGAGCCCTTCAGGGATTCTCCGCTGATTTTGAGCAGTACCCGCTTGTATTTAGGCGCAACCATAGGCTAAGGGGTGCCTATTCCTCGAGGGCCAGGCGGCTGAAACGCACCACCCGCACGTTTTCGCCCACCTTGGCGGCCAGTTCCTGCACGATATCGCCCACCATCCGGGAGCTGTCCTTGATGAAGGTCTGCTGCAACAGGCACACTTCGCTGGTGGGCCGGTCGTCGCCTTCCTCTTTCTCGCTGTCGCTTACGTACACCGGGCCCATGGCCGCCACCTGCATGGCGATGTCGTGGGCCACCTGCTTGAACTCCTCGTTGCGGGCCACGAAGTCCGTCTCGCAGCCCAGTTCCACCAGGGCGCCCACCCGGCCGCCGGTGTGGATGTAGGCCTCGATGACTCCCTCCGTGGTCTCCCGGTCCGCCCGCCGCGCGGCCCGGGCGAAGCCCTTCTGGCGCAGGGCCTCGGCGGCCTTGTTCATGTCGTTATCGTTGTCTTCAAGGGCTTGTTTGCAGTCCATTATTCCGGCCCCGGTCTGTTCGCGCAGGGTCCGGATTTCTTCAACAGTTGCTGGCAAGGATTTCCTCCGTGTCTTGATTAGTCGCCCGAAACAAGTGGGCGAAAGTTGGCTGCCTTTGGCTTACTTGACCATCTCTCAACCGTCCGTAAGCCCGGAGTCGGCATTAAGAAGAAAAGTGAAAGGTCCGCTATTCCGAGTCGGCATCTTCCGAGTCTTCTCCGTTAAGGAAGGCTTCAACTTCAGGCGTTTGGGGAAGCATGACTACACCGTCAACTTCCACGCCGAAACGCCTGTAGGCTTCCTTTCTTCTTTTTTGCTGGGTCTTCCGCAGTTCTTTGCGCGCTTCGCTTTTAATTTTCTTGATGGCGTCGGGTATTAGCAGTACCATGCGTCCTCCCAGTTCGGCCACGATGGCGAAGGTCAGCGAGGCTCCGCCGGCGACGCCAAATATCACAGCCATGAGGGTGAGCCAGTCTTCGCTCCACTTCGGCGAGTTCCAATTGATGCCCACCAATATGACAATGCCTGCCAGGAAGGAGAGGTAGTAGACTACCCAGTATTTGCCTTCGAAGCCCTTGATATACGCCCCTCCCTGGTTGCGGCGTTACGCGCGGCGGTGTCCGGCAGGCTAAGCCTGAGCCTCTTCCTCGCCGCCACCCCGGTTGCCTTGTTCCATCATCTGGGCCAGGTCGTCCAGGGGCATGGAGGCCAGGGCCACGTGTTCGGCTTCTTCGTCCGACAGTTCCTCGCCGGCTTCGGCGGCCAGGGCGTCGGCCTCAGCCTGGGCGGCCGCTTCCGCCTGGGCCTGCTGCTCGGCAATCATTGCCTCCCGTTCCGCCTTGCCCTCCAGGATGGCATTGGCCAGGCGGCCGGTTACCAGGCGTATGGAACGCACCGCGTCGTCATTGCCCGGAATGGGGTGGCTCACCAGGTCCGGGTTGGTGTCGGTGTCCACGATGGCGAATATGGGAATGCCCATGCGGCGCGCTTCGGCGACGCAGATGTCTTCCTTGCAGATGTCGATGATGAACATGGCCTGGGGCAGGGTGGTCATGTTGCGAATGCCCAGGAAGTACTTTTCCAGCTTGGCGAGGGTCTCTTCCAGCTTCAGGCCCTCCTTCTTGGGCAACAGGCGGAAGTAGCCCTGCTCGCGTTTTTGCTGCAACTCAATCATGTAGTTGATACGGGTGCGGATGGTCTGGAAGTTGGTGAGGGTGCCGCCCAGCCACCGCTGGTTGATGTACCACATGCCGCAGCGTTCGGCTTCACTCTGCATCACTTCCTGGGCCTGCTTCTTGGTGCCTACGAACAGCACGTTTCCGCCCTCAGCCGCCACCTGCACCATGGCACGGTAGGCTTCGTTCATCAACCCCAGGGTCTGCTGCAGGTCGATGATGTGGATCCCGTTGCGCTGGGTGAAGATGTACCGCTTCATGCGCGGGTTCCACCGGCGCGTCTGGTGGCCGAAATGGACACCGGCTTCAAGCAGGGACTTCATCGTCAGGGGCTCACGCTGGGGTGTGGGGGGAGGGGCCGCCACGGGGGCTTGTTCGGCAGGACGCTCAGCTGACTGTACCATAAACACTGTCCTTGTAACTGCTATCGCAGAATTTCATGGAGTATAGCATAGGGCCCCTACACCCGGCAACGAAAACCGCCCCCGCAAGACCGTGGCTGACGCCAGCAACAGCCTCAAGGTATCGCCGCTCAGTTGAGAAACTGGGAGGCCCAGATCAGCTGAAGAACAACCACCACGATACCGCCGTAGACCCCCGCCGCCACGTCGTCCGCCATTATGCCCAGGCCCCCGTGCAGGGCCTCCAGCCGCCTGGCCGGCCAGGGCTTAACGATGTCAAATATTCGGAAGCTGATGAAGGCGATTGCCAGCCAGACCGGTTCCGGCGCCGCGAACAAGCAGGTAATCCACATCCCCACAAACTCGTCCCACACTGCCCTGCCGGGGTCGGGTTCAGCCTCGGTAGCCAGCAGCCCCGTGGCCCAGATGCCAAGGGGAGCGCCCAGCAGAATCAGCGCCGCCAGGATGTATGGAGCTACCCCACCTGTTGCCAGGGAGACCAGGTAATAGATGACAACCGCGGCCAGGCTGCCCACCGTACCAGGCGCTATTGGAGAGAGGCCGGCCCCAAATCCCAGCCCGATGATTCTTCCCAGGGAATTTAACATGGATTAACAGGATTCACAGGATTTTGCCGTCCACCGCCACAAGTCATTCCCCAGAGTAATACATTCATCCTGTCCATCCAGTCCATCCATGTTAAATTCCCTTACCCGTAGCCCAGGCGGTGCAGGTCGTCTTCGTCCATGCCCAGGTAGTGGCCCACCTCGTGCCAGAGGGTTATGCGGATTTCGCGGACCACCTCGCGGCGGGACTGGCAGTTTTCAAGGATTGGCTGGCGATAGAGGGTTATGCGGTCGGGAAGGACAGGGGCGCCTCCTTCCCGGTCGGTCAGCGGCACACCGTAGTAAAGGCCGAAGAGGGTGCCGCCGTCTTCCAGCAACTCCTCCTCATTGGGCCCGGGCCATTCCTCCACCGTAATGTCCACGTTTTCCAGGGCATCCAGCACGTGAGTCGGTAGCCGCCGGTAAGCCCGCCGCACCAGGCGCACAAATTCCGCGTAGCTCATGTTTACCATGACCTAATTCAGCCCAGGCCGACCTCTTGCCTGAGTCGCTTCAGAATATCGATGTTCTGCTGGTCGGGGCCTTCGCCCTCGAAGCCGGGGACTTCCAGGAAGAAGGGCACATCCTTGAAGGCCGGGTTGCCCATGATGCTGGCGAAGCCCTGCTCGCCTATGTAGCCCTCGCCAATGTTTTCGTGCCGGTCCACTCCCGACCCGCACAACTGCTTGGAATCGTTGGCGTGGACTGCCGCCAGCATGTCGGCCCCGATGGCCTCGTCAAACTGGGCAATCATTGCTTCCACGCCGTCAATGGTCGTCAGGTCGTAGCCGGCCGCGAAGCTGTGCTGGGTATCCAGGCAGATGCGCAGGCGGGGATCGTCCACGGCCCGCAGTATGCCGCCCAGTTCCTCGAACTTGGCCCCAATGTGCTGGCCCATGCCCGCCATGTTCTCCAGGCACAGGTAAGGGCCTTCCGGCGTATTGTCCAGCACCCGCTTGATGGCGGCTACGGCCTGGTCAAACACCTGCTCGTAGCCCTGCCCCTTGTGGCTTCCCGGGTGGAAGATGACGCCCTGCGCTTCAATATCAGCCGCCAGGGTCATGTAGTTGACCAGCGACTGCACGCCCTTTTCCACCAGTTCGGGGTTGGGGCTGCCCAGGTTAATCAGGTAGATGGCGTGAAAGAAGACGGCGCCCATGCCTGTTTCCGCCCGCCGCTCCTTGAAGGCGGCAATCTCCTTTTCCGGGGGATGCTTGAAGGCCCAGGTGCGCGCGGAGGAGCCAAAAATCTGGATGGCCTCGCAGCCAATGTCCAGGCCCCGGTCAATGGACTTGCTGATGCCGCCGGCGGACGAGACGTGCGCTCCGATCTGCATTGTATTGCTCCTTACGGGATTTCTGCCCCAGCCCTGTTTCTCGCGATCTTGATTCGTGGCGCCATTATACGCCCATGTCCCCGTCCCAGGTAACGCAGCTATGGGCCACTGCCCTGCTGGCGGATCCTGATTCCCGCAAAAAAAGGGCCGCCCCATCGGGGGCGGCCCAGGCGCCGGGGAAGTCGGTGTGCCTTTAACGCAACGGCGCGGCGTAAATCTGCCCTCCCTTAGGGCAGTCGGTGCAGGGCGCCGCGCTCCAAAGGGCGTTGCGGCTGCCCTCCCGGGCAATGCCCAGGGGAGCCAGGTGCCGCTCGTAGATTTCGCCGTAGTTGCCCACGGCCCGTATCACGTCCTGCGCCACCGTTACACTAAGCCCCGCTTCCTCCTGGCCGTAGGCGCCTTCCAGCCCCAGCATCCGGTCCACCGGGGTATTGCCGGTGGCCGTGGTGGGCACGTTGTCGGCAGTAACGCCGAAGGCCTCGGCGTAAATCAGGATGGACATGACCATTTTCACGATGTCATACCATTGGTCGTCGCCGCTGGGCACCACCGGCCCCAGGGGCTCCTCCGAAATGGTCCCCGGCAGGATGGTGTGGTCATCCGGGTTGGGCAGTCCCTGGCGGGTACTGACCAGGCCCGACCGGTCGGTGGTCAGGGAATCGCACTGTCCGTTGGTATAGGCCTCGTCGGTACTGATGGTGTCCGGGAAGGTAACAATCGAGAAGTTCATCTCGTTCTGGTTGCTGAAGTCTTGCAGGTTCAGCTCCGTGGTGGTGCCCTGCTGTACGCAGATTGTGGCCCCCTCCAGTTCCAGGATGGTTGATACTTCCTTGCTGTTGGGTACCATGAAACCCTGACCGTCGTAGAACATGGTCTGGGCGAAGTTGCCCCACTGCACGTCTCGGGAAGACGTCCAGGTGGTGTTGCGGGACATCATGTCTATTTCGCCCGACTGCATCACCGGGCCCCGCTCCGCTGCGGTGGTGGAGCGCAATTCAAGGGCATCGGGGTCACCCAGCACGGCGGCGGCCACCGCCCGGCACAAATCCACGTCAAAGCCCTTGATATTGCCGTCGGCGTCAAGGTAGCCGAACCCTGCCAGCGCATCATTGCCGGCGCACACCAGCGTGCCCCTGGCCCGGACCCGTTCCAGGCGGCCGCCCTGCCCTTCCGCATTCGCCATCGCCTCCTGCACCCGGGCCTCCACGGTGGCTTCAATGTCCGGTGGCGGGCCGGCGGGAACGGCAGTCGGTTCCGGAGAGGTACAGGCGGCCAGGGCCGCAATTACGAAGAGGGCACTGATGGCCATGCTAATTTTGAGCTTTCTCATGCTCGTTGGTATCCTCCATGGTTGTGAAATTGGGGGGAATTGTCTCACATCTATTTTGCATCGGAACACGAGGTTTGACCAGTATCCCATACTGTGACGGACAATCCTGCTGCCGTGCCAGGGCTATCGCAGGGGGTGATCGGGGAGTAAACGTCATACCCGCGAAGGCGGGAAGGTGGATGCTTCGAACCCGAGATTCCCGACTTCGCGGGAACGACGGACTGTGGAATGTTCTTTCCTTTCATTCCTGAACAGTTACATCGATCCCGCTAGGCTTGCCAGCCCTGCCAAAAGTGGCTAGACTAGGGTACGTTTTAGCACGATACTAAGGAGGAGGTATCAGGGTTAAGCATCATGTTTGATCAGAATGCGCTTACTGCTCTGTTCGATGAATTGCGAGACGAGTACGAACTGGAACCGGACTGGGAGGAAATCCAGCGGGACGCTCACCTGGCGGTCGCTCGCGTCGATGCCGGCCAGCCCCTCGGCAACGTCGACCCCCGCGTAGGTCCCCTGGTGGACAAGCACAATCCCGGTTAAGTCTGGATAGTTCCGAACACGAAAAGTCAGGGACGGCAGCCGCGCTCCGTCCCTGACCTTTGTTCCATGCGCCGGAGCCCTTTTTCCTGCCCCGCGCGGCCCTCATCTTCCGCTCACGAATAATTTATCCGCCACTGCTGGTACAGGTAGAAACCTACAATGCCGGCCGGTATGGCCAGCACTATCACCGTCAATATGACCACCAGCGCCCACGGGTCCAGGGTGATGATGTGGTCCAGCCGGGCCTTCAGCCACGCCAGAAAATCGGGGTCAACTATGTCGTCGTGGTGGGCGGCCAGCCCCAGCAGCAGAGCGGAAACCTCGCCCCCTAGGCCCTTGACCGGCACCCACAAACCCGCGCCAATCATCGCAAGCCCCCGTCACCCCAAGCCCGGCGGCAGAGAATCCCGGGGCTAGTCGCCGGCCGCCGGCATGGCCGCCGGTTCCACCGCCTGGTACCGGGACGAGTACTTTTTCTCCTTGATGGCAAAGGCGAACACCGAAGCCGGGAACAGCATCAGCCCCGCTATCAGGAAGGGGACCGTGTAGGAACCCGTCAGGTCGAACAGTTCCCCCGCCACCCAGATGCTGATGAAACTGCCAAACGCATGAATCATGAAGGCCACGCCGGAAATGGTTCCCAGCGCCCGCACGCCGTAAACGTCGGCAATCAGCGCCGTGGTCAACGGAGCGGTGGCAATCCAGGAAATCCCGGCCACGATTGCGAAGATAAGCAGCGCTCCGGCGCCCAGGCCGAATAATTCAACGCCGGCCAGCATCAGCATGTAAGCGGACCCCCGCACGAAGTAGACCACCGCCAGCATGTTCTTCCGGCTGAACTTGTCCGACAGGATGCCGGCGCCGATGCTGCCCACCACGTTCAGGCCCATCATCAGGGCAAAGATGAAAGAGGCCAACAGGGCCCCATTCATCTGGAACCAGGCTACAGAGACCTGAGAGTCTTCCGTCAGGCCCAGCGAGTTCGCAAAGGGAAGGAAGTGTACGGACAGCACCGCGGTGGTATATCCGCAGGCAAAGTAGGCAATGGTCATCTGCCAGATGGGCATGGAGCGGAAGGACTGCGCCCACCGGTCCGTATCCAGCATCCCCGCTATCCGGTTTAAGCCGGAACCGGAAGCTGTGCCCGCCGGCTCTTCGTCGCCGTCCGGGCTTAGCCCCATGTCCTTAGGGTCGTCCTTGAGGAAGAAGAAGGCCAGCGGCACCGACAGGGCCAGCACCGCCACGCCAAATGCCACCCAGGTTATCCGCCAGTTGGTGGACTGGAGCAGGTACATGCCCAGGGGGACCAGGAGGAGGCCGCCGGCCGACAGCCCGGACGCGTTCAGCCCCACCACCGTGGCGCGCCGCCGCCGGAACCAGCGGGAAAGCAGGGTCCCGGTGTTGTTCAGCGACATCCCGCTCAGGGCAATGGACGAGACCACGCCGAACATGAAAATGAGGAAGAGGTAGTGGAAGGTGAGGCTCAGCGCCACGGTCGCCACGCCGAACACGGCGATGCTGGCCACGATAATCTTCCGGCCGCCGAACCGGTCCAGCAACTGGCCCATGAAGGGCTGGGTGATGCCGTTGACCAGGAAACCCAGGGCCGCCGCGAAGGAAATCGTCCCCCGGCTCCACTCGAACTCTTCGCTCATCGGGAGGACGAATATGCCGAAGCTGTTGCGGGCCCCGTTGGTAACGAACGCTACGAAGATGCAGGTGGCAACGATGTACCAGCCATAGAACACCGGTTTCCGCCGCCTGGCGCCGTCGTCTGCCGTCATCATTACCGCCAGCTATAAGGCTAAAGGCCAAGTATACACCCTTTGGAAAGAGTATTAGTTTTCCGCCAATTTATGGTATTGCCACCAATTGTTATTGACTTGTTAATAGTTTTAACATAACATTAATAACTCTACCCATCCTCGTGCTTTCGGTTGCCTTATAATCCAGGCATAAGCCAAATCGGAAGCAGGAGAAGCAATATGAGCGCGGCAAAGACCATCTACGTCGGTATGCACGACGGCGTCTGTGCGGTCACCAGCGATGACGGCGGCAAGTCGTGGCAGCAGGGTCCGGTCACTTCCCTGCCCCACGCCGCGGCCAGGCTGGCGGCCAGCCCCGTAAAGCCCGGCCGGGCCTACCTGGCGGCCTACGAGGCGGGCGTTTACCGCACCGATGACGGGGGGAAGACCTGGACTCACCTGGACTCGTACCCTTCCGACTACGCCCACAGCGTGCTGGCCCACCCCGCCGAAGGGGACACTCTCTTTGTGGGCAGCGAACCGGCCACGGTGTACCGCTCCGGAAACGGCGGCGGTACCTGGGCGGAACTGGAAGGCTTCACCCAGGTGCCCGAGTCGGTGGACTGGGGCTTTCACGCCCCCACCCGCGATTCCCACGTCCGGGACCTGCGGGTCGCCCCCGACGACCCCGACCGGCTCTACGCCGGCATTGAAGTGGGCGGGATGGTCCGTTCCGGCGACGGTGGCAGGAGCTGGCAGCAACTGCCGGGACTTAACGATGACATTCACTGCGTGGCCCTTAGCGACGACCGGCCCGGCAGCGTTTACGTCGCCACCGCCCGGGCTCCCTACCGTTCCAGCGACGGGGGCAGCAACTGGGAGCTGATTAACGACGGTCTCGACCGGCGGTACACGCTCCACATCGCTCCGGCTCCCGACGACGCCAGCCTGGTGCTGGTAACCGTGTCGGAGAACGCGCGGCGGCTCAATCCCCTGTTCTACCGCTCCACCAACGGCGGCGACAGCTGGCAACTGGTGGAGGACGTGGGCCAGGGCACGGAGCCCGAGGAAATGGTCGTCGCCTTTGAATGGGACCCGTCGGAACCCAACCGGGTTTATGCCGGCGCCGACGGGGGCCAACTCTTCCAGAGCGCCGACCGGGGCGTAACCTGGGAGGAACTGCCGGTACGTCTCCCATCGGTAGCGGTGGGGGCCCTGGCCGTAGGCCGCAATTAGGGCATCAACGGGACCGCGAGTCCCAGCCGTCTGTGCGGGCACCACAGCCAGCGTATGAAGTAGCCGTTTTCGGCTACGCCCCACAGGCGGGGGCAATCCTATTCTCTAAAAGGGGGGGACTTGCCTTATGCTTCGATTCGCTGAAGAACTGTTGCTGTTGTTGCTGGAGGACCAGGGGGGCAAGTTTGCGCTCCTGCCCGACCGGTCCCAGGATTACGCGCTGGCCGCCAGCGTCCTGATGGACCTGACGCTGGAGGGCCGCATCGATACCGACCTGGAGCGGTTGGTTCTCATCGATTCCACGCCCACGGGCGACGACCTGCTGGACCCGGTACTGGCCGACATCGCCAGCGGTGGCGACCACAACGTCCACTACTGGCTGGAAAGGACCACCGACCATGCCCGGGTCATCGGGGAGAAGGCCCTGGCCCGCCTGGTCTCCAGGAAGATTGTGGACCGGCGGGGGACCGACTACCACTGGGTTTTCCGGTTCGACTGGGCCTCCCGCAAGTGGCACCAGTCCCGGCTCTATCCCGTCATCGACGGCGAGGCCAGGCAGGAAGTCAAGGTCCGCATAATGGCCGAACTGTTTGAGGGGGACATACCCGACCCGCGCGACGTGATGATTATCAGCCTGGCCGACGCCTGCGGTGTCTTCCCGATTCTGCTGACGCCCGCCGAACTGGAACGGGCCGCACCCCGCATCGGTCTGCTGCGCCGCATGGAGGCGCTGAGCCGGGGCGTGTTCAAGCTGGTCAGCGAGGTCCAGGCCCGTGAAGATGTCCAGGCCCAGGAAAGGGAAGACCGGCAGCTGGCCTCCACCGGGCGTGCCCTGGAACGGGCCGTTGCCGCCACCTGACCCCAGGGCCGGAACCACTCCCCGGCCTTACCGGGCGAAAGTCCCAAAAGTTAACGGGCTGCCAACTGGCAGCCCGATGGTCATTCCACTATTGTTTCGCCGCTCCCCGTCTTGCCGGCGCCGGCGTGCCCTGAATGGGGCAAACCGGGCAGCGGTTTCGGGAAATCCCCTACTTCCCCGCCATGCAGTTCACGCAATTGACGTAGAACTCGAACTTGTGCCCCACGATTTCACCGGGGATCTGTTCACTGAGCGCCCGCATCAGGTTTTCGATGTTGGTGGCCCGGAATTCGCCCACGTTGCCGCATTTCACGCAGATGGTGTGGTGGTGGTGCTCAACGCTGGACAGGCTGTACCTGGGCGCCCCGTCAAGCATATTGAGGCGGCACAGCACCCCCGCGTTCAGCAGCAGCTTGACGGTCCTGAACACGGTGGCCCGGCCCACCTGGGGCAGTTCGCTGCTGATTTCCTCGGCGGTGAACCCTTCCGTCTTACCCTCCAGCAACTCGACAATGGCCCGCCGGGGAGCCGTGGTCCGATAACCCCGGTTTTCCAGGATGGACATTATTTCAGTGCGGGTAGTCAGTGGCGCCGTCATTGCACTTTTCACGCTGCCTGCCGCGAATTTGGCCCCGGCAGGCTCCCCATTGGCTGATATTAGCAACCGCCATATCTACCGTCAACTACTCTGCATTGCAAGGTATTCTCAGGTATCAATCAAATTTGATACTCCCATTCGTCCTATGTATAATCGGCTGCGGCCCAACAACAATCTTCCGACCGTCATGCTTGCCCGAATGCCCTTATTTTCGATACCGAATCCCTGCTCTGCGCCTTGTTCCCCTCGCCGTTGCGGATGCCGAATCAGTAAGGCTATCTGTTCCGGAACCGGCGCAACCTGACCCAGGAGAACGCCTGTGAATACCCAGCCAGGCATAACCGTTACCGACCTTACCGTGGAACGGGACGGCTACCGCGCCCTGTTTAACGTCAACTTTCACATAGGGCCGGGGAACCTGGTGGGGGTTGTTGGCCCCAACGGCGCCGGCAAGAGTACCCTGTTTGACGCCATTGTGGGCGTTCTCCCGCCGGCCCGGGGCAGGGTGGAACTCCAGGGCATCGGCGCGCGCCGTGGCGGCCTGGCCTACGTGCCCCAGCGCGACAACATCAACCTGCGCTTTCCCGCCACCGTCCACGACGTGGTGATGATGGGCCGCTACTGCCACGTGGGCCTTTTTCGAGGCGTGTCACGGAAGGACCGGGCAATAGTCCAGGCCTGCCTGGAAAGGGTGGGCCTGTGGGAACGGCGCGACGCCCTGATCGAGGAGAACTCCGGCGGGCAGCGCCAGCGGGTATTCATCGCCCGCGCCCTGGCCCAGGAAGCCGGAATCGTCCTGCTGGATGAGGCCTTCAGCGGCGTGGACGTGGGCGCCCAGGAGGGCATCATCCAGGTGCTCCAAACCCTGCGGGACGAGGGCAAGGTGGTGATGCTGGCTTTCCACGACCTTACCAACCTGGCAGGGCGCTTCGACCAGATTATCTGCATCAACCGCCACATTTGCGCCTTTGGCCCGCCCGCCGAGGCCTTCACTCCCGAGGTGCTGGAGGAGCTGTACGGTTCCCATGGCATGGTGATGGCCCACACCCACCCCGGCGGGGAGACCCACATCGCCACCCACGTGCGCAATGATTGATTTAATTTTCGACCCCTTTCAGTACTCCTTCATGCTGCGGGCCCTGATCGTGTCCGCATTGGTGGGGTTCCTGCTGCCCGTGGTTGGCGCCTACATCATCACCCGGGGCCGCGCCTTCATGACCGACGCGCTGGCCCATTCCCTGGTGGCCCCCGTGGCCGTGGCGTCGCTGCTGGGCTTTACCTCCTACATAACCGCCGTCCCCGGGGGCATCGCCATCGCCATGCTGATGGGCTTCCTGAGCCGCCAGACGGGGATCAGCGACGATACCTCCATCGGCGTGGTCTTCGCCGGCATATTTGCCCTGGGGCTTATCATTCTCTCCATCAGCGTGAACGTAAACCCGGGCCGGGCCGTCAACATCGAGGACCTGCTGCTGGGCCAGGTGCTGGCGGTGACTCAGACCGACGTCCTGATATCGTTGGTGCTTACGGTGGCGGTGGTGGCGGGCGTCTTCCTGTTCCACCGGCACCTGGTTTACACGACCTTTGACCCCGTATCCGCCCGGGTGGCCGGGGTTAAGACCTCGCTGGTCGAGTATCTGCTGTTGGCCCTGCTGGCCGTGGTAATCGTCATTGGCCTGTCCGCCGCCGGCATCGTCCTGGTAATCGCCATGCTGGTCATTCCCTCTGCCGCCGCCTACCTCCTCGCTCGCAGGTTCACGGGAGTCATGCTCCTGGGCGCCGTGATTGGGGTGGTTTCCACCGTCATTGGGTTGTACCTTTCCTACTATGCCAACTGGCCCTCGGGCCCGTCCATGGCGACGGTGGCGTTCCTGATTTTCGGCATCGCCACCATCCGCAAGCGGGCCTTCCCCGTCAAGTCCGACGAATAGCCGGGCTAGTCTCCTTGCCCTGTTCAGTTACCGCGGCCCAGGTGTTATCATTTTGTCTCTCTCCCCCGCCGGGGGCGGTATTCTGGACATTGCAGGTGCAGCTATGCGATTGGAAGGCAAGGTTGCGTTTATCAGCGGCGGCGCCCGGGGCATGGGCGCCGCCGAGGTCCGCCTGTTCAGCGCGGAAGGGGCCAGCGTTGCCTTCGGCGACGTGCTGGAAGAGGAGGGCCGGGCCCTGGAGGCTGAGCTTGCCGAAGGCGGCGGTCAGGCCCTGTTCCTGCCCCTCGACGTCACCAGCGCCGAGCAGTGGCAGGCCGCCATTGATGCCGCCGTCGCCCGGTTCGGCAAGCTGGATGTCCTGGTCAATAACGCCGGCGTCCGCGGCGCCGGCCTGGTCGAGGACATCTCCGGCGACGAATGGGACCGGGTGCTGGACATCAACGCCAAGGGCACCTTCCTGGGTACCCGGGCGGCCCTGCCGGCCCTCCGCGACAACGGAGGCGGCTCCATCGTCAACATTTCGTCCCAGCTGGGCATAGTTGGCGTGGACAACAGCGGCCCCCAGTACCAGGCCTCCAAGGGCGCGGTGCGCATCTTTACCAAGGCCACCGCCATCCAGTACGCCAGGGAAGGCATTCGCGCCAACTCCGTCCACCCCGGCCCCATCGCCACCCCCATGACCGAGGGCGGGCGCGCCGACCCCGACCGGTACCGGACCACCGTCTCCCGCATACCCCTGGGCCGGTACGGCGAACCCGAAGACGTGGCCTACGGAGTCCTCTTCCTGGCCTCCGACGAGTCCTCCTTCATGACCGGCAGCGAACTGGTAATAGACGGCGGCTGGACCGCCCAGTAGGAGGGGCCGCAACCCCCGCTACCCCACCCCGTTTTTGTGTTAGGATAGGCGGAAGGCGCCCCATTCCACCCATTACCGGAGGCTTGTGCCATGCAGATAGTACGGGTTTACGCTGGCGACGACGGCGAGTCCCACTTCGAGGACCTGACCGTTGAGCAGTTTGCCGAAATAGTTAATCGATTCGGGTCCGGCGACATTACCCTGAACGCCCGTCCCTCCCCCAGCTTCTCCGACTACCACACCGCGCCGCGCCGCCAGTACGTGATGAACCTGGCCGGCATTGCCGAGTTTGAGACCGCCGACGGGACCGTCCGCCGCCTGAACCCCGGCGACGTGCTGATTGCCGAGGACGTTACAGGCCACGGCCACATCGCCCGCAGCATCGGCGACGAGTTCCGGGTATCCCTGGCCGTCCCCCTGGCCGAGGGGTAGGGGCAAGCCATGGCGGAAATGGACAACGACGAATTTATACGGCGCATCCGCGAGAAAATCGAACGCCTGACCGAGGGTGCCGTCGATCTGCGGGTGGACGTGGAGGACGTGAACCGGCTGCAGGTTGACCTGGGCCAGGGAGTCCCCCGGGTAACCCTGGGCGCCAACATCTACCGCTATTCCGGGTTTGCCCGCATGAGCGTGGAATACGCCGTGGCCTCCATCCGGGAGCGGCGGGACCTGGAACCCCTGGAGTTCCATCTGCTGCTGGCCCGCAACTGACCGGGCCGCAGCATAGCCTAATCCCCCATGAGCCAGGAAGGTCAGGAACCCCAGCCACCACAGCCGAAGCAAGAGGAGGGCCCGGCGCCGGGCCCTCCTGATGAATTACGGCCCTGGTATTACCAGTACTGGTTTCTCCACCCCATGATCGTCTTCTGGCCCCTTTGGCCCGTGCTGATAATCCGCTCCCCGTGGCACAACGGGCTGATCATGGGCTCCCTGGCGTGGGCCTGGCTGATCATCGGCGGCTACCTGGCCTTCGTGCGGCTGCAGGCCGGCGGCACCGTCGCGCTCAGCACCGTGGCCATTGCCGCGCCCGGCCTGATCTTCACCTTCATCACCCAGGTACACTGGACCCTGAACCGCCGCCGCATCCTGAACCCGCCCGCGGCTTCGGCGAACGCCGGCGCTCCTGACCACGCACCCGCCGCCAGGTCCCGCCGCGCCCGTCGCCGTCGCCGCCGCCGGTAATGATCTTTTCAAGAATTCCTTCCCCCTTGACGGGGGAAGGTCAGGATGGGGGTGATGGCTTCCGCGGAAGCCTACCCCCTGCCGTCCTGGAAGGGCGGGCGGTCAAACACCCGCTGGACTATGGGCACAAAGAACTCCAGGGGCAGGGACTCGTACTCCGGGTCAAAGGACGACTGGTCCCAGCGGTGGCAGAAGTCCACCGTGTCCTGGTACCAAGGATGGTCCCGGTAGGCGTCCCGGGCGTTGCGGTCGCCGCCGGTGTGGTGGGCGTAGTAGTAACTCTGGAAGAGGCCGTGGTGCAGCACTATCCAGTAGGTGCGCTCCGATACGTAGGGCCGCAGCACCGCCGCCGCCAGTTCGCTGTGGTTGTAGGGGGCAATCATGTCTCCGATGTCGTGGAGCAGCGCTGCCACCACCATCTCATCCTCGGCCCCGTCCCGGTGGGCCCGGGTGGCGCACTGCAGCGAATGTTCCAGCCGATCCACCTGGTAGCCTGACAGCGACCCCGACAGGCCCAGCAGCATGGTCAGCACCCGGTCCGCCGTGCCCTTCGCGAATTCAGCCTCCAGTCCCTCCAGCAGTTCGTAGTCTTCCCTGGTTCCCTCTGCCATGCTGGTGAAGGCAACCACTTCTCCCGTGTCCGACATCTCAATACTCCGCTCCCCGGCAATGGGTCAATCAATACGTGTAGAATAGGCTTCAATTCTACCACCCCGGTTTCCACTCCGGGATTCCAGGAGGCTGGCCAATGGCAGAGTCCAGGAGGCTGGACGGACGCGTCGCCCTCATCACCGGCGGTGGCCGCGGCATCGGACGGGCCATTGCCCGGGCCTTTGCGGCCGAGGGGGCCAGGCTGGCGCTGGTCTCCCGCACCGCCGCCGAACTGGAGGAAACGGCGCAACTGGTCCAGGAGCAACACGGCGCCGAAGCCATCACCCTGGTCGCCGACGTTTCCGACCGGGGAGAGGTGGAGCGGGCCGTGGCCCAAACCCTGGAGCGCTATGGCGTTATCGACGTCCTGGTCAACAACGCCGGCAACATCGGGCCGGTGAATACGGCCTGGAACTGCGACCCGGAGGAATGGGCCCAAACCATTGCCATCCACCTGATGGGCGTGTTCTACGGCTGTCGCGCCGTCCTGCCCCACATGCTGGAACGGGGGCAGGGTCGGATCGTCAACATGTCCGGCGTGGGCGGCCCCAACACCACGGCCTACGACGCGGCCAAGACGGCCATAGTCAACTTCACCGAAAACCTGGCCCTGGAACTGGAGGACACGCCCATAACCGTCAACGCCATCAGCCCCGGCTCCATCCACACCAGGATGTGGGAGGAGACCCGGGACCTGTCCCTGGCCATCGGCGATATGGCTACCTACCGGCGGGGCGTCCAGGTAACCTCGGGCCAGGGAGCGTCCATCGAACGGGCGGCGGAACTGGCCGTCTTCCTGGGCAGCGACGCCTGCGGCGCCCTGTCGGGCCGCCTGATCCGGGCCTTCGCCGACCGCTTCGAGGACTTCCCCGCCAGGGTGAACGAAATCATGGCCTCGGAAGCCTACCAGTTGCGCCGGGTTGACCCCGCCCGCCCCTTCCCCACGTCCCAGTCCTACCCGGACTTGCCGCTGGAAAAGCCTTGACCGTTCCCCAGCATTGCAAACATGGGCTGGGGTTCAACCGTCATTCCGGCGAAAGCCGGAATCCAGAAGGGTTGCGAACAGTCAACCGGAAAGCACAAGGAAGGCCCTGGATTCCGGCTTTCGCCGGAATGACGACTCATCTATGGCGACGGCCTACCAGTTCAACCAACCCTTCCAGCGCCACCCGCCAGCGCTTCCGCATTTGTTCCCGCTCCTCCAGGCTGGACAGCCGCTCCTGGTGAAACCTGACGGAAGAGTTGGCGCCCGCCGGTGTGATGGTAACCTGCAGCGTGGATGGGCCCGCCAGTTCCGGGGTGTGCCAGGTGAGCCTTACCCGCTGTCCCACTACCACCGAGCGAATTTCGCCCCACGCTCCTTCTCCCGTGCGGTACTCCTCGCCTTTCCGGAAGGCCAGGTCGTCCACCTCGCCCAGCCAGAGAGTGCGCCCCGGTCCTTCCATCACCAGGCTCCAGGCTGCTTCGGGGGGAATGGGCAGCGTCTTCTGGACGCCAACCTGGTAGCCGCCCGCTGAAGTCTGGCCCACCACCCGCAGCCCGCGGGCCTGCTCGTAGCCTATGGCCACCGACTGCTGCCACCAGCCATTTTCCAGGCTTCCCGGCCCGGCCAGGACCGCGACAATCCCCTTGTGGTCCAGTTCCTGCGCGCCCAGGTCGTCCAGGAAGCGCAGCCAGGCGGCCCAGTCCCGGCCGGTCCCCTTGGTTACCGCCGCGTCGGACACGCCGTTTAGCCGGTTCTCTTCGGTTGACATTGTTGCCTCCGCCGTGCCGATTCGGCGATATACTATAGGACGACGGGGCGGGACTGTCGCCCATCCCCCGGGGCCGGCGCCCCATAATTCAGCGCCCCGGTTTCTACCCCGCCGGGGTCAAATCTTCGTTCTACCCATAATAAGGAGACCTGCAAATGCCTGACAACAAGCGTATGACCACCAGGCTCAAGGAACTGTTTGAACGACCGGAAATCTTCGTCCTGGCCGGCGGCATGAACGCCATGGGCGCCAGGATGGCGGAAGTGGCGGGCTACGAAGCCTTCTATATGTCCGGGGGCAACACCTCCGCCCAGCTTATGGGCCTGACCGAGGGCGGCACCAGCATGCGCGACATGGTGGACAACGCCCGCCGCATCGTAAACACGGTGGATATCCCCGTCTTCTGCGATATGGACACCGGTTACGGCGACGCCATCCAGGTTTACGATACCGTGAAGGAATACATCCGGGCCGGCATCGCCGGCGCCCACCTGGAAGACCAGACCTACCCGCCCAAGTCCGGCCCGCGCCGCCGCTGCGTTTCCATCGAGGAAATGGTCGGCAAGCTCCGGGCCGCCATGGACGCCAAGCTGGAGTTCGACCCGGACTTCGTCATCGTCGCCCGGTGCGACTTCGGCGGAGTTCCCGGCTCCACCTTCGAGGGGGTGATGGAACGCTGCCTGGCCTACAAGAGCCAGTCCGGCGCCGACGTCATCTGCCCGGCCGTCCAGTCCTGGGAGGAAAACGTGGAGGCCATCCGCCGCATCCCCGGCCCGGTGCTGCCCCTGTTCACCCACGGCAGCCAGACCCACCCAACACTGCAGGAACTGCAGGATGCCGGAGCCTCCGCCGCATGGTATCCGGCCCTGACCACCATGGCCGGCCTCCAGGCGTCCTGGGACTTCCTGCACGACTTCCAGCAACGGGGCACCGAGGCCATCGACGAATTCCTGGCCACGGCCGCCCAGAGCCGTTGGGGCGTCGCCACCAACGGCGCCATCCTGGGAGCCCAGCGCATCCGGGAAATGGAGGACAAGTACCTGCCGTAAGGCCGCTCCGTAGAAATGGCAGAGGGCTGGAGGAGCGTCGGTGATCTGTGGTATTCAGTGGTACGGGTTGAATGGACTGGCCCGCATCGCCGCCAGCCCCTCCGCCAGGCCAGGGTGTTCCAGTCCCAGCCGCCTCATAGTCAGCTGGCAGTCCAACCCCAACCGGTTGGGACTGCCAGGGTCGCCCTCGGCCGGCAGCACCAGCCCCGGGTGCAGGCCAAATTCGGCGGCCACCGTCCGGGCAAAATCGTACATGCTGACCCAGTCCCGCCCGGCCACGTGGTGAATGCCGGGCCGGAACTCTTCCACCAGCCGGGCAATGCCGTCCACCAGGTGCTCCACGTAGACCGGACTCCGCATCACACCGGTCCCGCCGTGCCAGGTCTCGCCCCTTTGCAGCCGCTCAACCAGCACGGGGACAAAATTCCGGCGTCCCAGCGCCGGCCACCCGTAAACAATGCTGGTGCGCAGGCTGGCCCCGCAGGCGTCCAGTTCGGCCACCGCCCGTTCCGCCTCTCGCTTGGTACCGCCGTAGTGGGTTGTCGGGTTTGGCGGGTCGTCTTCGCGGTAAAACCCCTGCCTGCCGTCAAATACGTACTCGGTGGAGACGAACAGCAGGCGCGCCCCGGTGGACAGGCAAAGGTTGACCAGCTGGGAAGTGGCTCCGACGTTGACCGCGGTTGCCGCTGCCTGCTCCCTTTCACACGCACCCACGTCCGCCATGGCGGCCAGGTGGACCACCATGTCCGGGCGTATCATGCTGACCGCCTTGTCCAGCCCCACCGCATCGGTCAGCTCAACCCGGTACCAGTGGTTGCGGTCGTCCGCCGGGGGTCGGGAACGGTAAGAGCAATAGGTTTCCACGCCGGGCAGCGTACCCAGCCGCCCCGCCAGGTAGCGGCCAATGAACCCGCTGGCCCCGATTACCAGGACACGCAAGGCAGGCCACCTTTTCGCGACGCCAGGGAAAGTCTGAACAAGTCCCTACCTCCTTGATTGGGGGCAAGTTAGAATGGGGGTTTAGTCAAAGGTGACTTGAATCACTCGGTCAAAACCCCTATTGTCCCCCCTGAAAGCGCACTGTTCATCATGGGCCCCAAATCCTCAAATGCCTGACCTTCCTCAGCCTGGCAGGCAACTTCCAAAACTGCCCCCTTGGGGGTGCTGATTGTTTCAATTTGCCAGGAGTCAGCGCAAACCTCAGTCAAGTACAACATAGTATGGAAGTCAGACGGTTCAGAAGGGTTGAACCGGAGCGCGAGTTCCGCCGCATCCTTTTGAGCCTCCGTCAAATCTGCATACCACAGTGAAAAAGCGATTCGCTTGAGGCCAGGAGACGGACGGCTGAACACCGCGCTCAACGCCTCCCATCTGCCCATCTTACCCCATTCATCCGGCCGCTCCAGCGGACTTGCCAGCCCCATCTCTTCCTGTCCGCGCACAGACTGGCGGTCCAGGATCGCCGCAAAGTGGGGGTCTGGAGCGATGGAAGCCAGATCGCCAAAGGCCGCATGGTCCATGAGGGAGGGGGTCTCTCCAGCCCGTGCTGACAGGAGTTCCTGCATCCTCTCCTCAGTCGGCGCGGTAATTAAGCTCCGCTCCTGAACCAGCAGATTCCGCATTTTCCTGTCGAGCATTACCTGCGAGACCCAGTCAGGCTTCGGCCTGACATCTTCGGGCAAGGTCAAGTATTCGGCGCCCAGGTGACTGCGCCTCTCGTATCCAAAGTCAAGCAGCTTCTGGGTAACTCTTGCGGGGTCGAATCTCCCCAGCAACATTTGAACGTTGAATCTACCCAGCAGTATGTTGACCTCGGCATCCCTCTGGGGATTAGCGCCCGTCTCGGCCATGGCTGCTGTATCCCAGGCGCCAAAGCCAAAGGTATCGTCCCAGTCGGGGGATGAATACCTCATCGAGTGGCTGATCGAGATACCGGGGATGCCCGCGCGAGCATCCCAATAGGCCTGCTGTTGTTCGGGAGTCCACGATTCCCATTCCTCCCTCGTCCTGGCGGGTTGTATGTCCTCCAGCGCAACGGCGAGCGCGGGGTTTGCGAACCACACGCCGGAATCAGCGACGCTGGCCGGCAACACCGCCATGACGTCAACCAGCCAATCAATCTCCTCCGGCTCCAAGGGCGCAAGGGTGCTTTCGGCCGTTGGCTGGGGTGCCGGAACCGGAGAGCCACCTTCCGGATCCTCCCCCGTGCAGGCGAAACCGGCGAAAGTCGATATGAACAACAAGAACACTGACATTAGAGCTGTTTTCATTTCTCACCTGAATCCAGATAGGGCCAGCCCCCACCGAGAGGCCGGCCAATAAACCCGCTGGCCCCGATTACCAGGACACGCAAGGCAGTCCACCCCCTGGGAACTTGCGCTCATACATGGGTGCCGGATTACCTGCTGCCGGCCGACCGGCCGCCGTCCACCATGTACACGCCGCCGGTGCAGAAGCTGCTGTCGTCGCTGGCCAGGAACAGCATCATCCTGGCAACCTCCTCCGGGTTGCCGTACCGGCGCAGGGGGATTCTCTGGGCGTAAGACTGCCTGGCCGTCTCAACGGTTATGTCGGCGTCGTCCATGGCGGCCACCCGCTGCTCCTCGATGGACCGCATCATGCGCGTCTCGATGGGTGCGGGGTTGACCGTATTGACCCGTATCCCGTGGGGCGCGCACTCCAGGGCGGCCACCCGCATCAGCCCGATTACCGCGTGCTTGCTGGTGTTATAGGCCGACATTTCCGTTGTGCCGCCAATGCCGGCAGTGGACGACGTGATTACAATGCTGCCGCCGCCCCGCGCCTGCATCGCCGGCACCGCATACTTTATCCCCAGCATAACGCCCCGCACGTTAACCGCGATGACCCGGTCGAAGACTTCGATGGGATATTCGGGTATGGTCGCCAGGGTGCCCTCAATGCCCGCGTTGGCCAACAGCGCATCCACGCCGCCCCACCGGTTCACCGCCGCGTCGATGTAGGCCTGGCTCTGGCCGGGGTCGGTTACGTCGGCCACCGAGTAGCTGGCCCGGTCCTCGCCAATGTCGGCGGCCAGTTCCCGCAGCGCCTCTTCGTCCAGGTCAACCAGCGCCACCCGCGCTCCCTCTTCGGCAAAAAGCCGCGACGCCGCCCGGCCAATGCCGCCGGTAGCCCCCGTAATTACCGCCACTTTTCCATCCAGCCGAGCCATGTCATACCTCCCTGCCGGTCTAAGTTAAGGGTTTGTTGGTATGGGTTTTACCATCCGACGGGCTGGCAAGGCAAGAGTGCCACCCGTAGGGCGCACGGCCATGCGCCCCTACACGCCACCGCTTCATTCCGGACCTGCGCTGCCTCCGCCCACTTCCGTGCTATAATCCGCTCAAAATTCGGTTCCCCAGGAGAGACTTATGGGACTGAAAAGACTGCTTATGAAACCCCTTTCCGGCTATCCCGGCGGTTACAGGCACATGCGGCGCGGCACCCAGGGCTTTGACCAGACGCCGCCCTTCCGCGTGCCCGAAGACCCCGACGACCGTCGCAGCCGTATGCCGCCCCTGGGCTTTCGGGAGTACTGGTATCCGGCCCTGCCCGCCAAAGACGTGAAGAAGGGCCAGCCCGAGATGCTGCGGATGCTGGGCACCGACGTGGTCTTCTTCCGCGACCAGAACGACGAGGTGCAGGCCCTGCTGGACTGGTGTCCCCACCGCTCGGTGTACCTGTCCATGGGCCGCTGCTACTTCCCCGGTTTCGTTACCTGTCCCTACCACGGCGCCACATTCGATGGCGACGGCAATTGCGTCGCCTTCCTCACCGAGGGCCCCGAGTCCAAGATGGTGGGCGCCCCGGGGATGAAGGCCCGCAAGTTCCCCACCGTCACCATCAAGGGCCTGGTCTTCGTGTGGATGGGCGACGGCGAGCCGGTGGACCCCCAGGAGGACATCCCTCCGGAAATGTTCGAGGAGCACAATATCCACCGGCCCGTGTTCTCCATGTTCGACTGCAACTGGGTGCTGGTGCTGGAAAACACCATGGACGCCCACAACGCCTTCATGGTCCACCGCAACGCCATCCGCATCCTGAAGAGCCGCCTGGGCGGTCGTCCCCGCACGCCCCTGGGCTACCGGGTCAACCTGGTCAACAACAAGAACGTCCACTACCAGCCGGGCCGGGGCAAGTCCAGCGTGGAGCGCTACTACTACGACGAGGACGGCAACATCCCCTACCAGATGTACTACCCCGGCGTGGACGGCGTCTGGCCCAAGACCAAATGGCGTTTGGCGTGGACCTGGATTTTCGATCGCAAGGCCCGCAAGACCGGCCAGGCTCCCGGCCGGGTCCGCCCGCCCCAGGCCGATACCAACGGCGTCAACGAATGGAACGGCACCCGCCTGCCGGGCATGTCGCGCACCGGCGGCAACAACGCCTTCTTCCGCAGCACCCGCTGGGCCGTGCCCGTGGAGGACGGCCTGACCCGCATGGTGTACTTGAACGTGGAACGTTACGGCAAGAAGCCCGGCGCCCTCCGCAAGCTGTGGAGTTCCGTGTCCTGGCCCTATCGCAACTGGGAGCTGAATTTCAACTTCCGGAACCAGGACTACGACGCGGAGAAGTACGTGCAGTACGACTTCCCCGAGTACCTCTCCTCCACCGACTCGGTGGTGGTGGCCATGCGCCGCCTCTTCGTTGAGCACAACCGCGACGTGCAGCGCCGCCGCGCCCGGGAAGAGGAACTGCCCGAAAAGCCTGAGGAAACCCTGGCCGAGCAGATGGTTCGCGAAGGCGACGCCCGCGTAGCCGAAACCAGCGAAACCTTCGACATAGACCGCCTGCAGGAGGAACTGCTGCGGCGGGTTTAATTTCAGGAATGGAGAAACAGTTTAAAGGGTAACAAATGGACAATAGGGAACTCTGCTGGAAACTTCTTCGTGCGGATAGCGAGGAAGAAGTTCAAAAGACCTTGAGGGACGTCGGATATTGGAATGATTCATTTGTCTGGCGTCCCTATGGGGACCTAGAGAACAATTACGGCACGATAGGGAACCAGCAAGGGGAAGCGGTTGCGGCCCTGGTTGAAAAAATTGTCAATTCCATAGATGCCAGGCTGATGAATGAATGCTTGGCTCGTGGTGAATCCCCTGAGTCTTCCGACGCTCCCCAATCAATCCACGAGGCCGTTTACCGATACTTCGGAGAAGGTGGTACCTTTGATCCGGATAGAAGTGGCCGTCTTTCCAACTGGCCCGACAGGAAGCTCAACGATGAAGGCGACTACATAACCATCACTGCAACGGGCCGCCGTCCTGAGTCCCGGAGAAGTACCGCTGCCCACCCGAGCTTGACCATTGCCGATCGTGGTGAGGGACAAACTCCCGACGATTTTCCTAACACTTTCTTGTCGCTCCATAGGAGCAACAAGGTTAGAATCAACTTTGTTCAAGGTAAATTCAACATGGGTGCGACCGGCGCCCTCCCCTATTGCAGCGAGCGCAACAATTTCCAACTGATTGTCTCTAAAAGAAACTCTGCCATTCTGAAGGGCGACGAATCTTGCCGGGCTTCAGAGTGGGGCTTTACCATGGTTCGACGAAAAGATCCCTCGTCAGACTCCCGCAGCTCTGTTTTCGAGTACTTGGCGCCCGTAGGGGCCACGGATTCTAAGCGTGGGCAGGTACTCTCCTTTCCCGCAAACGACTTCCCTATTTTCCCTGACCGGCAGGGTCAACCTTATTCCCGAGGGTCTTCTTTCGGTACCTTGATCAAGCTGTATGAGTACCGCTGGCAGGGAACTTCTTCCAGCATCATTATGCCTGGGGATGGTAATGGCCTGATTCGCCGCATTGAACTGGCATTGGCTGAGCCTGCGCTTCCGGTGAAGCTGTACGAATGTCGAAACTATCAAGGTAATGAAGTGTTTAGGAGCGTCAGGGGGATACTCACTGACTTGGAGAGAAACAGAGATGACATAGAAGAAGGCTTTCCGCAAAGCATGGATTTGTCAGTGGCTCAACAGAGGCTCAAAGCTACAATATATGCCTTCAAGCCGGGCGCATACCGTAGCCACAGAACGAACAGGCATGGTGTTTTATTCCTCTATAACGGCCAAATGCACGCTTCGTACACAACCAGGTTCTTCCAAAGACAAAGCGTAAGGAAGAGCTACCTTGCCAACGACTTGCTGGTTTTGGTGGACTGCAGCAACATCCAGCGGCGAGAATTTGAAGACTTGTTCATGAATAGCCGGGACCGTTTGAGAAGCGATTCCAAGCTCTCTGTGGAGATGGAGAAGAAATTGGAAGACTTTCTGCTCCACGACGAAACGCTTCGATCTCTGGAAAAACAGAGACATGATGCTGCAATTGTGGGCAAGGAGGATGAGGCCAGTAGAGAAGAACTACTAAAGGAAATTTTGGCTAGCAATCCTGAAATTTCTAGGTATCTCCTGGAAGGCGCTCTGCTCACTAGGGTTGGAAGAGGACCCCGCAATAATCACAAAGGCCAATTTGAGGGGAGGCAATTCCCCAGTTTCTTCGAGCCCAACCGCCTGGAATGGAATGTTGGACTCGGTAAGAAAGCTCAATTGCAGTTCCAGACCGACGCCGAAAATAGCTATTTTACTCGCAGCGTCTCGCCAGGAAGCTGGTCAATAACAGCTTCTGACTCAGGCGACTGGACCAACTTCTGGGATCGTACAGGGCCCAAAGATGGAACAGCGAGATTCTATTGGGATACATCTGCCTTGCCGCCTGGATTATTGAAACCGGGAGCCAGCTTCGAATTTACTTTAGCAGTACGTGACGAATCTAGAGTTGATCCCCTTCAGAGTTCAATAAAGGTAAATATAACCGAACCAATTGACGGCAACGGCGGGGGCCAAAGAAATAAAACGGAAAAGGGAACGGAAGCGGTAGCTTCTCCAAACATAATTCCTGTTTACGAAGCCGAGTGGTTAACACATCCTTTAGGTTCGTTCAGCAGCGAAACAGCGTGTCGTATATCCACAGACCCTTCTGCCACTGTGGAACGAGAGGCCTGGGACTTCTATGTAAACGTGGACAATGAACATATCCATCATTATTCGCGGACCAAGAATTGCCCCTTGGAGGCGGCTAGGAACGCATTCACAACCGCCGTGGTATTCATGGCTCTGGCACTGATTCGTGGTGCGTCGCTTGGGGCATCATCAGACGGAGAAAGCGTGAATCATTCAGATGATTTGCCCGGCTATGTGTCTCAGGTTACCCAGTTTGTTGGTCCCGTCCTTTTGCCGGTTATTGACAACCTCGGTCTGCTAGGTACAGACTATCAATAGCAGTGGCCTACTAGCCCTTGAACCTATACCCTCCTCTTTGCCCTTCTTTCTGCCCGAGGTTCTTCCATCCATGTCCGCCAACGCCATCTGGATTCTCTGTGTTTTCATTGCCTACTTTGTGGTCCTCATTGGCATTGCCATAGTCCGCTCCCGGCACATGGACGATATGTCCGACTACGTGCTGGGCGGCCGCAAGATGGGCTACGTTACCTCTGCCCTCAGCGCCGCCTCTTCGGCCACCAGCGGCTGGACGATGCTGGTTCTGCCGGCCCTGGCCTTTGCCGCCGGGATGATGCACCTGTGGACTGTCGCCAGCATTATCCTCGGCCACTGGTTTGCCTGGACCATCCTGGCCCGGCGGATCCGCCGCTATAGCCTGGCAGCGGAAAACTCGTTGACCCTTCCCGAGTTCCTGGAGAATCGCTTCGGCGATACCAGCGGCCTGCTGCGCACCCTGTCGGGAGTGATAGGGATTTACTTCATCACCCTGTACGTCTGTTCCGGCCTTATCGCCGGGGCCAAGCTGCTGGAGGTCGTCTTCGGATTAGACCAGATGGGAAATGGCCATAATATCGGCGTACTGGTCTCCCTGGTTGCCGTCGTGTCCTACACCTTCATCGGCGGCTTCCTGGCCGTGTCCCGCACCGACGTTTTCCAGTCCCTGATTATGCTGGCCGGTTTCACCATCATTCCGGTTACCTTGATTCTCACCGTGAACAATCCCTTCCAGGGCCTGGAAACCACCGCGCCCGGCTTCTGGAATCCCTTCACCGACCAGGACGATACCCAGCTGGGCTTCCTGTTCTTCATCTCGTCCCTCGGCTGGGGACTGGGCGCCTTTGGGGCGCACCGCATAATATCCCGCTTCATGGCCGTCCAGCGGGAAGGCGACATCCAGCGCAGCCGCAACGTGGGCTCAGTGTGGGTGGTGCTGGTCTTTCTCTTCGCCCTGCTCATGGGCCTGGTGGCGGCCCCGGCCCTGCTGGACCGCGGCATAATGCTGCCCGACGCGGAGAAGCTCTACCTGGTGGTAGCCGATACCTTCTTCCACCCCATAATCGCCGGCCTCCTTCTCACTGCGGTCATCGCCGCCGTCATGAGCACCGCCGACTCCCAGTTGCTGCTGGCTTCAGCCATAGCCACCGACGACCTGCCCATGATCAAGCGAATCACCTACTCCATGCGCACCCAGTCCCGGGTCTGGATGGGCCGCGGCATGCTGCTGCTGGTAGGCATCATTGCGGCGGTCATATCCATAGTCTCTCCCGAGTCGGTTTTCGCCCTGGTCTCCCTGGCATGGGGAGGTATGGGCGCCGCCTTTGGACCCGCCCTGATTCTTGGGCTCTACTGGCGCCGCTTCAATCGCTGGGGGGCGTTGGCCGCCGTGGCCGCCGGGTCAATAGTCTCCACCTGGTGGTGGCTGGCCGGCCTGAGCTACGAGAAGTACACTACCGTGGCCGACCTGCTGGGCTTCAGGGCCACCGTGGACCAGATGGAGGCGCTGGGGGTCTGGCAGATAAACCCCGGTGTGCCCGGCTTCGTCGCCGCCGTGATTTGCGCCGTTGCCGCCACGTTATTGACGGCGCCGCCGCCGGAAGAAGTTACCGAGCTATACGACCGGGTGAACGGTCCCAATTGGGTGGAGGAAGATCAGGCCGCCAGCCAGCCCCGGCCAGCCTAGCCCCGTTGGCGTGTCCCCGAATGCCGGTTGGCCGGAATGGGCAGCCCCAGGTTCCCGTGCAGCGTGTCGGCTTCGTACTCGGTGCGGAAGATACCCCGCTCCTTCAGGAGGGGGACCACCATCTCCAGGAAGTCGGTGAACCCCACCGGCAGCACCGAGTTGTTCACCATGAACCCGTCGGCGGCCCCGCCCTCGAGCCATGCCTGCATGGTATCCGCCACCTGTGTCGCCGTGCCGATGAACCTGTGCTTGGGGGTGGTGGCCCGTAACGCCACCTGGCGCAGGGTTAAATTCTCCTCCCGTGCCGTCTGCTTTATGCGGTCGGTGGCGCTTTCCCACCCGTTGCGCCCGTAGTCCCCCAGGTCGGGGAAGGGTTCGTCCAGCTCAAACTGGGTAAAGTCCAAGTCGTCGAAGTACCGGCCCAGGTAATTCAGCGCGTCCCCGATGCTCACCAGGTCCACTATCTCCCGGTACTTCCGGTCCGCTTCCGTCTCCGTATGCCCCACGATGGGCGCGCAACCGGGCAGTATCAGCACTTCCTCCGCTTTCCGCCCGAACTCCGCGGCTCTCCCCTTAACGTCGTCATAAAAGTCCCGGGCCGCCTCCAGGCTGGGCTGTCCCGTGAAAATAACGTCGGCGTGGCGGGCGGCAAAACTGCGGCCGGCTTCCGACGAACCCGCCTGGATGAGCACCGGTCTCCCCTGCCTTGAACGCCCAATGTTCAGCGGCCCCTGTACCGAGTAGAACCGGCCCGTGTGGTTGACGCGGTGCATCTTCTCCGGCTCGAAGAACACCCCCTCCTCCTTGTCGAACACGAAAGCGTCGTCTTCCCATGAGTCCCACAGGCCCTTGGTCACCTCCAGGAACTCGTGGGCCATCTCGTAGCGCAGGTCGTGGGCGGGATGCTCCGGCTTGCTGTAGTTAAGGGCCGAACCCTCCAGCGGCGAGGTGACGATATTCCAGCCGGCCCGCCCGCCGCTGATGTGGTCGATGGACATGAACTGCCGCGCCACGGTGAAGGGCTCGCTGTAGGTCGTGGACAGGGTGGCCGCCACCCCAATGTGCGTCGTGTCCATGGCCAGCGCGGCCAGCAGGGTCAGGGGCTCGAACCGGTTCAGGAATATGGGGTGCGACTTCTCGCTGATATACAGCCCGTCGCCGAAGAAGACGAAGTCCAGCTTGGCCTCCTCCGCCCTGCGGGTCAGGTCCCGGTAATACTCCAGGTTTATCGGCCCGTCCGGCACGGCCTGCGGGTGCCGCCAGGACGCCATGTTGCTGCCCGTCCCCGAGAAAAAGGCCCCCAGCCGCAGCTTGCGCTCCCTTGTCATCTCCGGTCCTCCCCCGCAGTGTTTCCCCCTTTGCACATCATCGCTTCGGCAAGCAGCCTGTACGAATTGAGGCGGCTGGGGAAATGGTCTATGGCGGTAACGATGAACACCTCGTCCACGCCATACTCCCGCCCCATCGCCAGCAGCCTCTCTCTCACCCGCCCCGGCGAACCGAAAATCACGTTGGCCGGCTGGACTTCGTAGCTGAATTCCTCCCCCGATTGCCGGCCGAATTCCTTCGCTGCCTCCTCGGAAAAGACGGTGAAGCTGCGCCCGCTGGCCAGCCGGATTCTCACCACGCGGATCGCCCGCGCGTAACCCTCCGCCTCCCCGTCCGTTTCCGCGACTATTACCGGCAGCGCCAGCATCGCCTGGGGCCGGTGGTTGGGAACGCCGGAGGAGAGGTCGTGGTAAGTATCTATGGCCCGCCGCATCTCCCCCTCGTCGCCGTTCAGGAACATGGCGAAGACGTAGGGCAGGCCGTGGGCTGCCGCCATCTCCCCGCTGGCGGCGGTGGTGCCCAGCAGGAACAGGTCCGCCGGCTGGGGCGGCAGCGGGGATGCGGTCACTCCGTTGCCGCCGCTGCTGTCGGCTGTGCGTCCCGCCAGGAATCGTCTCAGTTCGACCAGCTTGTCTTCCAGGGATATGGCCGCCGACCCATTTACCGGCTGGGGCCGCAGCGCCTGGGTCGTGCGGGGCATTCCTCCCGGGCCTCGCCCAATGCCCAGGTCAACCCTCCCCGGCGCCAGCGACGCCAGCACGTTGAAGTTCTCGGCCACCTTGTAGGGACTGTAGTGTTGCAGCATGACGCCGCCGGAACCAACGCGGATGCGGTCCGTTCGGGCCAGCAGGTGGGAGACCAGTACCTCCGGGGACGACCCCATGATCCGGTTCGAGCCGTGATGCTCGGCAACCCAGAACCGATTGTAACCCCACCGTTCGGCTCGCTGCGCCAGTTCGATGGTGTGCTGCAGTGCCAGCGTGGCCGGTTCCCCTTCGGCCGCGGGGCTCTGGTCCAGAACGCTCAATTTCAGCACTGTTTCTGCCATGATGCGGCGCTAATAATTCAACAGCATTGCAATGATGTGCTGGGGTTTAACCGTCATTCCGGCGAAAGCCGGAATGACGATAGAGGCTTAATGGTCTTCATTTCAAGTCTGTTGGACTGTTCGTTGTTCCCGCCGGTGGCCGGATTACCCACGGTGGTGGGGCCGCTTTTCAGTTTGGCCGAATTCTAACACAGGCGGCGCGGGAGGAAATGGGATAAGTATCCCGTCCCTCAGGCCGGAGGGTTCCGCTCCCCGCTGCGGCCCCGGGCCAGGAAGCCCATTTCGTGTACGTGGTCCGCCATTTCCACCGCCTGCGTGGAGCCTTCGCCCCGCAGTCTCAAGGTCATGACGTGTGCCGTGTTATACACCGACATCGGGTACGCCAGCATGAACGCCCTGGCCCCGCTTATCCCCATCATGGCCTCGTATGGTTCGCGGAACACCGATATCATAAACCGCTCGTATTCCTGCCGGTTTCTCACCTGCCCAACGGGATACCTGTGTTCCACCGTCAAACCGTTGGTCAAAACCACGGTCATAACTACCACGTCAACGGGTTGGCGTTCAATGGTCATTTCGCGACTCCCCTGTTCATCCTGCACCGACCAGGGCCTTTCCAAAGTTGTGCGATTGAAGTCCATCCGCTCGTCCTGGGCCTGTCGAAGGACGCGCTCGTGGTTCGACAGGCTCACCATGAGCGGGATGTGTGGCGCTCCGGAAAGGCACTGGGACCCGTCAATTACGCTTTGGTGAAGCCGTCGAGCGGTCGGATAGGCATGGTGGCGCGGCTTGGGAATGGTGGCTATTCCTCTGCCTCTGCCACTCGCGCCGGTTCGTTGATCGTCGTCGCCGAGCGGCTGCCCCGCGTGTTGGCCCAGTAGGCGACTACGATCAGCGCCGGCATAGCGAGGATGATTATCCCGATGATGATGACCACCGTGAGCTCGGTGAACCCCAGTGTGCCCAGCAGAATGTGGCTCAGGGCGGTCATTATCCAGTCCAACAGCGTGGGGTCGGCCTCTCCGTGATGGAGGCCAACGGACAGGAGAACCACGCTCAAAAACGCGCCCATCATCTTTGCCTTTTGCCGTTAACGCTCATATTGCGGAACGAGCGGTTCCAGAGGGGCCGGCTGGGCCATGAAACTTTGCTCTCTAGCAGGGGCAGGTTTCAAACCTGCCCCTACCTGTCCAATTCTCTGGGCTTAGTACGCCCGCGTTCCGCCTCCGGCGCCCGCGCCGGCCGTGGCCAATTGCGGCGCCGGAGCGGTGTTGTACCGTCCCGAATAGTGGTACTCGTTGATGCTGAAGGCCATGATGGTCGCCGGAATCAGCGTCAAGCCCGCGATCAGGAACGGCCAGAAATAGCTCTCGTTGAACCAGACGTAGGCGTATCCGGCGAACTGGATGCTGAAGAACGACCCGATCTGGTGCGCGAAGAACACCCATCCGCTGATCGTCCCCAATGCCCGGAACCCGTACACGTCCGCGGTCAGCGTGGATGTCAGCGGCACGCTGGCGACCCAGGACATTCCCGACAGCAGCGCGAACATGATCAGCCCCAGCATCCCGTGCCCGAACAGCGGCAGGAACACCAGGCACATGAACGCCACCCCGCGCGTCGCGTACACCGCCGCCAGCACGTTCTTGCGCCGCATGCGGTCTCCCAGGAACCCGGTGATGATGACGCCGGCTGCGTTCAGGCCGGTCATCACGCCGAACACCAGCCCCGCAAAAACTTTTTCGTCCCAAACGCCGCCCAGGAAGTTCACCTGCGCCGGCAGCACGTCCTCTGCGTATGGAATGAAGTGGATGCTCAACAGCCCGGTGGTGATGCCGCACACCACGTAGGCGCCGGAGAGTTGCCACATCGGCGCCGTCTTGAAGCACTTGCGCCAACTGTCCACCTCGTAGGCTCCCGTGGCCCTCTGCACTGGCGCGCCTCCGCTGTAAACCGGGGGGTCGGGATCGCCGTCCGGGTTCAGACCCATCTCCGCCGGGCTCGGCCGGAGGAAGAACACCGCCAGTGGCGCGGCTGCGAATACCACAACCATGCCCAGCAGGAACCACACTGTCCGCCAGCCCGCCAGCGCGGTGTCGCCCCACATGATGCCCGACGAGTCAATCACGCCCATCAGGTACGCCGCGAACGGGATGGTCAAAAGGCCGCCGATGGACGTTCCGCAGGCCGCGAGAGCCGTGGCCTTGCTGCGCTTGCGCCGGAACCACCGCACCACCAGCGCCAGCATGTTGGTGATCGACGCCGCGCTCAGGCAGGTGTTCACAACGATGGAAAACACTACGATAAACCAGAGCAGGTCCAGCGGTATGTTCACAAATCCCAGGGGAAGAGTGGCCTCAAGATCCTTGATGAACGCCAGGCTCATTGTCGCCAGGCCCATGATCACCAGCCCGAAGCCAAACACCGTGCGCGGTCCATACTTGTCGAACAGAGCACCCATGATGGGCTGCATCGCGCCGTTGAGCAGGAACCCGATGGAACCCACCCACGAGATATCGGCCCGGTTCCAGCCGAACGTCGGCTCCATCTCGGTTACGAACAGGCCGAACCCCTGGCGTCCCGGAATGGACAGGAACGCCACGAAGAAGCAGGTTGCGACGATGTACCATCCGAAGTACAGCGACCCGCCCACTTGCGCTGCGGATTTGGTAGTCATAGGCCCCCTTGTTGCGCCGGTTCCGTGTTCAAATCCCGGCAACCGGCACACGTCTGCAATAATATCAGCCCGCCGCTATCGCCGCCACCGCCGATATATCCTGTAACAGTCCAGAGTCAGGGGGAACCGGCTGCCCCCAGTCCCGTATTTCCGGCGAAAGCGGGAATCCAGGAAGGCAAATGAACCTGCGCAGTTAACCCATTTAGGGCTTTTATGCTAAACTACTGGGAACATTCTTATCTATGTGGCAGTTTCTTGTTGAGTACAGCCTCCTTTTCTCCTCCGGCAGTGCTCCAACTCCGAGGGATTTGGTCCATAGTTCGGGCGTTGCCGCCTGCTCCACAAGTGGCGCATCCCGTTAATCGTTAACGTTCCTGACTGTATCGCGGTGATTGAGCTTCGTTGAAGTCTTGTAACTTCGGCTGGATTGTAAATTTAGAAGGAAGAAGCTAGCGATGGCAACCCAACCCACAACTTCACCGCATCCGCCGAACCTGTCTTCCTTCCTGACGGCTTCCCACGAGTGGCTGGGTGAAGACTACGCCGCCCTCGTGGTCAAGCAGGTGCTCGACGCTCGCGAGCAGGTCCCCGCCGAGGTCAAGCGCGCCCTGGATGCCTCCATTCGAAGCAGCGGCGTGCGGGTCCCCGGGGCCCAGTTCCAGCACAAGGACGTTGAGGACGCCCCCACCCATCATCTCCAGTCGCCCGTCCTCCGGAAAATGCACTCCTCCGACGAACTGACCGAGGCCGTGCTGCGGGCCTGGGTCGCCATCCAGGGCGACCTTTACGAGAGTGTCGTTCAGCACCTCCAGTGGAACGATGAACCCACCTACGGCCCCGACCGCAAGGAAATGAGCTTCCGCGGTTTCTGGGACGCTCGCGACTGGCAGACCAACTTCAACCAGTTCCTGGCAGACCGTACGGGCTTCGACCGCAATGACGTGGGGCTGATGCTCTGGTACGTCTCCGGCAAGCTTCCCCCGCCCATCTCCGAAGTTGAAGACCCCCTGGAGCGGGTGGACTTCGAACGCTGGAAGGAGCTACTTACGGCCCTGCGCCCCGACGCCCCCCAGTGGGAGCAGGCCCTGGAATTTGCCGCGGCCATCGGGGACATAGTAATTGAAAAGGAACAGCAGCGGGCCAGGGATGCCGTCAACCAGTTGAGGACCAAGGTTGAAGACATCTGGATAGAGTATTCCGACGAGCTGGTTTACCTGGAAAAGAACATCGGGCAGTGGGGCGCGGCCAGGAACATCCGGCCCGAGGTAGCCCTGGATACTCTGGCCCGGGTGATCAACCTCGAGTCGCTGCTGGACCAGTATCGCCCCATCAGGGACCAGGCCCAGAGCAGGAGTGTCGAGTCCTCCCGGGCCGGTCGCCGCGCCGAACTGGAGGCGGAGATTATTTCCACCGTCACCGAACTGGAACCCGTCTTTGACCCCAACTCAAATCCCACGCCGCCGCAGTCCGATTTTGCCATAGATATCGGCTCCCTGGATTGCGAAGCGGCCGACGACCAGGAAGAGCCGGGAGACATGCCTCCTGTCCTGGCGGACATTGGGGACATGGAAGCCGCCGACGAGTGCGATGACCTGGCGCCCCTGGACCTGGTGGCTCTTGAGCCTGCTTCCGACGCCTTTGCCGGGGCCGCCGACGCCTTGCCCCCGTCCTCCGATCTATTGACAGACCTCCCCGAGTCCCTGGCTCCGCCCCCCGAAACCCTGGGCCTCGAAACTCCCCAGGTCCAGTCTCCTGACGTCAACGTCACCATTCTGGCCGGCCTGCAATCCCTGCGGCAGGACCTGGAACAACTGAAGGAGCAACTGTCCACCACCGGCGGCAACGCCGATGCAGCCCAGGAAACCGTAGTATCAGAAGACGGCTTGACCCTGGAGGCTGCCGTTGATGCGCCGGGCATGGGCCTGGCAGCGGCGGTGGCCCAGGCCGTGGAGCGGTATTCCAGGCAGTTGATTTTCCGGCTTAACCCCGAGTCCCTGGTGGACGGCAATCCCTTCGAGGACCCCCAGTCCGTGTCCGATGCCCTGGAATGGTTGGCTACCGCCTACTACGTCGCCCGCCATGGGGACCTGAACCCCGCCCAGCTGAACGACTCCCTTTACCGTGCCTGCCGGTGGAAGTATTCCAGCAGCCAGCACGACCGGACCTTCTTCCAGTCCGAAGGACAGTACCGCATGCTGGTCAATGGCCGGGCCTATTTTCTCAATGAGACCATCGGCAAGGGCGTGGGCGACGACCCGGTGAATACCATCCGCATCGCCTTTTACTGGGACCGCCAGCGCGAGCGGGTCGTCATTGGCTACATCGGCCAGCACCGGCAGTCCCCGGCGTCCTGACCCCGTCACCACAACTCCCCTCCCGCGCGCCACTCCGCCGACAGCGATTGGGTCGGGTCCAGCATCGGCGTCCGCGGCAGCCGCAGTATCATCACCCGCTCTTCCGGCGTGGCAATCAGCGCCGCAGGTTCCGACGCCGACGTCTCTACCGGCCTTATGAAGAGCGGCCCCTGCCAGTATTCCCACCCCAGGTGACCGTAAAGTCCCGTATCTGCCGGGCACAGCGCGGCCAGGTCGTACTCCCCCCTGACAGCCTCCTCGGCCAGCCTCCGCATTATGGACGCCCCAATTCCCCGGTTCCGGTAACCCTCCGCCGTCGCCACCAACTCCACGTACGCCGTGCGCAGCAGCGGCCCCACCCCCGCCTGCAGCCATCGCGTGACTATCATGCCGTGGCCGACCAGCGCCTCTCCCGCCCACGCCAGCACGTGCAAGTCGGCGCTGTAGGCGGCAAAAAGGTGGGACACGTCCTCGCCGTACGCCTCGTTGCACAGCCGGAGAATCTCCTCCCTGCCCGCACCGTCCAGCCAGTCAGGCTCTACCACGTCTATGTGAAATTCCCTTAGCATCGGAACAAAAGAGAACCCCCGCGCCACTTACATCGGCGCGGGGGCCAGGTCACGTATCTTGCTGACTGTGGGGCGGCAGCCTACAGGCGGGCCCCGTCGTACATCCCCACGAAGTAGGGAGGTATCTTCCGGTAAATCTGGATCCGGTTCCGCTGCGAGTCGACGATGAACAGCCGGTCGTTTTCGTCAATCTCAACGCCGATGGGCCCGCGGAGGAACTTCTCCCGCTCCAGGCCCTGGGCGATCTCCCGCTGGAGCTTCATATCCGGGTTGGCGTCCAGCTTGGTGATGCCCCACTTGGACAGGGTGGCGTCGCCCATGATGACCGAGATGAACAGCCCGTTGCTGTCCAGCACCTGCACCCGGTCATTGTCCCAGTCGGCCACGTAGATGATGCCGTCCTTGTCCACTGCCACGCCGGTGGGCCGCTTGAACTCGCCCTCCCCGCTGCCCGTGGAACCCATCGCCATCAGGAAGTTGCCGTCGGCATCGAACTTCTGGACCCGGTCGTTGCGCCAGTCGGCAATGAATATGCTGCCTTCCTGGTCAATGTCGATGCCCCAGGGCATGTTCAGTTGCCCGTTGCCGCTGCCGAAGCTGCCGAAGGAGGAAATATACTGTCCATCCTTGGTGTACTTCTGGACCCGGTTATTGCCCGTGTCCACCAGCACCACGTTCCCGTCGGCGTCAAAGTGGATGCCCGAGGGCTGGTTGAACTGGCCCTCGCCGTCGCCCGCCACGCCCCAGGAACCCAGCCAGTCGCCGTCCTTGGAGAATATGGCGACCCGGTTGAGCCACTCATCGGTGATGTAAAGGTTTTCGTCGCCGTCCAGGGCGATGTCCGTGGGCCAGACCAGCGAACCGTCGGAGGCGTTCTCGCCCGTGTCCATCAGGTCGCCGCCCAGGCGCCCGCCGTTGCCGATCTCGCCGATGTAGTCCTCGTCCACCGTGCAGACGGTGATGCGCTTGGAATCGGCCCGGTAGTCGTAGGCCCGGTTGACAACGTACATCACGTTGTCCGCTCCCAGGGCCAGGGAGACGGGATTCTTGAAGCCCGGTCCGGCCTCTTCGCCCCGTCCGATGGTGTGGGTGTAACGGTAGGTTACACCTTGAACTTGCGTTGTCATTCTCCTCTCCGCCAGGCAAGTTGAAGAGAGCGCCGGTTAAGGCGCTCTCCCTGGTGCCCTGGTCTTACTTCTTGATGAAGTCCATCTTCTCGAAGCTGCCGTTCACGATGGGCTTGGCTTCAAGGCCGAACCAGTCTTCCAGGATGGTCGTGTACAGGCCCCGGAAGTCGTTGTTGAAGTGCAGGTCGCCGTCCAGCAGCTTGTCCTCTTCCAGGGACGGATACTCGCCGTACAGGCCGCCCTTAACGCAGTCGCCGATGATGTACGCGGCGCCGCCCGAACCGTGGTCCGTGCCCGATCCGTTGTCATGGACCCGGCGCCCGAACTCGGTGAATACCAGCAGCATCACGTTGTCGGATTCGTTGTGCTCCTTCAGGTCCTGGTAGAAGTCGTTTACCGTGCGGGAAACGTTCGCCACCAGGTTGGCGTGAGCCGTCAACTGCGTGGCGTGGGTGTCGAAGCTGTTGTACGGGGCCGTGGTGTACAGCACCCGCGTGCCCAGCCCGGCGCAATGCACCTGCGCGATGTTGCGCATGTACTGGCCGATGGAGCTGTCGTTGTATTCGATGCTCGAAGTGTACTGGGCGGGAGCGGTGGCCAGGATGTCGGCGCCCTTCAGCGCGTCCATGCCCGTCTGCGACAGGTAGTCAACCACCGGGCCGTGGCCCATGGCCGGCGAATACATGCGGGCGAAAATGTCCAGGGCTTCCGACCGCTGCTCTTCCGCCTCAATGGTGGTCAGCACGCCGTAGCTCTCCAGGTTGCCCACCGAGGCCACCGGAACGCCGGCGGCTACCATGGCCCGGGGAAGGCCCCGGCCGAAGTTAACGCCGGTCAGCACGTTTTCCTTGTTGGGGTCCAGTTCCTTTATGGCCCGGCCCAGCCAGCCCTCGTCGGCGATCTTTTCCGGCTCGCAGGTGTGCCAGATGTCCATGGACCGGAAGTGGGACCGGTTGGGTACCGGGTAACCCACGCCCTGGATCACCGCCACCTTGCCCTCGTCGTAGAGAGCCTTGAACTCGGGCATGTTGGGGTTGATGCCCAGCTCGTCGTTGATGGGCATTACCTGGTCCACGGGAATGTGAACGTTGGGCCGGTTGTCCATGTACAGCGGGTTCGTGTACGGGACGAAGGTATTCATGAAGTCGTTGCCGCCGGATAGCTGAAGAACTACCAGGACCGGATCTTTCTTGGTGCTGGTCATATCTCCTCCTCTATGGTTGTTTTTCGAGCTTATTTTGTTTCCGGCTTCCTGGCTTCTTGTTCCCGATTGACCGGGCAGGAAGCCGGTGGATTCCTTTCTTATCGCCCTTAGGCGAACTGGTACTCCTGGGTGGCCACGATCAACTGCAGCAACTGGCTCACCTGGCTGGTGAATTCCTCGCTATCGGTCTTGAGTTCCCCTGCCTTCACTGCCTGGTTCAGGAACAGTTCGCGGGTTTCCGGCATCAGGGAGTAACCGCCCAGCAGTTCCAGGCAGCCGTCCAGCAGGTCGTCGGCGGAGATTACGTCGCCGCGGGAAGCCAGGCGGGAAACAATGTCCTGGATGCCGGGGGCGTCCATCCTGCCCATCTCGCCGGCCGCGAAGTTGACCCGCTCCACCAGGGTGCCGCTGTCAATCCACTCCTTGCCCGTGTGCCAGCCTTCCACCGTCGGAGGGTTCAGCAGGTCCTGGCCCATGTAGCGAATCTGCAGGGCCGGGTCGTAGAACCGGGGCTTCGGGGTCTCGAAGTCGCCCACGATCCGCAGCGTGCCGCACACCACTTCGGAGGGGTTCTTCACCTTGGCGAACCGGGCGTTCTTGAAGCTGTCGGAATTGAACAGCACCCGCAACATCGACCGGATTTCATACCCGGAGCGGAAGTACTCGTCTTCCAGGGCCTTGATCAGTTCCGGGTCCAGGGGCGGCGTGTGCTGCCAGGCGGGGACCTGCGGCTCGTCGGCCACGAAGAAGTTGTAAAGGTGGCGGGCGACGAAGCGCGCGGTGGCCGGCTGCTTGCAGATGATGCGGACCACGTCGTCCCCGTTCCAGTTCCCGGTCTCGCCCAGGAAGGTCTTGTCGTCTTCAATGTGGTCGAACTTGTTGTAAAGGAACCGGTTGGCGTAGCTGCCGTACGGGTACCTCGGGATGGCGTTGGCGATGGTCCAGCCGGTAAACGCCTGGGCGCAGGCCTTTACGTCGTCTTCGCTGTAGTTGGCCTCGCCGTCCATGCCCACGCCCATGGAGAACAGCTCCAGCAACTCGCGGCCCCAGTTCTCGTTCACCGCTTCCTTGTGGCTCAGCTGGTTGTCCAGGTAGTAGAGCATTGCCGGGTCGGTGGACAGGTACATCAGCAAGTTTTCGAAATTGCCCATTCCGTGGGCCCGGAAGTTGTTCAGCTCCAGCAGAATCTGGCGGGCGCGCATGCACTTGGAGTCGCCCACGCAGAAAATTCCGTGCCAGAACAGGCATATCTTTTCTTCCAACTGCCGGGGGGAGTTGACCATGCGGTAGGTCCAGTACCCCTGGTTAGCCAGAACGCCGTTCATATCCCGCCAACCGTGCATGTAACGGTTCATCACGTCCATCTGCAGGTCGGGCTGTTCTTCGGGATGGAGCAGTTCTTCCACGGTGGCCTCGTAACCCTTGGCCGCCCGCTGTTCCAGCTCCTCGTAAGACGCGCCAAACCCCGCCCGGCGCATGAGGTGTGCCATCAACATAATGTCGTTGCTATCTGCCATACCTTCTACTCCTTCTCTCAGTTTCTTCCGGTTCATCAGCCCCAACCGCGTCGGACAAACAAAGCCGACAGATACAGTTGGGCTGATGCGAGAGCTTCGCCTAAGGTGGCAACTGCTTTCTGCCGGTATATGTGCACTGGGATTATAATAGTTGCCGGCGCAATTGTCCAATAGTGGTCTGACTTTTCTCCCACCTTTAACAAGGCCTTTACCAAAGCCCTCTCGTGAAACCCACTGCCCCCTTCGTGCGTGGCCCAACTCCCTACTCCCAATTCTTAAATCTTGACTCTTAATTCCTGACACTCCCCCCTTGCCACCATAAAACCATGACTTACCCAAAACCCCACCCCTTCGTAGGGGCAGACCTGGGTGTCTGCCCTGGCAAGGGGCTACCCCCCAAATGGGCCAAAATGGAACCAAATGGAACGAAAATTAAGAAAATCCCCATCGGTGAGTATTCGTCCGCCGCGGTGGATCAGTGGAAAGACGAAACCCGTACGGTTGACACAATTCTGGTTTCCCCGTAGGCTGAATGCCGGTTCACATAGGGCCTGATTCTCGACATCAACAATGGAGGCGGTTTTCCATGCGCAGCATCGACATTCACGCCCACATAACTCCCGAGAACTGCCTGAAGGCCATGCGCGAGGGGACCGGATATTACGCCCTCAGCCCCCGGCAGGTGGCCGGCAGGTACCGGGGCTATACACCCAGGGGAATGTGGGGCCCCGAGGAGCGTATCCAGGACATGGACTCCCTGGGCGTGGACATTCACGTCCTGTCCACCCACTCCTTCCTTTACTGCTATGACGGCGACCTCGATACCGTTGTGGCCATGGACCGCGAGTGCAACGACTACGTTGCCGGCTTGATCAAACAGTATCCAGATCGCTTTTCCGGCCTGGCCAACCTGCCCATGCAGGACATGGCCGCCTCGGTTGCCGAACTGGAACGCTCGGTTAACGACCTGGGCCTGAAGGGCGCCATGATCGGCGATAACGTCAACGGCAAGACCTACGACAACCCCGAGTTCTTCCCCCTGTGGGACGCCGCGCAACAACTGGGAGCGGTAATGCTGATCCACCAGGACGGCCCCACGGTGGTCAGCCCCAGGAATGAGAACTACCACCTGTCCAACACCATCGGTAACCTGGCCGATCGGGCAGTTACCTTCGCTTCCTTCGTTTTCGGCGGCGTCATGGACCAGTTTCCTGACCTGCGCGTCTGCCTCTGCCACGGCGGGGGCTATGCCTGCTACGGCATCGGCCGCATGGACCGGGGCTGGCAGGTCCGCTCCGAAGCCCGGGTCAACATCAACCGGCCGCCCAGCGAATACCTGCGCAGCTTCTACTACGACTGCCTGACCCACAGCGAGGAGGACTTGAGGTACCTGATCGACTGCGTGGGCGTTGACCGGGTGTTGTTCGGCACCGACTGGCCGGCCGACATGCAGATTGACTGGCCCGTATCGTGGATTCTCGGCCTCCGGAGCCTCTCCCGGGACGAGAAGGAAGCTATCCTCTGGAAGAACCTTGAAGCCTTGCTGGGGCTATAGGGTCCGCCGCCCTTCTTGGCCCGAAATATTGATAATGGCTAATTGCGGTCAGTCAGCCCGTCCCACATACGGGCCCCTTTTCTGGCCCATTCTCGTAAAAAGCGGGAATTGTCAGCCAAGGCTTGCAAAGTTACAATGTATCGACGTTGATTACATAACATTTCTGTCATGGAGGGAAAAATGGGTTTTGGGAGTAGTGGAGGGGTGAAGGTGCCTCGGTTGCCCGTAATACTAATCTATCTGACCATTAGCTGCGTCGTCTTGTTGGCCTTGGGGGCTTGTGGAGGAGAGGACCCCACTCCGGTCCCGCCGCCCGCTCCCGCTCCGGTCATTGTCCAACCGCCTCCCCAGCCGTTGCCCACTCTGCCGCCTCTTCCAACTGAAGAACCGGCTGAGCCAGTGGTGCAGGCCCCTGTGGCCACCCCGCTGGTGGTGGTGCCTGGCGGCCGGTTCGGCAGCCGCGCTCAGCCGACGGACACGCCGCCTCCGCCGCCTACCGAAGAGCCCACGGCCACGCCGGAACCAACGCCGGAACCCACGGCCACGCCTCTGCCCAGGCCTACGCCCACCGTCGTGATTAAGCCCAACACGCCCACCGAAACGCCCGTACCCGTCAGGAATCCGTCCATCAGCGTCACTCCTGGCAGCGGGCAGCCCGGAACGGGTGTCACCGTGGCCGGCACAGACTTCGAACCCGGCACGCCCGTTGGCGCGGTGAGCTTTGGCGGGACCAGCGCTGCTCCCTCGCCGCCCGTTACCGTCGACTCCCTGGGCAGTTTCTTTGCCACCATCGTCGTGCCCGACGTGACCGCCGGCAACTACAACGTAACCCTGTCCGTGGGCTCGGACTCCGCTACGGCCGGTTTCAATGTCGTGGCGGCGCCTTCCGGCCCCGTGGTGCCGGCCGGCTCACCGATCATCAATACCCTGTCGCCCCTGGCCGGCAACCTGCAATGGGTGGCCTACTTCGACAACGCCACCAAGAGCTGGTCGCTGTATGACCCTACGGGGACTTTCACCCCGGGGCTGCTGCCCTTCTTCCTTAGCCCGCCCACCGATGTCAGCGCCTATTCGCCTCTGACTTCGTTGAATACCGACCTCTCATACCATTGGAACCTGGATCGGGCAGCTACAGTGAAGATAGGTGGCAAGGACTACGATTTCCAGGCAGGATACAGTGTGAAGTAATCCGCTGGCCCTCATCGGCTGGGTTGCCAAACAAAAAGCGGGACAGGTCCCTTGTTCAGGACCTGTCCCGCAAGTGTCTTGAAGCGGCGCTGCTGGGGCGTTTCCCTCTAACCGGAGATAACCTGCTCTTCGATGGCCCGCTTCCGCAGGTAGGCATTCTTCTCAATATGGTCTCGGAGGGTGATCAGGCCCGACTCCACCAGGTAGGACACCAGTTTGTCGGCCGCTTCTCCCTGCTCCGACTGGGCCAGCAGTTCGCCGACCTTGTCCCGCAGTTGCCGCAGCGACCAGGCCACCTGCTCTCCCACGGTGCCCAGCCCGTCGGGGAAGTCCACGTGGGAATTGCCGGGTGTCCCCAGCCGGTCGTAGCCGCCCGTATGCCAGTGGCCCCGGTCGGCGTGGCAGTCGAACCGCAGCACCTCTTCGTTGCCCACGTTCACGCCAATGGTTGGCCCGCCGCAACTCTGGCCCTGGATGGACAGGATGCGCAGGGGCCACACGTAAGCCGTCACCTGCCCGTCGGCGGACAGGGGTACGTGCAGCTCCTCTCCCCAGTATGCTTCTCCCATGCGCTTGGTTGCCATAGGTCATTCCTCCCGTCGGTTCTCAGGCTGCTCCTGGGACAGTTTACTCTCCCCTGGCGGCAGACTCCAGTGCTGCCAGGTCTATCCTCTCCATCCGCAACAGCGCGTCCATCACCCGCTCCGGGTTGGCTTCCAGCAATGCCCCCAACTGAACGGGTACTATCTGCCACGACACCCCGAACCTGTCCCGCAGCCAGCCGCACTGCTCTTCGCCCCCTCCCGCCGACAGCCCTTCCCAGAAGTGGTCAATCTCCTCCTGGCTCTCGCAGTTGACCACGAAGGATATGGCCGGGGAGAACTGGTACAACGGTCCGCCGTCCAGCGCCGTGAACTCCTGCCCCGCCAGGACAAAGGACACGAGAGCGGCCCCCGTTGCGGGTCCACTCTCCAGCGGCGAACTGCTGACAATCCGCGACTCAGGGAACAGGGAGACGTACATTTCCGCCGCCGCCTGCGCCTGCCCGTCAAACCAGAGGAATGGTGTGATCTTCTGAACCTCTGCCATGGCGTCTAACCCTCACCCTCCTTAAGTTCATCAGGCATCCGGTCTTCGTCTATTGCCAGCGCCTCCCATATATGGCCGTCCAGGTCCGCCACCGGCAGGTTCAAGTAAATCTCGCGGTCTTTGCTCATAATTGGACCTCCTGGTGGATGCCTGGAATATAACCTGCCGGCTGTTTGGTGTCTATGCTGAGCCGTAGGGGGGTGCGAGACAGGCCTTTTGCGTAACCCTTCCAGCAGCCTTACAATGCGGTCGCAAGTTGACCTGCCGTTTGCACTCAGGAGGAATCACATGGCAAATGCCGCGGAAGCCAAAGCGACGGCCCTGGCCTGGATCGATGACCACCGGCAGTGGCTGTCCGATTTTCACCAGGAAATCTGGGGCTACGCCGAGCCGGCCTACCGGGAGTACCTGTCGGCGGCAGCCTACGTGGAATTGCTGCGGCAGCATGGCTTCACCGTGGAGGAAGGGTCAGGGGACATGCCCACCGCCTTTTCGGCCGTCTGGGGACAGGGAAGCCCCGTGCTGGCCACCTTCGCCGAATACGATGCCGTGCCGGGCAATTCCCAGCAGGCCGTCCCCTACCTGGCTCCCCGGGAAGGGCTGCACCCCTGGGCGGCGGGGCATACGGACCCCCACTCGTCGCTGGGCGTGGCGGCGCTGGCGGGGATACTGGGAGCCAAGGCGGCCATGGAGGCCCACGGTCTCCCCGGCGCCCTGCGCATCTTCGGCGAACCGGCGGAGAAAATATGCGGGTCCAAGCCGGTTCACGCCGCCAAGGGTTACTATGACGACCTGGACGCCGCCGTGGTCTATCACCCTCATACCACCAACACCGTGGCGTGGGAGACCCAATGCGGTTCCTACTGGAGCGTCGTCTTCACCTTTGAGTGCCTGGAACCTGAGAGGTGGATGGACGCCAGCCTGCTGGCGGCGCCGGACCGACCCCATACCGTGGCGCGCTGCCCCGGGGCGCTGGACGCGGTGTGCCTGATGTATACCAACACCAAGTACACCAAGGAGGCCATGTTCCCGCATACGGGTACGTGGACTCTTAACGAATACATAATGGCCGGCGGCCAGTGCACCTCGGACAACCTGCCGCCGCGCATAGGCCAGATTCAATACGCCTGGCGGTCGCCGACCCTGGATATACAGGAACGCATCTACCAGGTGCTGGAACGCAATGCCCGCCACGCCGCCGAAGTTACGGGTTGCGTGGTGACGCCCCGATGGGTGACCAAGACCCGGGTAGGACTGCCCAACCTGGCATTGGCCGATTTGACCTACCGAAACCTGGAACAGGTGGGGCCGCCGGCAATGAACGACAAGGCTCGGGGCTTCGCCTGCGCCATCCAGGAAAACCTGGGGCTGAGTCCCATGGACGAGCCCTTTACCGATGACAACCTGCGCCTGCAAACGCCGCAGGACTACGAAGCGGCCCAGCAGAGGAGCCTGCCACCGTGGCAGCACAACTTCACATCGGACGACTACGTGGAATACACCTGGCACGCTCCCACCGCCCGCCTGCACACGTCGCGGCCCCGGCTGCGGGCACCAGGACCCGGTTACTCCTACCCCATGTGGACGCTCAATGCCATGGGCGGAGTGCGGGACTGCATTGACCCAGGAATGTTCGTGGCGGGAAAGACCATCGCCGCCACATTGACCGACCTGCTTACCAGTCCCGAGGAGTTGCGGAAGGCCCAGGCCGAGTTTCGGGAGCGGAGCGGGGGCGGTGTTGGCGGGGACAAGTGGGTTGCCCCGCTGCTGCCGCCCGATTTCTCTCCCCCCGTGGACCTGCGCTGGCCCGAGTACGTGGAGACGGCGCGGGGCCGGGAATGGTGGATTCCCACGCCCACCCCGGAAGTCCCTTTCCCTTCGACCGGGGTAGGTTAGAGCCTGTCCTGAGCGCAGCCGAGGGGGTGAGGATGACTACCAACTCCCCCTATCGCCTCTGGAGTCGGGCCGGGAGTGAGGCCCACCCAAACTCGTCCAAAGTCGCCCCTACATAGCATGGCAGTTACCTGGCTGGCCCTGCAACAATATTGTTCCCAAATTTACATACACGAGGACTGGGAGGTGCGGTAATGCTGGGGACGGTTATCAAGGTTGTATTGTTGTCTTTGTGGCTGCCGCTAATGGTGCTGGCAGTCTCGGCGATCAGGTTTGGCCTGGGTTCGGTGGAAGATGTGCCCCGCGACCAGTTGGTTGGCCTGTTCGGTGTCGCCTGGCCGGCGGCCATCCCCTTAACCCTGGCCCTAGTGCTGCTGGCCCGCAGTTCCACCTCCGTGGCGTGGGTCATGGGCCTGATTCTGGTTGCGCTGACCGTGCCGGCCGTCATCGCCGCCGGGCTGCTTGGAACCTCCGGTATTCTCGGTACTGGCATAGTCCTGTCCCTGCCAGCCTGGATTGCCCTGCTAGTGGTTCGGCTGAAGAAAGGCGGCGGCAAGGGCAAGGGCAAGAGCGCGGCCAAAAAACCGGCAGCCAGCGCCTCCGCCCGCCCATCCCGCGCCTGACCCGGAAATCACAAAGAGGAAAGAAACGGAGTTTCACGGAACATCTTCGTGAAACTCCACTTCCTCTGCCCCTCTGGTGCAAAAGGGCTTAATACAGCCTACCGGAACTCCGCCGCCGCAGGAAAGAGGGACAACAACGGAGACACCGTAGCTATGGAGTCGCGGTCAATGCTCTCCACTGTTGTCTTGCCGCACATGCCCATGGTCGCTTCAAGTTCATCCCGCAGCATGTCCAGCACTGACTTGACGCCTTCCTCGCCATCCACGGCCAGGCCCCAGAAGAGGGGACGGCCAATGAGGACGGCCCGCGCGCCCAAAGCCAGGGCCTTGAACACGTCCGAACCGCGCCGGATGCCGCCGTCCATGTAGACTTCTATCCCGCTATTGACCGCGTCCACCACCTCGGGAAGCACTTCGATGGTGGCAAAGGTGGTGTCGAGGTAACGGGTGCCGTGGTTGGACACGATCACCGCCTTTGCCCCGTGCTCTGCGGACTGGTAGCCATCCTCGGCGACCATGATGCCCTTAACCACCAGGGGAAGCCGGGTATTGGACGCCAGCCAGTCCAGGTCGTCGTAGGTGGCGGCGGGGTCGCGGATATCGTTGGCGCCGGAAGGAGCGTCCAGACCGAAGCTCCAGGTGCTGCCGCCCACGTTCAGCGCCGGATCGTAGTTGGGGGAAGCCGGCCCCTGGTAGTTGTTGCGGATGTTGCGTTCCCGCTTGGGCTTCACCTTGGCGTCCACCGTCAGGCACAGGGCCGAGTAGCCGGCCTCTTCGGCCCGCCGGGCCATTTCCAGGGTAAGGCCCCGGTCTTTGAAGAAGTACTGTTGATACCAGATGGGCCCGGTGGCGGCTTCCGCCACCTGTTCCAGGGTCCGGGAGGCCTGGGCGCTCAACACCATGACGGTTCCCGCGGCGCCGGCGGCACGAGCGGTGGCCAACTCTGCCTCCGGGTGGGCGGCGCTGTGGTTGCCTGCCGGGTCGAGCATTACCGGGAAGCTGATTTCCTGCCCCAGAACGGTGGTGGTCATGTCCCGATCGCTGATGTCCACCAGCATCCTGGGTTTCATAACAATGGAGTCGAGAACGGCGCGGGTGCGGCGCAGGGTAATTTCGTCGGTGGCCGCGCCGGCAATGAAATCGTACTCTCCCTGGCCCAACCTGCCCCTGGCTATTTCCTCGTATTCGTAAATGTTGACCGGCTTTGCATCCATATCATTGTCTCCCGATTTCGATTGGCGGAACTGTGGGGTAATACTATTACACACCGTCGCAATTAAACAAGGACGGCGCTGAGAGGGCACGAAGTTGGGATTTCTTGAATAATCGTTCCATTTCGTTCCATTATTGGGTTCTTCGGGGCCAAAGTCATGCCCTTATTTGGCGGCATTGCATGTGATAAACACGACCTGGAGCGTCGGGCGGGTTCCGGTCTCGACCGGGCCGGCTGAAGCGCTGTGGCTTGTTTGCCAGGCGTTCGTTGCTGCCTGTTGCGGATTTCGTGAGGTCAACAACGCCAGTGAAAATATTGGTTTACTATCATCATCAGTAATGAAGATAATCTTAGTGAAATGACGCACAATGTTGACTAATGCCGCAAACTGTGAATAAATGCGTCAAACAGGAGGAGAGTGAAGGGGAAATAATTCCCTTTCAGGTTGCTTAATATCACTCTAGCGGAGGGTATTATGGTGACACAAACGAAACCGAAAGCCCTGCTAATCGGAAACTATCGGGGCAGGGCCGGCATAGTCCAGGCGCTGCGCGGTTCGGCATTCGACATACTCGAAGCCACCGAAGGCCGCCGGGGCATCAAGCACGTTCTGGAGGACTCACCCAGCGTGGTAATCATCAGCGGTTCAACCGGAGATGCCAGCCACCTGAACCTGCTTCGCGCCATTCGCTGCCTTACCTCGGTGCCCATTCTCGTCATCGGCTCGGGCCGGGAAACCTGCGCCAATGAATTCCTCTTCCACGGGGCCAGCGGCTTTGTGCCCTATTGTCGCCGCTTCGAAATGACCCCCGTCTACATAAACACCCTTTTGAGCCGAAACTAAACGTTCCCAGGGCCAGACCGGCTATGAGCTTTGCCCCAAACGGGCTTCGCTCATTTCCTCCGGTTGCCCTGTGGATGGCTGTTATCGTGAACATGCTGGCGCCAACCTTTCCCAAGAGGAGGACTTAAATGGAACTGAAGATAGACAGCCGAAACTTTAACCTGGGGAGGCGGTTAGATTCCCTGGTTACCCGGAAAATGGAGCAGTCGCTGCGGCGCCTGCCGGCGGTTGACGATGCCCGGGTGGAAATCATCCACGAACCAACCCGGGGTCGCCAGGAGCGTTACCTGGCCAAGCTGTCGTTCAACATCAGGGGTACCGTAATCCGGGCGGAACGCCGCGGCCCTTCGGCCCTGGCTGCGGTCCACAGCGCCGCGGGTTCCCTGGACAAGCTGGCAGCGCGTTTCAAGGGCCAGGTCTATCGCAGCCAGCGGACCCGCGACCACGTTTCCATAGGGCACCTGCAGGCAGACGAGGCTTTTGAACTGGACCGGGAGCTAGCGCGGGACCTTCTGCCTGAAGATGAAACCGCCCTGACCATTTAGGTGACTACCGTTTAACATACAGGACGCCCAGTGTTGAAGGCAGGAAATTGCCAGGTCTGCGGCCGGCAAGGACAGGTAAGTGAGAATATCGGCCCGCGTTGCCAGCATGGCGGCGGCGGGTACAGCGCTCAAAGGAGGGCTCATGTATCAGAAGGTGTTGATTCCCCTGGACGGGTCGAAGGAAGCGGAAGAGGTGTTTCCCCTGGTGCAGAACGAACTCAACGAGGACGGGGAAGTAATCCTGGTGCAGGTTATTCCGCCGGCGCGTACCCAGAAGATTGGCGAGCATATTATCCTGGCCAGCCAGCAGGAAGAGGCTGACCGGTCGGAGGCCATGGCCTACCTGAGATCGCTCGTGCGGCAGCAGGACTGGTCCGCCGACAACTGGAGGCTGCAGGTTGAAGTAGCGAATTCGGTGGCGGACGGAATAGTCCGGTTGGCCGACCGGGAGGCGGTTGACCTTATCGCCATGTACACTCACGACAGGAAACTTCTCGCCCGCCACGTAAAGCGTAGCATCGCGAGGGAGGTGCAACGCCGGGCATCGACGGAAGTTCGGGTGTTCGGCACCCGGGAGCTCCAGGAACTGGCTGCAGAAGCCACGGCAACGCCCAGCGAATTCCATGACGACGACAACCGGGTATTCAGGCAGATAGACGCGTTCGGAGACCTTTCGCCCGAGCAAATCGAAAAGGTGGTTGCCCTGGGGTCGCGGCGCAACGTGGAGGCCGGTGAGTTGCTGGGGACCGGCGGCGAACTGGGCGAGTTCATGTTTGTAATCCTGGAAGGGGAAGCCCATTTGACCACACATTCCGAGATTGGAGAAATCTCGGTAAGAATCGCCCGCCCCGGAGAGGCTTTCCCCCTGGCCGCCCTGCTGGGGTCCGGCACCTTGATAACTTCGGGGGAAGCGCTGACCGAAATGGAGGTGCTGGCTATTCCCAGGTCCGAACTGCTGATGCTCTGTTCGCGGGAACCGGAGATCGGGATGAGGATTTACGCGTCGGTAGGCCGGCTGTTCTCCAACCGCTACGCCGAGACCCTGACCCATCTGACCATCAGCGCGGCGCGGGAACTGGAGCGGGGAGATTCCTAGCCTAATTTTGGGGCGTTCCGGTGATATACTGTGGAACGGCCCGGCGGGAAGTGGGCGACAGGCCTGGCCCGCACGGCAAATATCACTTGTGAGAGACTTTGGGGGCGAAAACCTTGAGTGTGCATGCTTATATATTGTTGAATCTGGAACCGGCCAAGACCCAGTCGGCCATTGAGCGGCTGAAGAATTTACCAGGCACTGCGGTGCAGGAGGTACTGGGCCCGTACGACGCGGTAATGGAGATCGAAGCCGACACGCAGGAGGACGTTACCGGAATGCTGCGCAATCGCATCCGGCCGGTGGACGGGGTGACCAACACCGTTACCTGCATTTGGCTGTAGCCCGCGACGGGAAGGCGGCAGGGTTAATTTTGCGGTCGAGGCGGCCTTCCCCTTGGGTCCAGATGTTTCCGAGGAGCTAGCTCAATGTACGTGAGGATGGTTTGGGGGCACCTGCGTCCCGGCAGTTGGGAAGAGTACGATAAGTATTACCGCGAGAAGGTTTTCCCACTGAACGACAAGGTTGAAGGACTGGTAAGCCGGTCCGTCCTGCGGGGCATAGACGGTGAAGATGAGGCGGTCTCGCTCAGCGTCTGGGACACACAGGAGGACCTGGCGGCCTACGAGGCAAGCAACCTGCGCAAGCAGTTCGCGGATGACATCCAGAGGAACTATGCCACAAGCTGGAGCTACATTACCGGCGAGTACTGGGTGAGAACATTCGAGGTGGTAAACGTGACCAGGACGTAGAGCGTCCTTATTTCACTTCGATAAACCCTTCCAGGCCCCGCGCAGATGGCGCGGGGCCTTTTTCTTGCGTGGCGCTGCACCAGAACGCAAGGTGATGTGGTGGCTCGGGTTACCCTGGCGCTCCAGAGCATAGTTAAATCCGCCGTCCCCTTTAGTAAATCGTACGGAATGAAAACTAGATACTACGAAATACGAAGCAATGATTTGATACTGCGCATATTCGAGAGTATGACCGCCAATAAAATGTCTCTAAAGCCTTCAATTGTGCTATTATTGCCCCATCTCAGACCAGGGGCCCGGAGGGCCGGCAAATTTTTAATCTTTTGGTTTCAGGAGGTTAAACATGGCGTATCGATGGTCTTATTTGCCCAAGTTTATGGTCCTGCCAGGTGTATTGGCCATTCTCTTCATGGTGGCCTGCGGCTCGGCGGCGCCGGAGACGGTAGAGGTAATCCGGGAAGTTCCGGTTGAAAGAGAGGTAATCCGGGAAGTCGAGGTTGAGGTGCCCGTCGACCGGGAAGTAATCAGGGAAGTGCCCGTCGAGAAAACCGTGGTTGAAGAAAGGGTAAAGGAGGTCCAGGTGGACAAAATCCTGGTAGCCACGCCGACGCCGGCGCCGGCGCCGGAGGCTGCGGTGCAGTCGGAAGGCCACCTGCGCATAACCTATACCTCTATGGGGAGTGACGGCATATACCCCAAGGCCAGTAACGTTAACGCCGGCGGCAAGGACGTCAACTCGTCCATGTACGACGTGGTGATTGGCTCCGATGCCCAGGGCGCGTTCAGCAAGGAGACCGGCCTGGCTAACGACTGGTCGGTATCTCCCGACGGAAAGGTGCACACTGTCCACCTGCGACAGGGAGTGATGTTCCACAACAACACGGAGGTGACTTCCGAGGACGTAATATTCAGCGCACTGGAGGTCATGGAGGAAGACGCTCAGAATGCCTTTATCAATGAATTGACTCCCTTGTGGGAGAACTACGAGACTCCCGATGCCTATACGTGGGTGATCAATTGCCACACTCCGTGCCTGTATGCCCCGTGGATTTTCTCCGGAGTGCGCGGCACCGAAGGGATGATTGTTCCCAAGGCCCACTACGAGGCGATTGGCGAGGAAGAGTTTGCCAAGTCTCCCATCGGCAGTGGCCCTTACCAGTTTGTGGACCAGGTTCTGGGCGCCTCGGTGGCGGTAGAGTCCATTAACCGGCCCCACTTCCGTGGCGGCGCTGGCGGCAGCATACCCAAGTACGCCCAGATAACCTTCCTGGGTGTGTCTGAAGAGACCACCCGCATTGCAATGCTTAAGTCGGGCCAGACCGACGTAATTGACGTCAGCCGGGAGCGGATAGCCCCGCTGGCCGATGACGGCTTTAACATCTTCTACAAGGAACGCGCCTTGCTCTCGGGGATGTACTTCTTCCAGCAGTGGGAAGAGGACAACCCCTTCGGGGACATCCGGGTGCGGGAGGCTTTGAACAAGGCCATCAACCGGGACGCCATCCTGGAGCATATCTTCCTGGGCCGGGGCAGCACCACGCTGTACCCCATGGGCAGCTATGCAGCCGCCAGCGGCTATGATCCTGACCAGAGCTCCTACCCTTATGACCCGGACCGGTCCCGGCAGTTGCTGGCGGAAGCCGGGTACACGGAGGACAACCCGCTGGAGATAAAGCTGGCGATCTACTCCTTTGGCGGCATAGCGGAGTTCCCGAGGATGATCGAGGCCGTGGGCGCCGATTTTGAAGCGGTGGGGGTAAACGTCAATTTCCAACCCACCGAATACGGTACCCTGAGGAGCATGCGCCGGGCATGGAGCCTGGGTGGTGGCTGGGTTGGTCCATGGGGAACCCATAACCGGGCGGCGCCGGCAGAGATTCTGAGCATCGTCAAGGTGCTGAAGCACTCCGACGCGCCTTACACAACCTATAAGAACCCGGAGTTCGACGCCATCATGAACCAGGCCTTCGCTTCCACGGACCCTGAAGAAGTGAAGACACTCATCGGCCAGATGCAGCAGCATCTTCTAGCCAACTATGATGGCATTCCTCTCTTTGAGGTGGATTCCTCCTTTGCCGCCATCCCGGAAATCACCTATTGGAACACCGGGAAGGACTCCTACGACAACAATGTGGACAGCCTCTTCTTCCCCGAATTGAGGTGGTAGGAGAATCCTGGTCAGCGGCACGGAAATGTCAGGGGCGGGTCCCGGGCCCGCCCCGGTAAACCCGACCCCGTGACCTTGCGGGGGACCTGCCAGCCGTCACCAATCAAGGACGGGTTATGCAACGTTATATTGTAATGAGGGTGGGACAGTCGATAGTTGCCCTCATCATCCTGTCGATGATCATATTTGCCCTGGGCCGCTTCACCGGAGACCCGATAATCCTCCTGTTGCCACAGGAAGCCAGCCAGGAAACTGAGGACGCTCTCCGCGCCCATTACGGCCTGGACCAGCCCTGGCCCATTCAATACTGGAAGTTCATCAGCAATGCAGTCCAGTTCGATTTCGGCGATTCCATAAAGTCCAAGCGCCCGGTTATGGACTTGATCGGGCCCAAGGTGATGAACTCGGTCCGGCTGGGCCTGGCGGGCATGGTTATCACGCTGATAATCGGCATACCGTTAGGTGTGCTGGCCGCAGTTAAACGTGACACCTTCTTTGACGGAGGGGCCAAGCTGATTGCCATTATGGGGCAGTCGCTGCCCCAGTTCTGGGTTGGCATCATGCTGATCCAGTTCTTCACGGTTCAGTTGGACCTGCTGCCGGCGGCGGGGACCGGGGGGATCAGCCACTATGTAATGCCCGCCTTCACGCTGGGGTGGTGGGTGGCAGCGGCAGTAATGCGGTTGCTGCGATCCAGCATGCTGGATGCTCTGGACGGCGAGTACATAAAGATGGCGCGCATCAAGGGCTTGCCGGAATACAAGATAGTATGGAAGCATACATTCAAGAACGCCCTGATTCCGGTGTTGACCTTCGCAGGCACCTACCTGGCCACCTTCATCACCGGCGCCATCCTGGTTGAAACGGTCTTTGCGTGGCCGGGACTGGGACGCCTGGTCTATGACTCCATCATTTGGCGCGACTTTCCGACGCTTCAGACGCTGGTAATGATGATAGCCGTTGTGGTCATTACGGTTAACCTGTTCGTGGACATAGCATACGCGTACATTGACCCCCGCATCAGGTACGACTAAGGAGGAGGGTTAACCTTGGCTACAACGATATCAACCCTGGCCAGAAGGCCCGCCCTCCGGGAAAGGAGCAGGCAGGCGGCAGAATCGCTGCGGCGGGCTCCGCTGATTCCGCTGGCGATCATCCTGATCGTCATCTTTACGGCCACCTTTGCGCCATTGCTGACACCCCATTCCACGACGCAGCCCTCTCTGGCCGACCGTCTCACCCCGCCGGTGTGGCAGGAGGGCGGCACCTGGGAGCACCCCTTCGGAACCGATGCCCTGGGCCGCGACCTGGCCACACGGCTCATGTACGGTGGACGCGTATCCATGATGGTCGCAATCTTCACCCTTGCCATTGGAGGCGGGATAGGCACTGCCATTGGACTGGTATCCGGCTACTTCGGGGGACGGATAGACGCGGTGTTCATGCGCAGCGCGGACAGCACGCTGGCCTTCCCCATCATCCTGTTTGCGATCCTGCTGGTGGTGGCGGTGGGCCCCAACATGGCCAACGTGGTCGTCGCCATTGCCCTGGTGCTGTGGGCCAGGTACGCCCGGGTGATACGGGGCGAGGTGCTGGCGCTCAGGGAGCGGGACTTCATCGCACGGGCGAGGGTGTCGGGCTGCTCGCACCTGCGGATACTGTTGTTCCACCTGTTCCCCAACACGGTGAATACCCTGCTGGTGCTGCTGACGCTGCAGGTGGGGTGGGTAATCATCGTTGAGGCGTCATTGAGCTTCCTGGGAGCGGGCATACCGCCGCCGACGCCGGCCTGGGGCAGCATGGTCTCGGACGGCAGGGAGTACGTGGACACGGCCTGGTGGGTGTCGGCCATTCCCGGCATTGCCATCATGCTGACGGTGGTGGCCTTCAACCTGTTCGGGGACTGGCTGCGGGACACGCTGGACCCGAAGCTGCGGCAGGTGTAGCACCGGGAATTCAGACATGGATGGACAGGATTAACAGGATTTGGATTGACGTTTTGCGGGGCGGGTCATTGGGACCCGCCCCGTTTCTTATAGGAGAGGATTCCCAAGGGTTCAGGGAATCGGCCCGATAGTTACCAGGCCCTCCTCCCGCATATCAACGGTTAGACGGTAGTTTTCCAGCAGGGCCGTGCCCAGGAGAGGCCGATCGTTGTCGGTCTTGTATATCAAAATGGGGCGAGAGAGGCCCAACCATTGCGCCAACGCACTAAAGGTGTCTGTTTCAATTACGCTGCCATCGGCCAGCTCCACTCGGCGGCTACCGTAAGGGGTCAGATCCAACTCTCGGATGATGTCTTCAGGTAGAGTGAGCCAACTGGAAAAACCGGTGTCGACGACAGCTTCGACCTCCTTAAACTCCCTTCTGCGGCCTGCTACGGAGATCGACACCTGCGCCTCAAGGATGTTGACTCCGCCCGCGGTACCGACCAGAATGACCTGGCCACTACTCGTCGGGAAAACCATGCGCCTGGTAATATTCCAGTGTCATTCTGTGACTAAACCTGGCTACACCGCCGCCGCCGATTCGGTCGCCCCAGGTAAGCGCCTGGGGCCGGCGCTCGAACATTCTGAGTGTAGCCGTCAGGTCGTCCGGGCCAACTTCGTAGTCGCCACTGAAGATGTCAATGACTACGACTTCGCCCCAGTGTTCGGCTTCCAGCTTTTCCCGTAGCTTCTCGTAAATGGCTTCTCCTTTGGTTGAAATCTCTGAAGGTGAAACTTTCGAGCTTTTTTCTGACATGGGTTCACCTCTCAAGGTTTCACTGGCCGGCATGAATCCATTATAACCTGATTGCATGCATTCCCCGTTTCCCGAATAGACGAAAGCCGTCTGCTGTCCCCAAGCCAGCGTGGAACTAGTCATACCGCACTCGTTCGGAGGTGCTGGGGCCCCAGGGGGGTGGGGCTACTACGTCCCAGTCGGAGACCACGTCAACCACGGCGGGGCGGTTGGATGCCAGGGCTTCCTCGATGGCGCCGGATATGTCGGCCGGGTCGGTTACGCGGATGCCGAAGCAGCCCATGGACTCGGCGACCTTGGCCAGGTCCACGTTGGTGAACTGCCACATGGCGTCGGCGCTCATACCGGGGTAGTTGGCGTTGACCACCCGCTCGTCGCCCACGCGGCACTGGTTCAGGGACATGTTGTCGTTGACCACGATGACGGCGTTGATGCCGTAGCGGTTGGCCGTCTCCAGCTCGGAAACGTGGTACCAGAAGCCGCCGTCTCCGGTGAAGGCCACGACGGGCCGGTCGGGGAGGGCGCACTTGGCGCCCAGGGCGGCAGGCAATGCCCAGCCCAGGGAACCGGCGGCGCGCATGAATTCCTGTTCAGGGTGGTGCAGTTCGATGTAGGCGCCGGTCCAGATGCCCGAGTGGCCGGTGTCGGATACCAGCATGGCGTCGGAGGGCAGGTTGTCGGTAAATTCTTGGCAGATACGTTCGGGCCGGATGGGCTGGGCGTCGGAATGGAAGTCGGGAGCCACTTCGTCGCGGAATCCCTGGACAAGCTCCTGGGCCCGCTCCACCCACTCGGCACGGGAGACGGGCTCCAGGGCTTCCACCAGGCGGGAAACGGTGGCCTTGGCGTCGCCCTGGATGGCGACGGTGGTGGGGAAACTACGGCCCAGTTCCGACGGGTCGATGTCTATCTGGATTACCTTGCAGCCAGGAAGGGGAATGCGCCAGTCCAGGGTAACCTGGCTGCCGGTCTGGCTGCCGATGAAGATGGCGAGGTCGGACTCGGCCACCACCCGGTTGGCGCACCAGCGGGAGTAGGCGCCGCAGACCCCCACGGACAGGGGGTGGTTTTCGAGAATGGTGCCCTTGGCGTTAAGGGAGGTGGCCACCGGGATGTTGAGCATTTCGGCCAGCTTGACGACCTCTTCCTGGGCGCCGGAGGAGGTAACGCCGCCGCCGGCGACGATGACGGGCCGGCGGGACTCGGCCAGCACCTGGACGGTGCGCCGGATCAGGTCGGGGCTGGGCTCCGGGCGCAAAGTGGAACGCTTCATGAAGTCCTCTTCAATGATGACGTCCATGTCGGCTTCACCGTTCTCGATGACCTCGGCCTGGATGCCCATGAAGTCCATGTGCACGGGCCCGGGCGCTCCGGAAGTGGCTTCGCGGAAGGCCTGGCGCAACAGGTGGGGCAGTTGTTCCACGGTGTCCACGGCCACGCTGTACTTGGTGGTGGAGCTGAAGGGGCGGAAGTGGTCGATCTCCTGGTAGGAGTTGCGGTACTGGTGGGACAGGGGCCGGTGCCCGGTGATGGCGATGACCGGAGAGAGGCCGAGGAAGGGGTCCTGCAGTCCCGCAGCCAGGTTAGCGGCGCCCACGGACTGGGCCATGCAGACAGCGGGGCCGTTGGAGGCCCGGGCGTAGCCGTCGGCCATGTAGACGGCCGCCTTTTCGCCGTGGGTGACGATGCGCTCAATACCCGCTATTTCCAGTTCCGCCAGAATGCGGCGGGCAATGGAAGGGACGTAGAAGACGTGGGTCAGGCCGTACCCCTTGAAAGTTTCCGCCACGAACCTGGCGCCGGTCATTCTTGGCATAGGAAGACCTCCCTTGTGTTCCATCGGTTTGACGGCTGAACATTAGCACCATGCCCGTTGGCAGTCAACCGAAGCAAATTGACAAGGGCCGCTTGTTCTCATACAATCCAGCGCGCTTGAGCAAACTGGACATAATGAGGAGAAAGCAATGCCGGAACTTAGCGTGCTGCTGCAGGGAAGCCCATTGCGGACCGACGTGGGGATAGTCGGATTCTGCTCGGTGGTGCTGATTGAAGGCGAGAAGCGCACCCTGGTGGACGTGGGCCACGTGGGAAGGCGCTCGGCGCTGGAGAATGCGCTGAGGGCCAGGGGCCTGACGCCGGAGGACATTGACATCACGGTTATGAGCCATGCTCACTGGGACCACAGCCAGAACTACGACCTGTTCCAGCACGCTCCGATGCTGGTGCACCCGCTGGAGCGCAAGTACGCGCACAAACCCCACCGCAACGACTGGGCCACGCCGGCGTGGTCGGGGGCGATGATCGAGTTCCAGCCCAAGATTGAAGAGGTGGAGGAGGGTCACGTCATCGAACCTGGCGTGACCCTGATGCACACGCCGGGCCATTCCCCGGGCAGCATTTCGGTGATGGTGGATACGCCGCAAGGGCTGAGCATCGTGTCGGGCGACGTGCTGCACTATTCCGCAGTGGCCCTTACCCGGAAGAATCCGCTGGTGTTCTGGAACGAGAAGGAGGCGACCCAGAGCATCGACCGCATCGTTGAGCAGGCGGAGATCATTTACCCCGGGCACGACCGGGCATTTCACGTGGTAAACGGGGAGATTGAGTACCTGGAAGAGACGAAGATGACGGTGGCGGGCCTGGACCCGGAAGACCCCAACATTACCTTCGACTTTGCGCCGCGGCCGATATGGATTATGCCGGGGATTGAGGACCAGACGGTGGAGCGGCTGGGGTAACCCCCTTTACTCACGGCCTCTCTTTTTCAAGGTGTAAGCCCGCTGCTGGCCTCCCGGAGGCTCTGGATGTTTGGCTACTTACTTACCTTTTCGCTTCCAGAAGCTGTAAGCTCCGATGATGATTATGCCGATGATGCATAAAATAAACACCGGGTCGGTAAGCAGGTTACGTGTAAATTCAGAAGTGTCCACAACCCTCACTCAACCGCTGCAGGGGCGCCATCGCCATCGTCAGCTAATCCCCAAGCCACCAATTAGTGAATACTCAGGCCTATTCGTGGTTAACCCCCGTTACCTTCCCGACAGCTTCACCGGCTGGCCGGTTCGCGCGGCCTCTTCTATGGCCAGGGTTACTTCCACGGTGCGGCGGCCTTCCCGGACGGTGGTGTGGGAGCAGGGGGTGCCGGCGGCCAGGTGGTCGAGCCAGGAGCGGGTCTCGTTGGCGATGGGGCCCCAGTACTCGCCCATGGCCCAGTCGCCGGAGGAGTTGCTCTGCATGAACAGGGCGTCGACGTAGTGGTCGGGGACGTAGGCGTGGGGGACGCCCTTGTCGGTGAAGAGGAAGCTGTCCTTGTTGTCCATGTCTAGGACGATTACGCCGTCCTCGCCCAGCACCTCGAAGCGGGCGCTTTGCCCATAGGTGGGATAGCGGGCCGGGAGGGCGTAGCAGATGCCCAGGTTGACCAGGGCGCCGTTTTCGAATGTGATGATGGCCCAGGTTACGTCGTGGATGTCGTGGCCCATTTCCTTGTAGAGGCCGTAGTTGCCCCGGGCGATGACCTCGGTGGGCCGCACGTCGTCCAGGTACCAGCAGGCCATGTCCACGTAGTAGGTGAGAGCGTCCAGGACGGGCGTGGCCTCGGGGGAGCGCTTGAGAATCTCCATCATGTGGGCGCGGGAATTGTAGACTCGGGACTGGATGCCAAGGATACCGCCAAGGCGTCCCTGGGCCACCTGCTCCCGGGCCAGCATCCAGCGGCGGTCGTGGCGGCGGGAGTAGCCGATGCGCAGTTCGACGCCGGTGCGGTCCACGGCCTCGACAATCTTGTCGGTGTCGGCCAGGGTGAGGGCCAGGGGTTTTTCGACGAAGACGGGCTTGCCCAGTTCCAGGGCCTGGAGGATGGGTTCCACGTGTTCATGCTCGGGGGTAGAGATGACCACCGTATTGACCTGCGGGTCGGAGATGATGCGGTAGTTGTCGCTGGAGGTGAGGTCGGCGTTGACCTGCTGGCCGAGCATACCGGCCTTCTCCGGGTCAAGGTCGGACACGGCCAGGAACCGTACCGAGGGATGGCGGGAGGCCATGTTGGCGCGGAGGGTGCCAATGCGGCCTGAGCCAACTATGGCGACGCCGAGGTCCTGTTTTTGCATGGGGTTAACTCCTGTTCACTCTTATCCACGAATATCCACGAATGTTCACCAATATTGGATAGGGTTCGCTGCGGAGCATTATCTGCCGGTGTTAATACCATTGCGACGTAGGGGCGGGTTTCAAACCCGCCCCTACAATCCGATGCTGGGTATGCTACTGCCTGGCCTTTAGGCCTTCTGGTAAATCCGGCTGCCCGCTTCGCGGAACTCTTCGGACTTTTCCTGCATACCCACGGTAATGGCGTTGTCGGTGTTCAGGCCCCGCTGCTTGGCGTATTCGCGGACGTCCTGGGTGATTTTCATGGCGCAGAATTTGGGGCCGCACATGGAGCAGAAGTGGGCCACCTTGGCGCCCGTGGCCGGCAGGGTCTCGTCGTGGTAGTCGCGGGCCGTTTCCGGGTCCAGGGCCAGGTTGAACTGGTCCTCCCAGCGGAACTCGAAGCGGGCCTTGGACAGGGCGTCGTCCCACTCTGCGGCGCGGGGATGGCCCTTGGCCACGTCGGCGGCGTGGGCGGCAATCTTGTAGGTAATCACGCCCTCCTTCACGTCCTGCTTGTTGGGCAGGCCCAGGTGCTCCTTGGGGGTAACGTAGCAGAGCATGGCGGTGCCGTACATGCCAATCATGGCGGCGCCGATGCCGGAGGTGATGTGGTCGTAGCCGGGAGCGATGTCGGTGGTCAAGGGGCCCAGGGTGTAGAAGGGGGCCTCGTGGCAGACTTCTAGCTGCCGTTCCATGTTTTCCTGGATTTTGTGCATGGGGACGTGGCCGGGGCCTTCAATCATCACCTGCACGTCGTGTTCCCAGGCGAACTTGGTCAATTCGCCGAGGGTCTGAAGCTCGCCGAACTGGGCCTCGTCGTTGGCATCGGCGATGGAGCCGGGGCGCAGGCCGTCGCCCAGGGAGAAGGAAACGTCGTAGGCCCGCATGATTTCGCAGAGTTCCTCGAAGTTGGTGTAGAGGAAGTTCTCCTGGTGGTGGGCCAGGCACCAGCCGGCCATGATGGAGCCGCCGCGGGAGACGATGCCGGTGACGCGGTTGGCGGTCAGCGGCACGTAGCGCAGCAGGACGCCGGCGTGAATGGTGAAGTAGTCCACGCCCTGTTCGCATTGCTCGATGATGGTGTCGCGGTAAATCTCCCAGGTGAGTTCCTCGGGGTTGCCGTCCACCTTTTCCAGGGCCTGGTAGATGGGGACGGTGCCGATGGGCACGGGGGAGTTGCGGATAATCCACTCGCGGGTGGTGTGGATGTCGCTGCCGGTGGACAGGTCCATGACGGTGTCGGCGCCCCAGCGGGTGGCCCACAGCATCTTTTCCACCTCCTCGCGGATGGACGAGGTGATGGCCGAGTTGCCGATGTTGGCGTTGATTTTCACCTGGAAGTTGCGGCCGATAATCATCGGTTCGGATTCGGGGTGGTTGACGTTGGAGGGGATGATGGCCCGGCCCAGGGCGATTTCCTTGCGCACGAAATCGGGTTCCACGCCCTCGCGGATGGCGATGAACTCCATCTCCGGAGTGATGACGCCGTTCCTGGCGTAGTGCATCTGGGTGACGGGACGGCCGCCCTGGCCGCGCAGGGGACGGCGGGACAGGCCCGGGAAAGGCTGGCCCTTGTCCTGGCCGCGATAGATAACGGGAGCGGCGTCGTATTCTTCCACGTCGCCCCGCTCCAGAATCCAGGGACGGCGGAGGGCGGGCAGGCCCTGGCCCAAGTTGAGGCGGACGGCGGGGTCGGAGTAGGGGCCGCTGGTGTCGTAGACGTTCAGGGGCGCGTTCTGCTCTTCGCCGAACCTGCCTGAGGTGGGAGTCAGGGTTACCTCGCGGAAGGGCACGCGGATGTCGTCGCGGGTGCCCGTAGCATAGACTTTCTTGCTGGCGGGAAAGGACGTTTGGCCCTGGATTTCCAGGTCAGACTGGGTCTGAGTCATGATGAACCTCCCAAGAATAAATGGAGCCGCCAGGTTAAGGGTCTGGCGGCTTCGCTAGTGCCAAAGGTTAAAGACGCCGGTTCCCTGCGCTGGCATTACCCAGATCAGGTTCGTAAGGGTCGGCGGCAGGTAGGTCGCCCTCTCAGCCTGGCTTCACCAAGCTCCCCTACGTGTCCAGATAGGTAGGTTGTTAAGTTGGGGGTATTTTAGGGGCGGGGGTGGGGGATGTCAATATTTTGGGCTGCAGTTCGATATGGGTAGGCAAACCGTGAGGAAACTCCGTAGGAGACGGCATACTAGGAAGTTAATGGGAATAAGGGAAAACACCGAGTCAACCGAATAGGCCATTCAAAAAGGGTATTATGACATCTAACGCTCCGATGGCAGCTATTATTCCAATGGCTATCGTGAGTACCATCAATGCTATTACTATTTTGTGGTAATCGAGTGATTGGCTATGTCGAAACGGATCGGACAGCGTCATATATTCTCGGACTGCAGACCCGTTCACCCTTTCATCAGATAAATTTGAAAACTCCTCCCAGTATAAGTCTGGTGCTGAGCGCAAGCTTTCATAGACTGATAGGAGTTCGGTGACTGCCAACTGTGTGTGAAAGACGTCTCTAAGCCGATTCAGTCTCCTTACTTTGACGAATGCACTCTCTGTTCTTTGCATTTCCACAAAGAAGCTTAGGTAAGATACTGAAAAGGCTAGCGTAGAAGTTGTGTGCAGTTGATCAAAACCAAAAGGCCATTTGCCAGTTATAAGGACTGTCGAAAAAAGAGCTCCTAAGATGGCCAACCCAGTGAATAGGACTATTACCGCTGCAGACACTGCGAACCAAACGTTCGAAACGGGTTGAAAAATTTGCTTTTCGACTCCCCACTTCCTGTATGTCGCACGGCTTCTATGAAAGACTAGGCGCACGATTAGCTGATATAAATGCTGACCGAAAAACCAATTATAGGCAAACATGAGCAGAAAGAGAAAAACGACTATTGACCATTCAACGGAGCCAACATCCCTCACTTCCTTTCCTCCAGTTTTTGATTCTTGGATGGCTAAGTTAAACTATTCATCCAACCGATGTTGCTCTTCACCCCTGCCATATCCCCATTTCTCCTAATCTTTGCCTCAAATACGGCATATCCCTGTCGCCCTTAATTGCATTACATGTGTGGCACATCAGTTGCAGGTTCCCAACCGAGTCCAAACCGCCTCGGGAGCGGGGGGTAATGTGGTCAACGGTAAGTACGTGGAGGGGCAGTTCATACTGGCAGCCTGCACAGCGACGTTGCTGGTTGGAATAGAGGAATTGCCTCTCAGATTGAGGACTGACTGGACTCAGCAGGTTCAAATCGGTGCGGGCCGGCGGCGAGGTCTCCGACCTCATGGCTTGGCTCCAATCCTGCCAGGCCCTTCCGTTCCCATCATCTAGCGGTATCTGCAACTCACGTTTTGCGCGATTTCGCAGGGTTTCCACGGCCTGAGGCAAGATATCTATTCCTATCCATTCTCGCCCCAATTTTTCAGCAGCAATGCAGGCGGTGGCACAACCGCAGAAGGGGTCCAGTACCAGTTCGTTTTCGACTGAAGATGCACTAATTATTCTTTCTACCAGGGCTAACGGCTTCTGAGTTTTCCAACCTGTCCGTTCTCTAGATTGGGCCGATATTGGCCTGATATCAGTCCACAGATTTGATGGAACTTGTCCCGGGTTGCTTGCCAGGTATCGTTTCAGCCGAGGCATGCCTTCCTTCTCGGGATAGTGGATCAAACCAGCTTTATCCAGAGCGTCCAATCTTTCAATCGGGCTTTCGATGAGGCGGTAGCCGGGGATGAAGTTTTCTTCAATCCATCTCGCATAGTTGCTGATATAAGGAATGGCCCAGTGCCGACCCGTTCTGTTTGGGTCATATCCCCTCCAAACGTGACTGCTTTGCCCTGTCCTCAGTTCGGCGGCAGTCAGGTCCCCGATTTGATATGCGCCCCGCTCGTCCTCATGCCGATAGAATCTGGCAACATAGTCAGAGTCCAGAGGCACACGTATGTTTCCAGGATTTATCCTAGCCCGGAGGCTGTAGAAAAGAATGTTGTCGCACACATTTCCAAAACTGCGTGAATCGTTGTGAGCCGACGTCCGTTGCCAAGTGATTTGGCAGCGATAGGCCTGTTCGCCAAATAGCGCATCCATGATGGCCTTCAAGTAATGGGATGCGTGAGGGTCGCAATGCAAGTAGATGCTGCCGGAGTTCTTTAGTATCCGGTGCATTTCAACGAGCCGGACGCTCATGAAAGTGAGGTATCCGGCCATACTTTCGCCGTGGGCCAGCTTAGCGCCGTTAATCAGGTAAAACAGGGCGGGACGGCGATACTCAACCTCCTCGATCCACTCCTGCTTCATATCATCCAGGGTCCAAACATCATCGAACTCGGCGCCGCGGGCTTCGCTGTCCAGGGGGGCGGCGTAGCTCTGGTTGGAGTTAAAGGGCGGGTCCAAGTAAATCAAGTCCACGCACTCGGAGTTGATGCCCCGGAGAATGTCGAGGTTATCGCCGGTAAATATGGTGCGGCTGGGTACGTTGCAGGCGGCCATTGGCAACTTCACCTGGGAGATTAAGGATGGCAAGGAAATGGTAGGGTTGACCCTGTTCGCCTGTCAATCGGAAAGTGTCAGCAGGGGCAGGGCGACGTGTTGGATGGGTGGGTCCGAGTGCCCCGGGGCTGGGCGGCAACCTAATCGTCCGCCGCGGCGGGACCATCAATAAGCCCTACGCTGGAGTCCAGGACCTCAAAGTTGAACTGCTGGGTGGGCGCGACGGCGCGGCGGGAGAGGATTATGACGGCGGTGAGGGCCGTGGAAATTACCAGCGCGGAGGCGAAGGACCAGAACATCTGGCCGCCGGCGGGGGCGGTGAAAGCCCAGGGGGACAGGAGGTCGGGCCGGGGGTAAAAGAGGGCGCCGATTACGATGCCAACACCGCCGGCCACCATGACTCCCCAGCCGGGCATGCGGCGGGAGTATAGGCCCACCAGCACGGGAATCGCCAGGGCTGCGCCCAGCAGGTCGGCGATGAGGAAGACGTAGAGAACGCTGTGGCCCTGGGAGGCTACGATGATGGCGGGGATGGCAACGACTACCGTAATGGCCCGGGCCAGCAGCATGAGGGAGCCACGCTGGAGCCCGAAGCCGGCCAGGTCGGCGGCGACGCCGCTGGCGAGGCCGTTCATCAGGGTGTCCAGGGTGCTCATGGCCAGCATCAGGGCGCAAATGAGCATCAAGAAGTGCATCCACAGGGGGAAGACGTCGCTGGCCAGGGCGAACAGGGCGGCGGCCACTTTCGGGTAGCCGAAGGGTTCCACGGACTCGTTGCCCACGGCGGCAATGCCAGCCAGGCCCATGAGGAAGGTGAGGGGGATGGCTATGGCCACGGCGCCCCACAGGCTGCGGTTGAGGACCCGCTGGTCCTGCACCGTGTAAACGCGCTGCCACATGCCGGGGTGGAAGGCGTTGGAGGTGACGATGCCGATTATCAGGACGATGGCGAAGAAGTAACTGCCCGGGGTGCTGGCTGACAGGAGACCGGCATTACTGGCCTCAGACCAGGCGTCGGTGTTGCCCAGGAGGACGGCAGCAACGACCACCAGCAGGAGGAGGACGGGAATCAGGACCCAGAACTGGATGCGGTCGGTGTAGATGGAGGTGCGAAGCCCTCCGTAAGCGGTGTAAGCGATGACCACGATGCCAACGGCCAGGGCGGTGGCCCAGAGGGGCGAATCGGTCAGGTTGCTGACCGCAGCGGTGATGGCGGTGAGTTCGGCGGTGATGAAGATGCCCATGATGAAGATGATGGACAGGAAGATGGTTACGAAGGGCGCCACGCCGAAGCGGTGCCGGATGTATTCGGTTATGGAGTGTCCGTTGGGCATGACCTGTCGGATGCGGGGGCCGACGAACATGTACATGACGGGGATGCCGGCCATGCCGATGGCATAACCCACCAGGGCTATGATGCCGAAGTTGGCGCCGGTTTCGCCGGGGCTTAGAAGCACCCAGGTGCCGAACATGGAGGCCACCAGGGTGGCGATGCCCACGTTAACGGGCGCGTGGTTGCGGGAAACGGTGTAGTCCTCGACGCTCTGGCCGCGCCGTCGCCAGGAGTAGGTAATGCCCAGCACCAGGAAGGCGGCGCACACGATTATCAGGGTAATGATGCCAAGGTTGGTATCCAGCATGTCCTGTCTCCCGGTTTTCCTGAATGCTACAACAGGGAAGTATAGAGGATACAGAACACCGGCGGGTTTGTGAACCGCGGGGGGTAAGCCATTGCCATCGAAATGGTAGGCTCGTGGCAGCCACCGGGTGTTGTAGGCCATGTTCAAAACGAATAGCGGTTGGCCTTTTGCCTGCCGGTTGCATGGGAAGAAAGGGGAGACTAGGGGAAGGGGTTTAGTGACGTGGTGATAGTGAAGTTCGCTCAAATTTCCGTTAGAATCAGGGGCAGGAAGCAGATGTGGGGTATGAGAAATGGCGGAGAAGATAGAGTACATATTTCCCAAGGAAGACGGCGTTGCGCTGGTGGACGGGTTGCCCAGGATTGTGGACCATGACGCCTGGGATAAAAGGATGGCCGAGTTCAAGAGGGACAGGCAATTCTACGGCGCTCACAAGAAGGAGCTTCTGGAGAAATACCCCTATCATTGGGTGGCGATTTTCCGGGAAGAAGTGGTGGCGGTTGACCGCGACCGGTGCGCTATGGTCCGGAAACTTGACGAAATGGGGATACACAAGACCCATGTTGTTATACATCTCTTGGATCCTGACCCTCCCACGCTCATCCTCTGAAAGCCAATGCCAATACAGGGATTCTTCGAGTCTGAGCACAATGACCCGCCGGCACCCTTTCTGGAAGGAATGATTTACTTTCCCAGGCTGGGAACGGGAGGGCTCCTTTCTTTCCTAATTGACACCGGCTCCGATCGCACTTTCTTACCAAGGGACCCCGCGGAGGAATTGGGAATAGACTACCAAGAATTGGAAGGAAGAAGGCTTTCGGGTTTGCGCGGGGTGAGTGGGCCGGCCGGATACTATCGGGAAGAAGCCTTGGTGTTATTCAATGACGATTCGGGGAAAGATATCATTTGCCGGCTGGTAGTGGGGCTTCAGGCCACTCGCGGAGGTGGTTCCGGCTGGGATGCACCTCCCCTGCTGGGGAGGGATTTCCTGAATTTGTGCGATTTGACGGTCAGCTTTGCGCAGGGCGCGGTGGAATTAGAGCCCATCAGAGTGGATGGGAATTTTGTTGTAGATCCGATGGAGTGAAGTGGGCGGCCACGAGGGCCGCTTCTGCGAACGATTGAATGGGCCTTCGGTCCCGCAGGGGGCGTTTAGTTTCTTGACAAGGGCTGTTGCCAAGCTACAATTCAGGCTGGGTACCCCATTCAGACTTTGCAAGGAGAAATGAAGATGCCGTTCTACGAGAGAGGCGACGTCCGCATCTATTATGAAGAGCAGGGTTCCGGCTTTCCGCTGCTGCTGACGCCCGGCGGGGGCCTTAATTCCATAGCCGCCGGCTGGCCGAGGCAGGTGTTTGACGGGTTCGACACGTTCAAGAACGATTTCCGGTGCATCACCATGGACCAGCGCAACGCCAACGGCGGGCAGTCCACCGGTCCGGTGCAGGTGGAAGACCCTTGGGGCGCGTTTGCCGACGACCAGTTGGGGCTGATGGACCACCTGGGTATCAACGAGTTCCTGTTCATCGGCTACTGCATCGGCGGGCCCTTTGCCATGAAGCTGATTGAACGGGCGCCGGAACGGGTGCTGGCTGCCGTCCTGTGCCAGCCCGTGGGCCACTCGGACGCTACGCCGGATTCCATGTATGACTCCGGCGTGAATATCTGGGCGCCGGAACTGATGCAGAACCGGCCCGACGTTACCATGGAGATCGTGGAGCAGTACCTGCACAACCTGTACCGGGTGCAGCCCGACTTCATGTACTGCGTCTCGCGGGATTTTGCCCGCCAGTGCCAGACGCCTATACTGGTAATGCCGGACGACACGCCCTCCCATTCCTACGAGGCGGCCATGGCAATGGCGGAGATAGCCCCCAAGGCCCAGGTAACGGCGTACCCCTGGAAGGAAGAACCTGGCATCAAGGCCAACACCATTGAGCAGGTACGGGAGTTCCTGAAGGCGCACCAGCCGGTGGCGGCTGCGGCGTAGAGCTGCAGTCTATCCTCTGAAAAGGAAAAGTCCCCGGGGCATGATTTACGCCCCGGGGACTTTCTTGTCTTGGGAATTGCCACCCCCATCCTGACCTCGTCCTATCAAGGGCTTATTACACCATACTTTCTGTGGCATATAGGCCAATCCAAGATTCAAGGCCCGCAACGTACCAAACTAGGTGGTGGAGCCTAGGGAGGGAGGCTGAGTATCACGTAGGGGCGGGTTTCAAACCCGCCCCTACACGGGTAAGCCACCTGAACTGTCATGCGATAAGCCCGTCAAGGGGGAAGGGACTCCCAGAAGTCGTTTACCTGATCAGCCGCTCGGCCATTCGCTCCAGTTGTTGGGACATTTCTGCTTCGGTGTCGCAGTGCTGGGGCCAGACGGAGACGCGTAAGGCGCCGGCGTTGAGGAAGTCGTCAACCTGCTGGCGGGTGGTTTCGGGGGGCTGGCCGAAGACGGAGATGGTGAGGGACTCGGGGGAACGGCCGTATTCGCCGGCAAGGGCGTCCAGTTGGTTGCGGCCGTTCTCGATCATCTCGGGGTTGGCGCGGTTGGGGAGCCAGCCGTCGGCCCAACGGGCGACGCGGCTCAGGACGTTGCGGGCGTTGCCGCCCAGCAGCACCGGCGGATGGGGCTTCTGGTACGGCTTGGGGTTCATGTACACGGGAGGGAAGTCGTAGTATTTGCCGTGGAACTCGGCCTCATCCTTGGTCCACAGTTCCTTCAGGGCCAGCACGGCCTCGCGGGCCTGGGTCCAGCGGTGGTCGAAGTCGCCGCCCATCATGGTGGTCTCCTCGCGGTTCCAGCCGGCGCCTACGCCGAAGACAAAGCGGCCCTGGCTGTGCAGGTCCAGGACGGAAATCTGCTTGGCCAGGATGAGGGGGTTGCGCTCGGGGACCAGGGTGATGCCGGTACAGAGCTTGATACGCTCGGTTACGGCGGCGGCCATGGCCAGTGCGATGTAGGGCTCGGTGAAGTGGGCGTAGGTCCAGGGGATTTCACCGCCGGTGGCCGGAAAGGGGCTGTCGCTGTGGACCGGCAGGATGGGGTGTTCGTGGTACCAGAGGGACTCGAAACCCAGTTCCTCGGCCTTGCGGGCGTAGAAGGCGGGGTCCAGGGTGTAGGCGGGCAGGGGGACTACCAATCCGACGGACATTGTGAATCTCCTACTCCAGGTTGGTGGGCTACGGGTTTATCACGCTGCTTTGGCGTTTGACGACGAAGGTTTCGCGGTTTTCGATGAAGTCTGTGACCACGTTAGCCACGGCCTGGGGGCGTTCGGCGGCGACCAGGTGGGCGGCGTCGTAGACCAGCGAAATGTGGCAGTTGGGGATGTTGGCCCGGTAGATGGAAGGGGCCTCGCGGGCAATCTGCCGGTCCCTGGCGCCGAAAACGGCCAGCGTGGGGCACTTTATTTCGGGGAGCCACTCCTCCAGTTCGGTGTCTGACTCCTTGGGCAGGAACTTGGGGGCCAGTTCCCAGCCGCCGGGCAGGTCCACGATGTTGGTCATGCGGTGGATGTCGGCAACCAGGCGGCGGGACCACCCGACCCAGTCCAGGTCGAACAGGTCGGCGGCGGTCCGGATTGCGTTGGGCGACAGCAGCACCAGGGATTCGGCCGGTTCCGGGTCCATGGGGGCGCGCAGGATGGTGCGGAGGGCCAGGTTGGCGCCCTGGGTGGCGCCCACCAGGTTGTAGGTGTCGCCGGCCAGGGCTTTGGCGGCCTCGCGGACGGCGGCCTCTGCGCCCTCCTCCTTGGGAAGATGGACGTGATAGTCCTCGTAGGCATCCGGGTTTCGCCGGTGAAACTCCCGCTCCTTTTCCCGCATATTTTCCACGTCGGCGGACTCAAACTCCAGGATGAACAGGTGGAAATGCTGGCCCAGGATGTCGTAGAAATCGCGGTTGCCCCAGCGCATGGTCTCCAGGAACACGACGGGCAGGCCCTCGCCGGCCTCGCGGCAGTTCAGGAAGAACTGGCCCGCCTTGATGCGGTATTGCTTGAAGGGAATGGACGGCTGGTAGAAGACGCTGGACTCGTCGTAGAATTCGTAGTAATCCATATTGTCGCGTTGGCGGCGTCCCCAGGGATGGGCGCTGCCGCCTAAAGCTCCTTTATCTGGGGCAGGACTTCCCTGCCGAAGAGTTCTAGCTCGTCCATAACCTCGCCGTGGGTCAGGCCGGGCTGCTGGAAGAACAGGTCCACGACGCCCACGCCGCAGCGGTCATGGTATTCCTTTATCTTGTCGGCGACAGTGTCGGGGCTGCCCAGGAAGTTGAGACCCAGGGAGCGGCCCACCACGTCGCCCTGGGGACTGCCAGCCAGGATGCGGCGCAGGTCGAACTCCTCGCCGGAGCGGGCGGCCTGCACCACCTGGGCAACGGATCGGGAAATCTGGATGGCGGGGCGGGGCTGGCCGCCGGGCAGGGAGTGGAGCCAGTCCTGGGCCGCCTGGTCCGTCTGGGCCACGTAGATGTTGCCACGGAAGACGATGTCGTCGGAAGCGGGTTGCCAGCCGGCCTCGTTGCACCAGTTGACGTACTTCTCGGCGATGGGCTCCATCATTTCCACGGGAATGAAAGATACGCCCAGGCCCATGCCGTTCTCGGCGGCGTACCGGACGGTGTCGTCGCTGCGGGTGGCCATGATGCAAGGGGGCAGGGGTTGCTGGACGGGACGGGGCCACACGGAGACGGTGCGGAACTGGTAATAGCGGCCTTCCCAGGAGAAGGGCTGTTCCTCGGTCAGGGCCTTGCGGATCAGGTCCATGCCCTCGAAGAGCATCTCCCGGCCCTCGGAGGGGTTGACGCCGTACACCTGGTCCTCGTTGGGGGTGCCGCGCAGGAAGCCCATGACCAGGCGGCCGTCGGAGATGTTGTCCAGCATGCCCATTTCCTCGGCGATGCGGACGGGGTTGTTCAAGGGCAGCAGGGGGCCCAGCATGGCCAACTTTACCTTCTTGCACCGCTCGGCCACGGCGGCGGCCATAACGGCGGGGTTGCCGGTGGCGATGCGGCCGGAATAGTGGTGCTCGGAGAAGCTGACCCACTCGAAGCCCATCTCCTCAGCAAATTCGCATTCCTCAATGCCATCCCGGTAGCTCTGGACGGAAAGGCGGGGTTCGTGGCAGGCGGGAGGAATGGGCCAGGTTTCGGGGAAGAGGTGGCGGTCGGCGTAACCCATTGCGCCCAAATAGGATGCTTTCATAGTCCTCCCTGGTGGGTCGCCTGGGGCAGGTTTAGGGGTGTCCCGTAGTTGTGGTAAGCCTCTTTTGTAGCTGTAGTTTAGGGTTGGGGTAGGGGACTGTCAATCTTCATGCTCGCCCAAGCACGACTGAATTCTGATTTGCGAGCGCCGGTAAGCCTTGGCTCTGCAGGGGTGGTTTTCAACACAGAGACGCAGAGAACGCAGAGATTCACAGAGATGCTCTGTGCGACTCCGTGTACTCAGTGCCTTTGCGGTTAAAGGGCGCTTCAAAATGCAACCTTCCTGTAGTCCGGCCGCCAATGCTTGCCACCTGCTTCGGTGGTCTTCCGTTGACGGAGCGGGTTAGCCAAATTAAATTAGGCAAAGCAACGGGGTCACTCCCTCTAAGGGGTGTGTCATCCGACCAGGGAGATGTGTATGAAGTACGACGTAATCATCATTGGGGCGGGTTCGGCGGGCAGTGTGCTGGGTACGCGGTTGTCGGAGGAGCCGGACCGGTCGGTGCTGCTGCTGGAGGCGGGGCCCGATTACCCTGACTTTGACCAGATACCCGACGATGTTAAGTACGGGTACAACACGGCCAGGGCCGTTGCGGGGCCGCACATGTGGGGTTACCGGGCCAAGGCGAGGCCGGAGCATGACAGTACCTTTCACCTGCCCCGGGGCAGGGTTATAGGCGGCAGCAGCGCGGTCAACGGGCAGGTATGGCTGCGGGCGGTGCCCGAGGACTTCGATAACTGGGTGGAATGGGGGAATAACGAGTGGTCTTTTCAGGAGATAATGCCCTACCTGAACCGGATAGAGAACGACCTGGACTTCGGGGGCGACTTTCACGGGAACGATGGGCCCATTCCGGTGCGGCGGCACAAGCGGGAGGAATGGCTGCCCACCCAGGAGGCCTTCTACCGGGCCTGCATCGAGGCGGGGTTGCCCCACTGCGACGATATGAACGATCCCGACTCCACCGGCGTGGGGCCCCGTCCCATGAACAACGTGGACGGCGTGCGGATGAGCGCGGCAATCACCTACCTGAGCCTGGCACGCCACCGCCTGAACCTCACCATACGGGCGGGGGTGACGGTGCGGCGCATCCTGTTTGATGGGACTAAGGCCGTGGGCGTGGAGGTAAACAGCGGCGGCGACCGCTTCGTCATCGAGGGCGAGCGGATAATTCTGAGCGGCGGCGCCATTGCTTCGCCTCAACTCTTGATGCTTTCCGGCGTGGGGCCCCGGGAACACCTGGAGAGCCTGGGCATTGCCGTGGTACATGACCTGCCCGGGGTGGGGCAGAACCTGCGCGACCATCCCCTGGTGGCCCTGCAGTTCCAGGTGCGGCAGGAGTACCTGGATGACCCGGACACGCCCTGGAGCCAAGTGGCGCTGCGGTACACCTCGGAGGGTTCGCCAACCCGGAACGACATGCAGGTGCTGCCGGGCTGGTTTGCCGACGCCCGGGGCGGCGCGCCGGATGCCGCCGCCGGTATGCGCATGGCCCCGGCCCTGGAGAATGCTTCCACCGCCGGTGAACTGCGGCTGTCGGCCAACGATCCCTACGTGCAGCCGGAACTGAGCTACAACTACCTGGACGACGCGGGCGACCGGGCCAGGATGAGGGAGGCGGTGCGCCTCTGCGTCCGGCTGTCCCAGTCCCCGGCCTTCTCGGGCATAATCACCGGCCGGGTAACGCCCACCGATGATGACCTGGCATCGGACGATGCGCTGGACGCCTGGATGCTGCGGAACGTCTCCACCCAGCAGCACTCATCAGGCACCTGCAAGATGGGGACGGCGGAGGACCCGATGGCGGTGGTTGACCAGTACTGCCAAGTGTACGGGGTAACGAACCTGAACGTGATCGACGCCTCGGTGATGCCCGACGTGGTGCGGGCCAACACCAACGTGACGACGTTGATGATTGCGGAGCGTCTGGCGGACTGGATAAAGGAGGGGAGGGCGTGAGGCGGAGCTTATGCGGAAAGGTGAGCACCCGGTAGCTTGACTGGGGACAAATTATGCGGTAGATTGTTGTCGCAATCGTTTGCAATAACTGGTATTGTTATGACCAGCTATGAGCAGTTCTTACAGGTTTTAAGGGAACAGGGGCACCGGCTGACCCCGCAAAGGCTGATTGTCCTGCGGGTAGTAGCTGAGGGCAGCCAGCACATGGGCGTGGACGAGGTGTTCCGCGAGGCCCAGGCGGCTTATCCGTACATGGATTTGGCGACGGTGTACCGGACGCTGCGCCTGTTCAAGCAGGTGGGCCTGGTAACCGAGGTTGCTATCGGCGACCGGTTGCATTATGAGCTGACGGACCCGGGGCAGCGGCACCATCACATGGTATGCCGGATCTGTCACGGGGCCTTCAACCTGGGCCCCCACTACCTGGAAGAGTTTAACCGTACGCTGGTTGACGAGTTCGGATTTGTTCCGGACCTGGACCACTTCACCATCACGGGCATTTGCGTTGACTGCCGGTCCAAGGGTGATGAGCCTTCGGACTTGACCCAGGAAGAAGCTGCTAATTATGGGGAAAATCAATAAGGCGAAGCGTGGATTCATCGCGTCCGCGCTTCTTTGCTCCATAGTCCTGCTGCTGGCTGCAGCAGGTTGTTCATCGGCTCCGGCCGCATCCCAGGCAGTTGGGGAACCATCCGGCACGGAAGCCTCGACAAGGCTGAAAGTGGCCAGCACCGTGTCTCCCATCACCAGCCTGGCGGAGAACATCGGCGGCGACCGCATCCAACTGACCGGCATAGTGCCCGAGGGGACCAACTCCCACACCTTTGAGCCGGCGCCCTCCGTGGCTGCCATTCTTGCGGAAGCCGACCTGTTCATCGCCAACGGGCTTTTCCTGGAGGAACCCACAATTGAGATGGCCGTGGCAAACAGGAAGGCCGGGGCCGTTCACCTGATACTTGGGCCGAAGACGGTAACCGAAGAGGAGTGGGTGTTCGACTTTTCCTTCCCGGAGGAGGATGGCCACCCCAATCCCCACCTGTGGACGGCGCCGCACCTGGCCCTGAAGTATGCCGAACTCATCCGGGACGAACTGATGGGGCTGGACGCTGAAAACGCCGAGTATTACCAGGCCAATTACGACAAGCTGGCGACCAGCATCGAGGACCTGGACCGGAGAATAATCAGCGCGGTGGAGACCATACCCCCGGAGAACCGGAAGCTGCTGACCTATCACGATTCCTTCCCATACTTTGGCCCCAGGTATGGATTCGAGATTATCGGGGCCATCCAGCCCTCGGACTTCACGGAGCCATCGGCACGGGAAGTTGCGACGCTGATCGAGCAGGTCAGGGAGACCAGAGTGCCGGCCGTATTCGGTTCGGAAGTGTTCCCCAGCCCCGTCATGGAGCAGATCGCCCGGGAAGGCGGGGCCGAGTTCGTGGACCAACTGCGGGATGACGACCTGCCGGGTGTGCCGGGAGACCCGGACCACACCTACATGGGGCTCATCCTGGAGGACGTCAGGATAATCACTACCGCCCTGGGGGGCGACTCGGCGGCGCTGGAGGGCTATGACCCCAGCCCGGTGTTCGAAGGGGACAGCGGCGCGGTCTATCCCCAGTAAATCGTTATCCATTCAAGGGAATTAAGGGAAACCAATGCTACATCCATTTCCCCACCAGCGTGGGGCGGGGCAGCCAATCGTAGAACTTGACAACGTAACCGCCGGTTACGAAGGCCAGGCGGTGCTTTCGGGAGTGGACCTGCGGATTATGCCCGGGGACTTTGTGGGCTTCCTGGGCCCCAGCGGCTCGGGCAAGACCACGCTGCTGCGGACAATCCTGGGGGCGACCAGGGTGTTCAGCGGGCAAGCCGTGGTCAACGGGCAGAAGGTGAACCGGCGGCGGTCCCAGGCCGGGTACGTGCCGCAACTGGAGACCATTGACTGGAACTTTCCGGTGACGGTGGAGGAGGTTGTGATGATGGGTTGCACCCACCGCAATCCCTTCTTTCCCTGGCACCGGAGGGAGGACTGGCGGGCGGCCCGGGCGATAATGGAACGGCTGGGCATCGCTCACCTGGAGGGCCGCCACATCCGGCAGCTTTCCGGGGGGCAGCAGCAACGGGTCTTCCTGGCTCGGGCCCTGGTCAGCAATCCGTCGCTGCTGCTGCTGGACGAACCAACCAGCGGCGTTGACATGAAGACGCGGGACGAGGTGATGCACCTGCTCCACGAGCTTAACCACCAGGGCATCACCATTGCCATGACCACCCACGAAATAAACGCCGTAGCCGCCCACCTGCCCTGGCTGGTGTGCATCAAGGGACATATCCTGGCTGAAGGGCCGCCATCGGAGGTCATTTCGTCCGACGTTCTGCAAATGACCTACGGGGCGGAGATGCCGGTGATCGAGTACGAGGGAATGACCCTGGTGGCGGAGAGCCCCCACCACTTTGGCCGAAACGGGAACAGCAAGGCGTCGGTCAACGGGAGGAGCAAGACTCCGGGAGAGCCGGCCAGGCACGGCCACACCCACTTTGACAGGGCGGAAGGCCACGCGCACCCGGTGGCCGCCCCCGCGGCCGCTGGCGACGATTAGGGAGTCCCGAAAGTGCTAGATCCCTTCAGCTACGAGTTTTTTGTCAACGGGGTAATAGCCGCTACCCTGGCCGGAGGCCTTTGCGGCCTGGTGGGGGTGTACGTGGTGCTGCGGCACATGTCGTACATTGGCCACGGGCTGGCCCACTCAGTCTTCGGCGGCGCGGTAGTCAGCCATTTCGTCGTGTTCAACATTATCTTTGCCGGGGCGGCCGCGGGCTCGCTGGGGCGTGAGGGCCTGAGCGAGACCTACCTGTTCCTGGGGGCCATAACGTGGGGCTTTTTGACGGCGCTGGCCATAACCCTGATTACCCGGCTCAGGATTATCGGGGCCGATGCCGCCATAGGGATAATAACCACGGCCAGCTTTGCCCTGGGCATCGCCCTCATCAGTTACACACGGTCCTTCCGCGACTTTGAGGCCCAGCTTTTTGGCAACATACTGGGCGTAACGGGCGCGGACCTGGCTACCATACTGGTGGTGACGGTGGCAACCGGGGCGGTGTTCCTGGTGTGGTACAAGCACTTCCTGTTTTCAGCCTTTGAGCCGGAGGTGGCGGGCTTCTACGGCGTGCCGACCTGGCTGACGGATACCATATTTTCCCTGGTGCTGGCGGCTACCATCGTTGCTTCCCTGGACGTGCTGGGGGTGACCATGATTGCAGCGGCCATCGTAATCCCGCCCATCATTGCCCGCCTGCTGACCAACCGGTTCCGAACAATGATGGCGCTTTCTACTGTAACGGGCGCATTCTGCGGGTTCGGCGGGGTGTATGCCAGTTGGGCGCTGGACATATCCACCGGCGCCAGCGTGGTCATTTTCTCCTCGGTCCTGTTCCTGATAACGCTGGTGTACAGCAATGTCCGGAGCCTGCTGCGCTCGGGGGCCGGCCGGGACGGGGCTGCAAAAGGACGGCCGCGAGGCCAGGCATCGGCGTTCGATTAACCCGCTTGCCGGGAGCGCAGGCCTGGCGATAGTGGCTTACCCTCGTCGGCGCAGCGTGTTAAACTTGGCGCAATCCTCTTCCCGAACCTACTGCAGGTCGGGAAAACGTCTTTAATCTGCCCAGGGGAGGAGGAACCACAATGGCGCATGCCCATCACCATCAAAGCCCTCTGCAGGTTTCGGAAGAGCACCGAGGCTTCCGCCGGGGCGCAGCATTCATCATTGGCGGCCTGACCAGCGGACACGGGGTGTTTCACTGGCTGACCCAGAGTTTCATTGTAGTGCTGCCGGAGGTGCGGGACCTGCTGCTGGGAGGCAGCGTCGTCGCCACCACCAGCATCCAGACCACCAGGGAGGTGGCCTCGGGGGTAGTGTCCCTGCCCGGCGGGGTACTGACCGACGCGCTACGGCGCCACTGGGGTTGGGTGATGGCCGTGTGCATGGCCCTGTTCGGCGTGGGATGGATACTGATGGCCGCGGGCGGCTGGACGGTGCCGGGCAGCGCCTGGCTTACGGCCGACCAGTCCATGGCGGCGGGGCAGGGCTCAGGAGAATTGAACGTCCTGGGCTACCTGTTGCTGCTGTTCGGCATGGCTGTGGTGGGCATGGCGGCGTCCTTCTGGCACCTGCCGGCCGTGGCGGCCTTGTCGTCCCAGTTCAGCCACAGGCGGGCTTCCGTCCTTTCCTTCCACGGGGTGGGCGGCAACGTGGGCGACGTTATCGGGCCGGTGCTGACTGGCCTGCTGCTGTCCGTCCTGACATGGCAGGGCATCATCACCATTTACGGCGCGGTGCCCATTTTCCTGGCCTTCCTGGTCTTCTGGGCCTTCCGCGATATTGGGCAGCACCGGCATGGCGAGGAGCAGGAGCGCCCCGCCAGCACCATGCGGCACCAGATAGATGAAACCAAAATCCTGATGCACAACGGGCGCATGTGGGGCATTACCGCAGTGGCCGGCCTGCGAGGGATGGCGTACATAGGATTCATAACGGTACTGCCGCTGTACCTGGCCGACGAACTGGGCCTGAGGCTTCAGGACGGCGAGGGCGGGTTTGAGAACCTGTTCTACCGGGGTTCGCTGATAGGTCTGCTGGTGCTGGTGGGGATTTTTGCCAGCCCGGTGATGGGTTACCTTTCGGACCGGTTTGGCCGGAAGCTGGTGCTGATACCGGGGATGGGCGTGCTGGCGGTATTGACCTTCCTGATGGCGTCTTTGGGAAACGACTTGCTGGGAATGACCATCCTGCTGGCGGGCCTGGGCCTGTTCCTGTATAGCGACCAGCCGATCCTGACGGCGACGGCCATGGACATTGTGCGGGAGGGAACGGCGGCCACCACCCTTGGGTTGATGTCCACGTCGCGGTTTATCTTCAGCGCCATCTCGCCGCTGATCGCCGGCGCGCTGTACACGATAAATCCCGATAACCTGTTCTACTACACGACGGCCCTCTACGTGGCGGCCATAGTCATACTGTTCTTCATCCGGCTGCCGCGGCCGGCGCCAGCGCCGGCGGGTGACGGTCACCACGACCACGGGCACCAGCATGCCCACGCTCCCCACGATGCGCCGGCCGAAGAGGAGGGACAGGGCCATGACCACGGCCACCGGCACTAGACACTCGTAACGCAAGGGCGGCCGGCAGTTGCGAATACAGGGTAAATGCCTTTTTCCCGCACTCTGAACGGGTGCGGGATTTTTCTTTGCGGTGTTATGCTGGAATGCAGTAGCCGGGGAGGTGAGCGGGAGTGTATTGCGTCGCTTGCGGCAGGGAAATAGCTGATACAGCCAACTTTTGCCGGTACTGCGGGGCGGCGCAACCGGCCGGCTCACCTTCCGAGGCGGGCGCGCCGAGGTCGGAGCCGACGGGCACCCCGGAGGCAGCGGAGCCTCCTGAAGAACTGAGAGCGGCGGTAGCAGCGCTGCAATCCCAGGTCAGCCACCTGATTGAACGCGTGTCGGCGCTGGAGGGAACGCAGGCGGCCCAGCCGGCAGCGGTATCAAGCCCCCCCGCCGAGGGCGTTGCCCCTGACGCCTCGCTCGTTCCCCAGGGTACCGCCCCGGCGCCGGCCGTACCAGTTACGCCGGCCCGGGTTGCCCCGCCGTCTTCCACCGAAGCCGCCCATAGTGCGCCTCCGCCCCAATCGACGGTCCTGCAAGTTGCGTCGTGGAACTGGGAATGGCTGGTGGGCGGCAACTGGCTGGCCCGCATCGGCATCCTGGCCGTCGTCATAGGCATCGGTTTCTTCCTCAAGCTGGCCTTTGACAACGACTGGATTGGGGAGACGGGCCGAGTGGCGCTGGGCCTGGCGGTGGGGCTGGGCCTGCTGGGGGCCGGCGAGTACTGGCGGAGAAAATATCCCATCTGGTCGCAGCCGGTCACCGGCGGCGGCATAGCCGTCCTGTACCTTTCCATCTTTGCGGCCTTTTCCCTCTATGAATTGATACCCGCCTGGACGGCACTGGGCTTTTCCCTGCTGGTGACGCTGACGGCGGCGGGGCTGGCCATTCGCTACGAGGCCCGGGCTATCGCCGTGCTGGGAATCCTGGGCGGTTTCGCCACTCCCCTGTTCCTGGCCGACAAACTGCCGCAGCAGGAGGCGCTTCTAGGCTACGTGCTGGCGCTGGACGTGGGTGTGCTGGCCCTGGCCACCTTCCGCAACTGGCGCTGGTTCACCCTGCTGGCCCTGGTGGGCTCCTTGGTCCTGTTCCTGTTCTGGCAGGAGGAACTGGACCCGGCGCTGGCCGTGGCCCAAATCGGGATAACCGTAATCTTCCTCATCTTCGTGGCGGCCACCACACTGTTCCACCTTGTCTGGCGGCGAGCGCCCCGGTCCTTTGACCAGGTGTTGATTGTCGTGAATGCCGCGGCCTACCTGGGTATCAGCTACCTGCTGCTGTGGGATGATTTCCGGGTCTGGATGGGGGGATTCACTTTGCTGCTGGCCCTGTTCTACGGGCTGCTGGCCTACGGCATTCTGATGCGGCACCGGGAGCAGGTAAACCTGAGCATGTTTGCCGTGGGGGTAGCCCTGGTACTGCTGTCCATCGCCGTGCCGGTGCAGCTGGAGGGCCCATGGATTGCGCCTGCGTGGGCGGTGGAAGGGACTGTACTGGTGTGGCTGTCCTTCTTCGTCCGGATGCCGCAACTGCGCGGGTTCGCCATAGCAGCCTTTGTGGTGGCCTTCGGGTGGTTGCTGATCGGTGATTTTCTCTGGAACCTGTTTGACAGCTATGTGTTTGGAAGCGGTATGGACGGGGAAAGGCCGGTGCTGAACGTGCGGTTCCTTTCCCACTGTATTATGATAGCCGCCGCTTACGTTGCCGCCTACCTGTGGTGGCGGGGCCGCGATGAGCTTTTGGAAGAAAGCGAGAGGTTTGCCCCGGCAGTTTTGGCGGTGGCGGCCAACCTGATCACCCTGTGGGCGTTGAGCGCCCAGGTGGTTGAGGGCGTGTACTTCCTGGCGGATGACCGGGGCAGGAACGTCTATGACCTGGGCAACATAATCAGCCTGTCGCTCAGCGGCCTTTGGACCGTGTATGCCGCCGCGCTGATAGTTGTGGGAATAGTCCGGCAGGAACGGTGGCTCAGGCTGGGTGGGCTGGCGCTGCTGGCAGTGCCGGTGCTCAAGCTGTTCCTTTACGACTCGTTTGAACTGGAACAGGGGTACCGGGTAGCGGCCTTCATCGGCCTGGGCGTGTTGCTGCTGGCCGGCGGGCTGCTGTACCAGCGTTACAGCCGGCAGATTCGGGGGTTCCTGCTTGATTAGGCGGAGTGGTCTGTTCAGTTCCGCAGGGCGGCGCACGGCCATTGGGGCCCTTGCGGCGGGAACGATTGCGTTGCTGGCCCTGTGGGGCGTGGCGGGAATGACAGCGGTTGTCTCCGCCGATTTTGCCCTGGCCCACTGGCAATTCTACAAGTCGGTAACCCTGCCGCCGGACGTGGAGCAGGGCCAGTTGGTGGAACTGACCCTGGACAGGGAGGTGTTTCTGGAATCCAACCACGGGGAAACCGACCTGCGCCTGGTGGCCGGGCGGGACCAGGAGGTGCCCTACCAACTGGTGACGCTGGGCAAGAGGAAAAGCAGGGAGCCGGTGGCGGTGGAAGTGCGGGATCTGGGCTACGTGGAGGGCGAGTACAGCACCTTCGTGGCCGACGTAGGTGAGGGCGGCAACCTGCACAGCGAGGTGGTGATTGACACGGGGGACGAGAACTTCCGGCGCGTCGTGGTGGTGGAAGCCAGCGCTGATGGGGAAACCTGGGCAGTGGTGCAGGACGAGGGGGAGATATACGACTTTACCTCTTCCGACAAACAGTTCAACGTCCGGGACACTGGCGTGAAGTATTCGGAAAGCGCTGCCAGATATATTCGGGTCAAAGTCCTGGAATCGGAAGGCCAATCACTCAAGATAGCTGGGGCGTCGGTTTATCTCACTGAGGAGACTCCGGCAATTGAGACTGCTTATTTGCCAGTGAATGCAAGCAATGTCGCGGACCCGCTAAGCGGCGTCTCTATGCACGAGTTGGAAATGGAGGCGTCGGGGATTCCCCTGGTCAGGCTATCCTTTGAAACCGAATCCGTGAACTTCTACCGGCGCGTGGTGATTGAGGGCAGCGAAGACGGCGTCAACTGGGTGATGCTGGTGAATGACGACATCTACTCCTTCTACACGCCCAGGTTCACGGGCAGCAAGACTGAAGTGGACTTCCCAGAAGGTCGCTTCCGACATTACCGTTTTACCGTGATGAATGAGGACGATTCACCATTGTCGCTGACCGGGTTCACTTTCCACGGGGTGGACCGGAAGCTGTTGTTCTATCCCGAACCTGGAACAGACCACTTCCTGTACTACGGAAATCCTATGGCGGAAGCCCCGGTCTACGACCTGGATCATATAGTGCCCTACCTGGAAACGGAGGACTTGCCCGTGGCCGCGCTGGGCACCCGGCGATCAAATGAGGCCTTTACCGGGCCCGACGTCCCGCTGACGGAACGGCTGCCCTGGCTGATGCCGACCGGGGTGGCCCTGGCGGCGCTGATAGTGGCGGCCCTGCTGTACGGTGTTGTCCGGCAGGCGAAGAAGGTGCTGCCGCCGCCTGATAGTTCGGCAAGTTCGCAATGAGGGAGAATTGAGCGGAGGGTCAAATCTCCATCTCGCGATAATCTCCAGACTCCAGGCGATTCAGCTCTGTCAAAATGTCTGACGCCTTAAGGCGGACCGACGGCCAGTCGTTGTGCAGCAGCACGAGTATGGCAATTCGACGGTTTGACAGGTTTTGCTGGTACCTTATGCTGTGGTCCGAAGTGACCAAGACCTCGTAGCCGTTTCCCTCAGCTTGGTCCAGCAGGACTCCGTTGGCTAGAGCTTCCCAGCCCCTCTCCCGGGCAGTATCTATCTGGTGACCGGGAAGTAACCGTCTCAAGGGAGCCGGGGTGCCGTGGTCGAAGAGTATCCTCAAGCATGCACTTTTAATGAAAGAGAGTCTATTTCGTGCTGAAGCACCTCTTCCACCTGGGAAAGTTCCACACCGGGATACCACTCGACAAACTCCGTTACGGTTGCCCCTGCCTTGAGGTTCCGAAACAGGGTGGCGAGGCTTAGGCGAGTCCCGGTGAATACCCATGCCCCGCCCAGCTTGTCAGGGTGACTCTCAACAGCAGGGCACTTGGCCCAATCCGTCATTGTCCGCGCCTCCTGGATGTAAGATTGCCCGCCCAAAACAAAGAGAAACACGGAGAGAATCCACCTTTCCGAGATGCTATATCCTCTCCGTGTTTCTTTGTTGCAAGAAGGCCTTCCTAGTAAAACACCGCGGAGCCTACGCCGCCGCCGGCGGCGATTACCTCGCCGGTTACGGCCCAGGCCTTGTCGGAGGCCAGGAAGGCGGTGACGAAGCCGATTTCCTCGGCGTCCACCATGCGGCAGATGGCGTTGCCTCGGCCGGAGCCGGGAGCGAAGTCCTGCTGTTCCACGTCGGCGGCAGTGGTGCCCTGCTGGGCGGCCCGAGACTCGAGCATGCCGGCGGTGCGCTCGGTGCGGGTGGTGCCCGGGTGGATGCAGTTGACGGTGATGCCGTAGCGGCCCAGGTCGTTGGACAGGGTCTTGGTCATGTGGACCATGGAGACGTTGCGGGCGCCGCCGCTGAGGTTGCCGGCGTTGCGGGCGTTGCCGCCGCTGATGTTGATGATGCGGCCGTAGCCCTGCTCCTTCAGGTGGGGGATGGCGGCCTTGGAGCAGCGCAGCGCGCCCACGAACTTGACGTCGAAGTCGGCCATCAGGGATTCCTCGTTGACCGTTTCCACGTAGCCCACGGCGTCTTCGGAGCCGCCGGGCAGAGAGGCGCTGTTGACCATGATGTGCAGGCCGCCCAGTTGCTCGACGGCGGCGTTGACTACGCTGTTAACCTGGTCGGTCTGGGTGGCGTCCATCTGCATGGGAATGACGGTGCGGCCGGTGGCGTCGGAGATTTCCCGGGCCGCGGCCTCAAGCTGGTCCAGGGAGCGGGAGGCGATAACCACGTCGCACCCTTCCTGGGCCAGCACCCTGGCGATGGCCTTGCCGATGCCTCGTCCCCCGCCGGCGACGAAGGCCTTCTTGCCTTCAAGTCCAAAATCCATATCCAATCCTCCTGTGCGGACCCTTCTGTCGCGATGGGCCGGCCTTTTCTACCAAGTTTCTGGATTCTACACAAAGGCAGGTTTGGGGGCAAGCTGGGTTAGAGTGACATCAGAGCTCGTTAATCCTCACCGACGGTGTCGGCCGTGGTCGTTCAGCCACCCCATTCGCGCCTCGTGCTGGCGCTGGTCTATGGTCATTTCCTGCAGATGGGGCTGCTCTTCGGACCGCCTCTTGTGGGAACGTTTTCCCACCTTATAGGCAAAGAACATGCCGCCCACGAATGCTGCGACCGCCGCTACCCCGGAGACCCATGAATGGCCCACCAGGAAGCACATCGGCCCCATCCCAAACGCGCAAGCGTTGATGATAACCGCCAGGAGTAAAATGGGGAGAAGCACGGCGCAAAACAACCCCACTACGACTATAACAATCCAGCCGCCGACCCCCGGCTTGAATTTGACCTCGCGTTGCTCTGCCGTCTCTTCCATATCATCCTCCGTCCGCTAATTTTGCCTTCGGCCAACAATATCCTTGCCTGCAGGCGTTTCACCACCCGGGACGCGCGCCTAAGGCTCGGGTTCGTGTCTACAGGGGAAGTAACCTGGGACTACCGGAGCGACTCCAACACCCGGATTGCCTCATCCTTGGACAAGAGACCAACCAGATTGACCCACATACCCTTGTTGGGGTCTTCCCAATCCGCAATAATTACGGTTCGCCCGTCCAGGTTCTGACTTTCCCAAACGATGGCCGGATAACCATTAACGTCCTCTTCAGTCTTGACCGCTTCATCGACTTCCATACCGAGCGGCATTGAGCCAAGCTGCTGCTCAAGCAGGATAGTCGGGGAACCGCCGTCCGGGAAAGGCTGTCCCCGGAAGGTCATGGCGACTCCCTTGACTTCGTTTCCGTAAGGAATTCCCTCCAACATCCTCACAAAGTCCCTGGGGGAGCGAGGTTCAAACCCATCGGGCAAGTATTCGGGCATCAGAATGGGAAAGGGAACCTCCAGCTGGGCGGCCTCCTGCGTCAGATGTCTGGGCTCCCTGCTGGCCACCGCCGTAGCCAGGGTGGGCCAGTCCAGGGTCGGTCTGGGGGTGGGCTGAACAGTGGGGGAAGGCTCCGGCGGTGCCGGTGTAGCTGACGGCAAGGCAACCGGGGCCGGCGGTGTTGGAGGAGCGGGCGTTGCGGTTGCCGGCGCCGCAGTTGGGGCGACGACAGCAGTCGGCTGAGCAAGGGTCGGCACGGGCGTTGCGGCTGCCCGCGCCGTGGTCGGGGGGAGGGCAGTAGGCGGGTCAGCAGGTGTCGGCGCGGGCGTTGCGGTTCGTGGGCCGGAGTCGCTGGTACTCGCCACTTCCGTGCCCCCGCCCTGGCTGTCCTCACCTGACTGCCAGGGGTTCACCAACCAGAAGGCGATAACGATAAGGAGAACAATTCCCGCGGCTGTTGCGGCTAATTTTAGTGTGAAGGACATGGATTCGCCCACCTCTGGTCGGGCTGCCCGTAGGGTATATGCTGTTTATTTGAACCTGAGGATAGCTTTTATACTGATTCCACCCAAATGTCAAATAGATGGCAATAACAATCTGAGACATAAGCTTATCATGGTACTGCCATATCCGGGAGATGGTGGGCTGGCCTGCTGAACTTGCATTGGCAGGGTCGGGGGCAATATGCCCTTGCGAAAGGTGAAAGTGGCGCTACCGCGACTGGTGTTCCTACTGGAAATTGTTGCGGGATTCAGGCAGAATGTTGACGAAAGCTGGTAGAGTCATCGTCGGTTCTTTGCGGAATAGAGGCTCAGAGCATCAAGATTGAGGTTGCGGCATGGCCGGATCAGGTCAGGGGTGTCCGCAGGCAGGGGTAAGAAAAGGGGAGAATGCATAACTCAAGCAACGGGAATATTCGTAACCTGGCAATTATCGCCCACGTTGACCACGGGAAGACCACCCTGGTAGACGCCCTGTTGAAACAGGGCAGGGTGTTTCGGGAACACCAGGACGTGGGCGAACTGATTATGGACAGCGACCCGCTGGAACGGGAGCGGGGCATCACCATCCTGGCCAAGAACACGGCGGTGGAGTACCGGGGCGTCAAGATTAACATCATCGACACGCCGGGCCACGCCGACTTCAGCGGCGAGGTGGAGCGGGTGATGAACATGGCCGACGGGTGCCTGCTGCTGGTGGACGCGGTGGACGGCCCCATGCCCCAGACCCGCTACGTTCTGCAGCAGGCCCTGCAGCGGCAGGTAACGCCCATGGTGGTCATCAACAAGATCGACCGGCCCGAAGCAAGGGTCGCGGAAGTGGAAGAATTGGTCCAGGACCTTTTCCTGGAACTGGCGACTCTCCCCGAACAACTGGACTACCCGGTCCTGTACGCCTCGGCCAAGCAGGGGTTCGCCGCCACGGAACCGGACGCCACGGACGGGGATATGCAGCCCCTGTTCGACGCGATCCTGGAGGTAATACCGCCTCCGTCGGGCGATGCCGACGGGCCGCTGCAGATGCTGGTGGCAGCGCTGGACTACGACAATTACCTGGGCCAGATCGCCATTGGACGCGTTTTCCAGGGGACTATCCACTTCCGGGAGCCCGTGGCGGTCCTGGGGCGGGACGGTGAACCCCGGGCGGAGAGCCTGGAGAACGTGTTCGTGTTCCGGGGACTGGAACGGCTGCAAACCCCGGAAGCCGTGGCCGGAGACATTGTGGCCGTGTCGGGCATTGCCAGCATATCTATAGGGGATACCATTGCGGCGCCGGACTGTCCCGATGCCCTGCCCGCCATTGACATTGAGGAACCGACGGTGATGATGACCTTCGGGGTCAACACGTCGCCGTTCATGGGCAAGGAGGGGTCGCGCTGCACCTCGCGGATGCTGCGGGAACGCCTGTACCGGGAACTGCGGACTAACGTCAGCCTGCGAGTCGAGGAAACGGCCAGCGCCGACGAGTTTCTCGTGTCGGGCCGGGGCGAACTGCACCTGGCGATCCTGGTGGAGAACATGCGGCGGGAGGGCTATGAGTTCCAGGTGTCCCGTCCGGTGCCGGTTACCAGGATTGTGGATGGGAAAGTCCACGAACCCTACGAGCAGCTGACCGTCCACACCCGTGAGGAGTTCATCGGGCCGCTGTCGGAGAGCCTGGCGAACCGCCTGGCCCAGATGACCGACATGGACAACGACGGCGCCGGCAACGTACGGATGGAATTCCTGGCGCCCACCAGGGGCCTGATCGGGTTCCGGTCCTTCTTCCTGCGCACCACCCGGGGCAACGGGGTAACCAACAGCCGCTTTGTTGAGTACCGGCCAATGACGGGGGAGATGAAGCACGCCAGCAGCCAGTCCCTGGTGGCATCGGAACCGGGGGTGGCCGTCACCTACGGCCTGCTGAACGCCCAGGGCCGGGGTTCCACCTTCGTCGAGCCGGGGACACAAGTGTACGAAGGCATGATTGTGGGGATGCACCCCAAGGAAGACGACATTGTCATCAACGTGTGCCGCGAAAAGAAGCTGACCAACATGCGCTCCTCCACCGCCGACGTGGCCAAGCGGCTGAGCCCGCCGGTCAAGTTGAGTCTGGAGGAGGCGCTGGAGTTCATCGCCAACGATGAACTGGTGGAAGTCACGCCGCAGAACTACCGGTTGCGGAAGAAGGTGCTGGCTTCGGGAGAACGGCAGAAACAGAGGAACCGGAGAAGGGAGGCGGTTGCGGCGGCGGTGGAATAGGGGCGGTACGGGGACACTCGGATGCCGATGTGTTGACACATCGGTTGAAAGCAAACAGAATCGTCGATAGAAGGAGACCGTTCAGGCGGATTGAGGTGTTGTGAACCGGGAACTCAATGCAGCGGACCTAATCTCGAGGTATATTCTAGTAGCGGCCTGCATGCTCGGCATATTCATGCTGGCAGCGGCCATTTATGAAATAGCCATCAAAGTCGCTGATTCCAGGCTGGAAACCTGGCTGGCAATTGTGAAGTGGACGGGGCCTGCGCTAGGGGTTACGACGATAGTCCTCATTTACTGGGAGGTTCTTAACATGATCCTGAAGTGGCTCTACAAGAGTCAGGCCCGGCGGGAGGTGGAACGAGAGTGGGTAGAGTGGAACCGCCGACGGGAGAGCGCGCAATCCGAGGGCAGGGAATTTAACGAACCTACCCCTGCTGAAAAACAACGGCAGGGCACGAACGGGAGGTAGGCCAAGTTACTTTGCCGGACAGTTGTGCTTCCTTACGCTGAGGCTGGCAGCAATGCCAGCCTTTTGCCGTTGATCGATAGCATTCTCCGAATGAAAGGAAACGGGCCGAGTCCACTCGGCCCGTTTTGCAGGTTACCGTTTTTCAGGGAAAGTGTGGGCTAGTCTCCCATCGTCCTGACCGTGCCGCGGTGGTAGCGGTCCACGGTGGTGTCGGGGTCCCAGTCGGCGGGGACTTCGGAGGCCCAGGGGGGAACCGGGTCTTCGAAGGTGAAGACGAAGTCGCGGTCGCCGCGGCCCCGCTTGAACAGTTCCTTGGAAGTGGGGTATTCGAAGTAGATTTCCAGGCGGTTGCCCTCTGAGTCGGCGAAGTACATGCTGCGCTGGTTGGCGTGCTCCACCAGGCGGTCGACGGTTACCCCGCTGCTGACCAAGTGGTCGTAGGCGTCCTTCATGTCCTGGTGGGTGTCCACCTTGATGGCGATATGGGCAACGCCTACCTGGTTGCGCTCGGGGGCGTCCAGGGCGTTGTCGGGGTCTTCCACGGGGGACAGGTCAAAAACGTGGCCTTCGTGGGTGTCGTCACGGCCCAGGCTCATGAACACGCCGCCGTGTTCCGGGTCCTCTTCCTCAATGACGAAACCCAGGACTTCGGTGTAAAACTTCTTGGCCCGCTCGATGTCGCGCACTCGGACGGCGGCATGGCCAATGCGGGAAAGGTTGATGGGCATGGGTGCTTCCTCCTGCTAACAGCGTAGTCTAAACATCGGCCCACACTTTATAGGAAAATATTCGGGATAGTCAACATTGTGTGCTATCATGCACGCGCATCGGAATGAACATGCCATAGAGTGATATAGGAGACTAATAGGCATGAGAAATCGTCTAACGCTTCGGGCAATCATTGCCCGAACTGCAAGCGGTAGCTGGTTTACCACGAAGTCCTCTACAGCGATGAATTCTGCAATGGCTGGCACATTTAAAAATAGGGAGCAAATATCCAAGAAAGAGAGGAGTGAATGAAATTTTATTGGGACTTTGCCCGGGAAATACTCATAGCGCTAGAGGACCATCCCAAGTCCGTGGTAAACGGGCTGGATGAAATCAGGGAGACGATGAGCGTCGATATTGACGAACACGGTAGCGATGGTCAAGACGGGGAGTTTTCAGGAGGAGATTTCGCATATCACTGCATGATGCTCTGCGAAGCTGGATTCATCCTCATAATACCACCCCCCACATTTGATGAACTGAATCCATATTTGCGGCTAGCCTTGACTTACAAGGGGCACGAATATCTGGCCTCCATCCGCGAGAATGGGTAATGCAACGAGGTTGGATTCACATATCTAACGAGCAGACCCTTGCCATAGCGAGGAGGGCCAGTGGTCGCCCCAGCTTAGCTCATGGGGAACCAGACCAGTACGTACCCACTAATTGCGGAGAACGAGTGCATTATAGCAGGGCAGTAACGGAAAAGGACCGCCATCATCCCATGCTAACCGGACGTCGGCTCTGTCCCAAGTGTTTCGTCTAGTTGCGGACAGTTGGTTCAGCCCCCTAGCCATTTCCAGGGCGGGTGTGTGTGAGCCCTGCCCGTTGAAAACTCTTGGTTAATTTCGTATATAATTCCCTAAATTAGGCGCAGATACCGTCCAGCCAGACGGCCGGGCGACAGGGGAGGAAGAGATGCTTGATTACAAGCCGAACATTGTGCTCTCCAACCAGGAGTACGATGTCGTAGGCACCAGGCCCATCCGTCACGACGGGCCGGACAAGGTGATGGGCCGCGCCCGCTACGCCGCCGATATTCACCTTACGGGAATGCTGTTCGGAAAGATACTGCGCAGTCCCCATCCCCACGCGCGCATTCGGGGCATAGACGCCAGCCGCGCCCTGGCGTTGCCCGGGGTGGAAGCGGTGGTAACCGCCGCCGACTTTCCCGAGGTTTCCGCCGAAGTGTCGGACCTTTCCGAGGGGGCCAACGTCAACTACGGATTCTACAGCCGCAACGTGATGGCCCGGGAAAAGGCCCTGTACCGGGGCCATGCCGTGGCCGCCGTTGCCGCCACCAGCCCCCATCTGGCGGAAGAAGCGCTGTCGCTCATCGACGTGGACTGGGAAATTCTTGAGCCGGTGCTGAACGCCGAAGAGGCTCTGGCGGAGGACGCGCCCCTGGTCCACGAGCGCTTGATTACCTTTGACAGTCCCAACTGGCGGCCCGGTGCGTGGGGCGACCAGTCGGACAAGGTATCCAACCTGGCCAACAAGTTTGAATACACCCTGGGCGACCCGGAGAAGGCGTTCGCCGAGGCCGACGTGGTAGTGGAGCGGGAGTTCCACACCCGTCCCGTCCACCAGGGCTACATTGAGCCCCACTCGGCCACCGCCCAGTGGAACACCGACGACACGGTAACCATCTGGGCCAGCAGCCAGGGCCACTTCGCCCTGCGCGACCATACTTCCACCATCATGGGAATGCCCGTCTCCAAGGTGAAGATTATCCCCATGGAGATTGGCGGCGGCTTTGGCGGCAAGGGTATGGGCGGCTGCTACATTGAGCCGGTGGTGGCCGCGCTGTCTCGAAAGACCGGCCGGCCGGTGAAGATAGCCATGTCCCGCACCGAGGTCTTCCTGGGTACCGGCCCGGCGCCGGCCACCCACATGAAGGTCAAGGTGGGGGCCACCAACGACGGCAAGATTACCGTCGCGGAAGCCCGGCTGACCTACGAGGCGGGGGCCTTCCCCGGTTCGCCGGTGGCGTCGGCCTGCCGCACCATGTTCGCCCCCTACAACATCCCCAACGGCTACGTTGAAGGGCTGGACGTGGTGGTGAACACCCAGAAGTCTGCCGCGTACCGGGCGCCCGGGTCTCCCACGGCCGCCTATGCCGCGGAAACCGTGCTGGACGAAGTCTGCGAGAAAATTGGCATGGATCCGGTGGAGTTCCGGCTCATCAATGCCGCCAAGGAGGGCGACCGGCAGATTACCGGCCCCACGTACCGCAAGATAGGCATGGTGGAGCTTTGCCAGGCCACCCAGCAGCACCCGCACCTGGCCGAACCGTTGGAGGGCAAGTACCGGGGTCGGGGTGTGGCCGCCGGCTGCTGGATGAACGGGACGGGGCCCGCCAGCGCGGTAGCCAGCGTCAACCCGGACGGTACGGTCAGCCTGGTGGAGGGTTCGCCGGACATCGGAGGCAGCCGCGCCGCCATGGCCATGCAGATTGCCGAGGTGCTGGGCATCGCCGCCGAAGACATCAAGCCTTCCATCGCCGACACCGACTCCATTGGTTATAGCTCAGGGGCCGGGGGCAGCGGCGTGACCTTCAAAATGGGTACGGCGGTCTACAATGCCGGCGAAGACATCAGGCGGCAGCTTATCGAGCGGGCGGCCAGGATTTGGGACGTCAGCGTGGAAGACGTGGAGTACAACAAGGGCGTTCTGAGCCACAAGTCCGACTCCGAGCTGAGCATGACCTTCGCCCAGATTGCGCGGAGGCTTAACGGCACCGGCGGGCCGGTAGTGGGCCGCGCCACGGCCAACCCCGGCGGCGTGGGCAACGCGTTCGGCATCCACGTGGTGGACGTGGAAGTGGACCCGGATACGGGCAAGGTGGAGGTGCTGCGCTACACCGCGTTGCAGGACGCCGGCAAGGCCATCCACCCCAGCTACGTGGAAGGCCAGATCCAGGGCGGCGCCGTGCAGGGTATCGGCTGGGCGCTGAACGAGGAATACTACGTGGACCAGGAAGGGCTGATGGTCAATTCCAGCTTCCTGGACTACCGAATGCCCACCAGCCTGGATCTGCCGATGATAGACACGGTAATCGTGGAAGTGCCCAACCCTGGCCACCCGCTGGGCGTGCGGGGCGTGGGCGAGGTATCGCTGGTGCCGCCCATGGCCGCCGTTGCCAACGCCATCTACCACGCCACGGGGCTGCGCCTGACCGACCTGCCCATGAACTCGGCTACTTTCCTGGAAGCCAAGTGGCAGCAGGAGAATGGGGCTGATTAGGCTGCTCGCCGAGTCAAAGCCGGAGAAAGACGTAGGGGCGGGTTTCAAACCCGCCCCTCTTGTTGTTGGCGCCAACAAGGCATTCAGACCAATCTTGGGTCCGCTCCCGACCCTCCCTTACCCTGCCGTACTGTTCGGCCAGCGTGTCCTGGGACGGGCCCACGTGGTGGGAAGCGGGGTGGGCGTCGCGGTGGAAGGGCCCTCTCCAGCTTGGGGAGAGTATCAGCCGTGGCTGGGAGTTGCTTCAGGCAGCAAGTCTTCAACGGGGATGCCTAGGAACTGGTGCAAGGACTCCGCCATCTCAGGTGTGATGTCGCGTTGACCTGCCAGTATTTCGTCAACCATTTCCCGACTGCCCAGGCAGGGAACCAGATCGTCCTCGGTCAAGCCAAGTGCGTCCAGGCGCCCCTGAACAATACCGGCGGGAGTTGGTTCGGGAATGGGGTAATGTATGGTTTCATAGGCTTCTACCAGGTTAGCGAGGACTTCAAACTCGTCACCTTCCGGTGTGCCAGGTTCAGCGTTAAAGAGCTCGTAAAGCCGAGCCAACGCAACTTGGTACTCCTGTTCAGTTTCGATGGATTTTGCTCTCGTCATGCTACACCTCGTTGGCGTTAATTCCATTATACTCTGAGTGCGTGCCGACGAATCGTATAAAAACTCGCCCCGACCGGTAGTTTATTTCTGCAACCAGCCGATAGGCATTGCCCTTGATGCGAAAGACCGCTCGGTTGTAACTGAGTATGCTGGCGCTGGGATAACGATCCCTTACTGCTGCCGGTGATTCCCAGTGAGCTTGTCGAGTAACCTTATACCAGTCTTGTAAGGCATGCTCCGCGTCAGGGTGCCTCAGCCAAAACTCCCGTAACGTTCCTTTGGAAAATATACGCATAGTCGCTACCGGTATCGATATCCAGAAACTTCTCCGATGCGCATGCTATTCCTCATCATTATAGTCAGTTACCCCAATCCTTTCACAAGGCCGAAACTCGGTTTACGGACGGGAATGGCCTTTTCCTATCTAACTTTCTCTCTACCCACCATACAGTCGGTTCAACCCCGCATACCTCCCGGGGTCCAGGTCCTTTCCGGCCAGGGCAGGGTGTTCAGGGCCGTAGCGGTGGGCGCGGAAGAGGGAGTTGGCGCGGATGTTGTCCCGGGCTGAATAGACGTACTCAGGGTTAATGTATTCCCATACGATTTCCTTGTCGGGAGTTACCTCGAAGACCCGGCCGGGGGCGCCTTCGCAGATGAGGGTGTTGCCGTTGGGCAGCCTGTCAGCGCCGCTGATGTGGAAGCTGTAGAACGAAATGGGCGGGTCTCCCTTGTATTCCCAGACAATTTCGCTGGTATTGGGGTTAACCTCAAGGACCCGGGAGAAGGTCGGTCCGGGACGGTGGCAGCCGTTGTCGAAGAGCAGGATGTTTCCATTGGCCAGCATGTGGGGATAGTGCTGGTGAGAAATCTGGCCGGGACCCCACTTCCATTTCCAATCGCCGCTTGTCTTGTCCACAATGCCCACGGTATCGGTACGGCGGAAGCTGACAATCAGGTCGCCCTCGGGGGTGGTACGTAAGGAGTTCTGGTGAGTCCATTCCTCCCGGTTTTCCAGGAAGCCAATTTCGTCAACCTCCGGGTCAAGATGCTCCCAGGAACGCCAGGAATAGACGGTTTCCCCCTCCGGCGTTATTTCCTCCACCAGGTCGCCCAGCATTTCCACGTCCCGGTCGGCGGTGCGCGCTCCGCCCCTGACCCTGGCCGCCAGGTCCGGTTCCAGGGGCTCGAAGAGCAGGACCAGGGTGTTGCCGTTGGGCAGGCGGTCAAAGTCGTGGTGGAGCAGGGGGTTCTCGTACCGCCAGACTTCGTTCCCGTCCCAGTCCAGTTCCACGATAGCCCCGGCCCGGGGTCCGGCGCCGCTGGGACGGCCACCTGCCCGGGAACTGATGGTACGAAGCTGTAGATTGCCGTTGTCCAGCAGGTAGCCGTAGCCCAATGCTTCGGGAAAACTCCATTGATGGCAGACGCGGCCCTCCATGTCGATGAGCTTGACGTGGTTGCTGCCGTTGGTGGTCAGCAGGGTATAGCCCCGGTAGCAGTTGCGGGGGGCGTGGTGAATGAGCCCGTCCTTGTGATGGTTTGACCAACCCATGTTTGCCTCCTTGTATGGTGAATGGTTAGGGACAAAGCAACTTTCGCACATTGTCAGCCACGCTGCGGGCCAAGTCGCAGGCCGTTGCGCCGTACGCGTCTTCCCTGGCGACGTCGGCGCCGGCGTCCAGCAACAACCTTATGTGGTCGCTGAACTTGACCTCCGGGTTGTCATGCCAGAATCCGCCCGATACTACTGCCTGGTGCAGGGGTGTTCGGAAATCACTATCGGCGGCGTTGGGGTCCGCGCCATGCTCCAGCAGCAGGACGAGAGTCTGGAGGGAGCGTGCCGGGGAGGATGTAATGGTGTGATTATGGACTGCCTCATGCAGGGGCGTTCGGCGTTCAAAGTCGGCGGCGTTGGAGTCGGCGCCATGCGCCAGCAGCAAGGCGACGGTCTCAGGGGAGGGAAAATCGGGGTACTGACCGGTCAACAAATGTAACGGCGTGCGCAGCAGGGAATGAGAGGCGGCGTTAGCATCGGCGCCGTGGTCCAACAGAAGTTGGACAACCTTAAGGTGGGCTTCCAGGTCGGTGTGCACGCGCTGGCCGTTCACCGCGCGGTGAAGGGGAGTGAGTCCCGACTTACTGCGCGATGTTGCGTCGGCGCCGTAGGCCAACAACAACTGTACGGCATCGGGGCTCTGCTGCCCCGCTGCGGAATGGAGCGGGGTGGCATCATTGAAGTTCCTGGCCTCCGGGTCTGCGCCGTGTTCCAGCAGCAGCCTGGCGGCGTCCACGTTGACTTCGTAGCCGGTGATACCGTGGTCGTCACCCATGGTAATGTGCAGCGGTGTTCTACCGTCGGCGCTCCCGGCGTTCACATCAGCGCAGTGTCCCAGCAGCAGCCGGACAACCTCTGTGTTGGGGCTGCCGGCCGGGTCGAAAGAAGTGGCAATCAACGCGGTGTGCAGCGGCGTATTGCCTGCCTCGTCTGGCAGGTTGATACTTGCTCTGGCGTCCAGCAGCAAGGGGAGGGCTTCAAGGTACTCGGGCTCATAGTACAACCAGTGGTCCGAATTGGCCGCCGCCAGGTGCAGGGCCGTCCGCCCCTCCTGGTCTGCGACGTTGACGTCTGCCCCGGCGTCCAGCAGCAGGCGGATGGCATCAGGATACTGGGGCCCGTGGTAGTCCGAACTGGCTGCCGCTTGGAGCAGGGGCGTCTTTCCCTGCTGGTCAGTTACGTTGACGCTCGCACCGGCGTCCAGCAAGAGAGCGATCACCTCGGGAGGCCGGGACGTAGCCGCCGCCAGGAGCAGCGGCGTTTGTCCCCGGTCGTCCATGGCGTTAGCGTCTGCGCCCTGCTCCAGCAGCAGCGCAATGACCTGGGGCAACGGACCGTCGGAAGGGACGCGCCAGGGTTCCCTGGAATTCACCGCCAGGTGCAAGGGGGTTCGACGGGTATTGTCAACTGCGTTGACGGCGGCGCCCTGCTCCAGCAGCAGCCGGATGACCTCCGGGCGGGAGCGGGACGCGGCGTTGTGGAGCGGCGTACTATTGTCGCCATTCCTGGCGTCCACGTCGGCGCCGTGTTGCAGCAACAGCCGGACGACCTCCGGCCCGGAGTGGGTTGCGGCGTAATGCAGCGGCGTAGCCCCCGCGTCGTCACGGGCTGCCAGGTCCGCGCCGCTGTCCAGCAGCAGCCTGATTACCTGGGGGTCGAGGTCGCCGTTGCGCAACGACCTGTGCAGAATCGTCCGACCGGATTCGTCCCTAGCACTAACATCTTCCCCCCGCTCCAGCAGCAACTGAAAGACTGCCGGTTCCGCGGTGAATTGGACGGCATCGTCCCACGTAGTAAAGCCTTCGCGCTCACTTACGCCGAAATTGGCGCCATGGTCCAACAGGAGTCGGATGACATCAGCATTGGCCCCGGCCCAGAAGGCGTAGGTCAAAATCAGTGCGTCGGTTTCATTCTCGGCCTTTACCTCGGCGCCGTGGTCCAGCAGCAGTTCGACAATCCGCGGGTCTACGCCGCCGGGCCGGGTCATCGACTCGCGCTGTGGGGCAGCTTGCGCAGACTCAATCAGGCTCCCCAGGTAAACAAACAGGGCCGACTGCCCGAAATCGTCCCTGGCCGCAGCGTCGGCGCCATGCTCCAGCAAAAGACGGACGCTGTCAAGGACATTTTCCCGTAGTTCATCCACGTTCAGGGGCAACTCGGCGGAGGCTTGTGGTGATGAAACGTATGCGGCTGTCTGTACCGCCGTGTGCAGGATGGGGGTCCCGGATTCATCCTTGGCGTTGGGGTTGGCGCCGGCCTCCAAAAGCAACCTGACAATTTCAGCATTTCCGTAACCCGCCGCAAAGGCCAGAACGGGAATCCCGACATCAACCTCTGCGTTAGGGTCAGCGCCCCGGTCCAATTCAGCCTGGACCATGGCGGCCGTCGCGCCGCCCAGCCAGAACTCCAGCGAGCACAGTTGGCCGCAGGGCACGGTTGGGGCCGGCGTTGGCGTCTCCGGAGATGTCCTGGTTGCAGGCGTCTCGACGGAGGGGCTTGGTGGCAGGGCTTCCCTCGGCAAGGCGGCGGCCATTGGCGATGGAGTTTGAGACGACCTATCCGGCAGGTGCGTTGCGCTCGGCGTTGAAGTTGCCCTCTCCCCTGTTACCGGTGTCGGATGCCCCGCAGCCGGAGTGGGCGGCAATGCCGGCGTCGTCCTGGTGACCGGCGGCATGGGAGAGGGAGCCGGAGTGGATTCGTCGCCACAAGCGGCCAGCACTGCGAGGGTCAACGCTGCCAGGGTCAGCGTCGAGACACGGGCCGGTAGAGTAATCACTTAGTAAGCTCGGCATACTTGTCCAGGACGGGCAGCAGCTTGTCCCGCTCGTCCGATGGAACGCCGAGAATAAGGCGGTCGACCCCCGCATCCTCCATTCGGGATACCAGGGCCTCGTCGGCCTGGCCGAAGATGCAGAGGGAGACGGGCAGGCTGGTGGGGTCGCGGCCGGCGTCCTCGGCCTGCTTGCGGAGGAGGGCAATCTTCTCAGTCAGGACGCCCTCCTGGCCCGGGCCCCGGGCAATGGGCATCCAGCCGTCGCAGAACTCCACCACCCGGTCAAAGGTGGTGGCGCCGTCGCCGCCCATGAAGATGGGGGGATGGGGCTTCTGCACCGGCTTGGGGTAGGACCAGAGCTTGTCGAAGTCCACAAACTCGCCGTGGAATTCTGCTTCTTCCTCGGTCCAAATGGCCTTCATGGCCAGGATGCGCTCCCGCAGCAGGCGGAAGCGGCGGCGGAAGTTGGTGCCGTGATGCTCCATTTCCTCGGAGTTCCAACCCCCGCCGATGCCGAACATGAAGCGGCCGTCGGACAGCATGTCGAGGGTGGCGATTTCCTTGGCGGTGATGATGGGGTCGCGCTCCACTATCAGGCAGATGCCGGTGCCCAGTTTCAGGTTGGTGGTGACGGCGGCGGCAGCGCCCAGGGTCACGAAGGGGTCCATGGAGTGCCAGTACTCCCGGGGCAGGTCGGGGCCGCCGGGCCAGGGACTGCGGCGGCTGGCGGGAATGTGGGTGTGTTCGGGTACCCACAGGGACTCGAAGCCCCGTTCCTCCAGGGCCACGGCCAGTTCCGCCGGGCGCATTGAGTAGTCGGTTACAAAGGTCAGGACGCCGATATCCATTGGTTGCCTCCTCGAAGTTTATCCACGAATCCGCCGCGGCGGACGAATTTTCACCAATGATATATGCCGCCATGTTTAGGTGGCCTTCGTCACGTTCGTGGTCTTAATGTATTTCAGAAGAAGTTGCTTACGTTCTTGGCGGACAGCACGGTCTGGTCCAGCACAACCTTGCGGTACGCGATGAGCCAGGAGTCGCCGGATTGCCGCAGAATGTCCTCGCGGCTGCCCACGTAGAAGTCTTCCTCCCGTTCGCCGCGGGTGCGGTACATGATGAAGTTGGAATAGGCTTTCACCTCGTCGGGGTTGTCGGTGGGTTCAAGCTCCACGTTGGAGATGAAATGGCGGGTGCGGGACGGCGGGTCTTCGGCCCAGGCCAGGCCGCTGTCGAGGCGTTCTATGCGGCGGAGCAGGGTGTCGCGGGTCTCGTCCATGACGGCAAGCTCGTGGGGTTCGCTTAATTCCCGCTCCTCCTGCTGGGCTTCGTCCAGGGAAGCGATGGACTTGCTGCTGGAGGGATAGACGTTGCTGCGCAGGGGCATCCAGTACCGCAGGTCGTCGGCCAGCAACTCCGTCCATTGGTGAAGCTGGCGGCTGTCCAGCAGACGTGCCTCTCGGTACAAGAACTGTTCAATTTCGCTGAGTAGGTCGGGGGTTATTTGCAAGTTTGTTGCCTCATGTCGTTCTTCTCGTTGGTGGATGGGGGTTATGCACGTCTTCACCCCCATCCTGACCTTCCCTCATCAAGAGGGAAGGGACTGCTCTCACCCCCACCCTGACCTTCCCGCCACGGTCCGCCTCGGGCGGATTCCGCCCCCGTCAAGGGGGAAGGGATTGTTGAGGAAGGTATTAGGCGGGCAATTCATCCCAGCTTTCCGCCGCCATGAGTTCGGCCCAGCGGCGGTAAAACTGGCGGTGGTTGCTTTCGCTGAGCCGATAGTCGCTGGCCCAGCCGCCCAGGTCGGGGCGGTACTGCTCGTGGCCCAGGCCCATCTGCATGTTCAGGTCGAAGCGGCGGGAGACCACGCCCCGGGAGGTGTGGGTGCATTCCTGCCAGTTGTCCATGTCGTCCTGCTCGAAGGTGCCGGAAGGGCCGAAACCACGCAACCCGTTGACCCGCAGGGCGTCTTTAACCTGGGGCGGGGCCGCCTTGTCCACGAAAATCCAGGCCCAGATTTCGATTTCGCCGGGGCCCTTGGGGTGCCAGACGCGGAAGGAATGGGACGTGGAGCGAATTATGGAAAGGTTGGGGAAGACGGTGGCGACAATGGGGCTGACCTGCTCGGCCCGGGGGCCCAGGCGGTTGACGGTTTCAGGGCGGGTTTCCTGCTCGTAGGCGATGAGTTCCGGTTCCGGGGCTTCGGCAATGTCGCCGCCGCCCAGGGTAATGACGCAGTGGCCACCGCCCGGCGAAACAAGGGTACCTCCCGTGCTGGAACGGAGGCGGAAGTCGCCCGCGAAGCCGGCGCGGATGGCGGACAGGTGGCTCCAGGAGACGTGGTAGGCATCGCCGCCGAAATTTTCGGCTGGCAGCTTCCAGTTGCAGGGCACCACCCACTTGTGGACGCCGCCTACTACCTCTACGCCGCCCTCTCGCCGGTCGAAGAAGCTGTCCAGGTACCAGGCCATCTCGCCCAAGTACTCCCGCAGGGCCGGCGCGTCGGGGTCGAAGGTGGCGAAAATCATGCCCCGGTAGCTGTCCAACTGGGCTACGGGGATCAGGTTCCACTGGTCCAGGTCCAGTTCGCCGAAGTAGGCATCCTGCAGGTTGGGGACGGCCACCAGCTTGCCGTTGTTTGCGAAGGTCCAGCCGTGGTAGGCGCAGGTGATGGTGGCGGCGTTGCCGAAGTCGGCGCGGCACAGGCGGTTGCCCCGGTGGCGGCAGACGTTCAGGAAGGCGTTGACGGCCCCGCCGCTGTCCCGCATGACCAGCACCGGGTCTTCGCCCATGTAGGTGGTGAAGTAGTCGCCGGGGTTGGGAATCTGGCTGTCGTGGCACAGGAACAGCCAGCAGCGGGCGAAGATGCGTTCCAGTTCCTGCTGGTAGATGTCGGGCTCGATGAAAATGCGGCGGCTTACCAGGCCGCGCTCCGAATCAACCAGGCCCTGCGTTTCGGCAACCATTTTCTACCTCTTTTTTCCACGAATCCGCCGCGGCGGACGAATGGGCACGAATGAATGGCTGGCTTTAAGCCAAGCATAATTAGTGACTATTCGTGGGTATTCGTGGATAGAATCACTGCGCTACGTGGCGGTGTAGCCGCCGTCTATGACCAGTTCGCTGCCGGTGACGAAGGATGACTCGTCGGAGGCCAGGTACAGGACGCCGTAGGCGATGTCTTCGGACTGGCCCACCCGGCCCAGGGGGATGCGGGCCTCGCTCTGGCGCAGGACTTCCGGGTCGGACTGGCGTTCGGCGGTCATGGGTGTGGCGACTGAGCCGGGATGGACGGAGTTGGCGCGAATGCCGTCGGCGGCATACTGGATGGCGGTGGTCTTGGTCAGCAGCCGCACGGCGCCCTTGGAGGCGTTGTAGGCCGCCGTCACGGTGTCCTGGCCCACCAGGCCGGAAATGGACGAAATGTTGATAATGGAGCCGCCGCCGGCCCGCTTCATCTCCGGTATGGCGGCCAGGGTGCCCAGGAAAACGCCCTTGCCGTTGACGTCCATAATCCGGTCCCACTCCTCGCCGCTGGAGTCTTCCAGCTTGCCCCAGTTGCAGATGCCGGCGTTGTTGACCAGGATGTCCAGCTTGCCGTAGCGGTCCACTGCCGTCTGCACTGCCGCTTCCCACTCCGCCTCGCTGGTAACGTCCAGGTGCACGTAGGTGGCCTCGCAGCCCAGTTCGCGGATTTCCGCTTCCACCTGCTGGCCCAGGTCGTCGAGAATGTCGCCGAAGACTACGCTGGCGCCCTCGGCGGCGAACATGCGGGCCTCGCAGGCGCCCTGGCCCCGGGCGCCGCCGCTGATTAGAGCTACTTTACCTTCCAGTCGCATGGTTTTCCTCCAGAAGGGGGGTTGATGATGGGGCCTTCACCCCCATCCTAACCTTCCCCCGTCAAGGGGGAAGGGACTAAGTCACCGTCTTCTAACCTTCCCCCGTCAAGGGGAAAGGGATTATTTGTTCAATGGCTAAACAGGCAATACCGGTTCCGTAGTCCCCTCCGGCAGTTCCACCTCGAAGGCGTTGAGGACGAAGGCGGTCTGGGCGTATCCGCCCATTAGCGTTGTCAACTCCACCAGGTGCTGGGGGCCGAACTGGTCCAGCGCCGCCTGGAAGGTGTCCGGGCTGACGCGGTGATTGGCGTAGAACTCGTTGACGTAGTTGATGACGGCCTGCTCGTCGGCGCCGATGTCGGGCAGCGGTTGCTTCTCCCGCAGCGCGTCGATCAGGGCGTCGCTGACCCCCTCGCGCCGAGCGGCCGGGGCGTGGGCGTTCCAAACGTAGGGGCAGTCCATGGCCCGGGCGGTGGCGATGATAGCCAGTTCCAGGATGCGGCGAGGGAAGGTGGTCTCGTAGCGCAGGTAGGCCGTCAATCCGGCGCGGCGGCGGGCCATTTCGGGGCTGTTGATAGTAATGGAGCCGGGGCCGCCGGTGATGACGTTTCCGCCGGTTACTTCGTCGTAGGCTTCGCGAAATTCTTCAGGAACCATGTCGCGGGTTACGTTGGGCAGTCGGGCCATGCTGAACCTCCTTTTGGGTGAGGGTTGGGGGAGCAGTTATTCATTCGTCATACGTTCCAACCCTTCGGCAAGCTCAGGGCAGGCTCTTCCCCCGTCAAGGGGGAAGGGGCTATATGACCATGTTCTAAACGGGCAATACCGTCTCGTCAATCCCTTCCCGCAGTTCCACTTCAAAGGCGTTGAGCACAAAGGCAGTCTGGGCATAGCTGCCCATGAGTGCCGTCAACTCCACCAGGTGCTGGGGGCCGAACTGGTCCAGTGCCGCCTGGAAGGTTTCCGGGCTGACCCGGTGGCTGGTGTAGAACTCGTTGATGTAGTTGATTACGGCCCGTTCGTCGTCGCTAATGTCGGGCAGAGGCTGCTTATCCCGCAGGGCGTTAATCAGGGCATCGCTGACCCCTTCGTTTCGGGCCGCCGTAACATGGTCGTTCCAGATGAAGGGGCAGTCCATGGCCCTGGCGGTGGCGATGATGGTGAGTTCCAGAATGCGGCGGGGGAAGGTGGTCTCGTAGCGCAGGTATGCTGTCAATCCGGCGCGGCGGCGGGCCATTTCGGGGCTGTAGATGGTCATGGAGCCGGGGCCAACGGTGATGACTTCGCCGCCGGTTACTTCGTCGTAGGCTTCCTGGAATTCCTCGGGAACCATGTCACGGGTTACGTAGGGCAGTCGGGCCATGTTAATCCTCCTTGTGGTTGGGGGAGCAGTTATTCATTATGAAGCCGGATTCATCGTCCCGCGGACTTTCCGGTTCCAATATGGTTACCCCGTTTTCGGACAAATAATCGCAAATGCTGGTCAGACTCTCTATGCCATTCAACCGGAGCAAAATGAGGTCTTTAAGTATCTCTTTGGTTTCATCCAGTGAAGCCGCATTGGCGGCGATTCCCAGTTGATTGCAGACTCCTACCCATTCGTCTTCCTCAGTACCGTAGTCCAGCAACAACTCAATGGTGAAGTCGTGCTTATTGCCGGTCCGGTGGGTAAGTATTACTCGTTCACTGGCAGTAGCGGTCATCTCATATTCCTCCCGGCTTTGGTGGGAACACACCGGGGACTGCCTTCGCAGCCTTTGTGAAGCGCCTGTTCAGCGTAGTGTCGGCGCTTGCGGTTGTCAACAATCCCCCATTCAAGCGCTTGCTGAGGGTGGGCCGGTCACGCCCGCCTTAGCTGGGGGGTGAACACGGCCAGGCCCAGGGTCAGGGCCGCGCCGGTCATGCCGATGATCATGGCGGCGGCGGGGGCGCCCCAGACGCCGGCCAGGAAACCGGCGCCGGCCCCGCCGAAGGCATAGGCGTAGATGGCCAGCACCCGCAGGCCCAGGACGCGGCCCCGGTAGTCGGCCTGGGTCGTGCGCAGCATGGCGGTGAGCATCATTACCTGGGTGGACGAGAAGGCCGCGCCCGTGACCAGCAGGATGGACAGGGAGAGGTACAGATTGGTGGACAGGGCAAATACCAGCATGCTGCCGTGCCAGATTACGACGGACAATATCATGAGCTTGCCGATGTGGCGCAGGTTGCGGAAGGAGGCCCAGGCGATGGAACCGCACAGCGCGCCAATGCCGAAGGAAGCGGTCAGCAAGCCCAGGCCGTCGGGACCGGTCCCGAGGACATTGCCGGCGAAGATGGCCAGCAATGCGGTATGGAAGGGCCAGCCGGTCAGATTGATGACCACGGCGATAGCCAGCGTTGCCCAGAGGACCTGCTGACTCTTCACGTACCGCAGGCCCTCCGCGACGGAGCGCAGGACGGAGCCACGCTGGGGTGTTTCGGATACCCGTATCGGCCTGACGAAGGATGCGCAAATGGCGCTGATGAAGTAGAGGAGCGCCACGGCGGTATAACCGCCCTCCGGCCCCCAGGTCTTGTAGAGCAGGCCGCCGACGAAGGGGCCCAGGATGGTGGACAGGTTCTGGGCCATGCTGCTGAGGGCTGCCCCGTTGCTGATCTTGTCCGGGGGGAGGGTGTCGCCAATCAATGCCTGGGCCGTGGGCATCTGGAATATGCGGACCAACCCGGCGCTCAGGGTAATGGCAAACAGGTGCCAAACCTCCAGGAACCCGGTGAGCATCAGGGCCAGAATCGACAGGCCCAGGCAGGTCATTACCAGTTCTATTACGGTCAGCAACCGGTGGCGGGGAAGCCGGTCGGCTATGGCTCCGGAGAAGAGGGCCAGGAAGTTCAGGCCCATCCGGGCAGAGGCGATCAGCCCGACCAGGAAGGGACTGCCCGTAACCTCCAGCACATACCACGCCAGGATGAGGGCTTCCATCTGGTTGCCGGTCTGGACTGTCCATACAGAGGACCAGACCAGGGCAAAATTGCGTTGACCCAGAATGGCTACGGGATAGGTGGCCTGGCGAATGGAGTGGTTTAGTCTCATTGAGTCCGGGTTTGGTAAAGGTCTGGATTGGCGCCCGCGCCATGTGCGTTGGGAACGGCCTCTGCCGACTTCGGGCGCGCTAAATTGTCGGGATGCCCCCGGAGCCCGGGAAGCCCCGCCCGGATGGGCAGTGGCAAGCAAGAAGAAAGGGAAGGCCGGAGCGAGTGGGATAACCCTCGTCCGGCCTTCCCTCTTTTGCCCGGGTCAGCGTTGAGCGAAATCTGTTTCGGCGCTTCCAGCCTAGACGTTGCGCAGCTTGGGGTCAAGTCTGTCCCTGAGCCAGTCACCCAGGAGGTTCATGGAGAGCACCGTCAGCAGAATGGCAACCCCCGGGAAGAAGGACACCCACCAGGCGTTGATCACCAGGGCCCGACCATCGGACACCATGAGGCCCCAGGCCGGGTTCGGCGGGGGAATGCCGGCGCCCAGGAAGCTGAGCGAGGCTTCCAGGATGATTACCACGCCAACTTCCAAAGTAGCCAGCACGATTATGGTGTTGACCACGTTGGGTAATAGATGACGAGTTATGATTCGGCTGGTAGATGCCCCGGATACCTTGGCCCGGGAAATAAAGTCCTGGCTGCGCAGGCTGAGAACCTGGCCCCGGACCAGGCGGGCGTACTGGGTCCACAGTGTCAGGGCCACCACTATGATTACGGTCAAATAACTGGGGCCCAGCGCCGCCGCTAAAATCAGCGCCAATAATATGGATGGTATAGAAATCTTGATGTCCACCAGGCGCATGATGACGTGGTCCCACAAGCCGCCCCAATAGCCTGCGATCAGTCCCAGAGTGGTTCCGACGATTCCTCCGCAGACGATAGCTATAGCGGCGATGGTGAGGGAAATTCGCGCGCCAAATATTATACGGCTAAGCATGTCGCGCCCCAGCTTGTCAGTACCCAGGGGGTGTTCCCAGGAGCCTCCCTCCAACCAGGCCGGGGGCTGAAGCCGGTTGAGGATGTCGCCCTTGGTGGGTTCGTGGGGGGCCACCTGGTCGGCGAAAAAGGCCGGGATAATGAGCACGAAGCAGAGGACAACCATGGTAATCAATGGGAATTGGCGCGCCCATTTAATGCCCCGTTGCACCCGGTCGGCGGTACTGCTAATTGGCCCCGGCAATGCCTCAGCTAGGTTTGCCATGTTGTTGCCTCTGCCATACGGTTGGCACGCCCCGTTAATCGGTGTACCTGATCCTTGGGTCCAGGTATGCGTAAAGGATATCCACCAGTAAATTGCTGGCAATGTAAATGACGCCAAAGAAGAGCACCACGCTCTGCACTACCTGGAAGTCCCGGGCGCGCAGAGCATCAATAGCGAGAAGGCCGACACCGGGCCAGGCGAAAACCGTTTCGGTGACCACCGAGCCGGTGAGGAATCCACCTATAATAAATCCGAAATAGGTCAGGGGGGCGATGGCGGCGTTGCGCAGACAGTGCTTCCAGATGACCTTCCAGTTGGGTATGCCCTTGATGCGGGCCAGCTTGACGTACTCGCTGTCCAGCACTTCCAGCATGGAGGAGCGGGTCAGGCGCATCACCGCCGCCACCTGAAACCAGCCCAGCGCGAAGGCCGGCAGGATTAAGCTGGTCAATCCGCCTCTCCCTGAGGCCGGAAGCCACTCCAGGGTAACGGCGAATATCCAGATGAGCACAATTCCCACCCAGAAAGAGGGAGCAGCCTGGCCCAACAGGGCGACAACCTTGCCCGCGTAGTCAATGCCCGTGTCTTTCTTGACAGCGACCATCACGCCCAGGGGCAGGGCAAGCATGGCGGCCACGATCAACGCCAGGAAAGACAGTTCGAGGGTGGCCGGCAACCGGGCAAATATCAGGTCGCGGGTGGAGCGGCCGGGCCATTTTATTGAGGTTCCGAAGTCGCCACTAAGGACATTGCCCACATACACCAGGTATTGCATGTGCAGGGGTTTGTCCAGGCCCCAGCGTTCGCTCATGATTTCAAAGTCCTGCACGGTGGCGTCTTCCGGCAGAAGCACGTCCATTGGATTGCCGGAAATCCGCGCCAGGGAGAAGACAATGATGCTCATGGCGAAGAGCGCCAGGAAAGCGTGGAAAAGTCGGACGATGATGTATCGCTGCACTTCTTAACCTCCCGGACTCACCAGGACAGATTCGACGTGAATTGCAGCCTCGTGTGGCCGAAAAAAGCAATGCGCCTCATACCGCCGTTTGGTTGTCGGAGTGAGGCGCACTCAATCCTTTAAGGGTTAGCCTTGCCGATGGCTATTGTGGCACGGTCTTTATGTATTCCAGGTGGGTGTAGAAACCGCTGATGAAACCGGGGAACACATAGCTCTCAATGTACTTGGGGTTTATCGCAATGTCGGGCGCTACGTCGAACATGGGCAGGGCGCAGAAATTGTCGTAACAGAAGTCGCCCATGTCGCGCATGATGCGGGTGCGTTCGGTTGGGTTAATCGTTACGTTCAACTCTTCGATCTTGGAGTCCAGGAACGGATCCACATAGGTGCGCACGGAGCCGCAGGTGCAGTAGTAGGTCTCCAGGTGGTAGACGGTGTAGCTGTAGCCTGCGGAACCGGACAGGGTGTTGTGAATGTCCCAGGCCCTCCTTTGGGAACGAATCTTGCTCCCTTCGATGTTCGCCAGGGTAGGCTTCAAGCCAATGGCTTCAAAGTCAAGCGCGATAGCCTGTCCAATGTCCATTATCTCGGGCAGAGCGGGGTTGGAATCCAGGGCCAGCGTGAACTCGAAGCCGTCGGGGTAGCCGGCCGCTGCCAGCAATTGCTGGGCCGCTTCGGGGTCGTACCCGTACATGGCGTCCCAGCGCTCCGCCCATTCGGGATTTATCAGGCCGGGCCAGACCACCTCGTCCAGGGCGGTGAACTTCACGTAGGAGGGTATCTGCACCTTGGCTCCGGGCAGCAATGCCTGGGCTATGGCTTCCCGGTTGACGGCCTTGGACATGGCCTGGCGGACTTCCTTAATCAGCATCGGGTTAGTGGGGTCAAGGTCGTCCGGCCTGGTATGGAAATTGCCCCAGAAGGTCCAGTGGTGCTGGATACCCGGAAATTCGCCATTCGCAAACTCGAAGCCGCGGCTGGTTACTTCATCACGTATGGCGCGCTCGATGACCGACAGGTGCACCTGTTCGGTCAGCAGGGAGGCCAGCCTGGTTTGGGACTCGGCGATGGCGCGGAACTCAAGCTGGTGGTATTCGGGCACCACGCGCCAGTGCTCGTCTGCGGCGTCATACAAAACGTGAGAGCCTTCCACCCGCTCCACGTACGACATGGGGCCGGTGCCGACAATCTTCTCGCCCATGCCTTCGTCACCCACCGCGTCCCAGCGGGCCTTGCTTTCCATGGGGAGGTTGCGGCGCTTGCCCAGGTTGAACAGGGCCTCAGGCAGGACGATGCCGAGGTGGATAATCACCTCGTGGTCGTCGACAATTTCAACTACCTCTTCAGCGCGGGCGAGGGTGGTTGCCTCGTCGTCGCCCCGGCTGGTTCCCATAATCTTGCGCCAGGTGCTGGCGCCGCTGGGGGCGGCCGTGGGCTGCACCAGCAGCCACATGGAATGTCTCACGTCCTCGGCGGTGAACTCGCCCCAGCCGTCTTGCCACTGGATGTCCTCGCGGAGCTTGAAAGTCCAGTCTTTGCCGTTATCCGCGATGGCCCACTCGGTGGCCAGCTCGGCCGTGTAGCCGCCCGACTCATTGTCCACGCCCACCAGGTACTCAAGCACGGGCCACTTGTCCAGGAAACCGCTGATGTTGACTTTGTAGGAATAGTTGGAATCCCAGGACTGGCCGCCGACGGCAACGGCTACCTTGTCCAGGCGCTCCGAGACGGCCTTGGCTTCCACCACTTGTACCGGAATGGGAGTGGGGATGACCACCCGCTCAACGATTTTCTCGGAAGGAATCTCCTTGATGATTTCCTTCTCTACCGTGACCTCTACGGGGACTTCCCGGATTATTTCCTTTTCAATCTCGACAGGAACTTCCCTTACGACCTCTCTTTGCACTTCCACCTCAAGAGGGACTTCCCGGATTACCTCCTTTTCCACGACCTGTGGGGCGGCAGAACCGCAGCCTACTATAAGAGTAAGGATAAGAGCTAACGAGACGCTTAGAAGAAACCTGCTTTTTCCAGATAATTTGCTGACCAAGTAACACCTCCGGATGAAGCGCCCTGTTTGGGCCGATTGGGGAAGACTGAATCGGCGCCCTGAGTACCAAATACAAGGCAGATGCCAGTGTCCCCCTTCCGCATGGGAGCAACTTCGGCAGAGTATAGATTTCACATAATGCGATGTCAAACCGAATGTAAATGCGTTTGCACCGGCAGCCATGGTTACGATACCGGGCAAATTAAAGGGCCCGAGGGGATAAAATCCTGCTCGGGCCTTGCACTTTCCGGTTGCCGGGAGGAGCTATTTCTAAAGGTCTTCCGCCGGCGTTACCTGCAGGGTGATGTTGTAGCCGTCGGGGTAGGTGGTGGTGTGGCCCTTGCCCGTCAGGTCCTCGATGAGGCGGACGTCGCCGGGGTTGAAGGTCTGGGAAGTGCCGTCGCTGAGGCCGATGATGGTGCGCCCCACAATGCCCACCTGCCAGCGGCGGCGCGGGGCCGGATGATAGTCCGAGAAATGCCCCGGTTCCCGCTGGGAAACGCTGAACTCCATCCTCGCCCCTTCCAGGCGGATTCCCTTGATGGCATCTTCGGACAGTTCGTCGATATGGGTCTCGCCGTCGTCGCCCGTGTACATCCTGTAAACGCCCATTATTTCCGCTCCTGTTAGGTGGTGTATGTGTTCTGCCGTCGAAGGGGCCGGAGCGCAAGGCTGTTGCTGATGGACAATCCACTCCGGTCCAGGGCCGGAACACCGCTGGCAGTGTACCACAAGGGTCAGGGGGCGAACTGCCGCCGGTACAGGTCATCCAGTTGGCGCAGGATGTCCTCGGGAATTCTGAGCAAGTCGGAGCAGGTCGCCGCCTCTGCCACCTCTGCCGTGGACTTGAAGCCCGGCGCCACCGTGGCGATGGCGGGGTTGTCCAGGCAGAAGCGCAGGGCAGCACCGGAGAGGGTTGAGTACATATTCGCCAGCAGCGGCCGGAGGGTCATGGCCCGGGCGTGGTCCCGCGCTAACTCGGTGCCCGGGGCCGTTTCCCGGTCCAGCCGGTCGGCCAGCGCGCCGGCGGCGTGGGAGCGTATGCCTATCACGCCGACGTTGTGGGCCAGGGCGACGGGCAGGGCCTGGCCCTGGTCCAGGTCGTCAAAGCCCGGAGGCGGGGCCGAAAGGGCCGTGCGGTTAAGCAGGTTGTAGAGAACCTGGGCGGTGTCAAATACGCCGCTGGCCATGATTTCCTCAATGGCCTCGCGGTCGCCGTCCCAGGCGGTGATGCCGATGAACCTGGCCTTGCCCTCGGCAACAACCTGCCGCATGGCATCGCCCAGGGCCAGGCAGTCTTCCCTGTCAAGCAGCAGCGCGTACCGCGGCGGCGGGCCCACAGCGGCCACGTACTGCCCCCGCTGGGCGCCCACCTGGTGGTGCACCTGGAGGATGTCAACGTAATCGGTCCCCAGCCTGGCCAGGCTTTGTTCCACCGAGTTGCGGAGAGCGGCGACCATGCTTTCGGCGCTGGCCCGGTCGTCCTCGGTTTGCAGTCTTACCTTGGTGGCGATGATGGCGTCCTGGCGCCGGCCGGCCAGGCCCCGGCCCAGGTTTTCCTCGGACCTGCCGCCGCCGTACATGGGCGACGTGTCAAAAAAGTTGATGCCCAGTTCCAGGGCCCGTCGGACGGCGCTGATGCACTCTTCGTCCGTCGTGGGGCCCCAGACGTGGCCGATGCCGGCGCCGCCGAAGCCCACCTCCGATACTTGCAGGCCGGTGCGGCCCAGGGTTCGATATTTCACGGTTGCTCCATGTTGCAGGTGTGGCAGAAGGTTGAACTGTCCGGCGGCAGTTGTCCCCGAAATGCTGCGGGGCGCCGAATGATGCCGGTCCGGGCAGCAGAAAGCGCTTGCTAGACCGGCAAGCGCTGACGTGGGGTTCCTTATTATATATGGCTTTACATGCCCGTTTCGGCGGCCGAAGAGCGCATGGCGTTCAGGTAGTCGACGCTGGACGTCTGGAGCAGGGTGCCCACGTTACCGTGGAAGTACTGGACGCCCATGCCCAGGAACTTGGGCACCAGGTTGTCGGGGCAGCTTACGCCGGCGACACGGCCCGCGTCGCGGATAATCTTGACTCCCTTCTCCATCTGGGCCTGGACCTCCGGGTGGGTATTCTGCCCGGGGTAACCCATGGACTGGGAGAGGTCTCCGGAGCCAATGAAAAAGACGTCCACGCCGTCCACGGTAACCAGTTCCTCCAGGTTATCGATGGCTTCCACCTCTTCCAGCATCAGGCATACCAAGGTGTTGGCGTTGGCGTCCTTTACGTAATCGGAGGTGGAACCGACGAACCCGTAACCCGCGGGACGCCCCCGGCTGAAGATGCCCCGGTGGCCTTCGGGATAGTACTTGACGGCATCCACGGCGGCCCTGGCCTCGTCGGCGGTGTTGACGTGGGGCACCTGCACGCCCCACGCTCCCCGGTCCAGGAAGGGGGCGATGATCTCGGGCTTGTTGGCCACCGGGCGGACTATTGGCGCAATGCCGCTGAGTTCGGCGGCGCGCACCATGTCCTCGGAGTTGTCCACGGTGATGGAGCCGTGCTCGTTATCGATGAGCACCCAGTCAAAGCCCAGGGCGCCCAGCATCTCCACGACGGGGGCAGAGGGAAAGGTAATCATTACGCCGAAAACGGCCTTGCCCGCCTCCAGCTTGCTTTTAAGGGTGTTCTCCCGCATGTTAGCTCCTCTCGCGCAGGCTGCGGCGGGCGCCGGTTGCGTCTTCGTCGTTAAAGGTGATTCGGCTGGGTTCCGTTTCGGGCAGCCGGTAAAGTCCGACGACATAGCGCCGCAAAAACGTGCCGGCAATGATGCCCGCAATAGTTGATAAACCGGCCGACGTGGCCCCCGCCAGGACGGCCAACGGCTTAGTCTCCATCGCCTGGCCGTCCACGCTGTCCATCTGGATGATGGCGAAGAAAATACCCAGAGCAATGCCCGCTACTATAGCAATGATGGCGCCGATGATCAGGCCCCGGTACTTGGTCCACAGGCTCCGTTCGTGGTGCCAGATCATGGATTCCGTGATTATTACCACCGCGGCTCCGGTCAATATTCCAATGACGCCCCAGCCGACCGCTTCGCCCATAAGGACGGGGGGCAGGTGCCGGGGATTGGGTTCGATGTAAAGCCAAAGCAGGCTGACCAGGGCCGCTATGGGTACCACGGCGATGCAGATGGCCACAATCGCCAGGACGAACAGGCCCGCTACCAACTTGTTGTCGTTCAATTTCCCTCCCGCTGTGATATCAATTGCCTGGTATTAATGTTGCTAAGGGATGTTCTGTATCTGTAATCTTAAACGACGTTTCACCATTTCACCAATAGAATCTTAATATGAACACAATCACGGGTCAATTATCAAAGTGCCAAATGATGAAGGTGTCACACAATAACAGTTTCTGACAAGAGACAGAATGCGGTGGACAGTACGTTTTCCTGCCAGCGCAAGTCCAGTTCATGGCCAATGTAAGACCGCCAAAAACCTATTGACATGCCCCGGTCGAGTGTATATATTGCTGTGGATTAAATTCGGCGGCAGTTTGCGAAGCCGTTTTCTATGCGTTTGGAACGCATTGGGAATGTCGTAAGTTTGTTATAGGAGGTGGTTTGCCTAAAGTATGGGATATTATGAATAGTCCCTTGTCAGCCACTTCGCTGAATTTTGGACTACGAAGATCTGTTCCGATAGATTTGGAGGTTTTTGGAAATGTCCAACCATTGGTTTAAGGGATCTAAAGGACTTGTAATAGCGCCGATTCTGGTGATAGCGCTTCTGGCTGCTGTTGCCTGCGGTGCCGCCGCCACTGCGACGCCCGTGCCCACTGTGGCACCTACGGAGGCCCCGGCCCCCGAGCCTGCGCCGGCCGAAACGATGGCGGAGCCCACCGCGATGCCGGAAGCCATGCCCGAGCCTGCGGATGACATGATGGCCGGTGCTAAAACCGCCCCGACCTTCGCGGAGTATTGGACGCCGGACACGGATTTCTATGGCGAACCCGTTTACGGCGGCACGCTCCGGATTAACTATGAAGACCCGCTGGAGCACGCCAACACCTGGGGCGCTTCCACCGGCGCCGCAACTCGTTTGCGGGGCGCCACTCACAACCGCATCGTTTCCGACAGCCCGTATGACAATACAAAGATCATTCCCGACCTGGCCAAGGGCTGGACCATTGACGACGATGTGGCCGGCGCCACCTTCTATTTCCACGATAATATTACCTGGCATAACGGCGACCCATTCGTCTGCGAAGATGCTCGTTTCACCTTCGAGACGTGGATAACCGGCAAGGGCGTTACCGCCAGTTCCAATAAAGCAAACTTCAGCTTCATCGACATGGATAATTCCAGCTGCCTGGACGACCATACCCTGTACCTGAAGTACGAGGGTCCCACGGCGCCGGCGATGCTGGCTCTGACCCGCTCCAATGCGCTCATGTTCAACAAGAACTGGTTCCTGGAGAACGGCGAGGATGCCATGTTCCAGGACCTTTCCATGGGGACCGGCCCCTACGTCTGGCAGGAAGGCCAGAGCGTTGGCATCGATGAGCAGAATTTCGACAGGAACCCCAACTACTTCAAGGGCAACGGCGCGCTGCCCTACGTGGACCATCTGGTCCTCTTCGGCATCCTGGACGAGACGACCCAGCAGGCCACCATGCTGGCCCACCAGACCGACTGGCACTGGGTCCGGAACTGGGGCCAGTACCGGGAGTACGTTGACCACGAACAGATAATGACGGTGGTCCGGGCCACCCGCGGCCACTTCGAGATCTGGCTGAACGCCCGTAACGCTCCCTGGGACAACGTTCGCGTCCGCCAGGCCGTGTTCATGGGTATGGACCGCGAGGCTGGCATCCAGGTGCTGCAGGACGGCCACGGCGCCCAGGGCTTCGTCATGGTTCCCGGCGGCGCCTGGGCCTTGAGTGAGGAGCAAGGGTGCGCGGTTCCCGGCTGGTGCCAGGCCGCCGACATGGAAGCCCAGCGCCAGGAAGCCATCCAGATTCTGAACGAAGAGAACTTCGATTTCGACAAGACCTACCTGTTCACCGTTGAGTCCGACGCCCAGGTAGTGGCCCGCGCCACCTTCGTGCAGGAGCAGTTGCGCCTGTTGGGCATCAAGACCGACTTCGACCAGGTGGAGACCGTAGCCTACCGGGAACAGGAAGCCAAGGGAACCTGGGGCGACTTCCTCCCCGGCAACGCCACAATGCCCACCGACGATCCGGCCCTGGGCATGGGCTACTACTTCCGGTGCGACTCAGTGTCCAATCTCTGGACGCCGGGCGGCGTATGCGACGACGAAATGGAGTCACTGCTGGACCAGGCGCTGAGCGAAGGCGACCATGCCAGGCGGCAGGAAATCTCCGCCCAGATTCAGTTGAAGGCCATGAGGGAATACTGGAAGTACCCCTTGTACTGGGAGCAGGAAGCCGTGGCTTTCTGGCCCGAGGTACGAGGCTACTTCCACCACCCGCAGCCTTCCGGCTCTCACACCCAGTACGAGCAGATGTGGATTAACCCGGCCCACAAGGACGACCGGGACAACAGCGGCCAGACCACCGGCGTACCTGGAGGGGGCTAACCCACCGGCTCATCAAATGAGTCAATTAGCATAAATGCAGGCCACTCACTTTCATGTGGGTGGCCTGTGTTATATCAGCAAATCTCTGTTGTGAAAAACCGATTTAGTAGCTGGATGTTGGTAATTCTTGAAGATTGCCACCAAAATTAGGAAATTCCCCCCGAAATCAGAACTTTTCTCTTGTTTTTGTCGTATAATCTGACAACGGAAACCCTGGATTGACCCTGGACGGTCAGACATCAATTCCGGCAGGTTACCGGGGAGGTGCAGTAAATGAGAACCTATCTGATTAAGCGGCTGCTTCTATTTGTTCCCACCGCTTTGTTGGTATCCGTCGTGATTTTCGGCGGGCTCCACATCATTCCCGGCGACTATGCCACGGTCCTTTTCCTGGGCAACGTAGAGGAGGCAGTTCAGGCCACTCCGGAGGAGATTGAAGCCGTACGCGAGAAGCTGGGCCTCAATGGTTCTCCGCCTGAGCAATATGCCCGGTGGCTTGTCGAGTTTTTCAAGGGCGACTTTGGCACTTCCTGGACTAACCGAAAGCCGGTACTCGAGCGAATGGCGCCCCGTATTGCCCTTAGTGTCGAATTAGGCGCCCTGGCAATCGCCCTCGCCTGTATCCTGGGCACGGTGGGTGGAGTCATCTCCGCGGTGCGCCAGGATACCTGGATCGACTATATCCTGCGGGGTTGCAGCATGACCTTGCAGGCAATGCCCAGCTTCTGGCTGGCCCTCATGGTGATAATGGGGCTGGTTATAATATTCGGCTGGAAACCATCGATTGAATATCGTCACATCTGGGTAGACCCCGTGCGCAACCTCTCGGTGCTGTTGCTCCCAGCCTTCCTGGTAGGGCTGCGCAGTTCGGCCGAGATTTTACGGATGACCCGTTCCTCCGTACTGGAGGTGCTGCGGGAAGACTACGTGCGCACTGCTGAGGCCAAGGGTCTGTACCGCTCCAAGGTGTTGGGAAGGCACGTGCTGCGTAATGCGCTGCTTCCGGTAACCACTTTGGCCGGATTTGAGATTGTGTTCGCGATGAGTGGCTCGGTAATCATCGAGTCGGTGTTCAACCTGCACGGCCTGGGCAAGCTCTTTATACAAGCGGTAGGCTCCAGGGACTACCCAGTGGTTCAGGCCATCGTCATGTTCGTGGCCATGGTGGTGCTTGTGGCCAACCTGGTGGTCGACATCATGTACGCCTGGCTGGACCCCAGAATCCGGTACACCTAGAGATGTGACACATTCTCGGAAGGGGGTTCCGCTTTACATTGGGGCCTCCCTCCGGCGAATAATCCAATGGCTGACCCGGGATTCAGCCCTTTCCGGTTGCCGAATTCGGCATTTTCGCGATGAGGAAATGAAATGGCTACTCCAAATGAGACTACCAACGCCGAAACGATAAGAGAGAATCTGATTGCCTCAGAGCCGCCCCGGCGCCCTGGCATGTTCAAGTACATGCTCTATTACTTCAGGCACAAGCTGCTTGGCACGGTGGGCCTGATTATTTGTACGGTAATGATTCTCACGGCGATTTTCGCCGACGTAATCGCCCCTTATACCTACCAGGAGCAGAACTACGAGGCGGTGCTGGCCGCCCCGAGTACTGATTTCTTCTTCGGCACCGACAACTTCGGCAGGGACATCTTCTCCCGGGTGGTGCATGGCGCCAGGATATCCATGCTGGTGGGATTTTTGGCCGTGATTGTGGGCACAGGAGTTGGCGCGATTATCGGCCTGATTTCCGGGTTTTTCATGGGCAAGATCGACGCTATCGTTCAGAGAATTGTGGATGCGTGGATGTCCTTTCCGGACCTGATTCTGGCCCTGACCATTGTGGCGGTGCTGGGAAACACCGTGCCCAACGTGATTTTCGCCATTGCCGCGACTATTTTGCCCCGCGGCGTACGGGTAATCCGGTCTTCCACCATAGCGATCCGAGAAATGGACTACACCATGGCGGCCCGTTCCATCGGCGCCTCCGACTTGAGGACCATGGTGCGTCATATCATGCCCAATACTGTGGCGCCCTTCCTGATTATCATGTCGTCAATGTTTGGGACGGCGATTTTGACGGAGGCTGGTTTGAGCTACCTGGGCCTGGGTATTTCCGAGCCTACTCCCTCGTGGGGTAGGATGCTCACTGGACAAGCTGCCCAGTACGCGCCGTCAGCTCCCTGGATTCTCGCCTTCCCCGGCTTCTTCATTACCATAACGGTGATGGGCTTCGCCTTTTTCGGCGACGCGCTGCGGGACCTGTTTGACCCACGGCTGCGGGGGCGTTAGTCCTTTGCTTAAATCCCGGACCAGGTTCCAGGAAGTGATTATCTCCCCCGATTCGGGGGAGATTCCTTTTTTGATACGCCGTGCCATTACTATGAGCGGGGTGTCCGGCTATACCATCCGCGGGCTCATTTAACTAAAATTGCCCCGCCATTCAAACTGACCGCATTCGGAGGTAAAGGTGCGAAGCATAGACATTCATGCTCACGTCACACCGCAGTCCTATTTGAGCGCAATGAAGGAAGGACGGGGGTGGCACGGGGTTGAACCCGAACCCCTGGATATTGAACCCCAGTTGGAATGGACGCCCGAACAGCGAATCAGGGACATGGACTCCCTGGGCGTGGACGTTCAGGTGGCCTCCACGGGCGCCCAGTTTTACTACTACGGTAGGGACGGCCGGGAAATCGCCGCCATGCACCGGGAGTGCAACGACGAAGTCCACCAGATGACCATCGACCATCCGGACCGGTTCAAGGGCCTGGCCCAGATTCCCATGCAGGACGTGGACCTGGCCATTGCTGAGCTGGACCGCTGCGTCAACCGGCTGGGCATGGTGGGGGCGATGATCGACGACAAGGTAAACGGCAAGACCTTTGACGAGCCCGAGTTCCTGCCCCTGTGGAAGGCGGCGGAACAGATGGGCGCGGTCTTCCTGATCCACCAGGGCGGCGGAACGCTGGTTGCGCCCCGCACACGCAAATACCACCTGCCCAATACCATCGGCAACCTGGTGGACCGGGCCGTAACCTTCGCCTCCTTCGTAATGGGCGGCGTGATGGATGCCTGTCCTGATTTGAAGATTTGCCTGGCCCACGGCGGCGGCTACGCCTGCTACGGCGTTGGCCGCATGGACCGAAGCTGGGACGTGGGCCGCCTGCCCCAGATACCCCAGCCTCCCAGCGCCTACCTGAGCCGCTTCTATTACGATTGTCTGACCCACAGCGAATCGGCCCTGCGGATGCTCATCGACATGGCCGGCATCGACAAGGTGGTCTTCGGCACCGACTGGCCCTTCGACATGCAGATTGACTGGCCCGTTTCCTGGGTGCTGAGCCTGGAGAGCCTGACCCAGGACGAGAAGGAAGCCATCCTGTGGAAGAACATGGAGAAGCTGCTGGGAATAAGCAGCGACGATTAAGGAACTGGAGGTACCAGTGCGCAGCATAGATATACACGCCCACCTGACACCGCAGTGCTTCATCCATGCCATGCGGGAGGGACGCGAGTGGCACGGGGTCAAGCCCGGCGAAATGGGGATCGGCCCCCGTAACTCCTGGACTCCGGAGCAGCGCATCGACGACATGAACTCCCTGGGCGTTGACGTTCACGTGGTGTCCACCTTCAGCTTTTATTACTACTACGAACGGGACCCGCAGATAATCCTGCCCATGCACCGGGAGTGCAACGACGAGGTCTACCAGATGACGGTGGACTATCCCGACCGGTTCAAGGGAATGGCCATTATCCCCATGCAGGACGTAAAGCTGGCCGTCGGGGAACTGGACCGGTGCGTCAACGAAATGGGCTTCGTGGGCGCCATGATCGACGACCACGTCAACGGCAAGACCTACGACGAGCCGGAATTCATGCCCCTGTGGAAAGCCGCCGAGGAAATGGGCGCCGTACTGCTGGTCCACCAGCAGGGCGGGCGGACTCTGGTGCGGGACCGCAACCCCAACTATCACCTGCACAACACCATCGGCAACCTGGTGGACCGGGCGGTGACCTTCGCGTCCTTTGTCTTTGGCGGCGTCATGGACGCCTGCCCCGATTTGCGGGTCTGCCTGTGCCACGGCGGCGGTTACACCTGTTTCGGCGCCGGCCGCATGGACCGGGGCTGGCAGGTGCGGCCCGAGGCCCGGGTGAACATCAGCAACCCGCCCAGTTCCTACCTGAGCAAGTTTTACTACGACTGCCTGACCCACAGCGAGCCGGCCCTGCGGATGCTGATTGACACCGTGGGCATCGACAAGGTCATTTTCGGAACGGACTGGCCGGCGGACATGATGATAGACTGGCCCGTGTCCTGGGTCCTGGGGCTGGAAAGCCTGACCCAGGAAGAGAAGGAAGCCATTCTCTACAAGAACCTGGAAAACCTGCTGGGCATCTGACCAGCGCCCAATCCACCGTGAATCCTGGCGCCTCCAAATTTCACAAGGGAACCCCATGCGAAGCATAGATATTCACGCACATTCGACCCCCCAGTGCTTTCAGCGGGCGGTGCTGTCCGGCAACGACTGGCACGGAATGACCGCCGCTGACGGCGAGCTTTTCAATCCCCGCAACGCCTGGACGCCCGACCAGCGCATCGCCGACATGGACTCCATCGGCGTGGACATCCAGGTGGTTTCCACCAACGCCGGTTTCTACCAGTACGGCAGGGACGTGGCGGTAACCGCCGCCATTTGCCGCGACTGCAACGACGAAATCCACCAGATGACCATGGACTACCCTGATCGTTTGGCGGGCCTGGCCAACATTCCTATGCAGGATGCCAACGCGGCCATCGCCGAACTGGACCGGGCCGTCCACCAGCTTGGTTTCAAGGGCGCCATGATCGGCGACCAGGTCAACGGCAAGACCCATGACGAGCCCGAGTTTATGCCCATCTGGAAAGCGGCAGAGCAGATGGGGGCGGTCATCTTCATCCACCAGGGCGGCGGCACCATCGGTGCGAGACGGCAGCCCAGGTATCACGTTCTCAATACCATTGGCAACCCTTCCGACCGCGCCGTTACTTTCGCGTCCTTCACCTTCGGCGGCGTGATGGACAAGTGCCCCGACCTGAAGGTTATCCTGGCCCACGGCGGCGGCTACGCCTGCTTCGGCATCGGCCGCATGGACCGGGGCTGGCAGGTGCGTTCCGAGGCCCGAGAGCACATCAACCGCCCGCCCAGCAGCTATCTCGACAAGTTCTACTACGACTGCCTCACCCACAGCGAACCGGCCCTGCGAATGCTCATAGACTCGGTGGGCATCGACCGTGTGGTCCTGGGCAGCGACTGGCCTGCCGACATGAAGATTGACTGGCCCGTGTCCTGGGTGATGGGGCTGAAGAGCCTTACCCTGGACGAGAAGGAAGCCATTCTCTGGAAGAATTTGGAGAAGATGCTGGGGTTGTAGCCCCACCGACACCGACCAAACAGGAGCTTGAAATCCATGCGTTCCATCGACATTCACGCCCATATCAGCCCCGAGGGTTACATTCGCGCGGTGGAGGCCGGAAGGGAGTGGTATGGCATCAGCGGCATGTCCCATGAGTTTCACATGGCGGTGCCGCGCACCATGTGGACTCCGGAGCAGCGGCTTACCGACATGGACTCCCTGGGCGTGGACGTCCACGTTCTGTCCACCAACGCCGTCTTGTATTGCTACGACCGGGACGCCAACACCGTTGCCGCCATGGACCGGGAGTGCAATGACTACGTGTCACAGCTGACCAAAGACCATCCCGACCGGTTCGCCGGCCTGGCCAACCTGCCCATGCAGGACGTGCCCGCCGCCGCCACCGAACTGGAACGGGCCATGACCCAGCTGGGGCTGAAGGGCGCGATGATTGACGACAGCGTCAACGGCAAGACCTACGACAATCCCGAGTTCTTCCCCGTCTGGGAGGTGGCCGAGCAGACCGGCGCGGTCATCCTGATTCACCAGGGCATGCAGACCGTGGTGGGGGACCGCTCCACCCGCTACCACCTGCCCAACACCATCGGCAACCTGGTGGAGCGGGCCATTACCTACGCCTCATTCGTATTCGGCGGGGTGATGGACAGGTACCCGGGGCTGCGGGTATGCCTGTCCCACGGCGGCGGTTACACCTGCTTCGGCGCCGGGCGCATGGACCGGGGCTGGCAGGTGCGGTCGGAGGCGCGGGTCAACATAAACAGGCCCCCCAGCGCCTACCTGGACCGCTTCTGGTACGACTGCCTTACCCACAGCGAACCGGCCCTGCGGATGCTCATCGACTCGGTGGGTATCGACAAGGTAATCTTCGGCACCGACTGGCCCTTCGACATGCAAATCGACTGGCCCGTGTCCTGGGTGCTGGGCCTGGAAAGCCTGACCCAGGACGAAAAGGAAGCGATACTTTATCGGAACCTGGAAAACCTGTTGGGGATTTAAGGTAAGAGCAAGTGACGGCAGCTCGAATGAGCGAATCCGATAATTTGGCAAGTTACGTTCCATTTCTACCGTCATTCCGGCGAAAGCCGGAATCCAGAAGGCGGTACCGATGAAACAACCTTGCGTTTACATCCTCGCGAGCAAGCGGAACGGCACGCTTTACGTGGGTGTGACTTCTGATCCAGTCAAAAGGATCTGTCAACACAAGAATAACTTTGCGCCAGGATTCAGCAGCAGGTACGGTACCCACCTGTTGGTGTGGTACGAACTTCACGAAAACATGGAAAGCGCAATTACCCGCGAAAAGAGGCTTAAGGACTGGAATCGCCCCTGGAAGCTGGTGTTGATAGAGAAGGACAACCCCACATGGCGGGATTTGTACCCTGACATTGTCGGGACTTAAGCATTCCTGGATTCCGGCTTTCGCCGGAATGACGCTAAATGTTTGGTGGTTTGAGTCCGGTTTTCAAGAAATTATCCTTGTAATGCAAATACAGGAGACATGCAAATGCGCAGCATAGACATCCACGCCCACATTGCGCCGCTGGCGGCGGCCCAACTGCCCGAGGGGCAGACCTGGCACGGTTTCACCCGCCGGGAAATGAACGGGCGGCAATTCCTGGTGCAGGGCGACAAACGCCAGTGGCTCCATCCCGCCTACTCCCTCACCGCCGATGAGCGCATCGCCTACATGGACTCGGTGAACGTGGACATACACGTCCTCACCACCTGGGTGGGCATGTACAACTACGACCTGCCCGGCGACGTGGGCGCGGGGATCGCCCGGGAGTGCAACGACTACGTGGCGGGATTGACGCGCTCCCATCCCGACCGGTTTGCCGGCATGGCCACCCTGCCCATGCAGGACGTGGGCGCCGCCGTCGCGGAACTGGAGCGTTCCGTCAACCAACTGGGCCTGAAGGGGGCGCAGATTGCCGACCACGTCAACAACAAGACCCTGGACCACGAGGACTTCATCCCCTTCTGGTCGGCAGCGGAGCAGCTTGGGGCGTTGATTTTCTTCCACCAGGAGGGCGACGATACCATCGTCAAGCCCCGGGACACCAAGGGCTGGGCCATCGACAACTCCATCGGCAACCTCTCCGACCGTGTGGTTACCTTCGGCACCCTGGTATTCGGCGGGGTGCTGGACCGCTTCCCCGACCTGAAGGTGTGCCTGGCCCACGGCGGCGGGTTCACCTGCTTCGGCGCCGGCCGCCTGGACCGGGGCTGGCAGGTGCGCTCGGAAGCCCGGGAACTGGGCGCCAACATTCCCAGCACCTATCTCAACAAGGTCTACTATGACTGCCTGACCCACAGCGAAGCGGTGCTGCGGTACATGATCGACTCGGCGGGCATCGACCGCATCTTCCTGGGCAGCGACTACCCCTACGACATGGGCATTGACGAACCCACCGCCTGGGTGAACAGCCTGGAGAGCCTTACCCAGGACGAGAAGGACGCCATTCTCTGGAAGAACCTGGAAAGGGTGTTGGGTGTCTAGAAGAGAGATTCCTGCGAGGTAATACGGTGAGAAATGCGGGGCAGCCAATACGGTTGCCCCGGCGTGTTTCTATTTGGTTTGGCGGGCGGATGCTGGTATGATAGCGCCATACTCAAAACACGGAAAAACGGAGGAAGCCCATGCTTGATGATCCCATTAGGCTCAAGAACATAAACCACATAACCTATAACGTGAAGGACAAGGACGCCGCCCTGAAGTGGTACGAGGATTACCTGGGCCTGAAGCAGATTCCCAAGATGGTCAACAGCGACCACCTGTACTGGCTGCAACTTCCCAGCGGCGCCATGGTCCACATCATCGAAAACCCGGAAGCCCCGTCTGCGCCTTCCCACCACACCGCCTTTGAGGTTGACGACATCGAGGCTTCCCACAAGTACTTCAACAACCGGGGCATCGAGACCACGGACATCCAGACCCGCAACGACGGCCAGCGGGCCTTCTACATCAACGACCTGGACGGCAACCGCATAGAGCTTTGCACCGTTTCGGGCTTCGGGGTGCTGGTTTAGTTCGACCTGGCGCCGCCGCAGACAGTTCGCTAATCACTGAACCGACCTTCATAAAGGAGGAAAGCACATGAAGCTGGCCTTTTTTGACGATTACAGGCTGGGCGTGGTCAAGGGTGACAACCTGGTGGACGTTTCGTCCGCCGTCAGCGGTGTTGCCCACACCTCGCCGCAGGACCTGATAAACCGGGTAATCGAGGGGTTTGACGGGCACCGCGCCGCCATTGAAGCCATCGTAAATGCGGAAGACGGGTTGCCCATCAGTTCGGTGCACGTGCGACCGCCCCTGCCCAAGCCCTACACCATCGTCTGCATGGCGGTCAACTACATGGAGGACGGGACCAGGGACGAACCGGCCCCCATCAACGCCTTCCAGAAGTCGCCCCACTGCGTTGTCGGCCCCGACGAAACCATAATCCTGCCCGACATTCCCGCCACCATCTTTGAGTTCGAGGCGGAGATGGCCTTCGTCATCGGCAAGCGGGCGGAGTTCGTGAAGCCGGAAGACGCCTACGATTACATCTTTGGCTACCTGAACTTCATTGACGGCTCGGCCCGCGGGGTGCTGCCCCCGGGCAACACCTTCTACCAGATGAAGTCCAGGGCAACCTTCGCGCCCATCGGGCCCTACATCGTTACCGCCGACGAGTACACCGACCCCCTGAACCGGCAGGTGGTGCTGAAGGTCAACGGGGAAGTCAAGCAGAACTACAACACCAGCGACATGGCCCACCAGATTCCCAGGATTATGGAGTGGGTTACATCCATTCATCCCCTGGAGCCCGGCGACATCGTGGCCACCGGCACCAACCACCGGGGCCTGAGCGCCCTGATGGACGGGGACGTGATCGACCTGGAGTGCGAGGGCCTTGGCAACCTGCACCTCAACGTCCGGGACGACCTGAAGCGCACCTGGGCGCGGGAGACCCGCCTGGACCGCCAGAACCAGGGCTTTGACACGACCACCCCGCAGTTGACGGGCAAATACAGCTAGGCGCACGGCGCCCGTCCGACAGCAGGAATGACGGCTTGGCCAAGGGGCTCCCGGACCGCATGGCCGGGAGCCCCTTCATTGGAGCCGGTTGTCGCCGCCGGTCGCTCACAGCAGTCACTCTTACATAGGGCAAGACCACCCTTTGGAGGCATTTCGTGGACATTACCAGCCGTATCGCGGAGTACGTTACCGACCTCGGAATCGAGGACTTCCCGCCCGAAGCGGTGGAGGCTGCCAGGGGAGCGATCATGGACTGCCTGGCCTGCATGCTGGCCGGCAGCAGGGAAGACCTGGCCGACATACTCTGCCGCTACGTCGCCGCCGAGAGCGCCGCCCCCGTTGCCGGCGTGGTGGGCAGAGGCTTCAAGACTTCGGCGGCCAACGCGGCCCTGGTTAACGGGGCTATGGCCCACGCGCTGGACTACGACGACATTACCCAGGTTACGAAGACGCACCCCACGGCCGTCCTGCTGCCGGCCGCGCTGGGCGTGGCGGAGGAAGCGGGGGCTTCCTGCCGGGAACTGCTGCTCGGCTATATGACCGGCTTCGAGGTGGCCTGCGCCGTGGGCGAGTCCTTGAGCGAAGCCTATTACGATGACCTGGGCTGGCATCCCACCGGCCCGCTGGGCGCTGTCGGGGCAGCGGCGACGGCCAGCAAGATTATGGGCCTGGACGCAGAGCGCACGGCTATGGCCATTTCCCTGGCGGCTTCCCAGGCATCGGGGCTGCGGCAGAACTTCGGCACCATGACCAAGCCCTTCCACGCCGGCGACGCCGCCCGGGCCGGGGTGGCTGCGGCCCGGCTGGTGCGGGCGGGCTTTACCGCCAGTCCGGACGCGCTGGAGGGCCGGTTCGGGTTCATCCGTGCCTTCTCAGGCGGGCAGGGTTTCGACGCCGCGGAGGTTGTGCAAAACCTGTCTAGCAAATGCTACCTGGTCGAATCGGGCATCGAAATCAAGAAGTACCCCTGCTGCGGCAGCGCCCACCTGGCCCTGGACGCCACCTTCAGCCTGCTGTCCCACGGCGACATTGACCCCCGAGCGGTGGACAGAATAGAAGTGATGGTGGACTTCGACCCGCCTCGCTCGCTGATACACTCCCGCCCCACGTCGTCGCTGGAGGGCAAGTTCAGCATGCAGTACTGCCTGGCCGCCGCCCTGCTGGATCGCCGGGTGGGGCTGCAGTCCTTTTCCGACGAGCAGGTACTGAGGCCCGAGGCCCAGGCGCTGATTCCGCGCATAGATATGCAGCGCATTCCGGGGAACGAGGGCAAACCCAGCTGGACCGAGGGCTACCACCAGGTTGACGTATACCTGAAGGACGGCGCCGTGCTAAGGGGGGAGGCCCATCGAGCCAGCAGCGGCGCCCTGAGGGGTGTAACCATGGACGACATCCGGGAGAAGTTCCAGGACTGCGCCTTGCAGAATCTGCCCGATGCAACGGTGGCGATGCTACTGGACTGCCTGGGCCGGCTGGACGAAGCGGAACCGGTCAGCGAACTGGCGGACCTGCTCCGGGGCTGAGATTCTCGAATACGCCCCCGTACCCGTGGCCGCAGCGCCGCCGTAAACTATTTCAGCCGCTGGCGAAAATCTCGTTGGCGATGTCCATGGCCTCCCGGGCAAAGGGTATGCCGGCATAGAGCGTCATGTGCCCGAACACCTCAATTACCTGGTCTTTGGTCAGGCCGATGTTAAGGGCGCCGCGGATGTGGCCCCGCAGGGGACCGTGGCGGCCCAGGGTCGCCAGGCAGGTCATGGTGCAGAGGCAGCGGCTGGTAACGTCCAGGCCCGGCCGGGTCCAGGTTGCTCCCCAGTAGTATTCCCCGGTGGTGCGGCCCAGTTCCCTCTCCGCATCCGTGGGCGGGGCCGGTCGCGACGTGGCGCCGCCACCCATGTAGTTGCGGCGGTACTCGTCGCCCCGCTGGAACAGGCTGTCCGGGTCTTCGTTTGAGTCGTGGATGCGGGCCGGCGTGAAGTCTATGCCGCGCTCCTCGAACACCTGCTTGCACAGCGACAGCGCCTGGATGCCGGCCGGTGCCCCGCTGTACCAGGTGTCGTGGATAATCAACTCCACCACCTGCTCCGGCGTCAGGCCGATGTTGAGGGCGTTGCCCAGGTGCCGCTTCAACTGGACTTCCCGGTTGGTAACTATGAGGCATGACAGCGTGATCATCTCCCGCTGCATGGGTGTCAGCGCGGGACGCCGCCAGATGGTGCCGAACAGCGCCTCCCCCAGGATTCGCTCCAGGTCGGGCGCAATCTCCCATGCCCCCGGCGCGGACCAGCCGGTGATTTCACCGCCGCCAAACATTCGCCGCGTTTCCCTGCCGCGTTCATACCGGTCGTCCAGTTCACTCATAGCGTACCTCCATACCTGGCGATGCCAAAGCTCGAATGCTGACAGTCTAAGTCGGCACTTCCCAATACGCAACGCCGAGAGTACAGGAACAGGCCGGGGCGCAAAGGCACTCGGGGGAACCGACATGGCTACTTGAAAGCGGAAGGGAATGGCGTCCCAGGCAGGATTCGAACCCGCGACCCGCTGCTTAGAAGGCAGCCGCTCTATCCACTGAGCTACTGGGACTTTCGTGAAGCGGTTGACCGGGGATTGCCAGCCGAAGCTCGCAATTAAATCTTAAGGAGCGGGCAATTGGGTGTCAAGGCGGCCCCCTTTGGGATAAAATGGTCAGGTTAATTGCTTCGCCATTCCACTGAACTCGTCAATGAGGGGACACCACAGATGGTCCAGGACAACCGCCCGATTCGAGTGCTGGTAGCCAAGCCGGGGCTGGACGGCCACGACCGGGGCGCGAAGGTTATTGCCCGCGCCCTCCGCGATGCCGGCATGGAGGTCATATATACGGGCATCCGCCAGACGCCGGAGATGATTGTCCGGGCGGCGGTGCAGGAAGACGTGGAAGTGCTGGGCTTGAGCATTCTGTCGGGCGCCCACATGGAACTCATGCCGGAGATAATGCGGGGGCTGCAGGACCAGGACATGGATGACGTGCTGGTTGTTCTGGGCGGTATCATCCCGGAAGAGGACCGCCAGCCATTGTCGGATATGGGAATTGACGCGGTATTCGGGCCCGGGGCCTCGACCCAGCAGATTGTCGAGTACATACGGTCAAACAGGGGTGGAGCGCCGGCGGCGTAAGGTTCTTGCTTGCCGCCATCGCCTTCGGAAATGTGGAGACAGGGTTTATGCCCTTGGGGGCCGTGCGCAGACTCCGGTAACGATAAACGGCGGAGTTTTGCCTCAATTTCAGATAGCACGCTATTGACACCAACCCACGTCTGGCACGTATAATCTATGCCAATTTATCCGGCCAGCACTCTTGGTGGCTGTAGTTATTTGTTGCCTGTAAAGGGTACGGCCTCCATTGCGGCGCCTTAAAAATCGATGCAATACAACGTAGCCCAATTGCTCAAGGAACCTACCGGCGCCACTCGCAGGGTGAGTGTGGAAGGGGACCTGGACGTTTCAGGCGATTTGCTTGCCGCCTGCGCGGGCAACGTGGAGATTGTGAGGACTCACCAGGGTCTGCTGGTCCGGGGCGTGGTCAACGCCAGCGTGGTCGCAACCTGTGGCAGGTGCCTGGGAGAGTTTGCCAGTCCCGCGCCCCTGGAAGTGGAAGAAGAGTACTTCCCGCAGGTGGACGTCAATACCGGCAAAAGGCTGGAATTGCCGTGGGACTACGACGGGACAATTATTGACGCGACGCATGTGCTGGACCTGACCGACCTGCTGCGGCAGTGCGCGTTGGCGGCACAGCCGATAAAGCCCCTGTGCCGGCAGGACTGCCAGGGGTTATGCCAGGAATGCGGAGCGGACCTGAACGGAGAAAATTGCGTGTGCAGCGGGACTGCCATTGACCCCAGGTGGGGCGCCTTGGCGGCCTTGCTGGAAGAATCCGAAGCTTAAGGGGATACTTGACCATGGGCGCAGTACCAAATAAGAAAGTTACGCGGGCCAGGCGAGGGCGAAGGCTCACTTCATACAAAATCAGGCCGTTTCATCCCGCCCGCTGTCCGCGCTGCAATGCCGCAAAATTGCCCCACGCCGCATGTCCGCAATGCGGCTACTACCGCGGACGCCAGATAGTCGGCGTCGGAGCGTAGGTCCCGATTCCTGTGGTCGCAAGCCCCCTTCACTTCAGGAAGGTCCTGGTTGGCTTGCGGCCCTTGCTTTATGGTCGTTGGCTGATTGGTATTGGTGAACAGGGCTGAGGGTAGAGGCTAGAGGCTATGACGATGACGCAGGATAGTAAAGAGTTTTCTTACGTGTTTCCCGGCCAGGGTTCCCAGAGCGTGGGAATGGGGCTGGAATTGTTCCAGTCCTCACCGGCGGCCAGGGAAGTATTCGACGAAGCTGACGACAGCCTGGGCTTTTCCTTGTCCAGGCTGATTTTTGAGGGACCTTCCAGGGACCTGCAGGACACGGTTAACTCCCAGCCGGCCATCATGGTGGTGAGCATTGCCTGCTGGAAAGCATGGGAAGAGTACCTGGGGGACCAGAGCCCCAGGCCCATTTCCGTAGCGGGCCACAGCCTGGGCGAATATACCTCCCTTGTTGTCGCCGGAGTGCTCAGGTTCTCGGACGGCGTCAGGCTGGTGCGGGAAAGGGGCAGGCTGATGCATGAAGCATCGGAACTGCGCCCCGGCGGAATGGCCGCCATTATTGGCCTGGAAGAGTTGGCCTTTGAGCATATCTGCGCCGAAACCGGCGTGGAACTGGCCAACGTCAACAGCGATGACCAGGTGGTCATCAGCGGCGACAAGATTGCCGTGGCCCGGGCAATGGACCTGGCAACGGCCCGGGGGGCAAAGAAGACCGTACCGTTGAAAGTCAGCGGGGCCTTCCATTCATCCCTGATGGGGCACGCGCAACAGGGACTGGCCGAAGCCATATCCGGACTTGAGATGGCCGACCCGCAGGTTCCCATTGTGGCAAATTCCATGGCTGCGCCCGTCACCACCGCCGACGGCGTCCGCAGCGAATTAATCGAAGGCCTGTGCCACTGCGTAAAGTGGAAGCAATCGGTCCGCTGCATGGTGGACTCGGGCGCATCCCATTTCGTTGAGTTCGGGCCCAGCCGGGTGTTGTCCAGCCTTATCAAGAGAATTGACCGAGATGTTGAGGCGTACACCCTTTCCGACCCCGCTTCCATAGAAAAGACGGTTTCCGACATTTAACGGAAAACCCGAAGCGGGCGGGCATTTCCTTTTCTGGTGACTATGCCGAAGGTATTGACCAGGGACCCGAGAAGACTGGCGCGTACCATGGCCCTGCAGGCCGGGTTCGCCAGCGACTTGCGTGGGGGCTTTGACGAACACTCAGGCATTGAATGGCTGGTTGAAGAGAATATGCTCCGCGCCAGCGACACCGGGAATGTTCTTGTCCTGTCCCGGGCGCTGCTGGAGGGTCTGCAGGAGAGGCAACAGGAACTGGACGACTTGATACAAACTTACGCCCCGGCCTGGCCGGTCAACCTGTTGTCGCCTGTGGACCGCAACATATTGCGCATTGCTCTTTACGAATTGCTTTACCACCCCGTTACTCCCGCCAAGACAGCCGTCAATGAGGCCGTTGAACTGGCCAAGATGTTCGGCAGCGAAAGTTCAGCCCGTTTCGTTAACGGCGTGCTGGGCACGGCCATGTCCGCATTGTCTCGGGGAGAACTGATTCAGGAAAAACTCGCTTCCGAAGGGAGATGACCTTTTGGCCACCGTCATTGAACGCGTACGATCAATAGTAGTAGACAAGCTGGGAGTAGAAGAAGGGGATGTAGCGGAAACGTCCTCCTTTGTGGATGACCTCAACGCCGACTCCCTGGACCTGGTTGAGCTTATCATGGCTTTCGAGGAAGAATTTTCCACCGAAGGCAACCAGGTAGAAATTTCCGACGATGATGCCGCCAACATTCAGACCGTAGGAGATGCCGTAGCCTACCTGGTTGAACACGGTGTCTCCGACGAGTAACCTTGCCGGGTTGCTCCCCCAGGCCTCCGGTGGCCGGGCCATCGCCTCCGCCGATGTTTCCGTCATGTCAGAAGGCATTGCCGATGGGAAGCATTGGCCCGCCCGTCGTATGACTGGGCCGCCGCCCCTGACAACGCAATGAACAGCCTGGAAGAGATAGACCAACTGGTATCCCGCTGTACCCAGTGCGAACTGCACCGGGGGCGGACCAACGCCGTTCCCGGCGAAGGCGCCCCAGATGCCCAGGTAATGTTCATCGGGGAGGGCCCCGGGGTCCAGGAAGACCGCCAGGGCCGGCCCTTTGTGGGTCCCGCCGGCCAGTTTCTCGAAGAACTGCTGTCGTCCATTGGGCTTACCAGGCGGCAGGTGTACATCGCCAACATGGTGAAGTGCCGCCCGCCCCAGAACCGGGACCCGCTGCCGGCGGAAATCGGCGCCTGCAGCGTGTACCTGAACCGGCAGATAGAGCTAATTGACCCCGCTTTGATCGTCACCCTGGGCCGTTTCTCCCTGGCCAGATTCTTCCCCGGGGAAAGCATCAGCCGCGCCCGGGGCAGGGTGCGGGAGAAGGACGGCCGGCGCATCTATCCCATCATGCACCCGGCGGCGGCCCTGTACCGCCAGGAGATGCGCGGCGCCATCATGGAGGACTTCCGTCGTATCCCGGAAATTCTGGCCCAGGCCAGCCAGCAGCCCCTGGTCCCGGAGGCGGCGCAGGAAGACCAGGCGCCGCCGCCCGAACAACTGTCCCTGTTCTGATTATTGACTTCATTTTGGAAATGGAACCGGTTTGAACCATACCTTACGCATCATTCCCCTTGGTGGTCTCGGTGAAATCGGCAAAAACATGATGGCCATGGAGTGCGGCGACGACATTGTGGTCGTCGACTGCGGCGTCCAGTTTCCCTCCGAGGATATGCTGGGCGTGGACCTGATAATACCCGACGCGTCCTACCTGGTGGAGCGCAGCGACCGGGTTCGGGGAATCCTGATTACCCACGGCCACGAAGACCACATCGGAGCCCTGCCCTATATCCTTCCCAAGCTCGACGTCCCGGTTTTCGCCCCCAAGCTGGCCCACGGCCTGATTTCGGTGAAGCTGCGGGAGAATCGGGCCACCCGGGGGAAAACGGTTGATACCATTGAACCCGATGTCGATTACCGGTTCGGGACCAACTTCAGCGCCCGCTGGTTCCGGGTTTGCCACAGCATCCCCGACTCCATGGGCATTGCCATCACCACGCCCCTGGGCACCGTAATCCATACCGGCGATTTCAAAATTGACCACACGCCGGTGGACGGCCATACCATAGACCTGACCACCCTGGCCCGGTACGGTGAAGAAGGGGTGCTGCTGCTGTGCTCCGATTCCACCTACGCCGAGGTCCCAGGGTACACCCCGTCCGAGTCCATCCTGGGCGACGCCCTGGAACGGGCCATTGCCGATGCGCCGGGCCGCGTTATGGTGGCGACCTTCGCCTCCCTCATTGCCCGCGTTCAGCAGGTTATAGACGCCGCGGCGCGTCATGGCCGGAAGGTGGCTATTGTGGGCCGCAGCATGGCTGACAACGTCAACATGGCGGCGGAGATGGGCTACCTCACGTTGCCCGCAGGCACCCTGGTCGGCCTCAGCGAAATCCGCGGCTACGAACCGGACCAGACCGTCCTCATAACCACCGGCAGCCAGGGAGAGCCGACCTCCGCCCTGGTGCGCATCGCCAATGGCGACCACCGGGACGTGTCGGTGATGGAAGGCGATACCGTGGTAATCTCCGCCACTCCCATTCCCGGCAATGAACTGCTGGTAAGCCGCACCATCGACAAACTGCTCAGGCAGGGCGCGCGGGTCCTGTACGACCGAATAGCCCTGGTCCACGTCCACGGCCACGCCAGCCAGGAAGAGCTCAAGATGATGCTCAGCCTGACCCGGCCCCGCTACTTCGTGCCGGTGCATGGCGAATACCGCCACCTGATGGCCCACGCCAGGATCGCCTGGGATATGGGCCTGGCCGAGTCCGGCATCTTTGTGCTGGAGGATGGCGACGTGCTGGAGTTAAGCGAGGAGGGAGGCCGGGTCGTGGAGACCGTGCCCGCCAGCCCCATCCTGATTGACGGGCCCAGCGCCCGCGGCATGGGCAGCGAAGTGCTGCGGGAGCGGCGCGCCCTGGCAAGGGACGGCGTGGTGGTTATTGTTGTTTCCGTGGATGCCGGAACCGGTCTGCCGGCCTACCCCACAAAGGTGCTGGCCAGCGGCTTCATGGAGACGGAAGAGACCAGCGACCTGTTCCCCAAGCTGTCTGCGACTATCGACGACCTGCTCCACGAAAAGCAGGAATTGATTGACGAACCCGACCGCGTCAAGAACCTGGTTCGGGAAGCCGCCGGCCGGTTCATTCAGACCGAGGCGCGGCGTCGCCCCACCATCGTTCCCGTGTTCCTGGAAGTTTAGCAATTCAGCAGCATTGCAATGACGGGTTGGCTTTAACCGTCATGCCGGCGAAAGCCGGTATCCAGGACTCATCGCACCCCATACGCCGGACTGGGCCGAAGGCGACACCCGGAATCTGAACAGTTGCCACGGTGAACTCCCTGCTACCAGCCTCCAAACTGCCCAAAACTCACTGCCGTTTGTCTTCAACTCCCCATCTTTTATCGGGTACTCTATATTTGTCCTTTTAGCTTTTGTTATGTTGGGGGAATCTATGGCAGGCACAGCCCGCCCCTTGCGCGGATCCCCTGCGGCAGCGGGTGACTCAATAATCTGGCGCCGCCTTTTCCTGGCGCTGGACTTCGCCATTATCATTTCCGTCCTGGCAACGGCCTTGGTGGTGTTCCGGTTCTACCCGGAAGCGTGGGAAAGCGCATACACCGCCCTGGGCTACGGCTGGATTCCGGCGCTGCTTTGGGTTTCCGCCGCCCTGGCAACCCTCCGTTACCGCGCCCTGTGGTTGTTCCGTTACTGGAACCTTTGGCTGGCCGGGGCCTGCGCTACGGCCCTTGCCGTGGGCGTACTGTCGTTCATTGAGGCCGGCTATGGGCAGCTGGCCTTTGTGGGACTGGGGGGGCGGTGGGGCCGGCTTGCCATGGGCGATTCACTGCTCCTGGGAATTGCCCGGCTGGCGCCCCTGGCCCTGCTCATTCCCATAATGCTCCTGCCGCGCAAGGCCGGCCGGGGCTACTGGCTGGGCCTGTGTTATGCCGCGAGGGGACTGTGGGCCGTGGCACGCCTTGTTGCGGTCATGGCCGTCGCCATTGGCCGGGGAGTCGCGTCCCTCTTTGGCCGGGACACCCGGCCTGGTTGGCTCAGTGCCGTATTCGGCTTCCCTGGTCGCGTATTCTCTGCATTGTTCCGCCGCTCGGGCGGGCCGGAGCGGACTCGCGCGGTTCCAGACCTCATGGAACTGCCCGACAACGGGGATGAGGCCGGCGAGCCTGTGGAGACGGCCGCCCCGTCTGCCGCTCAGCCCCTGTTCGCCAGCGGTTCCAAGTGGAAACTGCCTTCCCTGGACCTGCTGGAGCCGGCTGAGGTCCATTCCACGGACGACAAACCCCTGAAGAAGATGGCCGAGGACATTGAGAGCGCCCTGGCCGACCACGGTGTCAACGTCGAGGTTGCGGACATCAAGTCGGGCCCCCGCATCGTACGGTTTGGCCTCATGCCGGGGTGGACGGAAAAGCGGGGTGCCGGCAAGGAGGGGGCGGCCGCCCCCGATCGTAGCCGGGTGAAGGTTCAAAACATCCTGGCCCGGGAAAGAGACCTTTCCCTGGCTATCAGCACTCCCAGCCTGCGCTTTGAGCAGGTGCCGGGGGAGGCCCTGCTGGGGCTGGAGGTACCCTCGCCCTCTCCCAGCAAGGTAACCATGCGGGAGGTAATGGACTCGGCGGACTTCCGGAAAATTGCCGGCAAGGGAGGACTGCCCGTCGCCCTGGGCGCGGACGCCGGCGGCGCTTCGGTGGCCGTTGACCTTACCGGCCTGCCCCACATGATGATCGCCGGCGCCACCGGCAGCGGCAAGAGCGTCTGCATCAATTCCATAGTCGCGTCCATGATGCTGACCAAGCCGCCCGACCAGCTTCGCATGATGATGGTGGACCCCAAGCAGGTGGAATTGACCCCCTTCAACGGTATTCCCCACCTGGTGCTGCCCGTGATAACCGAGGTGGACGACGTCAGCCCCATGCTGCGCGGCCTCATCCGGGAAATGACCCGGCGCTACAAGGCCATGGCCGAAATCGGCACTCGCAACATCAGCGGTTACAACGCCAAGGCAAAGGACCCCATGCCCTACCTGGTGTTGATCGTGGATGAACTGGCGGACCTGATGCTGGTAGGGGGCTTTGAGATCGAACAGTCCCTGGTGCGGCTGGCCCAGCTGGGCCGGGCCGCTGGCATCCACCTGGTGCTGGCCACCCAGCGGCCCTCGGTCAAGGTAGTTACCGGCCTGCTCAAGGCCAACATTCCCTGCCGCATCGCCTTCGCGGTGGCGTCCCAGGTGGACGCCCGCGTCATCCTGGACTCGGTGGGCGCTGAAAAGCTGCTGGGCAAGGGCGACATGCTGCTGCTCAACAACGACGCCCCCAAGCCCCGACGCGTTCAGGGCACCCTGGTACTGGATGATGAAACCGAAAAGCTGGTGGACTTCTGGCTGGGCCAGAAGGGGCCGCCGCTGCCGCCCATTAACCTGGAAGACGACGGCGAGGACGGGGAGGACGGCGAGGGCCTCGACGAGAGCCTGGTGGACAAGGCCCGCGAACTGGCCCTGCGCAACCCCAACCTCAGCGCCTCGGCCCTGGAACGCCGCCTGAAAGTTGGGGGCAGCCGCGCCGAGCAGATCGTAGAGGTGCTGGAAGACGAGGGGCTGCTGGTTCCCCGGTAACGCTCCCCGGGGCGCCTGCACTCCGGTCACGGGGATCCTTTGTGGTATCATGGGGTCTGCTGCGGTTTCTCGCCGGGCAGACCCCATTTCGTTCCGGGGCCGATTATTTCCCTTGCTGATTGACCTGCACACTCACAGCTACCCCAAGTCCGACGACAGCTTTGTCAGCGTAGATGAACTTATAGCCGGGGCCAAAGCCCTGGGCCTGGACGGTATCTGTCTCACTGAACACGATGCCTTCTGGAGTCCGGATGATATAAAGACCCTCTGCCGCCGGCACGATTTCCTGGTCCTTCCGGGTTGCGAAGTCAACACCGACGCGGGCCACATCCTGGTTTTCGGGTTGCATGAGTATGTGTTCGGCTTTCACAAGCCCGCCTTTCTGCGCCGGAAGGCTAACGAGGCCGGCGGAGTTTTAATCCCCGCCCACCCCTACCGGCGCCGTTACCTGTCCGACCCCGGCAGAGACCCGGACTCCCGGGCCGAGATGCTGCAGCGGGCGGTGGCCGAGGATGTTTTCCTGATGTGCGACGCCATCGAGGGCTGGAACGGCCGGGGCAAACCCGACGAGAACGAGTTTGCCAGGGACCTGGGAAATGCCTTTGCCCTGACATCCACCGGCGGCAGCGACGCTCATCGCCTGGAGCAACTGGGGACGGTGGCCACCCGCTTTGACCGGCGAATAACCGGCCTGGACGACATGATTCAGGAAATAAAGGCCGGACGCTTCCGACCCGAGGCCCTGCGGCAAACCTAGCCACGGGTGGAGCCGGGGAGAGGCGTACTCAATGCTGCGGCGGTTCACTTCAAGGAATCAGGCACGGTTGAGCAAATGAGCGAGATACTGAGAGTGGAAAACCTGCGGGTGGAGTTCGAGACCAACGCCGGCCAGGTGAAGGCCCTGAACGGCGTCAGCTTCTCCCAGGAGCAGGGCCAAATCTACTGCATAGTCGGCGAGAGCGGCGCCGGCAAGAGTACGCTGGCCCTGGCGATTATGGGCCTGCTGCCCGCGTCCGCCACCCTGGTCGAAGGCAGCGTGTACTTCAACGGCGTTGACCTGATGCGGGCCAGCCAGGACTACATGCGGGGCATACGGGGCAGCGAAATCACCATGGTTTTCCAGGATGCCCAGACGGCTCTCAACCCGGTGCAGACCGTGGGAACCCAGCTGGAAGAGGTCATCCTGAACCACAGCAACCTCTCCACCCGCCAGGCTAACCGCATGGCCCAGGATGTGTTGAGGGAACTGGGGCTGCCCGACCCCCGCCGCATTCTTGGCGAATATCCCTTCAACCTCAGCGGCGGCATGTGCCAGCGGGTGATGATCGGCATTGCCCTGGTGATGCAGCCCAAGCTGCTTATTGCCGACGAGGCCACCTCGGGCCTGGACGTTACGCTTCAGGCTGAAATCCTGGCTCGGCTGAAGAGCCTTTGCCGCGACCTGAACTCTGCAATCCTGCTCATTACCCACGACCTGGGCATTGTGGCCCACATGGGCAACCGGGTGGCGGTGATGTACGCCGGCAGCCTGGCCGAGACCGCCGATGTCATCCCCCTGTTCAAGGACCCGCGCCACCCCTACACCTGGTCGCTAATCCAGTCGCTGCCCCGCCTGGACGATGCCAACCGGAGGCTGCAACCCTTGCGGGGTACGCCACCGGACATGGTGAACCTCCCGGAGGAGTGCGCCTTTCTGCCTCGCTGTCACAAGGCAGTCAGTCAATGCCGGGTCAGCCCCAGGCCATCCCTGCAAGAGCTTGACGACAACCACTGGGCGGCCTGCTTCAATCCCATGTCGCCCCAGTGAATTGAGAAGACCGGGGCCCGGCGCGCCATTATCTTCGGCGCTGACCCCGGCCCCCGTCCCGGGATGCGGGGGCGGCCAGGTCAACCACCAGCATTTCCAGGGCCAGGTCTTCAGAGTCCACCCTTCCGGTCTTGAAGGCCAGGTCGGCTTCCAGCAGGCGCTGGTAACGCCGGTCCAGGTCTGGCCAGGCGTTGCGGCGGGCCTGTTCCGCCGTCTTACGGGCCACGAAGGGGGGCACCCCCAGCTTGGAAGGCAAGTCCTGCGGCGAGACCCGCTGCTCGGTCCAGTAGCGGGCCAGGCACACCAACCGTAGCTGCCGCTCCACCATGCTGATGATGTAGGGCAGCGCCGCCCCGTCCTGGCGCAGCCTTTGCAGCAGTCGCAGCGCCACCTCTGGCCGGCCTTCGATCATGGCGTCCACGGCGTTGAAGATGCTCGCCTCCCGCACCAGGGACACCATCTCCTGGATGTCTGATTCCTCAATGTTGCGCCCCGTGGCGTAGAGGGACAGTTTTTCCAGTTCCCGGTCCAGCGTCCACAGGTCATTGCCCACCAGGTCGGTCAGCGTGCGGATGGCCGCCGGGCTGATGCCTGAACCCTTGTCCTGGGCCAGTTCCTTGATATAACGGGCCAGGGCCTCGCCGGTTGGCGCCTGAAGATGGTTGACCTGGGAGACGGAACGCAGGCTCCGCAGCAGGGGGTTGCTGTCGGCGACGGGGCCGTCCACCAGGAACAGCAGGGTGGTGTCCGGCATATTGGGAACGGCCTCGGCCAGCTTGTCCCACTCCCCCAGGGAGCGGGCTCCGCGTCCGTGCCCACCCCGGCCTTCCAGGGCGCCCAGCAGCCCGGTTACAACCACCAGGCGGTTGCTGTCCATGAAGGGCAGGGCGTTGCAGACGGCCAGCAGTTCCTGCAGGTTGAACTGGCCGCCGGTCAACTGGTGGCGGTTGGCTTCCAGCAGGGAATCGGCCCCCGCCTCGGCAGTAAGCCGCTTCAACTGCTGGGCTACGAGGAAACTGTCGCCGTAAAGCAGGTGGGCCGGCAATTGTCCTCCGGGGGTGACCTGGGTGGAACCGGCCTACCCGTTGGGGCGTTCCACCAGTTCGGTCAGGATGCCGAAAACGGACCGGGGATGGATGAATGCGATGTCGCCGGACAGCCCCTCCCGGGGCGCGTGGTCAATCAGTTGGAGGCCCAGGTCATCGACAATCTGGATTTTGCCGGGCAGGTCGGAAACGTAAAAGGCCAGGTGGTGCAGGCCCTCGCCCCGCCTCTCAATGAAGCGGCCGATGGTGGTGTCCGGCGCGGTGGGCTCCATCAGTTCCAGCCTGGTCTGGCCCACCTGCACCAGCGCCCCGCGGATGCCCTGGTCGTCCAGTTGCTTGACTTCGGCCCTGGGCGCCCCGAACACCTCGCTGAACAATTTCAGCGCGGCGTCAATGTCCTTGACCGCGATGCCCACGTGGTCGATGTAGTCAACGGTGCAAACCTGGCTGGCGTTCAAGTCCCTTCTCCTGGCAGTACGTTAGCGTCCCGGTCTGGAAAAATGAAAGCGTGTAGGGGCGGGTTTCTAACCCGCCCACGCTTTTCTCCAAGCGTTGATCCCCAAGCCCGGCTAAACCGGGTACTGGGCCAGCGTCTGCCGTGCAATCAGCAACCGCTGTACTTCCGAAGTTCCCTCGTAGATGGTGGTGACCCGGGCGTCCCGGAATAGCCTTTCCACCGGCGAGTCCTTGAAGTAACCGTATCCGCCGTGGACCTGGACGGCCTTGGACGTAACGTCAACGCACATCTCCGATGCCAGGAGCTTGGCGATGGAGGCCTCGTTGATATAGGGCTGCCCGTCGTCCTTCAGGGTGGCGGCCTGCATGGTGCAGGTGCGCGCGGCGTGGACTGCCGTTGCCATGTCGGCCAGCATGAACTGGACGGCCTGGTGCTGGGCGATGGGCCGCCCGAAGGACTCCCGCTGCTGGGCGTAGCGCACCGCTTCCTCCAGGGCCGCCTGGCCGATGCCCACGCACTGGGCGGCGATCATGATGCGGCTGGAGTCCAGAATCTCCATGGCGTAGCGGAACCCCCGGCCCTCTTCGCCCAGCAGGTTCTCGCCGGGGACGGGGGTGTTCTGGAAGACGATCTCGTTGGTACTGGAGGCGCGCATCCCCATCTTGCCGTGCAGGGGCGTGACGGTCATGCCCGGCGCGCCCTGGGGCACCACAAAGGCGCTGATGCCACGATAGCCCTGGGACCGGTCCTGGGTGGCAAATACCACCATGGACTCGGCCACGTCGGCGTTGGTGATGAACATCTTGCTGCCGTTGAGGAACCAGGTGCCGTCCCGCTGTTCGGCATGGGTCTGCAGGGCCGCCGCGTCGGACCCGCCGCCGGGTTCCGTAAGGGCCCACGCCGCCACGCCCTTGCCCGCGGCCAGGGAGGGAATGAACCGCGACTTCTGCTCCTCGTTGCCGAAGCGGTAGATGGTGCTGGTGCCCAGGGACAGGTGGGCGATGAGGCCGGTGCTGGCCGCGGAATCGCCCCGGGCCACCTCTTCCATGGCAATGGCTACCTGTCGGTAGCCGCCGCCGCCGCCGCCGTACTGCGGGTCGATGGCGATGCCGGTCAGCCCCAGGCGGGCCATGCCCTGCCAGTTCTGCCAGTCGAATTCCTCCAGTTCGTCCACTTCCCTGGCGCGGGGGGCCAGCTCCCGGTCGGCAAAGTCCCTCACCAGAGTTTGAAGCATTCGTTCTTCTTCATTAAGCATGGGGTCGGGCATGGTGTTACTCCTGTCTCATCCACGAATCCGCCGCGGCGGACGAATTTGCACTAATGTTACTTGCCGCCAATTGCTAACTGGCGGGCTTCAAGGCTATTTGCCCGGAAAGGCGTGGTTACTGCATGGGCCGGGTACTTGTTCGGTAGGGTGACCGTCAGGTACTTGGCCGGTTCCTTTCCTCCACCCGCTGGGCGTAGGCCAGCAGGAATCTGGCGTCAGCTACCGTATCCTCGTGATAGTTCTCAACGTCGGTCAGGCGGCGTTGGCCACTGGCTGTCTCGTAGCGCTCACCGCCGGAATATTGATTATAGATGTCCGGTTCCACCGAAAACTGGTAGTCTGCCATCCCCCCGTCAAGGCGGCGCAGGGTACCCAGCAGACTGCCAATGTTGTGCGTGTTTCGCTCCGGTGTGGCCCCGTGAGCAATTATGGTGGCCTTCATTGCCCGTTCTAGGGCTTGTTGGGCTAACTGGCCGAGAGCCCGGTCAATGGGGTTGTTTTCAAATATCGTGCTGAAGGCAGAAAGGTAATCCTCCGCAGCCGCTGCGTGCTCATCGTATTCCGGCCAGTTGTAGCGGCGGGGAAACCCTTCCGGCTGGTTGGCGTACTGGCTGGTGAATTCCTCCGGGTTTTCGGACATTAAGACTCCGGTAAGCAGGGCCTGGGTGCTGACGCTGTTGATGTAGGGTCGCTCGGAATCGAAAGAGTCCCGGCAAACGTACTCCAGTTGGAAGGGCACCTCCCGCTGGTAAACGGCCTTGACGGTGCGACGGACAAAATCCCTCGTCTCGTCCCTGGCCTCGTCGTCCGGGGATTCCCCGCAAACCAGCAGCAGGTCAATGTCGGAATATTTGTCGTGGTAGTCGCCCCGGGCGCGGGAACCGAACAGGATTGTGGCCTGGGGCCGCTCTCGTTGGTGTACCGCCTCAGCCACTGCCACGGCGCGGGGGTCCGCATTGGCGCGGGTCATGGTGTGCCTCTCAATTGGGCTACTTTCATTGTAATACACGAGCGACAAGAAGGATCACGGAACCCTGGGTTCTGTCATTTGCGCCCATTCGTGCCCTTCGTGGATAATCTCAGTGACGAATCAGGCTAAAACGCCAACTCCCCCTGCTGCTCCCCAAACGCGCTCCGGAACACCTGGCAAATCTCTCCCAGGGTGCAGTAATTCTCCACGCATTCAAGGGTGGCGGGGATAGTGTTCTCGCCGGTGCGGGCAACTTCCTCCAGCCGGGCCAGGGACGTCTTGACCTGGGCATTGTCCCGGGATGCGCGGAGCCGGGCCAGGCGTTCGGCTTGTTGGCGGGCCACTTCCGGGTCAACCCGCAGCAGGTTGCCCAGGGGCGGCGTGTCGGTCACGTACCGGTTGACGCCAACCACCGTGCGGTCGCCGGCGTCCACCTCCCGCTGGTGGCGGTAGGCTGACTCGCCGATTTCCCGCACCTGGTAGCCCTGCTCGATGGCGGCCACGGCGCCGCCCTGCCGGTCGATTTCGCCGATGTACTCCAGGGCCCGCTGCTCCAGTTGGTCGGTAAGGTTCTCCACGTACCAGGACCCGCCTAGGGGGTCTACCACGTCTGCCACGCCGCTCTCGTGGGCAATTATCTGCTGGGTGCGCAGGGAAAGCTGGGCCGACTCCTCGGTGGGCAGCCCCAGGGCCTCGTCCCGCGAATTTACGTGCAGGGACTGGGTGCCGCCCAGGATGGCCGCCAGGGCCTGCACCGTGCTGCGGATAACGTTGTTGTCGGGCTGCTGGGCGGTCAGGGTTACCCCCGCCGTCTGGGTGTGGAAGCGCAGCATCAAAGAGCGGGGGTCTTTTGCCCCGAACCGCTCCTTCATTATGGCGGCCCACATGCGCCGGGCGGCCCGGTACTTGGCCACCTCTTCCAGCAGGTTGTTCTGGGCCACGAAGAAAAAGGACAATCGCGGCGCAAAATCGTCCACCTCCAAGCCGGCGTCCACTGCGGCCTGCACGTAGGCGATGGCGTTGGCGAAGGTGAAGGCCAGTTCCTGGACGGCGGTGGCCCCGGCCTCCCGCATGTGGTAGCCGCTGATGCTGATGGTGTTCCAGCGGGGGATGTTCTCCGCGCAGTACTTGAAGACGTCCACCACCAGCCGCATGGAGGGCCGGGGCGGGTAGGCGTAGGTGCCCCTGGCGATGTACTCCTTGAGAATGTCGTTCTGCAGGGTGCCGTTCAACTGGTCCGGAGCCACCCCCTGGCGTTTTGCCGCGGCTATGTAAAGGCACAGCAGAACCGAGGCCGTGGCGTTGATGGTCATGGAGGTGCTGACCCGGTCCAGGGGTATCTCCTCAAACAGGGTCTCCATGTCTTCCAGGCTGCAGATGGGCACCCCCACCTTGCCTACCTCGCCCCGGGACTGGGGAGCGTCGGAGTCGTAGCCGATCTGGGTGGGCAGGTCAAAGGCCACGGACAGGCCCGTTTGCCCCTGCTCCAGCAGGTAACGGTACCGGCGGTTGGTGTCGGCGGCGGTGGCGTACCCCGAGTACTGGCGCATGGTCCACACCCGGCCCCGGTACATGTTGGGCTGGACGCCCCGGGTGTAGGGGTACTCGCCGGGAAACCCGATGCTCTCCGGGCCGGCGTCGCCGTTGGCGGGGGCATAAACGGGTTCAATGGGGATGCCGCTATCGGTCTGGAACTGCTCCCGCCGCTCGGGGAAACGCCGGGTTACCGGCTCCAGGGTTTCCCTGCGCCACCGTTCCTGGTTGTCCGATGGATTGCCGTTTCCGGGCATGGTTAATATTCGCCCCCTGAAATTCACAGTCATTGTAGCGGGAAAGGCAGGGGGCGCTCAAGAGAAGGGAGTGGCCCCACAGCAGTTGGGCCTGCCCTTGACACCCCGAAAAGCCAGTCCATATACTACCCCAAATTCACCTATAATCGTGTACTCAGCCGTCGGCAGCATACCGGCGGTCTAATGTTGTTAAGGGAAGGATGAGCAGGAAGGAAGTGCTGGTGGTCGGCGGCGGCGCCGGCAACCATACCACTCTCACCGGGCTGCGCAACCAGGACTGCAACCTGTCGGCCGTGGTGGCCATGACCGACAGCGGCGGCAGTTCCGGGCGGCTGCGGGAAGAGATGGGCCACCTGCCGCCGGGCGACATTCGCCGCTGCCTCATGGCCCTGGCGGCGGAGACGGACCAGGGCAACCTGATGCGCCGCCTGTTCGACTACCGCTTCAACTCGGGCAACGGCCTTACCGGGCACAACTTCGGCAACCTGCTGCTGGCCGTCCTTACCGAGGTGACGGGGAACACCATCTCCGCCATTGAGGAAGCCTCCCAACTGCTGGGCATAAAGGGTACTGTCCTGCCCGTAACGCTGACCCACGCCACCCTGATGGCGCGGCTGGAGAACGGGGACGAACTTTCCGGGGAGTCGGTGATTGACTTGCGCCGGGAAAACCTGGACGTGGGCATAGACTACATCTGGCTGGACCCCAAGGCCTACGTTTACCCGCCGGTATTGGACGCCATCGCCCGGGCCGACGCCATCATTCTGGGGCCCGGCGACATCTACACCAGCGTCCTGCCCAACCTCCTGGTGGAGGACGTGGCTGACGCCATCAACGCCTCCGGCGCCATCAAGATTCACATCTGCAACCTGATGACCAAGCCCGGCGAGTCCGACGGCTTCAAGGCTTCTACCTTCGTCAAGCTGCTGATGGACTACCTGGGCACCGGCGAACCGCTGGACTACCTGGTGTTCAACGACAGCCCCCTGCCTCCTCGCCTGCTGGACCGCTACGCCGCCGACCGCCAGTTCCCGGTGACGCTGGACCGGGAGGAATGCAGCCAGGTGGTCGGGGAAATAGTAACCGGCCCCCTGCTGGCCTCCGGCGTCTATCTACGGCACGACCCGGCGGCCCTGGCCCACACCATCATGGAGATAGTCAACCGGCCCGTTGCCGTCCCCTGACACCGGGTCGTCCCCTGCTGACGGTTTTCCTTTCGGCGTTCTTGTTCTGGCAATTTACCCTCCCCTTGAGTTAATATCCCCCCAGGCTCGGTAACTCTCTGTTTCCCCATCTCCCCTCTTGAGTGCCGCAGTCCTGCCGGAACGCTGACAAATAATCCGGTTCATCCTGTGCATCCATGTTTGAATTCGTGGATGTATCGCGACTGTTTGCATGTGCGGAATTGTAGGTTATATCGGAAGTCAACCGGCCTGGCCCATCGTCCTCGAAGGCTTGCAGCGGCTGGAATACCGGGGCTACGACAGCGCCGGCATCGCCGTGCTGGACCGCTCCGGCCACCTGCGCCTCCGGAAGACCGTCGGCAAGGTTGACGGCCTGACTAGAGGCGACGAAGCCGACTATCCCGACGGCACCGTTGGCCTCGGCCATACCCGCTGGGCCACCCACGGGCCGCCCACCGACGCCAACGCCCACCCCCTGACCGGGTGCCACCGCCAGATTGCCGTGGTCCACAACGGCATCGTCGAGAACTACCTGGACCTGAAACGCGGACTCCAGGAGCGGGGCCACATTTTCTCTTCCGAAACCGACACCGAGGTTATCGCCCACCTCATCGAAGAGGGTCTGAGCCAAGGCCTTCCCTTCCCCGTGGCCTTCCGTGAGATGGGACGGCGCCTGGAGGGCTCCCAGGCCGTCGCCGCCGTATGCCGACTGGAACCCGACAAGCTCTGCGCCCTGCGCGTCGGCCACGCCGGCGGCATCGTCGTTGCCCACCGGGACGGCCAGGGCATCGTGGGCAGCGACCTGCCGGCCGCCCTGCCCATCCTGCGCCAGCGGCCCGGCCCCGTGGCATATCTGGAGCCCGGGGAAATGGCCCAGGTAACCCGCCAGGGCGCCCAGGTGTTTGACCTGGAGGGCAATGCCGTCGAAAAGGAAATGCGCACCGTCTCTCCCCAGGATGCCCTGGTGGACCGGGGCGGATACCGCCACTTCATGCTGAAGGAGATCATGGAGCAGCCCCAGGCCGTCGCCGGCGCGCTGCGGGGCCGCGTCAATTTCGACGCCGGCCGGGTGGAACTGCCCGACTTCCCCTTCACCGACGCCGAGACCCGGGAGTTTCAGCGGGTGGTGCTCACCGGCTGCGGTACCAGCCTTAACGCGGCCCTGGCCGGCCGCTACCTGGTCGAACGCTTTGCCGGCCTGCCCGCCGAGGTGGAGAGCGCTTCCGAATACCGCTACCGGGAACCCTACCTGGATGGCAGGACCTTGGTGGTTGCCATAACCCAGTCGGGCGAGACGGCGGATACCATCGCTGCCATGTCCGCCGCGGCGGACATCGGAGCAAGAGTCCTGGCCATCTGCAACGCCGAGGAGAGCGAGGCCGCCCGCATGGCCGATGGCGCCCTGTTGATGGGTTCGGGCATCGAAATCGGCGTGGCCAGCACCAAGACCTTCGTCGCTTCCGTTACTATCCTGTTTTTGCTGGCCATCTACCTGGGGCAGGTGAGGGGGAAGCTCTCTTCGGCGGAGAGTTCCCTTCTCATCCGCGACCTGGCCCGCTGCCCCCGCCTGATCGGGGAGATGCTGCCGACGTCCAGCGATCAGGTCTCACAGTACCGCAAGTTGGCCCAGCAGTTCAGCGGCTACAACAGCTTTCTCTACCTGGGCCGCGGCATCAACGCCGCCATCGCCCAGGAGGGCGCCCTGAAGCTGAAGGAAATCAGCTACATTCACGCCGAGGGCTATCCCGCCGGCGAGATGAAGCACGGCCCCATTGCCCTCATCGACCGCCACATGGCCACCCTGGCCCTGGCCCCCCGGGACGGTCTCTACGATAAAATGGCCGGCAACATCCGCGAAGTCCGCGCCCGCCGGGGCGTGGTGCTGGCTGTGCTCACCGAGGACGACGGGGCCCTGGCCTCGGAAGTGGACGCGGCCCTGTTTCTGCCAGAGGCGCCGGACTACATTTACCCGCTCCTGTCCACCATCCCCCTCCAACTGCTGGCCTACTACATCGCCCTTGACCGCGGCTGCGACGTGGACCAGCCCCGCAATCTCGCCAAGTCCGTTACCGTAGAGTAGGGGCGGGTTTGTAACCCGCCCGTCCTGAGCCCTCGGAACGTCCGCCTTTGTCGGGTCGGAGGAATTGCTAAATTACCCTTATGCTCCTATAATTCTCTATCGTTGCACGGAAACGGGTAGCCGCGTTACGAATTAGCGGAATCCGGTTCTAATTTCTAACTCTTGATTCCTAACTCCCCAGAGCCTGATGGACAACTTTCAACCCTTTCAGGTACTCGCTCCCGCCACCACGGCCAACCTCGGCCCGGGGTTCGATTGCCTTGGCATGGCCCTGGATTTGTGGAACCGCCTGGAAGTCTTTCCCGATGCGGCCCCTTCCCCCTTGACGGACGCAGGGGCAGGTCTTGCGCCCGCCCAGGATGGGGGTGAGGCGTTGCCCTCCCAGGTTGAAATCACCGGCGAAGGCGTAGGTGAACTGCCCGCCGATGCTACCAACCTTACCTTCCGCGCCATGCGTTTCCTGTTCGACGAGGCCGGCCTGGAAATGCCCCCCTTGCGGCTCCGCTGCCACAACAATATTCCCCTGAGCCGGGGCATGGGCAGCAGCGCGGCGGCCATCGCCGGCGGCCTGGTGGCTGCCAATCACCTTTGCTCCAATCCCTATTCCGATAATGAACTGCTGGAGATGGCGGCGACAATAGAGGGTCATCCCGACAATGTGGCCGCGGCCGTTCTGGGCGGGCTGCAGCTGGTGGTGTCCGACCTCTCGACGGACTCTTCCTCCTTGACGGATTCCGGGGCGGGTCTTGTTCCCGCTCAGGACGGGGACGACACCTCAGGAACCCGCCTGTACACGGCCCCCATACCCGTGCCGGACGAAATCCAGGCCGTCCTGTTCATTCCCGAAGCCCGTATTGCCACCGCCGACGCCCGTGCCGTCTTGCCGCGCCAGGTCTCCGTGGCGGATGCCGTCTTCAACATGGGGCGGGTGGCCTTGCTGGTGGCCGGCATGTCCCTGGACCGGCCCGAGTACCTGGACGTGGCAACCCAGGACAAGCTGCACCAGCCCTACCGTCAGCCCCTGTTTCCGGCGATAAAGGTGATTTTCGCGGCCGCCAGGAACGCCGGAGCGCTGGGCGTTTTCCTGTCCGGCAGCGGCTCCACGGTGCTGGCCCTGACCCGCGGCCGGGAAATGACCGTGGCCTATGAGATGTTTGAAGCAGCCCGCCTGACCGGCGTACCCGGCAGAATGGAAATAACCCGCCCCACGCCCCGGGGCGCCCACGTGGTCAGTTAAGAATTAAGAATTAAGAATTAGCAATTAGGAATTAGAGGTTGTAACTTCGAAGGCATTGCTTGATTCTTGATTCGCAGCTCTTAACTCGTAACTCATGACTCGTAACTCTTAATTCGTAATTCGTAATTATTAATTCGTAATTCTTATGAACCTTGTAGTGCATAAATACGGAGGCAGTTCCGTTGCCGACGCCGGGAAAATCGGCAACGTGGCCCGGAGAATCGCCCGCACCAGGGATTCCGGGCAGAGCATCGTTGCGGTGGCTTCTGCCATGGGCGACACCACCGACGAGTTGATTGACCTGGCCCACACCGTCGCCGATGAACCCGACCCCCGGGAACTGGACCTGCTCCTTTCCACGGGCGAACTGGTATCCTGCACCCTGCTGACCATGGCCCTGCGCAACCTGGGCTACGACGCCATCACCCTCAGCGGGTTCCAGGCCGGTATCCACACCGACGATATGTACGGCAAGGCACGGATTTTCAGCATCGACCCGGGCCGGGTGCAGAGTGAACTGTCCGCCGGAAAGGTGGTCATTGTGGCCGGCTTCCAGGGCATTACCGAGGAACTGGACATTACCACCCTGGGCCGGGGCGGCTCAGACACCACCGCCGTGGCCCTCGCCACGGCCCTGGGCGCCGACCGCTGCGATATTTACACCGACGTGGATGGCATTTATACTGCCGACCCGCGCATAGTGCCCAGCGCCCGCAAGCTGTCCGAAATCGGTTACGAGGAAATGCTGGAACTGGCCAGCTACGGCGCCAAAATGCACCCCCGTTCCATAGAACTGGGGGAGGCCAACGACGTGCCCATCTACGTGGCGTCCAGCTTTGGAGACGCGCCAGGGACTTTGATTCACCGGGTAGATAAAGTGAGAGAACTGGAAAACAGGGTCAAGGTTACGGGAATCGCTTACCAGGCCAACATCGCCAAGATTACCGTGCGGTCGCTGCCCGACCGGCCCGGCATTGCCGCCGCCCTGTTCGAGCCGCTGGCGGCCAAAGGCATCAATGTGGATACCATAGTACAGAATACCAGCCTGGAGCGTATCACCGACATCAGCTTCACCGTCAACCGGGGCGACCTGGCCCTGGCCCACGCCGAGGTCCAGGCCCTTCTCTCCCAGCTTGGCGGCACGGAAGTAATCAGCGACCCTACCCTGGCGTCGGTCCACGTTGTCGGCTCGGGCATGCAGAACACGCCCGGCTATGCGTCCCGCATGTTCCGCATACTGGCCGACGGGAACATCAACATTGACATGATAACCACTTCCGAGATACGGATTTCCTGCATCATTAATGAAGGCCAGGTGTCCGAAGCGGTCCGACTGCTGCACGAGGGTTTTCAACTGGGCGAGGAAGACTGATTCCTTTCATCACCCAGCAGGGAGGCCCCGTGACCCAACCCTTTCTCTCCGTCGTAATTCCGGCGTACAACGAAGAAATACGGATTGAGGCTACGCTGGAACAGGTCCACGCCTATCTGTCACTCCAGCCCTACCCCTGGGAGATTCTGGTGGCCGACGATGGCAGCATCGACGGAACGGCCCAACTGGTGTCCGCCTTCGCACGGGAAAATCCCCGGGCGCGGCTGCTGTCCCTGGAACACCGTGGCAAGGGCTGGGCCGTGCAGCAGGGAATGCTGGCGGCCAGGGGGGAATACCGGTTCCTGTGCGACGCCGACCTGTCCATGCCGGTGGAACAGATAGGGCGCTTCCTTGGGCCGGATGTCGCGGAAGTGGATATCGTGGTGGGGTCGAGGGAACTGGCGGAGTCGCGCCGCTTCGGTGAGCCGGCCCGCCGGCACCTGATGGGCCGCGTATTTAACCTGCTGATAAGGGTACTGGCCCTGCCGGGAATTGGCGACACCCAGTGCGGGTTCAAGCTCTTCAGGGCGGAAACGGCGGTGGCCCTCTTCGAACGGCAGACCCTGTGGGGCTTCGCCTTCGATGTGGAGATTCTCTACCTGGCCCGGCGGCGCGGCCTGGTGGTCAGGGAAGTGGCAATTGACTGGCATTACCGGGAGGGAAGCAAGGTCCGTCCCATCCGGGATGCGGCGGCCATGGCGCGCGATGTCGTTAAACTGCGCTGGCGATTGCGGACCGAAAAGTGAATCAACTTTACGAAATTAGTATTTCCGGTAATGTTCAAGTAATATTGCAGGACTAATGTATATTGTAATCTTAATGCAAGGCCGGGCTAAGGTTCTTTACAGCGTTCAAAATTGACCAAATTATAAAATTTGTATGAATGTTGTGCGAAAACGCCTTGACGTTATTTGGCCGAATGCTGTACCAAATCAGGCACAGTTTTCTGCGGAAGGCCGCGAGGCAGAAAAAGCACTTTTTACTTTTCCTGGAGAGATATCGCAATGCAAACGACAAAGACTTCGGACAAGAGCAGGCTGAGACGGGATTGGAGCAAGGAGGCCATTGACCTGGCCATGAAGGGCGAATGGCAGCGCGCCACCGAGGTGAACCAGGCCCTGCTTACCCTTTATCCCAATGACACGGATGCCAGCAACCGGCTTGGCCACGCTTTCATCGAGCTGGGGGAATACACCCGGGCCCGGGAGGTGCTGGCCGACGTGGTTACTAAGGCGCCCTATAACAACATCGCCCAGAAGAACCTGGCCAGGCTGGAACAACTGGAAAGCGCCCCGGCTGCGGCAAAGCAGACCAGGAAGGCCGGCGGTCTTTCCAGGTACTTCATAGCGGAGAGCGGCAAGTCCGGCACCACGGTGCTGCAGCGGCCCGCCGGCGCCGGAATCTCGGCCAGCGTGGCCCCGGGAGACCCCGTAACGCTGGTGCCCCAGAACCAGTCGATTTACGCCTACGTCCGGGATGGCGAATTCCTGGGCAAGGTGGAGGCCAGGCTGGCAACCCGCCTGGCGCGCCTGATAGCCGGTGGCAACCGCTACGAGGCCGCCGTTGTCGGCGTCAATGACTGGGGCGTGTCCATCATCATTCGCGAGACTTACCGGCATCCCAGCCTTCACAGCATCAACTCCTTCCCCACCAATTCCAGGGCGGACCGCCGGCCGCTGGCCAGCCAGAATGTCCTGAATTACCTGGATGGCGACGACCTGGATGAAGAGGAAGAGGGCGCCATGGAGTTTGTGAAGATTGCGGGCTTTGAGGGCGAGTGGGACGAGTAAGCTCTTCCTTTTGAACCAAAAACCATCGGGCCGGACTTTCAAGTCCGGCCCGTTTCTTTTTTCCGAACCTGGCTCCGGCGGCAACGCCGGACTAGTAAAGGTGGCAGGAAACGCGGTGCCCGGGCCCCACTTCCTTGTCCACCGGCACCTCTTCCGAACACTTGTCCATGGCGAAGGGACACCTGGGGTGGAACCGGCACCCGGAGGGCGGGTTGATTGGCGACGGCACTTCCCCGGTCAGCACAATCTCCTCCCTCACCAGGTCCGGGTGCGACGGCAGGGCCGCGGAAAAGAGAGCCTTGGTATAGGGGTGCAGCGGATTCTGGTAAAGCTCCTCCGTCTCCGCGTACTCCACAATCTGCCCCAGGTACATCACCGCCGTCTGGTGGGCCATGTACCGCACCGTTGCCAGGTTATGGGCGATGAGCAGGTAGCTGACGTTGTACTCCTGCTGCAGGTCCACCAGCAGGTTCATAATCTGGGCGCGGATGGACACGTCCAGCGCCGATACGGGCTCATCCAGCACGATCATCTTGGGGTAAGAGGCCAGGGCGGAGGCTACTGCAATCCTCTGGCGCTGGCCGCCGCTGAACTCGTGGGGGTAGTTGTTCGCCTGCTCGGCGTGCAGCCCCACCTGGGACAGCACTTCGGCCACCCGCTCGTCGCGTTCCTGGTGGCTGACCTGCCGGTTGACAACCAGGGGCTCCGAAATAATATCCCTTACCCGCATCCTAGGGCTCAGCGAAGACCAGGGGTCCTGGAATACGGCCTGCACCGTGGTCCGGTAGTCCTGCAGCTCGGTGCCCCGAAAATCCTGGATGTCCTTGCCGTCCAGGAGGATCTGTCCTTCAGTGGGCGTTTCCAGGCGGAGCATCAGCTTGCTGGTGGTCGTCTTGCCGCAGCCCGACTCCCCCACCAGCCCCAGGGTCTCACCCTGGCGGATGCTGAAGTTGATGCTGTCCACCGCCTGGACGTAGCCGATGGTCTTCATCAGGATCAGCCCCTTGGTGACCGGGAAGTACTTCTTAAGGTTCTGGACCTGGAGCAGGGGAGTGTCGCCATTGGTCGTTACCATGATTCGTCCATCCTCCAGCAGTCGGCGGTGTGGCCTTCCTTCACGGTGTAGGAAGGAGGGTAGGCTTCCAGGCATTTGTCCCGGGCGAACTCACACCGGTCGGCAAAGCGGCAACCCTCGGGCAAGTTGGACAGCAGGGGCGGCTGGCCTTCGATGGAGTACAGTCGTTCGGTACGTTCTTCCAGCTTGGGAACCGAGTCAATCAGGGCCCGGGTATACGGGTGAGAGGGTTCGTTGAAGATTTCCCGCACCGGGCCGTTTTCCACCACCCTGCCGGCGTACATAACGGCCACCCGGTCGCACATGCGGGCCACCACGCCGAAGTCGTGAGTGATGAAGATGATGGCCAGGCCCGTCTCGGCCTGGATGTCTTTCAGCAGCCTTAGATACTGAAGCTGAATGGTTACGTCAAGGGCGGTTGTCGGCTCGTCGGCTATGATGACGCCGGGCTCGCAGGAAAGGGCAATGGCGCCCACCACCCGCTGTTTCATGCCGCCGCTCATCTGGTGGGGGAAGTCTTCCAGGCGCCGTTCCGGGGCCGCCACGTTCACGTTGCGCAGGGCGTCCACCGCCCGGCCGATCATGTTCTTGTGGCTTTCCTTTCGGGCCATTCCCAGGGCTTCCATCAACTGGTTGCCGATGGTGAAGACGGGGTTAAGCGAAGTCTGGGGGTCCTGCAGGATCATGGAAATCTGGCGCCCGCGGATCTGGCGCATCTCGTCTTCGCTTTTCTGCAGGATGTCGTCGCCGTTCAGTCGGATGGAACCGCTGATAATCTTTCCGGCCGGCTGGGGGACCAACCTCAACAGGGACAGGGCGGTCATCGTCTTGCCGCACCCCGACTCGCCCACGATTCCCAGGGTCTCCCCCTCCCTCAGGAAGAAGCTGACGCCGTCCACCGCCTTGACGGTGTTGGTCCGGTTAAAGAAGTAGGTGTGCAGGTCTTCGACTTCCAGTATGACGTTGCTGGTGTCAACACTCATGTCATCTAATTCCTTCAGCAAACGCACATCGGACGCCAGCGCAGGGCTGTAACGATATGCGCCGGATAGCCGGTCACCACCGGAAGAAAGTAGTCCGCCAAGAAAATCCCAAAGCCGGACAGTTAGAGCAAGACCTGACTGCGCCAGGCTGGAATGCCGGCCATCTCCCCAATCGAAATGAAAGATTTCGAAAACCCGCCCCGAATAGCCCCGTTGAGATTCTCAGGAATATATACTACGGCCCAATTCAATGTCAACTTGGCCTGCAGTTAAGCTCAGGGCCGCGTAGACGTTCGGGACTGGGCGTCCAGGGTCATGGCGATGCGGGACCGGAAGGGCCTGACCCGGTTCACCGCCGCGGTTACCCCGATGGGCACGACGAACATGGCGCTCTTGCCCGCGGCGTGGGGCGAGAAGAACTCGGTTACCTCGTCGTCGTAAAAGGTCAGGCCGCTGGCCCCCAGGCCCAAAGAATGGGCGGCCAGGTAGAGTTTCCCGCCTACAATGCCGGCCTCAAGCTGGGCGGCGCGGTAGCCCCGGTTGCCGTACCGTTCCAGTATGGGCCCCAGGTCTGCCATGAAGAACGCCACTGCCGAAGCGTCGTGGGGCAGCGCCTGCTCAAATCCCAGGTGGCCGGCCTCCTGCCGGAACGCTCCCTCCTTCAACTGGTAAAGGCCGTTCCGGCTGGGCGAGAAGTAATATGCCCCGCCGGGCAGGTCGTCCACTGCGTTGACTATCAGGTACAGGTCCAGCAGGCTGTCGCCGGGCCCGCCCAGGAAGTCCGCTGGAACGCCGCCGGTGGCGGAACCAACCACGGCGGCAAGTTGGGCCAGGGATATGGGGACATGGTCGAAGCGGCGCGTCGAACCCCGCTCTCGTATGGTCTGGCCCAGGGTCCTGCACTCCAGGGCCGAAGCCGCTGCGTCAGGAAAGGGGAAGAATGGCCCGTCGGGAGCGGGGGCTGTAATCCCCAGGGTGCCACGGGATCTCTCCACGTCCGCAGCATCGGACAGCAAAGTAGCTGCGTGGGTCTCCCGAATGTCGGGATAATCAATCTCCCCCGGCGCGGTAATGACGGACTGGCCGCCCACGCCCTCCAGGCCGGAGGGAGGGGATACGGCAGGCTCCCCGGAGGGCGCGCCCACGGCCAGCAGGCAGGTGGCCGCCTCGCCCACACCGTCAACACCCAGCAGTTCGTCCACGTCCTGGTCCACGAAGGCGTTGACAACCCTGGCCGGCAGGCCGGCGGCCGCCGCGCCGGAAAGCAGGTTGGCGGCCACCGTGCCGTTGTCCCAGAAGCAGTAACGGTAACCCCGGGTGCGGTACTTCCACGAACTGCGCCAGAAGACGGTGGTAAAGGCCACGGTCAGTGGCGCCGAAGCTATCCGGTCGTCGCCCCCTGCCGCCCGGGCCAGGTGTCCCCGGAAGTCGCCCTGCCGCAGGCGGGTAAGCTGGAAAGTGTCCGGCCCGAAGTGATAGACCCCGGCGCCCAGGCCCTCCAGGTCCCGGCACACCACGTAGGTCTCCACTGGGTAAAGCCCGCCGGCGGACGCCGCCGCCCGGAAATGCACTTCCCCCGCAACCCTGAAATTGCCCACCCGGGTTACACCGGCACAGTGGTAGAGCAACTGGGTAAGCGTGGTCAGGGAAGGGTCGGCGCCGCCCGTGCCTTCGTAGGTGCCGATGGCCGCCAGGGCCGGGGTGTCGGGCGACGGAAATTCGGCTGGCAGGGGTATGGCCGGCAGGCCGGAATAGGTCTTGTACAGGGGCGGCTTGGTGGCCAGGTTGATGTAGGCCAGCTTGGTGGACTCGTGGTAGTTGAAGGCTGCGGCGGTGTCGCGGTTCTGCATCAAAGGTACTCTTTCCTATGGTGTAAAGTCGGCAACTGGACGTTCAACCGCCCTCCCGCCGCCGGTGAATCCTGACCGCGGCGTAATCAATGAAGGAACCCTTGATGGGCGGATTGGGTTTTTTGACGGTAACGGTAACCGCCTCTAGCGGAAAGTCTGCCAGCAGGCGGTCGGCAATTTCCTGGGCCAGTCGCTCCAGCAGGTTGCGAGGCTCGCCCTCCACAATGGCCTTGGTCGTCCGGTACAGGTGGGTGTAGCTGACCGTGTCTTCAAGGCCGTCGGTGAGGCCCGGGCGCGCCAGGTCCACCTCCGCTTCCAGGTCCACCAGGTAGCTCTGGCCCTGCACGTTTTCCTCGGGATTCACCCCGTGGTAGCCGTAAAAGCGCATTCCCTGCAGGATGATGCGGTCGGTCGCCATGGTCACGCGCCTGCAGTAGAGGGCAGGATGAGCCAGGCCGGGGTTGGCATTACGCTCAACTATCCCCGGCCCCGGGCGGCCAGTTGCTTTTCCATCTCGTCCACCATGGCCAGCAGGTTCTGGGCGCGTTTGACCACGGGCACGTCCACCATCTTGTCGTCCAGGGAAAGGGAACCCCTTCCGTTGGCTTCAGCTTCGCGCCACGCCTCCATCACCCGGCAGGCGTATGCCACGTCCTCCGGGTTGGGACTGAAAACCTCGTTGATGGTCTCAATCTGGGCCGGGTGGATGGCGAACTTGCCGGTGTAGCCCATTTGCCGGGCCACCCCGGCGTCCTTTTTCAGGCCCTCGGGATTGCGAAAGGCCACGTAGGGGCTGTCGAGGGCAGCTATGCCGGCGGCCCGGGCGGCGATGGCCACGGTGCAGCGGGCATGGTACACCTCCTCCCCGTCGTCGCTGCGCTGGATGCCCATGTCGTTGGTATAGTCCTCGGCCCCGAAGGCAATGGCCACGGTGCGGACCAGGGCGGTGGCCATATCATTGACGTTGACGATGGCCTTCGCGCTCTCAATCCAGGGAATCAACTGTACGTGGCCGGCTTCCAGGTTCGCGCCGATTTCCAGCGGGGATATGATTCCTTCTATTTCCCGCAGGTCTGCCGCCGACTCTGTCTTTCCCACGCTCACCCCGTAAAGGTCGGAGGAGATGACGGCGGCCAATTCGTCCCGGGTCAGTCCTGTGTCCAGAGAATTGGCCCGCACCATCACCCGCTGCCCCGCCTGTCGCAGCCGGGGAATCCACTCGGCGGCCACGGCGCGGGCGGCAACCTTCTCCCCCGGCGGCACCGAGTCCTCCAGGTCCACCATGATGATGTCGGCCTCGAAGTTCAGAGCCCGCTCCAGCATATTGGCGCGGTTCCCGGGAACGAAGATAAGGCTACGCAGCAGTTCCAAGGGTGGCCTCCGTGTTGGCGTTTAGTCTGTTATAGCCTTAGATTTCCGGGCTCTCGCAGCCAGCGACTCTGCCACGTCCCCTAGCAGTCTGGATGCTCCCGTTATCTCAATGCCCAGCGGTTCCCCGTTCTCATCAAGCTCTATGTTAATCCAGTCCCCCAGTTCCCTGAATTCCTCTTCTATTCCAGGCCTGGCGAGCCAGAGAATGTCTTCCTTTTCGTCGTAATGTACCTTGACCTCTTCACTCTTCACGGATCCACCTGCCTCTGGCAATTCGGCGTTCCTTCTGGTTTGGTTTTAGCGGGTGTATTGTAATCGAGACGACGCTTTCATCCGGTTCGAACCGGTAGGCCAGTGAGACATCCCGAACGGTTCCCTTGTAGAGAATAGCCTTTACTGCGGCCTCGGTACCACTGACCGTGTCATGGAAACGGTCGTCCGGCTCTTGAAAAATCTGGCGGTAAGTGTCCGTTTCAAATCCTCGTTCTGCCAATTGTTCGTGGAAGTGCCGCGAGAAATGAAATATTGGGGTCCTTTGGGAAGCCATCAGGTTGCTATTCGCCCTCTACCTACTCCATATCCCCCCAGCTTACGCCCCACTTGGCTTCCACCTTCAGGGTTACGTCCAGGTCCATGGCCGCCGGCATTTCGTCGAAGACCAGGGATTGCAGGTCGTCCATTTCCTCCCGGGGCACCTCGAAAACCAGTTCGTCGTGGACCTGGAGCAGCATTCTCGTCCGCAGGTTTTCCCGCTGCAGGCGGTCGTGGACCCGGATCATGGCCAGCTTCATGATGTCGGCGGCGGTGCCCTGAATGGGCATGTTGATGGCCATGCGCTCGGCGGCGCCCCGGACGTTGAAGTTGCTCGAGTTCACGTCGGGCACGAAACGGCGGCGACCGCACAGGGTCTCCACGTACTGGGTCTGCCGGGTCCTGGCCTTCACCTCCTCCAGGTAGCCGGCGATGCGGGGGTACTTGCTGAAGTAGGTCTCGATGAACCTGGCGCCGTCCTCCCGCGAATATTCGGTTTGCTGGGAAATGCCGTGGGCGGACAGGCCGTATATGACGCCGAAGTTCAGCACCTTGGCGACCCGGCGCTGGTCGGCGGTTACCTCGTTGATGGGCACGTCGTTCATCAGGGACGCGGTGGCGGCGTGGATGTCCTCGCCCCGGCGGAAAGCCTCCAGCAGTTCCGGGTCCTGGGAAAGGTGGGCCAGTACCCGCAGTTCAATTTGCGAGTAGTCGGCGGCGAACAGCACCCAGTCGGGCGCGCCCTCGGCCACGAAGGCGCTGCGTACCCGTTTCCCCATTTCCGTGCGGATGGGGATGTTCTGCAGGTTGGGGTCGCTGCTGGACATGCGCCCGGTGGCCGAACCCACCTGGTTGTAGCTGGTGTGAATGCGCCCCGTACCCGGGTTAATCAGTTCCGGCAGGGTGTCCACGTAGGTGGACTTGAGCTTGGAGACCTGGCGGTACTCCAGGATTTTGTCCACCACCGGATGGAAGCCCCGCATGTTCTCCAGGGCATTGGCGTCGGTGGAGTAGCCGGTCTTGGTGCGCCGGGTCTTGGGCAGGCCCAGTTCGTTGAACAGCAGGTCGCTCAACTGCTGGGGCGAGTTGATGTTGACCGTGTGGCCGATGGTCTCGTAAAGCTCCAGTTCCGTCCGCTGCATGTGTTCGTTCAGGTCGCGGGACATTTCGTGGAGCGAGCCTTCGTCCACCTTGATGCCCTGCCGCTGCATCTGCACCAGCACCGGCACCAGGGGCATTTCAATGTCGCGCATCAGGGCCGACAGGTTCTGCTGGTCTATGGACGGTTCCAGCCGTCCCCGCAGCCGGGCGGTCATGTCCGCGTCTGCGGCGGCGTAGGGCGTGGCGTCCTCAATGGGCACCTGGTCGAAGGTCTTCTGGCGCGCCCCCCGGCCGATGAGGTCCGTAATCAGCTTCATCTCCACGCCCAGCACGTCCAGGGCCAGGTTCTTGAGCCCCAATTGGTTGCGGCTGAGCAGGTGGGCGGCCACCATGGTGTCGAAGTCAACGTTTCGGACGTTGATGCCGTAGTTGGCCAACACCATCACGTCAAAGGTTGCGTTGTGGGCGCTCTTGGCCAGGTCCGGGTCCTCCAGCAGCGGCTTGAGCTGGGCCAGCGTTTCCTCCAGGGGCAGTTGCTCGCCCTCCCGGTGGCCCACCGGCACGTACCAGGCGCGGCCGGGTTCTGTGGCGAAGCTCAAGCCCGCCAGTTCGGCCCGCATCTGGTCCAGGCTGTTCGTCTCGGTATCGAAGGCGAATCCGCCGGCCTCCCGAAGTTCTGCCAGCATCTCGTCAAGCTGGCCCTGCGCCCGGACCGTTATATAGTCGGTATCCTCTTCGGCAGGGGCAAGCGGGGTTTCCGTCTGCGACTCCCCGGAACCCGGGTCCCACACCGGCGCCGGCAGGCGGGGTATGACGGTATGGAACTCCAGCGTCGTCAACAGGGCGACAACCCGGCCCCGGTCGTAGGAACCGCTCTTCGACGCTACCAGCGACAACTCCACCGGGGCTTCCCGGGAAATGGTGGTCAGGATGCGGTTTTCGAAGGCCCGGTCCCGGTTTTCCTCCAGGGACTTGCGGACGCTGGGGGGCTTCACGTCCTCGATGTGCTCGTAGATGCCCTCCAGGTCGCGGAACTCGCTCAGCAGCTTGATGGCAGTCTTTTCGCCCACCCGGGGCACGCCGGGGATATTGTCCGATGAGTCCCCTAGCAGAGACTTGAAGTCCGGTTGCTGGGCGGCGGTCAGTCCGCCGTAGCGTTCCTCCAGCGCCGCCTCGTCGTACACGTTGCGGTCCTGGAACCCGGAAGACAGGTCTATCCGCACGTGGGGCGAAATCAGCTGGAAAGTGTCCCGGTCGCCGGTTAGGATCACGGCGTCCAGGCCCTGTTCCTCGGCCTGTTTGCACAGGGTGCCGATAACGTCGTCCGCCTCGAAGCCCTCCACCTCGTAAATGGGCACCCCGAAGGCCTCCATCAGTTCCTTCACCCGCCCGAACTGGGGCCTGAGTTCCGGCGGCGACGGTGGGCGCTGGGCCTTGTAGTCCTCGAACCGCTCGTGCCGGAAGGTTGGCACCCGGGTATCGAAGGCGATGGCCACGTGGGTGGGCTTCCAGTCCTGCAATGCCCGCAGGAACACGTTGGTGAAGCCGTAAACCCCGGTAACGTCCTCGCCGGTGCTGGACACCGTCAGGTGGCGCTGGGTTGAAATGGCCCGGAAGGAGCGATGCACCATGGCGTGACCGTCCATGATCATCAGCAGGGGCTTGCCGGACGTGGACTCGAACAGGGGCATGGCAACGGTTTCCTGGGCCATGACAGCCACCTCGAAATACGGCTTTGGGGTAGTTTCCTGCATTATACAACAGGAGGATTGGGCTACAAACGCAAGATGAAAGGCACACGCCGGCTTTCTGCCAACGTGCTACAATGTGGGTGGAATTGGCTGGACCTGAACGAGAACGTCTCTGCGTGGTTAGAAGCAATGCCTATCTATGAATACCGGTGCGAAGACTGCCAGCACCTCAACTCGGTGTTGGTCTATAGCTGGTCCCAGGACAGGGAACTGACCTGCGCCCGCTGCAACGGCGCCAACCTGAACCGCCTCATCTCCCAGTTCACCATGCGGCGTTCCTGGGGTGAAAGCCTGAACTGGGCCCCCAGCGGCGAGACCCTGCGCGACGTCAACGAAGACGACCACCGCAGCGTTGACCGGTTCATGGGCCGCATCAAGCAGGAAATGGGCGGCCAGGTAACTTCCGACTTTGAAGAAATGCGGCGGGAAATAACCCAGGGCCCCCGCAGCTTCGATACACCGGGCGGGAATCCGCCACAGGCGGACGGCAACGGTCATAGCCACAGCCACTAGCGGATTTTCCAGCCAGGAGCGCCTGAGCCAATGCCCATCTACGAATACCGCTGCGGGGACTGCCACCAGGTCTCGTCCTTCTTCACCCGCTCCATCAGCGCCCAACCGGACCCGGTCTGTGCCCACTGCCAGGGCCGGAACATGCAGCGGCGCATGTCTTCCTTCGCCATGGGCAAAACCACCCAGTCCGTCCACGAGCAGTTCCCGGCCCTGGGTGGCGGTTCGGCCCTGGACTATTACAGCGACCCCCGCAACATCGGCAGAAACGTGGAAGAGAGCTTCCAGCGGCACGGCCTGGATATGCCCGATTCGGTGCGGGACAACATCGCCGCCGCCCGGGAAGGCACTCTCCCGAAGGACCTGGATATATGACACAGAAGCTCGAATTGACCGATCTCTTGGCCCACAACGCTGTAGTTGGCGCTTATTCCCTGGTTGCCGGCTGTCCCGTGGTTCCAGGCATTGATGAGAGTTTGGCGGCGTTGAGGGAATCCCTGCCAGACCTGGGGGATGAAACCTCCATCAATCCGGGGCCGCTCACCATTCCGGAGGCCATCTCTCTTTGTGCGGCAACACTAGGGTCTCTCTTTGCCATAACGAGGATGTGCAGCGAGGATGAGATGCCTGCCGAATTCGCGGACATTCTGGCCGAGACGGTGCGCGATTTGTCGCATCATCTGGGCGCAGAGTTGCGCCGGCAGAAGGCCGACCAGGTCCGGGGCCTCTACGTCATCATCGACCCGGAGGTTACCGGTGGCCGTGAACCCCTGGAAATCGCCCAGGCTGCCGTCCGGGGCGGCGCGAAAATGCTGCAACTGCGGGACAAGCTGCGGGACAAGGGCGAGATTCTCCCCCTGGCCCGGGACCTGCAGGCCCTGTGCGAGGCCAACGGCGTGCTGCTCATCGTCAACGACCACGTTGACCTGGCGGCGGCGGTGGGTTCCGGCGGCGTCCACGTGGGCCAGACCGACCTGCCCGTTGCCCAGGCCCGGCAAATCCTGGCCCCCGGGCAGGTGCTGGGCCGCTCCAACCGGGAGATTGACCTGCTGATTGAATCCCAGGAAATGGGCGCCGACCACGTGGCCTTCGGCGCCATCTACCAGACCACGACCAAGTCCGGCGGACGCGGTCCCCAGGGCCCCGAGCGGCTGAAGGAGGCCCGGGCCGTTACCCACGTGCCCCTGGTTGCCATCGGCGGCATAAACGCCGAAAACGTGGCGCCCGTCATTGAGTACGGGGCCGATGCCGTCTGCGTTACCGCCGCCGTGGGCCTGGCTCCCGAACCCGAGGCCGCCGCCGCCCGCCTGGTGGAGGCGATCCGCCAGGCAGGAGGCAAGGTATAGTGCCATCCAATTACAGCGAAGACCTTACCCGCATCGCCGCCGAGGCTATCGAGGCCCTGACCCTGCGCCACCAGGCCCGGGAACAGGCCCTGGCCGTTTCCCGCGAGGTTATCCGCTTCTCCGCCAACGCTATCCGCGCCGTCCACCGGGGCGACTTTGACGACGCGCGTCAGCTTATCGACCGGGCCGGCCAGCGGCTTCAGGAGACCCGCCACATCCGCGATGAAAACCCCGAAATCTACTACGCCGGCTTCCTGTCCGACGCCCGCAAGGAATACACCGAGGCCAACGTAACCCTGGCCGTGGTATCCCGTTCAGACATCCCCGATCCCGGCGCCATCGACGTGGACCCGCCGGCCTATCTCAACGGCATGGCCGAGGTTATCGGGGAACTGCGCCGCTACATCCTGGATTCCCTGCGCCGTGACTCCTTTGAGCACTGCGAGGAGTTCATGGACGTTATGGACGAGATTTACGGCATCCTGGTTACCATCGACTTTCCCGAGGGAGTAACCGGGGGCCTGCGCCGCAGCACCGACGCCATGCGCGGCGTCCTGGAACGCACCCGCGGCGACCTGACTATCTCCCTGCAGCAGCGCCGCCTGGAACAAAGGCTGGCGGATATGGAGAGCGACGACTAGGGCTATGTCCCTAATATCTCCCACTGGAACAGCTCAGGCGGGCATTCCCAACAGGAGGATCAACCTTGGCTGAAGTACGTGTATCCTTCCTGGGCACCGGGGCCGGCAACTGCATCCACCGGGCCCACACCGCCATTGTCCTGGACTGCCCCGAGGGGACCCGGCTGCTGCTGGACGCCGGTTCCGGCAACTCCGCCCTGCGCCACGGCGCCCGGCTGGGTATGTACGCCGAGGACTTCGAGCACGTCCTGCTCTCCCACCGCCACGGCGACCACATGGGCGGCCTGCCTCACATCCAGGGCCGCCGCACCCAGATGGCCCCGAACGCTGTGCCCCTGGTGGTGCACAGCCTGGAGGAGTCACTGGTTGGCCTTCAGAACCTGTTCCGCGCCGTCAGTATCACCCACCAGGTTGACCAGGACAGCGTTACCACCACCGAAGGCAACCGGGTGGTGGCCTGGGACCCGGTGGAAGTGGGACAGTGGATAACGCTGGGTGAGGATACCCGGGCGTCCTGTTTCCTGGTGAATCACATCGGCGGCGCCGTGGGCTGGCGAGTGGAGACCGGGGGGATTACTGTGGTCTTCTCGGGGGATACCCGGTACTGCGAAAACCTGGTTGAGGCCTCCCAGGGCGCCGACCTGCTGATTCACGAAGCCCTGAGCACCGACGACGACCGGGAGGGCGCCGCCCGCCGGGGCCACTGCACCGCCGCCGAAGCGGCCCGGGCCGCCGCGCTGGCCGGCGCCGGCAGTCTGGTCATCACCCACATCGACACGCCCTTCCACCACAACACCCAGCCCCTGGCCGATGAGGCCCGCGCCCGCTACGACGGCCCCATCTCCGTGGCCGACGACCTTTTCATAACTACTGTCAGCAGCCCCTAGATAATTTGGGAACATGTGTTCTATAGTCTTGGCAGCTTACCAGCGAGCGCCGGAAATGCCGGCGCCGGAGGAGTTGCGATGCTTGCCAAGAGTCAAACCTGCGCCGTGGCGGGCCTGGACGGGTTCATTGTCCAGGTAGAAGTGGATATATCCAGTGGCCTGCCGGCCTTCAACGTAGTGGGATTACCGGACACGGCGGTCCAGGAGGCCCGGGAGCGGGTCCGTGCCGCCCTGCGCAACAGCGGGTGCGAGTTCCCCATGCGCCGCATTACCGTCAGCCTGGCGCCGGCAGACCTGAAAAAGGCCGGCCCGGCTTACGACCTGCCCATCGCCGTGGGCATCCTGCTGAGCTCCGGGCAGCTTTACCTGCCCGACGAATCGCCCCTGTTCCTGGGGGAGCTTTCCCTGGACGGCAGCCTGCGTCACACCAACGGCGTCCTGCCCATGGTATCGGTGGCCCGGGACCAGGGCTTTGCCGCCGTTTACGTCCCCACCGCCGACGCCGCCGAGGCTGCCCTGGTGGAGGGTATCCAGGTCTATCCCACGCCCACCCTGGCCGCCCTGGTCAGTCACCTGCTGGGTGAATCTCGCATCCGGCCACTGGAGTTTACCGGCCTGCCCGACGGCGCCGGCCCCTCGGCCAACGGCTGCAACCTGGCCCACATCAAGGGACAGGAACACGCCAAGCGGGCCCTGGAGGTGGCCGCCGCCGGTTTCCATAATATCCTGTTTAACGGCCCGCCGGGCAGCGGCAAGACCATGCTGGCCCGCTCCCTGCCCTCCATCCTCCCCAAAATGACCCCGGAGGAAGCCCTGGACGCCACCAAGATTTACAGCATCAGCGGGTCGCTGCCTTCTGATAGCCCCCTGGTTGCCGAGCGGCCCTTTCGCGCGCCTCACTACAGCATCTCCAACGCCGGCCTGGTGGGCGGCGGCCGCACCCTGCGGCCCGGCGAAATTACCCTGAGCCACCGGGGCGTCCTGTTCCTGGACGAACTGCCTGAGTTCGACCGCACCGCCCTGGAGTCCCTGCGCCAGCCTCTGGAGGACAACGTGGTTACCATCAGCCGGGTAACCGGCTCGGTAACCTATCCCGCCAGCTTCATGCTGGTGGCGGCCCAGAATCCCTGTCCCTGCGGCTACTACTCCCATCCCCGTAAGGACTGCACCTGCAGCAGTTCCGCCGTGGCCCGCTACCAGAAGCGCATCAGCGGCCCCCTGATGGACCGCATCGACATCTTCGTAGAGGTGCCGCCGGTGGAATACGAGAAACTGGTTGACGAGGCGGAGGCGGAGGACTCAGGGGCAGTCAGGAAACGGGTGGAAGAGGCCCGTAAGGTCCAGGCGGAACGGTTCGACCACGGCGGGGTCCACTTCAACTCGGAGATGGGCGCCGCCGAGGTGTGGAAAATCTGCAACCTGGACGACGCTGCCCGCAGCCTGCTCCAGACGGCCACCAACCAGTTGAACCTGTCCGCCCGGGCCTTCCACCGCATCGTCAAGGTGTCCCGTACCATCGCGGACCTGGACGATTCGGAGACCATAGGTGTCAGTCACCTGGCCGAAGCCCTGCAATACCGCTCCCGGGGCCTGAATTGAAGGTCTGCCCGGCCGACTTATCCGGAAACAATGGCCCTGAAGTTATCGAAATACTCGGGAAAGGTCTTGGATACGCACCCCGGGTCCAGGATGGTTATATCTGCATCGCCCAGGGATGCCAGGGAAAAGCTCATGGCCATGCGGTGGTCGTTGTAGGTGGCGATTTCCGCCGGGAGCAGCCGTTCCGGCGGGTCGATTTCCAGGTAGTCCGGGCCTTCCAACACCTCGGCGCCCACCTTGCGCAGTTCGGCGGCCATGGCGGCCAGGCGGTCCGTCTCCTTCACTCGCCAGTTGCCAATGTTCCGGATGACCGTCCTGCCGTCGGCGAACAGGGCCGTAACCGCCACGGTCATGGCGGCGTCGGGGATGTGGTTCAGGTCCAGGTCCACGCCCCGCAGTTGACCCCGCGAAACTTCAATGTAGTCGGGGCCGCGGCGGACCACTGCGCCCATGCGCTCCAGCACGTCGGCGTGCTGAACGTCGCCCTGGATGCTGTCGGCGCCCACTCCCGTAACCCGCACGGTGCCGCCCCGGATGGCCGCCGCCGACAGAAAATAGCTGGCGGAGGAGGCATCTCCTTCCACCAGGGCAATACCCGGCGACTGGTAGCCCTGTCCGCCCGCAACCCGAAAGGCCTGGTAGTTGTCGTTCTCCACCCTTACGCCGAACCGCCGCATCACGTCCACGGTCATGTCTATGTAGGGCTTGGACACCAGGTCGCCCACAATTTCAATGTCCAGCGAGTCCTGCGCCAGGGGAGACGCCAGCAGCAGTGCGGTCAGGTACTGGCTGGATACATTGCCACGGATGGACACGCTGCCGCCCCGCAGCCCTGAAGCCCGAATCCGCAGCGGCGGGTAGCCTTCCGTCCCTTCGTATCGGATGTCCGCGCCCAGTTGACGGAGGGCGTCCACCAGGTGGGCAATGGGCCGTTCCAGCATACGGGGTTCGCCGGTCAGGGTGTACTCCCCTTCTCCCAGGCACAGGGCCGCGCACAGGGGCCGGATGGCGGTCCCGGCGTTGCCCAGGAAGAGGTCTGCCCCTCCGGTGGCGAAGGGTCCCCCCTGGCTCTCCACCATGCACCTGGCCCCCTCGTCAAGAAAGGTCAACCCTATGCCCAGGCTCTCCAGGGCGGTGGTCATGTACTGGGTGTCGTCGCTCTCCAGCAGGTTGCGCACTTCCGTCCGCCCGCTGGCCAGGGACGACAGCAGCAGCAGCCGGTTGGACAGGCTCTTGGAGCCGGGCAGTTGAATGGTCCCACCTACCCGGCTGGCCGGTTTCAGGGTCAGCGATTCCATGTTCTCTTCACCCGCTTTTCGCTTCTCAATGAAGGGTCTGCAATTGCCTTTGAACAAGGCCGGAAGGCTACTGCGATTTTTGACATAGGACTGCTAACAATGTAGCATATCAGTCGCCGGCCACAACCATTTCTGGCCGTCAAAACCCATCAAATCACCGAGAATGACACGAGGGACTGTCAGTGGCAGACGAACAAACCGGAAAGCAGGGGGACGCCGGGTTGAAGTCCCCCTTGACACCGCCAGCGAAGCACGAAGCATTCGCAATGGCCCTGGACGACCTGGTATCCCTGGCCCGGCAGGGGCACCGCCCCGAATCCAATAACTTTAACCCTTCCGACCAATGGCTGGTGGACAATATGCCCGTCTTCCAGGATATGCCGGAAGAGGAACAGGCCGCAGTGCTGGCCAAGGCCAACGCCATAGTTCAGGAAGGTGAGGAAGCCAACGCCGCCGGCCGCGCCGCCACCAAGGCCTGGCCCGGCGTTGCCGTCAAGCTGGACAGCGGCGGCATAGGTTTCTTCAGCCAGTTGGGCGTGGTCCGCCGTCCCGACCTTACCCAGTACTACGTGGACGGGTTCGTTCCCAACCGGGACGCCCTGTCCTTCAGCGAGGAAAACCAGGCCCTCTTCACCCAGGTATTCGAGTGCATCAATGCCAGGCTGCGGGAGCACCTGGCATCCGGCGGGACGATAATCCAGACTGACCGGCAAATTTGCGACGCCCCCGGCCGTTCCTACCACGCCCGGCAACTGCTCTTCGGGGCCGACTACCTGCAACTCCCCTACATGTGGCGCCAGCTCACCTTTGAATTGCCCGAGGCCCAGCGTACTGAGCCGCCGGACATCATGGAAGTCTCCATTCCCCACTGGTACGAGGATTTGGGACTCCCGGAGGACCTGAAGTCACGCCTTAAGGACATGGGAATCAACCAGCTGGTCTTCAAGGCCCCTACCAAGGGTCTGTCCCTGCACCTGGGCTTCGACTACGTCGGCGAACACAAGATGGGCCCCCTGTCCATCGCCATGCACCAGGTCAAGCAGAACAACGGCATCGCCATCCAGGCCGCCCTGAGCCTGGCCCGCATCCGCACCATCAACGGCGCCATCTCCAACACGGCCCTCATCACCGTGGGCCCTTCCCTGCACGGCAAGAGCACCCTGACCATTATGATCGAACTGGCCAACAGCCGGCTGGCGGGTGTGCTGGGCCTGGAAACCGACCCCCTGGAAGGGGTCTACCCCATGAACGACGACATTGTGCTGCTCCAGCCCCTGCGGGAACCCATCGTTTCCAACCGGGAGGGCAGCCGCTTCACCATCTCCCACAGCATCGACGGCACCGAGAACAACTTCTACGCCATGCCCTTCGGCCTGAACGAGGCCGAAGACCCCATCACCTTCGACGCGGTGCGAGGGTCAAAGTCCGAACCCAACCCCCAGGAAACCCTGGAGAATGTGCCGGTCATCCTGCCCCCGGACTCCGGCACAGCGGCCGGCGCTGCCGCCCCCAACTTCCTGGAAAACCCCGTCCGCAACATGCGCGTCACCCTGTCCCGCCGCCGCCTTCTGGCCCGCAAGGGCGTGGGCGGCCTGATTTCGTCCATCACCGACGGCGAACTGGCCGACTCGGTGCACGTCCCCATGGAATACACCGACCGGGTCTTCTGGCAGGAAGTGATGCGCCAGAACACCGTAATCCCGCCCCTGCGCCGCCTGAGCCTGGAGCAGTACATCCGCGTCCTGATGTACGGCGAGGCCGTGCAGATGGGCGCTGCCATCGGCGCCATCGGCCGCCCCTACGTGGAGTATTTCTCCGACCCCTTCATCATCGGCCTGGAAGACGAAAACGCCAACCTGATGTACCACATCCTGCAGCAACTGGCCTGGGGTGGCATGCCCCAGGAGTATTACGTCTTCAACACCGGCGGCATTGGCGCCGACAGCAACGAGGAGGCCAGCGGGGCCAATTACAAGAAGATTCCCCGGGAGCTCACCCTGATGCTCCAGGAGGCCCTGCTCCGGGATGCCATAAAGTTCGAGTATGACCCCATCCTGCGCTCCGAGGTGGGCGTGGCTATCGTCAACGCCCAGGGTGAAGAGATTGTCGACCTGCGCAAGGACTGGCTCCCCCAGCACATCTACGGCGACGAGGACTACACTGCCCGCGTCCTGGACCTGCGCCGCCGCCGCTACTTCGGTCGCGATGCCCAGGACAAGGCCGGCATCCTGCGCTACACCAAGGTCAACCCCGCCCTGATAGACCTGGCCGACATTCCCGCCCCGGCCAACGAGCGCGAACTGACCTGGCTCCTGTCATTTTTCTGGCACGTGGACCAGGCCTATAATACCCTGACCGAGTTAGCGGAGCGCATTGATGAGGGGCAGCAGCCCCTGCCTTACCAGTTGCGGGAATTGCAGGACAAGTACGAGACCGGCGTGGCCCAGGGGCTGGAACTCAGCGGCGCCGGACTGGCCGCCCTGCCCAGGCTGGGCCTGGAGACCTAAGCTATGAGCATGGAACCTGGCAGCATCACCTATCCCCTGGGCGCCCTATCCAGGATAGAGGCCGAGACCTTCGGCGACCCTGGGCGGCGCACCTTCAGGCTGGTGTTGCAATCGGGCCGGGCAACTTCCTATGTCTGGCTGGAGAAGGAACAGCTTTTCCAACTGGGGGCCGGCTTGAAGGAGGCCGTGGACCGGCAGACGGAATCGGACCGGGGGAGGGTCAGTTCCCCCACTGCGCCCAGCTGGGCGGGCGCCGAAACCCTGATCGAGTTCAAGGCCCGGGTACTCTCGGGTCGCCACGACCAGGACACCAATTCCTTCTACCTCCAGGCCCAGGGGGTCGCCGATGAACAGTCCGGCGAGGAAGCGCCGTCGGCGAGCTTCTGGATTACCCTTGACCAGGCTTCGGTGCTGGCCGACCAGTGCCTCCGGATTTGCGCCGCCGGTCGCCCGCCCTGCTTCCTTTGCGGCCTGCCCATTGACCCGTCGGGTCATGTCTGTCCCCGGGCCAACGGCCACGCCGTGTTCGAGACCGGTTAACCCCTCGTAGCGGAACGTCCGCCGGGGCGGTATCCGCCTTTGCAGCATGCCCACCCTTGGCCCACGTGCGCCCCTGCACTGACATCGTTCCAAGGTACCCCAATTCTTAATTCTTAACTCTTAATTCTTAATTGGTAAAGGACTTTCCTGGTGGCATCAGACCATATCAACGGCGATGTTCTCCTGAATGGAGAATTTCAGACCTGCGAACTTACCCCGCTGGGCTCCAACTACACCTTTGTAGCCTCGCTCCAACTGGGCCAGCAGACCGTCCGCGCCATCTACAAGCCCCGAGACGGCGAGGTGCCCCTGTGGGACTTTCCCCGGGGCACTCTCTACAAGCGGGAATACGCCGCTTACCTGCTGAGCCAGGTGCTGGAGTGGGACTTCATCCCCCGCACCGTCATCCGCGAGGGGCCCTACGGCATCGGCTCCGTGCAGCAGTACGTGGAACACGACCCCCGCATGAACTATTACACCCTCAGCGAGGGGGATGCCGAAGAGTTGCGGATGATCTGCTGCTTCGACCTGGTGTCGAACAACACCGACCGCAAGGCCAATCACGTGCTGGTGGACGACAAGGGCAAGCTCTGGGGCATAGACCAAGGCCTGACCTTCCACGCCGACACCAAGATCCGCACCGTCATCTGGGACTTCGGCGGCGAGCCCATCCCGGATGCTTACCTGGAGACCCTGACCAGGCTGCTGGGCCAGTTCATCCGTCCGTCGGGGAAGTTCAAGGAACTGCTGGACCTGCTCCTGCCCGACGAGGTGATCGCCCTCCAGCAGCGTATCCAGTGGGTCCTGTCCGAGCGCACCTACCCCGGCATCCCCGGCCGCCGCCGCCGCCGCTGACCCCCTGATTCCTAATTGCTAATTCTTAATTCTTAATTCTTAATTATTAATTGACTCTGGCCCGTCCGCCAGCAGGGACAGGTCAAACTCCTCCAGGGTTTCCAGTATCGTGTGCGCCTGGCTGACGTCCAGGTTGCGGGTGTAATCGGTGCGGACGCAAATGGTGTAGGCCCCGGATGCCACCGCCGCCGATATGCCGATGGGCGAGTCCTCGATGGCAATACACTCCGCCGCCGGCACCCCCAGGCTTTCCGCCGCCTTGATGTATATGTCCGGCTCCGGCTTGCCCCGGGTTACGTCGTCGCCCCCCAGGACCGCGTCAAAGGCGCCGGTGAGTCCGATGGCGTTCAGCTTCAGGTCCACCCACATGTGCAGGGACGAAGAGGCCACCGCCTTGGGCAGGCCCCGCTCGTTGCAGGCCGCCAGCAGTTCCCTCACCCCCGGCTGGGGCTCCAGTTCTTCCTGCATGACCTGCCGGACTATGTCGTCGTAACGGCTGATGTACTCCTCGGCCGGCAGGGGCAGCGGGCGTTTGAGTTTCAACACCCGCCAGGTCTCCCCAATGGTCGTCCCTATCAGGAACTCCTCGTTTTCCTGCACCGAGACGGGTTCTACGCCTTCCTGCGCCAGCAGCCGGTTGATGGCGCTGAGAAAGAGGGGTTCGCTGTCCACCAGGACTCCGTCCATGTCGAATAAAATTGCTCGGTATCCTGCCATTCTGTTCTGCGCTCCTGTTCCTCGGGTGGGTGTTCGCTGGGCTGGCGTTTCAAACTCAGCCCTTTCCTGTCGATTATAGCCGTGTACCGGCCCGCGTGGGTTAAGGAATGATGAAAGCCGCGGTGGTTCAGGGCTCATCTTCTGATACCAGGAAACACGAAGACGCCTTGAACACGGCCCAAAGGTTGTCTCCCGCGCTGATTCCCATTTCGTTCAGGGACGTGCCGGTGATGTGGCACTTAAGGTCCACTCCCCGGCAAGCCAGGGTGACCTCGTAACCGGGCGGCCGCAGTTCTATCCCTGACACCACCCCCGGCAGGCGATTTCGGGCGGAGGAACCCCGGGGCTCCGTGTCGGCCAGGATTATGTCGGAGGCGCGGATGCCCACGGTAACACGGCTGCCCCCGGCCACGTCGGAGAGGGGCACTTCCAGCTGCAGGCCGCCGCCGGCGCTATCGGCGCAGACCATGGTCCCGTCCTGTGGGTGAATCGACGCCACCGACAGGGCAAGGAGGTTCTCCACCCCCACCAGGCGCGCCACCCGGCCATGGCCGGGCTGCCCCAGCACTTCCAGGGGCCGTCCTGCCTCCTCCACCACGCCGTCGCTGATAACCTGGACCGCATCGGCCATGCTGATTGCCTCTTCAATGTCGTGGGTTACCATAATCACGGGCATACCGGCTCCCCTCAGCCTGGCCCGCAGTTCAGCCCGCAAGCTCCGACGCAGTTCAATGTCAAGAGAATTGAAGGGTTCGTCCAGCAGCATCAGAGTCGGCTGGGGAGCCAGGGCCCGGGCCAGGGCGGCCCGCTGCTGTTGTCCCCCGGAAATCTCGTGGGGATGCCGGTCCACCAGGTCCGCCAACTGGAACATTTCCACCAGTTCGGCCAGCCTCCGGCGGCGCGCCGCCGCGTCCCATCCAGTCAGCCCGTAGCCAATGTTGCCGGCTACCGTCAGGTGGGGGAAAAGGTGGTAACCCTGGGTGAGCAACCCCACCCGCCGCAGGTGGGGAGGAACAAAGATGCCTTCAGTGCCGTCAAAAACCGTCTGGGCGCCTATTTCGATGTGGCCCTGCTGTGGGTGGAGCAGGCCGGCAATGGCCCGCAGCAGGGTTGTCTTGCCCGCTCCCGAAGGACCGAACAGGGTGAGTACCTGCCCAGCCTCCACTTCCCACCGGGCCTCCAGAACGAACCCGCCGACCTGGTATTTGATCCAGCCCCTGGACTGGATAGGGACTGCGGGACTGCCCGCTCCACCGCTCATGTTGATGCCTGCCAGCGGTTGCGGGCCACCAGTCCCAAAGTCGCCAGCACCAGCAGGGCCAGCGCCAGCAAAATAACCGACAGGGCGATGGCGCTTTCCAGGCTGCTCTCCAGGGCAGTCATAATCGCCAGAGGCATGGTCTGGGTCTTTCCCGTCAGGTTGCCGGCAAACATGACGGTGGCTCCAAACTCGGACAAAGCCCTGGCCCAGGCGAGGGCTATTCCGCTCAGCAATGAAGGAGCGGCCAGGGGCAGGGTGAGCTTCAGGAAGGTCTTCCAGGGCGAGAGGCCCAGGGTCTGGGATATGGCCTCATACTCCCGGGGCACTGCCATGAATCCGAGCTTGGCTGACCGGACAAAGAAGGGTGCGGCCACGAATATCTGCGCGAACACCACGGCTGCCGTGGTGAAGGGCAGTGAGATGCCCAATTGGGCGAGGGGAGGACCCAATATGCCCTGCCTCCCGAAAGCCAGCAGCATCGCCACGCCGGCCACCACCGGCGGCAGGATTATGGGCAGTTCCACCAGTTGGTCCACAACCCGCATCATCGGCGACTCGCTGCGCGCCAGGGACAGCGCGAAGGGAGTACCGACCAATACCACGACGAAAATGCTGATGGCGCTGGTCAGCAGCGAAAGGCGCAGCGCCATCAGGACTTGCTCGCTGGCCAGGCTGGCAAGGGCGTCTTCCTGCTGGAATGCCTTTACCAGCAGGGCCAATATCGGCAGGCAGATGAAAATAACGTACAGAGCGGTGGCAACGGTTCCCGCCGGCAGACGCAGGGTTGCGGAGGCCCTGCGGTTTCCCGCGGTTGACCGTGTGGGCTGGGTTTCCATTAGCTGCGGTCTTCCTTGACCATACTGCCGGCATTTTCCATCAGTGATTGCCGCTTCCCGAGTCCGGCGGCGGACCGAAACCGTGGTCGCGCAGTATGCGCTGCCCCTCTTCAGACAGGACGAACTCTATGAACCTGTCCGCTTCTCCCCTGCCCGTCAGGGCCGCTATCGGATAATGGGCGGTTACGTTTACCTGGTCCGGCAGGTCCCAGGCGCTGACGGCTGGGGAATCGTCATGCAACAAGGCATCCGACCGGTAGGCTATGCCCGCGTCCGCCTCGCCCAGCGCCACCTTCTGGACAATGGCGCGGACGTTGGGTTCACGGGATACCAGGTTGGCCCTGACACCATCTACCAGGTCTCGCCCGAATCGGGGGTCATCCGCCATTCTTCCCAGCATGGCCTCGGTGTACCTGCCAATGGGTACTTCGGGCTGGCCCAGCACAACCTTCCGCCCGGGTTCTGCCAAATATTCCAGCCGCTGGCGCAGCGGGTCAACCGCAGAGGAGCCGGAATTTGCCGCATTTCCCCCCTGTTCGCTTTCGGTTCCAGAGTAAACCAGAAAGACAAGGCGGTTGCTGGCAAAGCTGGCCGGCTGGCTGTTCGTAAGTCCGGCAGCCTGGACCGCCTCCAGCTCCTCCCAGTCGGCGGAGGCGAATACGTCGGCCCGGGCGCCGTGCTCCAACTGGGTCCGCAGCCGCTGGCTGCCGTCGAAGTTGAGAGCGACTTCCACTCCGGGGTAGCGCGACCGGTATGCGTCCGCCATATCGCCGAATGCGTCGGAAAGCGACGAGGCTGCGAACACCGTGATGTCCCCGCTATCAGGGCTGCCCGCTCCGGCGCCCCTTTCCCCGGCCCGGTCTGCGGCCGCCCCGGAGCACCCCGTTACGGCAGGGAGAGCGAGGCTCAACATGGTCAGCAGCAGGAAAAGGGTAAGCCGTGTTCCCCGTCCAGGGATGCCGGTCAAAGGGCCAATGCCTGGCAGCCAAATGGCCCGACAGATGTTCTTCCTGTCCGGCTGTCCCTGGGATTCGGGGGAATTGTGCGAATTGCGTGGTGGCACGGTCTGAAAATTTTAGGTTTGGCGGGAAGGGCTGTCAATCACACAATTTAGGGGCCCCGACAGGGGCCCCGTTGGTCCGGAGTTTGTGCCCAGGCGGCCGGGATCCCGGCCGCCTGGCTTCAGGTTAGCCCTGGTTACCGTTCGACGATGGTCGTACCTTCCTGGGCCGTTATCGGCTGGCCGAACTCGTCGTACCGCAGGGTGGCGGAAGCGACCACGTCGCCAGCGCTCACCGCTTCAACGGAGATGGTGTACTCAAGTTCACCACCCGCCGCCAGGGACGGTACTGCCGTGTAGGTTACGGTGCCGCCGGAGATTGCCCCGCCCTCGGCGCTGACTATGGAGAACTGGGACGGGATGGTTACCGACAGCCTCACATTGGTCATGGCCGAGTCCTGGCTCTGGTTGGTGATGACTACCGTGTAGCCGCCCTGCTCACCGACGCCCATCGGGTCAACGCTGTCGATGATGCTCAGGTGGGCCGCGGCTGCCGCCACGATACTGATATTGAGCACCGCGTCGGCGCTGGCGCCCTCGGCGCTGGTGACGTTGGCGGTGTTGATGACCTCGCCGACGGACTCGCCGCGCAGCGTTACCTGAACCTCGACGGACGCGCCCACACCCAGGTCGCCAATAGCCCAGGTTACGACACCGTCGGCCTCCTGGCCGCCGTTGTCGCTGGACACGTAGGCCATTTCAGCCGGGATGTTGTCGGTAATGGTTACGCCGGTCAGGTTGGCCGTTCCGGTGTTGGTGGCCGTTATGGCGTAGGTGCGCTCACCTTCCACGTACATGGCCGCCCCGCCAACCTTGGACAGACTGACCGCAGGTTCCAGCACGTTGATGCTGGCATCGGCCGTGACGGTTACGCCGCGCTCGGAGGCGGTCACCGTGTTGGTGAAGGCCCCGCCCGCCGTGGCGGTACCGCTGACGGTGAAGGTGGTGGTGGCGCCCGGTTCGATGGACGCGATGGTCCACTGCAGGCTGCCGTCGCCGCCCAGGGTGGCTTCAGGGTCGGCCACCACGCTGCCAATTTCGGCAGGCAGCGAGTCAACCACCGAAACGTTGGAGGCTACGGCGTTGCCGTTGTTGCTTACCGCAATTGTGAAGACCGTCTGCTGGCCCAGGAGCGGGCTGGCGTTGTCCACTGTCTTGGTGATTGCCAGGTCTGACATGGTCACCAGGGTGGTGGCCTGGGCGGTGGCGGAAGCTCCCTCGTCCGACTCCACGGTCGACGTGTTCACTATCTCGCCGGGGCCGCCGGTGGTGGCTACCAGGGAAACGGTGGCCGATGCCTCGGCGTCCAGGGACTCAATCAGCCAGCTGATGGAACCGTCGGCGCCCACCGCCGCCTCCGGGCTGCTGGACACGTAGGTCAGGCCCTCGGGCAGAACGTCCGTCAGGATGATGTTGGTCAGCGCGCCGGCGCCGTCATTGGTTACCGTAATCTCGTAGGTCAGGTCGTCGCCGGAAATTGTCTCTTCCGGACCGGACTTGGCCAGCTGCAGGGAGCCGGGAATCACGCTGGTCAGCGCGGTATCCTGGCCGCTGATGCCCTCGACGGACAGGGCCGTCGCGGTATTAATCTGCTCTCCGACGCTGGCCGCCGTCAGCACCATGGTGACGGATACGGACTCGCCGGGCGGGATATCGCCCAGGCTCCAGGTAACGGTGCTGCCATTAGAGCTGGCGGCTTCGGGCGTGGAGCTGACGAAGGTCAGGCCCTCGGGCAGTTCGTCGGTCAGGGTTACGTTGGTGGCGGTGGTGTCGCCGCTGTTGGTGACGGCCACCGTGTACTCGCCGGTCTTGCGCAGGCCAAGGCTGGCGGGCCCATCCTTGTCAACTTCCAGGGTCGGCGACTGCCACGTCTTGGTGTGGGTGTGGCTGAACATCGCCTTGTTGGTGCCTTCCTCCAGCACCTGGATCAGGACCTGGTTGTCGCCAAGGGCGGGAGCAACCTGGGTCAGAGTGACCACCGATTCACCGTTCTCGTTGGTGGTAGTGGAAACCGACTCGCCCTGGTTGTCCAGGGTGGCGGCGGGGTCCCCATCCACGATAGACCAGGCCACGCTGGCGTCCGCGATGGGAGAGCCGTCAGTAACCTTGTAAATCCGCACCAGCATGGGGTGCTCGGTCCCCACCAGGTTCACGCCGTCGGAGGGGAACTCCACGTCCATGTCAATCCAGTGCTTGACGGCGAACACCTTGTGGGTGTCGTTATCAACTATCTGGGGTACGAAGGCGGTCACGTCGGTATCGCCCGGGCGTGTGGCGGTAATGGTCAGGGTGGCCTGGCCATTGTCGTCGGTAATCACGCGCCCAAAGTAATTGTCAACCTTGCGGGGGTTCTCTCCGCCCAGGGAGACGATGTCGCCCACGGCCTCCTGGAACCGGTTGAGGAAGACTTCCACCTCAACCCCGTTGGCCGGAGCGCCGTCGGCGCCGTTCACCGTTACGGTGAAGGTGTGCTGACTGAAAATGGGGTTCCAGTCCTCCACCGGATCGATGCTGACCGCCGTCGGCGTGGTGGCCGGCTCGGTCTGGGCTATGACGGTGTTGGCAACCTCCGCCAGGGACGGGCTTCGCGCCAGGTCGGCGCGGGCTTCCTCGTCAAGCCTTACCTGGGGGAACCTGGTGTAGGTGGCTACGGAGGCGGTGGTGGGAGGAGCGGAGTCTTGCGGGATTTCGGGAGAGGGTTCTACAAAATTCACCGTGGCCGGCGCATCTGTCGAAGAGGACGGCGCTAGCAGCATCGTGCCGGTTACTATCCCGGCCAATGCAAGCACGGCAATAATGCCGATCATCCAGGGGAGATTCTTAAAGGTTGATGGGCTCATTTGTACCTTCCTCTGTCAGGTTTGCGGCTGGATGTATGTTGATGAAATTAACGCCGGCAAGGTTGGGGAGAATGCCAAACGCCCCGTCGAAACGGCGAATTTCGACGCAGGTAAACTTACATGGCAGTTATGGAATTTTACATGGCAGTTATGGAAAGTCAAGGGGTACCCATTCAGCGCGCGGCCTTGCGAGGGCCGGAGAGAGGCGTCCCCGGCCGTTCCCGCCGCCCGGCCTCCTCCCCGACCCCTGCTCCGTACCCGGCAGGGTCGGAACCGTAGCTGTCTGCTTCAGCCCATGAACTGGGAACTGGATACCCATAATTCGGCGCGGCGCGACGCCCCAGCCCTTTGAGCAACCCACCGGCTCTTCACTAAAATTACACACCCACGGATGATGTTCCCCGCGGTCGCGTTGCCAGGCCTGGCGGACCACGCCCTGGTGAGGCGGCAGGACCCCCGCCCGCAGAACATCCGGAGCTTTAAGGTACCCCGCCCTCTTACAATTCCTGTGTCAAAGTCGGCTTGACAATCTGGGTTGTGAGTCTATAATGGGAAGTTACCGAAGATGCCTCAACTACCTTTTTTTGCTCACTTTCCGAAGCAAATCACAGACCCTAGCCCCGCTTTGTCTAATTTTTCCGGCCTCTAGTCCCCATCCTGCGTTCGCAAAAAGGAGAATGGAGCATGGCTATGACTCCCGTGTCCAATGGGCATTCCAACGGCAAGGCCAATGGCGCCGGCTCGGCTGCCGCCAGGGTCAAGTCCTATGCCCGCATCGCCGAGGTGCTGGATGTCCCTCATCTCATCCTGAGCCAGGTCCAGTCCTATGACTGGTTCAAGAAAGACGGTCTGACGGAGGTGTTCCGGGAATTTTCGCCCATAACCGATTACACCGGCAAGAAGTACGAACTGCATTTCCTGGAGCACGCTTTCGAGGAACCCAAGCTCTCCCCGGTCGAGTGCAAGGAACTGGAAAAGACCTTCGCCCAGCCCCTGACCCTGAAGGCCCTGCTGGTAAAGCTGGAGACCAACGAGCGGCTGGAGCAGGACATCTTCATGGGCGAAATTCCCGTGATGACGGAGAACGGCACCTTCATTATCAACGGCGCCGAGCGGGTCGTGGTCAGCCAGTTGGTCCGCTCCCCGGGCGTGTATTTCAAGCACGACAAGTCGCCCACGGTGGAACGCAACCTGTGCACGGCCCAGGTTATCCCCTCCAGGGGCGCCTGGCTGGAGTTTGAGACCAGCGTCAAAGACATTCTGTCCGTAAAGGTGGACCGCAAGCGGCGCGTTTCCGTAACCACCTTCTTCCGCGCCCTGGGGGTCACCAGGGAGGAGATAGTCGCCCGGTTTGCCGACGTGGATACCGATGAGCGGCACCAGTATATCCAGACCACGCTGGACCGCGACCAGCCCTCCACCGAGCGCGACCCCCACTTCCGCGAGGACGACCTGCGCAACATGTGGCAGTGGCTGCGGCCCGACCAGGACTTCGACATTGATACGGCCCGCCAGATTGCTTCGGCCCAGCTGGAGTTGTACCGGCGCCTGCGACCCGGCGAACCCCCCAGCGTTGAAAACGCCAGCAACCTGATCAAGGCTTCCTTCTTCGACCCCAGGCGCTACGACCTGGGCCGGGTTGGCCGCTACAAGTTCAACCGCCGCCTCAGCATTGAAGAGCGGACGGACCAGCGCATCCTGTCCCTGGAAGACATGCTCCAGGTAGTGCGTACCCTCATCCTGGTCAACCGGGGCGAGGAACGGGCCGACGACATCGACCACCTGGGCAACCGGCGGGTCAGGGCCGTGGGCGAACTGGTGCAGAACCAGGTGCGCATCGGCCTTTCCCGCATGGAACGGATGGTTAAGGAAAAGATGACCTTGGTGGATGCCGAAGAGGTGGCCCCCCGGGGCCTGGTGAACGTGCGGCCCGTGGTGGCAGCCGTCCGGGAGTTCTTCGGCGGTTCCCAGTTGTCCCAGTTCATGGACCAGACCAACCCCCTGGCGGAACTGACCCACAAGCGGCGCCTTTCCGCCCTGGGTCCCGGTGGCCTGTCCCGGGAGCGGGCCGGTTTCGATGTGCGGGACGTGCACTTCTCCCACTATGGGCGTATCTGCCCCATTGAAACGCCTGAAGGGCCGAACATCGGGCTGTTGAGTTCCCTGTCGTCCTACGCCCGCACCAACCCTTACGGGTTCATCGAGTCCCCCTACCGGCGGGTGCTCAAGTCCATCTCCAATACCGCCCCCGACCTGGAGGGAAGGGTGGTTGCCGAGAATGTCATGGACCTTGAGGGCAAGGTCCTGGTTGCCAGCGGCAAGAAGCTCTCCAGGAGAGACGTGACGAAGGTGCGGGAATTGCCGGCGGGTACCATGCTGCGCGTCCGCCCCTACGTCGCCGGCGGTTCCGAATTTGTCGAGTATATGTCCGCCGACCGGGAGGAGAGCTTCCGCATCGCGCAGGCCAACTCGGAGCTTGACGACCTGGGCCAGTTCGTCCACGACCGCGTCGAAATCCGGCTGGGCGAGAACTATGCTCAGGACTCGCCGGAGAACGTGGACCTGATGGACGTTTCGCCCATGCAGATTATGAGCATCTCCGCGGCCTTGATACCCTTCCTGGAACACGACGACGCCAACCGCGCCCTGATGGGTTCCAACATGCAGCGGCAGGCAGTGCCCCTGCTGCGGCCCCAGGTCCCCGTGGTGGGCACCGGCATCGAAGAGCGGGTTGCGCGGGATAGCGGGCAGGTTGTCCTGTCCCGGGCTGAGGGAGTGGTATCTTCCGTTTCCGGTCGGGACATAGTGGTCACCGACGCCGAGGGCGGGGACCACCACCACGACCTGATCAAGTTCTCCCGCACCAACCAGGGGACCTGCTTTGACCAGCGGTCCATCGTCCAGAAGGGCGACATGGTGTCCGTGGGCAGCACCCTGGCCGACAGTTCCTCCACCGACTCGGGCAAGCTGGCCCTGGGCCAGAACGTGCTGGTGGCCTTCATGTCCTGGGAGGGCTACAACTACGAGGACGCCATCATCATCAGTGAGCGCCTGGTCAAGGACGACCAGTTCACTTCGATCCACATTGAGAAGCATGAGATGGAGGCCCGGGAAACCAAGCTGGGCCCCGAGGAAATCACCCGCGACATCCCCAACGTGGGCGAGTCCAGCCTGCGGGACCTGGACGAACGCGGCATCATCCGCGTGGGGGCAGACGTGGGCCCCGGCGACATCCTGGTGGGCAAGGTTACCCCCAAGGGCGAGACCGAGCTTACCGCGGAGGAAAAGCTGCTCCGGGCCATATTCGGCGAAAAGTCCCGCGACGTGAAGGACACCTCGCTGCGCGTCCCCCACGGCGAGCGCGGCAAGGTTATCGACGTGAAAATCCTGAACCGGGCCAACCGGGACGACCTGCCCCCGGGCGTAAACGAAGCCGTTCGCGTCTGGATTGCCCAGACCAGGAAGATTTCCGTGGGCGACAAGATGGCCGGCCGTCACGGCAACAAGGGCGTCGTGTCCCGCATTCTCCCGGTGGAGGATATGCCCTTCCTGGAAGACGGTACCCCGGTGGACATGATCCTGAACCCCATCGGCGTGCCCTCCCGCATGAACCTGGGCCAGGTGCTGGAGACGCACCTGGGCTGGGCGGCCCGCGGCCTGAACTTCCGCGCCCAGACGCCGGTGTTCGACGGCGCCACCGATGATTCCATTGAAGACTCGCTGTCCCGCCTCTGGTTCGCCGAGCAGTCGGGCGCGGTGGACGGCGGGCCCGCCGAGTGGTCCCCCAGCATAGACTTCTCCCGGATTAACGACTGGCTGGGAGAACGGGGCTACGACGGCCGGCGCCTGTTTGACGAGAATGTTCGCGGCGAGGCGCGGGACGCATGCCTGCGCATCTGGCTGAAGGAAAAGGCCGGCATCGATTCCGACGGCTTGTCGTCGGAATCAATGCACGAGGAAGCCCTGCGGGTGCACCGGGAGCAGCGTATCGCCCCGCCCATTTTCGGCAAGTTCCAGCTTTACGACGGGCGCACCGGCGATCCCTTCGACCAGTTGGTGACCGTGGGCAGCATCTATATGCTCAAGCTCATTCACCTGGTGGAGGACAAGATTCACGCTCGCTCCACCGGACCTTATTCCATGATTACCCAGCAACCCCTGGGCGGCAAGGCCCAGTTCGGCGGCCAGCGCTTCGGCGAAATGGAAGTGTGGGCCCTGGAAGCCTACAGCGCCGCCTACAACCTTCAGGAGGTGTTGACGGTCAAGTCCGACGACGTGGCGGGCCGGGTAAAGACCTACGAGGCCATCGTCAAGGGTGAACCCATCGGACAGCCTGGCGTCCCCGAATCCTTCAACGTCCTGCTCAAGGAACTGCAGAGCCTCGGACTGTCCGTGGAACTGCTGAACGAGGAGGACCGGGCTTCCCTGATGGAAGGGATGGGTGACGAATCCGAGCTGTATGAATCACTGGAGGCGATTTAATGGTTAGAATGCAAGACAGGACCGAGGTTCAGGCTACGCAGTTCAATGCGATTCGTATTTCCGTCGCCTCTCCCGAGCAGATACTGAACTGGTCCCACGGCGAGGTTACCAAGCCCGAGACCATCAATTACAGGACCCTGCGGCCCGAAAAGGACGGCCTGTTCTGCGAGCGCCTCTTCGGCCCCACCAAGGACTGGGAGTGCTTCTGCGGCAAGTACAAGCGCATCCGGTACCGGGGCGTTGTCTGCGACCGCTGCGGCGTGGAGGTTACCCGCTCCAAGGTACGCCGGGAACGTATGGGACACATCAGGCTGGCGGCCCCGGTGGCCCACATCTGGTTCAGCAAGACCACCCCCAGCCGCCTGGGCCTGCTGCTGGACCTTTCCCCCCGCAACCTGGAGCGCGTCCTGTACTTCGCCCAGCACATCGTCATCTCCGTTGACGACGAGAAGCGCCAGGAGATTATTGAGGAAGCAAGACTCATGGTGGAGATGGAAAAGGAGAGAATCCAATCCACCCACGAACCGCGCCTCACCGAACTCCAGGAGAAACTGGACGCCCTTGAGACCTCCGATGACCCGGAATCCATAGCCGAGTCCGCCGCCTTCCAGGCGGAGAAGGAGGCCCTGGAAGACCAGATCGCCAAGGAAGAGGGCGAGCTGGAGTTCAAGCTGCAGGAAACCATCAACGAACTGGAAGACCTGCGCCCCCTGAAGATACTGGCCGAGTCCAAGTACCGGGAGTTGAAGGACAAGTACCCCGAACTGTTCGAGGCCGGGATGGGCGCCGAGTCCATCCTGCAAATTCTCCGCAACCATGACCTGGAAGCGATCCGCGAGGACCTGGTCAGGGAAATGCGCTCGACCTCCGGCCAGCGCCGCAAGAAGGCCATCAAGCGGCTGCAGGTGGTGGAGGCCTTCCGCAACAGCGGGAACCGGGTCGAAGACATTATTCTGACCATGCTGCCCGTCCTGCCGCCCGAACTGCGGCCCATGGTGCAGTTGGACGGCGGCCGGTTCGCCACCAGCGACCTCAACGACCTTTACCGCCGGGTCATTAACCGCAACAACCGGCTCAAGCGGTTGATGGACCTGGGCGCCCCCGAAATCATCATCCGCAACGAGAAGCGGATGCTCCAGGAGTCGGTGGACGCCCTCATTGACAACGGCCGCCGGGGCCGCCCCATCCAGGGCAGCCACAACCACAAGCTCAAGTCCCTGTCCGACCTGCTGCGGGGCAAGCAGGGGCGGTTCCGCCAGAACCTGCTGGGCAAGCGCGTGGACTACAGCGGCCGCTCCGTCATTGTGGTGGGCCCCGAGCTCAAGATGAACCAGTGCGGCCTGCCCAAGCGGATGGCCCTGGAACTGTTCAAGCCCTTTGTCATGCACCGGCTGGTGATGCTGGGCGTCTCGCCCAACATCAAGAGCGCCAAGCGCATGGTGGAACGGGCCCGCCCCGAGGTCTGGGACATCCTGGAAGAGGTGATCAAGGACCGGCCCGTAATGTTGAACCGGGCTCCCACCCTCCACCGGCTGGGTATCCAGGCCTTCATGCCCACGCTGATTGAGGGCAATGCCATCCAGCTGCACCCGCTGGTCTGTTCCGCCTTCAACGCCGACTTTGACGGCGACCAGATGGCGGTCCACGTTCCCCTGTCCCGCATGGCCGTCCACGAGGCCCAGGTGGCCATGCTCAGCACCCACAACATGCTGTCTCCGGCCTCCGGCGAACCGTTGGTGGCCCCCACCCTGGACATGGTCCTGGGCTGCTACTACCTGACCGAAATGGCGGAAACCCGGAAGGAGGAACCGGCCCGCTTCTACAACATCGACGAGGCCAGGATCGCTGAGGCCGCCGGCCACATCAACCTGCGGGAGCGCATCTACGTCAAGCACGTCGAGCGCCTGGACAGCGATGACGACTGGGTGGAGACCACCCTGGGCCGTCTGATTTTCAATGACAATCTGCCCGAGGAGATAGAATTCCAGAACAAGCTCTTCGACAGCCGCGCCCTGAAGGGCCTGACCTCCGAGCTTTACTACAAGCTGAGCAACGAGCGCATGGCCGACGTGCTGGACCGGGTCAAGGCTCTGGGCTTTGAGTATGCCACCCGCTCGGGACTTACGGTGTCCATAAGCGATTTGCAGGTGCCTCCCGCCAAGTCTGAAAAGCTCCAGGATGCCGAAGCAAAGGTCACCGAGTACAGTGGCAACTTCGACCTGGGATTGATGGACGACGACGAGCGTTATAACGAGGTTGTGGAAGCGTGGACCGTTGCTTCCGAAGAGATCGAAGACTTGGTCCGGAAAGAACTGGAAAACTTCGGTGGCATCGGCGTGATGGCCCAGTCCGGCACCAAGGGCAACATCATGCAGATTAAGCAGATGGCGGGTATGCGCGGCCTGATGACCAAGCCCACCCGCGACTTCTCCCGCGAGATTATCGAACTGCCGGTGAAGTCCAGCTTCCGCGAGGGTCTGTCGGCCCTGGAGTACTTCATCTCCACCCACGGCGCCCGCAAGGGTCTGGCGGATACGGCCCTCCGTACCGCCGACAGCGGCTACCTGACCCGCCGCCTGGTGGACATCGCGCAGGAGGTCATCGTCCTGGAAGAGGACTGCGGCACCTACGACGCCTACTACATCGAGACCAGGCCCGACGGCACGCCGGAAGCCACTCTCCCCGAGCGCATAGCAGGGCGGATTGCCGCAGCCCCCATGATTGACGAGGCTACGGGCGAGTTCCTGGTGGACCGCAACGACATGATCGATGAGGCCATGGCCGAAAGGATTACCGCTGCGGGAATAACCCAGGTGCCCGTCCGGTCGCCCCTCATCTGCGAGACCCGCCGGGGCGTCTGCCAGATGTGCTACGGCCGCCTGCCGGCCACCGGCAAGGTGGTCGAACTGGGCCAGGCCGTGGGCATAATCGCCGCCCAGAGCATCGGCGAGCCCGGCACCCAGTTGACCATGCGTACCTTCCACACCGGCGGCGTGGCCGGCTCCGACATCACCAGCGGTCTGCCCAGGGTGGAGGAAATCTTCGAGGCCCGCAAGCCCAAGGGCGTCGCCATCCTTTCCGAGATTGACGGCGAGGTGCACCTACCCCTCGACTCCGAGGGCCGCCGCCTGGTGGAAGAACCCGTCCGCATTGTTGACCGGCAGGAGTTCCGGGAGGAGTATTTCATTCCCGAGGGCGTCCAGTTGCTGGTGGACGAGGGCGACGAGGTGGAAGCCGGCATGTTGATGGCCGCCACCCTGCCGACGCTGGGTTACGAAGCCGAAATGGACCAGGGGAACGAGTCCCAGCCCGTCCTGGAAGTGGTGGCCAGCGTGGGCGGCAAGGTTGAACTGAGCGACAACCTTATCTCCATCGTGTGGGAGGACCCGGAGGAGCGGGAGTACCCGATACCCGTTGGCGAAGAACTGGTGGTCTTGCACGGGGACATGGTGAAGGCCGGTGACCGCCTGACCGCCGGGCCCAAGAATCCCCACGACATTCTCAGCATCCAGGGAACCAGAGAGCTTCAGCAGTACATGGTCAACGAGGTGCAGCAGGTCTACCGGTCCCAGGGCGTGGGAATCCACGACAAGCACATCGAGATCATCCTGCGGCAGATGCTCCGCCGGGTCCAGGTGAAGTCCATCGGCGACTCCGACTTCATCCCCGACCAGGTGGTGGACAAGGTCCAGTTCCAGGAGAACTGCGCCCGGGTGCTGGCCCAGGGCGGCGAACCGGCCACCGCTGAACCGGTGCTGCTGGGCGTAACCCGCGCCTCCCTGCGCACCGACAGCTTCCTGGCTGCCGCCGCCTTCCAGGAAACCACCAGGGTCCTTACCCAGGCGGCCCTGAGCGGGCAGCATGACTATCTGCAGGGTCTCAAGGAGAACGTCATTATCGGCCGGCTGATTCCCGCCAGGCTGGATTCCACCGCCCTGGCCGAGGAACCGGATCCCCTGGCCCTGCCCGCCTTCGATGAGATGGGCGCGGTGGAGGAACTGGTGGCCGCTGGCTGGCTGGAGGCGCCCGACTCCGTTGCCAGCGCCGCCATGGCCTTTGGCGGCGGCGGGGACGATCTGGCCGCGTCCGGCTTCTTCGTCGAGAGCGAGTCCCCCCTCATCGGCGGCGATGAAGGAGAGTCGTCCGCCGACGGGCTGGGTCTGGTCGGCGATTCCAACGGTGACCAGCCCTTCCCGGACATCTCCATGGACGGCGATGAAGCTAACTGACCCGGTTGAAGGCGCCGGCCCAGCGGGCAAGGGAGGGCAGCCTCTCCTTGCCGTTGAGCTGGCGCCTTCCCACGTCTGCGGCCTGGGCCTGCGCAACCCGGTGTTGATCGCCTCAGGCACCTTCGGCTACGACGGTTACGGCCGCGGCCTCACCCCCGAAATGGACCTGTCCCGACTGGGCGCGGTTATCCCCAAGACCTTCACCCGCCTCCCCCGCCAGGGTAATCCCGAACCCCGCTGGTATCCCGAATCCTTCCGGGTCGCCCGGGAAAATCACGAACCGGTGCTGCTGAACGCCATTGGGTTGACCAACCCGGGCATTGAAGCCGGCCTCCGCGACCTGGCCCCGGAATGGGCCCAGTGGGATGCCACCGTGCTGCTGAGCATGTCCGGCGACAGCGTGGCCCAGTTCGGTGAAATGGCCGAGATGACCCAGGGAACCGGCGGATTCGCCGCCATAGAGTTGAACCTCAGCTGCCCCAACGTGGAGCAGGGCGACCTGTTCAGCTACAGCGCCGGGGGCACCTTCCAGGCGGTGGACGCCGTCAAGCGCCACGCCGAAGTGCCGGTTCTGGCCAAGCTGGCCCCCAACGTTCCCGACATCGTCCCCATCGCCCGGGCGGCGGTGGAGGCCGGCGCCGACGCCCTTACCATCTGCAACACCATTCCCGCCATGACCATCGACCTGGAGTCACGCCGGCCGGCCCTGGGCAACGTAACCGGCGGCCTTTCCGGCCCGGGGCTGCACCCGGTGGCGGTGACCCTGGTATACCGCGCGGCCCAGGCCGTGGACGTGCCCATCATCGGCGTCGGCGGCATCTTCACCGCCGAAGACGCCCTGGAATTCATCCTGGCCGGCGCCACCGCCGTCCAGGTGGGCAGCGCCAACCTGGCCGACCTGTGGGCGCCCTTCCAGGTCCTGGAAGGGATGCAGAGCTGGCTGGGGGAGCGGGGCATTACCGACATCAATGACCTGGTCGGCGCCGTGGAACTCTGACCGGTCTCCGGCGATGAAACGACGAAAGGGGCGGGCTGAAAACCCGCCCCTTTTCTGATTGGGACTCTTCGGGTGGCTGACGACCGCTACGGTCAGGCCGCGGCCGCGGCGGTTGCAGCCCTGGTTACCGCCAGCCCGTCCTCGCCGGCATTGACCACCAGGTGGTCGCCCCCCTGGAACTCGCCGGACAGGATGCCCCGGGACAACCGGTTCTCCAGGCTCCGCTGGATGGCTCGGCGCAGGGGCCGCGCCCCGTACACCGGGTCGAAACCCTCTTCCGCCAGCCAGTCGGCTGCGGCCTGGGTCAGCTCGAAGGTTATACCCTGCTCCGCCAGCCTTTCCGCCACGTCCTTCACCATCAGCCCCACCACCTCCACTATCTGCTCCCGCGTCAACGGGTGGAAGATGATGGTCTCGTCGATGCGGTTTAGGAACTCGGGCCGGAAGGCCTGCTTCAGCGCGTCGTGGACCGACTTTTCCAGCCGTTCCTTTTCGCTTTCCGGCGAATGGTTCAAGGTGTTGAACCCCACGCCCTGGCGGTTCAGGTAGCCGGTGCCCAGGTTGCTGGTCATGATTATGACCGTGTTCCTGAAGTCCACCGTCCGCCCGTGGCCGTCCGTCAGCCGCCCGTCCTCCAGGATTTGCAGCAGGACGTTGAACACGTCCGGGTGGGCCTTCTCAATCTCGTCGAGGAGAATCACCCGGTAGGGACGGCGGCGCACGGCTTCTGTCAGCTGGCCGCCCTCGTCGTAGCCCACATAGCCCGGGGGCGCGCCCACCAGGCGGGAAACGCTGTGCTTTTCCATGTACTCCGACATGTCCAGCCGCACCATGTTCTCCTCGTCGTCGAACAGGAACTCCGCCAGGGCCCGGGACAGTTCCGTCTTCCCCACGCCCGTGGGGCCCAGGAAGATGAAGCTGCCAATGGGCCGCCGGGGATTGCTCAGGCCCGACCTGGCCCGCCGGACGGCCTCCGACACGGCACTGACCGCCTCTTCCTGCCCGATGAGCCGCCGGTGCAGCAGGCCCTCCATGTGCATCAGGCGGTCCGCCTCGCTCTCCAGCAGCCGGCCAGCGGGAATGCCCGTCCAGCTGGACACCAGGTCGGCGATGTCCCTTTCGCCCACGGTCATATCTGTGCAGCGGTCCTGCTCCAGCTTCTCCCGTTCCGCCTGGAACTCTTCCTCCAGGCGCATTCGCTCCGTCCGCAGCTGGGCCGCCTGCTCGTACTCGGCCCGCTGGGATGCGGCCTCTTCCCGGTCGGTCAGGAGCCGGATGCTCTCCTCCAGTTGGTGGCAGTTGTCGGACATGCCCTCGGCGTCGATGCGCACCTTGCTGGCCGCCTCGTCGATGAAGTCGATGGCCTTGTCCGGCAATTGCCGTCCGGTGATATACCGGTCGCTGAGCCGGGCGGCGGCTTCCAGGGCCGCATCGTCAATTTTCACCCTGTGGTGGGCCTCGTAGCGGGGCCGCAGGGCCTTCAGGATTTCCACCGTGTCCTCGACGCTGGGTTCCTCCAAATGCACGGGCTGGAACCTCCGCTCCAGGGCCGAATCTCTTTCAATGTGCTTGCGGTACTCGTCCAGGGTGGTGGCGCCGATGCACTGGAGTTCGCCCCGGGACAGGGCCGGCTTCAGCAGGTTGCTGGCGTCCAGCCCACCCTCGGCTGCTCCCGCCCCCACCATGGTGTGAATTTCGTCCAGGAAAAGAATAATCTCCCCCTGCCCGTCCTTCACCTCGTCCATCACCGCCTTCAGCCGCTCCTCGAACTCGCCGCGGAACTTGGATCCGGCCACCATGGCGCCCATGTCCAGGGCCAGCACCCGCTTTCCCTTGAGCGAATCGGGGACGTCTCCTACGGCAATACGGGTTGCCAGCCCCTCGGCAATGGCTGTCTTGCCCACGCCGGCCTCGCCAATGATGACCGGGTTGTTCTTCTTGCGGCGGGTCAGGGTCTGGGCCACCCGCCGGATTTCGGCTTCCCGCCCGATGACCGGGTCCAGTTGGCCTTCCACGGCCAGTTGGGTCAGGTCGATGCTGTACTTTTCCAGGGACCGGTAGCGGCTCTCCGCCCGCCGGTCGTCCACCCGGTGGGCGCCGCGGATGGTGGTCAGGGCCTGGTACACCCGTTCCTGGTCGATGCCGAACTCCTGGACGATGCGAGCCGAGTCCCCCTGGGGCTCCCGTATGGCGGCGATGAACAGGTGCTCGACGCTGATGAACTCGTCCTTAAGCCTTCGCGATTCCTCCTGGGCCGTGTCCAGCAGCCTCTGGATGCGCGGCGTGGTGTAAATCTGCCCGGATGCGTTGGCCAGCTTGGGGGACGCTTCCAGCAACTGTTCCAATCGCCCCTTTACTGCCTGGGTCGAAATGCCAAGATGGTCAAGGATGCGCGCGGGTATGCCGTCTTCCTGGTTCAGCATGGCCAGCAGCACGTGCTCCACGTCCCACTGGCTGTGGCGGTAGTTCCGCACCAGTTCCTGGGAGTCCTGGATTACCTGTAATGCCTGTTCGGTGAAGTCTTCTGATTTCATTGTCATAGTCTCATCTCCTGCCTGCGCCCGCCCCCGGCTGCTGCCGCAGTTCCTCGATGGTGGCCCGGAGGCCCTTCACCTCCCGTTCCAGTTCCTCGATGCGGGCCATCAGCTTCAGGGCCACCTCGGCCCCGGCCAGGTTCACGCCCATGTCCTCGGTAAAGGTTTTGATGCGGCGCAGGCGTTCAATATCCGCCTCGGAATACAGGCGTTGCCGCCCGTTGGAGCGGGAGGGCCAGATGAGCCCCACCCGCTCGTAGTAGCGCAGGGTCTGGGCGTGCAGGCCGACCATCCGCGCCGCAATGCTGATGACGAAGCACGGCTCGTCGGAGCGGTTTCTGTCGTAAATCATGTCTATACCCTCTCTCCGGTCCGCAGTTCCCGCAACCTGCGGAACAGGTCCTGTTCTTCGGGTCCCGGGTTGGCAGGCAGCACCGCCTTGACCGTCGTGTACAGGCTGCCCCGGCTCTCCGGCTTGTTCAGTTCCGGCATGCCCTGGCCGGCCATGCGGAACCGGCGCCCGTTCTGGGTGCCCGGGGGAATGGTCAATGCCACCCTACCCGTCAAGGTGGGCACGGTAACCTCCGCGCCCAGGGCCAGGTCATCCACCGGCGCCTCCACCTCCGAGTAAAGGTCCCTGCCCTTGCGCTCAAACCGGGGATGCTCAATCACGGTAACGGCCAGGTAAAAGTCGCCGTCGCCGCCCCCGGCGGGTATGTGTACCCGGGAACCGGTATCGACGCCGGCCGGAATCTTGACCTCGAGGCGGCGGCCATCGGGCAGGCTGACCGTCCTGGTGGCGCCCTCGGCGGCCTCCACCAGCGTAATGTCCACCTGGTACTCCGCCGGCGCATGGCGGGGGACGCCCCGGTCTCCACCGAAGTTGCTGAATATGCGGTCAAACAGGCCGTCGGAACCGAGACCGCCCAGGTCGAAGTCGACCCCGTTCTGTCCGCCGAAATCGCCGTCGGTATAGAAGTGGTACCCGCCCCGGCCCCGGCTGCGGGCCTGAGCTTCGGCCTGCTCAATCTCGTCGGCGTGGATCCAGCGGTCACCGTACCTGTCGTACTTGCGCCGCTTGTCCGGGTCCGACAGGACGCCGTGGGCCTCGTTTATCTGCTTGAACTTTTCCTCTGCGCCGGAATCGCCCGGGTTGACGTCGGGGTGATACTGGCGGGCCAGCTTCCGGTAAGCCTGCCGGATATCCCTGTCGCTGGCGTCCCGGGCCACTCCCAGCTGTTCATAGTAGTTCGACGGCATGGTGGTCACCTCTCAAGGGTGTTGTCCTTGATAGTGATATTGTATTGATACTGTTGCATACTGTCAATAAATATTATGCCTATTGAGCAAGAGACTTGACAGTATGCACTCAAGTATATAGAATAACCAGGGTAAGTATGATACAAGAGCTATCAAACTTATTGTCATAAAAGAGTAAACTAAAACACCAGGAGGAACAACTATGGTAATGCGAAGATGGGACCCCTTCATCGAACTGCGCAGGATGCAGGAGAACATGGACCACCTGTGGCGGGGCTTCTCCCAGCCCAGCGGGGGCAACGGCGAAATGGAAGGCTGGGCCATTCCCCTGGACGTGGTCCAGGATGGCGACAATATCGTGGTGCAGGCTTCCCTGCCCGGCGTCAGTCCGTCCGATCTCAACGTGACCATGGAGAACGACGTGCTGACCATCCGGGGCCGGTCCGCCGGTGAGAACGAGCATCAGGAGGGCAAGTACCTGATGCGGGAACGGCACACTGGCTCCTTCCACCGCTCCCTGCGCCTCCCCGACACCTTGGACGTGGACAAGGCCAACACCACCTACGACCAGGGCGTCCTCACCATCGCCTTCCCCAAAATTGAGGCCAAGCAGGCCCGCCACCTGCCGATCAACGTCGTCAGCGGAGACCAACTGGCCGAGGGTGAAGAGGCGGAAGGTTAGCTTTCCCAGGCAGCCAGAAATATGGGAGGGGTCCGCAAGGGCCCCTCTCCAGCGTTTCGCCTCACTGCGCTTGTTAGCAACCCGCGAAGGTGCTAGAATTTCATGGCTGTTCCGGCTAAGTCCGCCGGCGCAGCAACCGCATTCCCCAGTAGCTCAGCGGTAGAGCGGGTCCGCCTCAGGCGGATTAACCGCTAGGTCGCAGGTTCGTGCCCTGCCTGGGAAGCTACTTAAACCCCTTTTCTGATCCCAATTCTTCATAGGCCTCAATCCGGTTATCATCCCTTTGCCCTGACCAATGCCGTGTAGGCGGGCACCTCGTGCCTGTAGTGAATAGCTGCTGAAGTGAAATTCTCCAAACGCGATTGCCCCGTCCCAGGCGTCGGTTGAACTTGTTAGCAACCTTGGAAGGTGCTACAATTTCTAGGCTGTCGCGGGCAAACCCGCCCGCGATTTACCCGCATTCCCCAGTAGCTCAGCGGTAGAGCGGGCGGCTGTTAACCGCTAGGTCGCAGGTTCGAATCCTGCCTGGGGAGCCACCTTCAATTAGCGGTAGAGCGGGTCCGCCTGAGGCGGATTAACCGCTAGGTCGCAGGTTCGAATCTTGCCTGCGAAGCCATCCTCCAGCCCTGACTAATGTTTACCACTTACGTCTTGCAAAGTATCTCCAGTGGTCTGCTATATGTCGGACAGACAAGCGATCTGCCGAGGAGGATTGCAGAGCACCAACAGGGATTAGCGGGTTACACCAAGAATCGAGGCCCGTGGACTTTGGTGTACAAAGAGGAGTGGACTACCAGGTCGGAGGCGATGGGGCGGGAGCGATTTCTGAAGTCTGGGGTTGGTAGAGAGTGGTTGAAGGAGCAGCTCGGCGTTAGAGCGGGTCCGCCTGAGGCGGATTAACCGCTAGGTCGCAGGTTCGAATCCTGCCTGGGGAGCCACAATAGGCAGAAAACGGGGAGGCCACGATTATCGTGGCCTCCCTTCATGTTCCCCGGGCCCTGGGGAGTGTTGCCGGACTCCCCGAGGCCATCACTCTGCGGAGTTCTTCCACATGTGGCACCCGGTAATTCCCAGGATGAGGGGCAACAGGGTGTCCACCACCGCCCAGATCACCCAGGCCTGGTGGTTGCCGTCCAGGGAATCGGTGCCGTTGGCCAGCAGGGCAAACCAGTTATGCAGGAACAGGATGGAAACTCCCGCAGTCACAAAGAAGGCGGTGTTGGCTTCAAAATACCCCCGCGTAACGCCGTCACCCTCATTTCCGCCGTCTGCCGCCCTCTTTCTGCCGTAATTGTAGACCAACCCGACCGCCAGACCGATTAGCATCAGCACGTCCAGCACAAGCCATACTGTCGGGACGTCAATCGCGTCCGCCAGGAAGTTGTTGATAATGAAAAACACTGCCACCGCTATGGCAAGCAGCATCAGGTAACCCCCTGCCAGCTTCTTCAATCCAGCCATAAGACCTCCTCTCTTCTGCACAACCATTGAATGGTTGGTATTAGTAGATACGGGACCCCTACGGGCAACTGAAACCGGGACGTGAACTGCCCGTCTTCCAGCATAGCATATCGATGCCTTGGTACTCGATGTAAGCGGAAATCTTCACGGAATCTTGGCTCTTTGGCGACGACACAGGACAAGACGACCGGAGGGGAAAGCCGGTTGCGCCTGGCCTTCCGCCAGACTAAACTGTCCCCAACTCGATACCTGCCCAGGACATACCCCAACCAACCGGCGCCAGGAGCTACGAATATGACGACCACCACCAGCGCCCACACGCCAGGCAGCCAGGGTCCCTACTCCCACCGCCCCATGGTCTGGGGCACCCGCGGCATGGTGGGCGGCGGCACCCAGTTGACCGCCCAGTCGGGAATGCGCATTCTCTGGCAGGGAGGCAACGCCGTGGACGCCGCGGTGGCTTCGGCCCTTGCCGCCGGCGTCATGGAACCCACCGCCCACTACACCCTGGGCGGCGAGGTTGCCTTCCTGTTCTACGACCGGGCCAGCAAAAGAGTGCGTTCCGTGGTGGGTCAAGGCTGGGCTCCCCAAAGGGCGACCATTGACCATTACCTGGAAAACTGGGGCGAAATACCCCCGGGCGTTCTCAGCACCACCGTCCCCGGCGTCATCTCCGCCCTGCTCTCCATGCTGTCCGAGTACGGCACCATGTCCTTCGCCCAGGCGTCGGAAAGCGCGCTCCACTTCGCCGGACGGGGCTTTCCCGCCTACCAGCTTTTCGCCCGCACCGTGGCCACCGCCGAACGCATGGCCAACCTGCGCCAGCACCCCGATTCCGCCCGCGTTTTCCTGCCCAACGACCGCCCGCCGGAACTGGGTTCCCTGTTCGTGCAGGAAGACCTGGCCCGCAGCCTGTCCCTGATGGTCCAGGCCGAAGAACGGACCCTGGCCGGCGGCGGTTCCCGGGAAGCCGGCATCCAGGCCGCCCGCGACGTTTACTACAAGGGCGACGTGGCCCGCCGCATGGTCAAAGCCCTGCAGGACCTGGGCGGCCTGTACGATCTGGCGGACTTTGCCGAGTACGAAGCCCCCATGGAAGAACCCATTTCCGCTACCTACCGGGGTTACCAGGTCTTCACCAACCGTTCCTGGACCCAGGGTATCAGCCTGCTCCAGGCGTTGACCATCCTGGAAGGCTGCAACCTGGCCGACCTGGGCCACAACAGCCCCCAGGCCATTCACCTGCAGGTGGAGGCCCTGAAGCTGGCCTTCGCCGACCGCGAGCGGTACGTGGGTGACCCCGCCTTTGTGGACGTGCCATTTGACGGCCTGCTGTCGAAGGAATACGCCGCACTGCGCCGGACCCTGATTGACCCCAACAAGGCCCAGGCCGCCTACCCGCCCGGCGATCCGCGCAGCATGCTGGCGGTAGACCCGGCCTGGGCGGCCAGTCCTCAGCCCCGAGAACCTATGGCCGTGGGCGGTGACGGCGACGGGACCACCTACCTGGCTACCGTGGACTCGGAGGGCAACCTGGTTTCCGCCACCCCCAGCAGTTTCGGCGCCCTGGCCCAGGGCATGGTCCTGGGCGACACGGGCATCCTGGCCAACTGCCGGGGCTGCTACTTCTGGCTGGACGAGAACAATCCCAACGGCCTGGCTCCCCGCAAGCGGCCCCGCACCACGCCCTGCACCTTCATCATCCTGAAGGATGGCGAACCCTTCATGACCCTGGGCACCCCCGGCGGCGACAGCCAGCCCCAGAGCAACCTGCAAACCCTGTGCAACGTCATCGACTTCGGGATGAACGTGCAGGAGGCGGTGGAAGCCCCCCGCTTCTGCGGCTACAGCTTCCCCCAGTCCCCCTGGCCCCACGAGGAGTACCCTAACCTGCTGGAAATGGAGGGCCGAGTTTCTCAAGACGTGGTGGACGCCCTGAACGACAAGGGCCACCAGGTCCAGGTCATCGGCCCCTGGGGGGTGCCCAACGGGTTCACCCCCATCCTGGTCAACCCCACCGACGGCATCTACCACGGCGGCGCCGACCCCCGCAAGGAATCCGTAATGCTGGGCTGGTAATCTATCCACGAATGAGCACTAATGTTCACTAATATATGGAGGCTTATTCCTGAGCCGGCTTGAAACGTGCAGTAAACAAGCCAACTCCCCAACAAGTCAACAACCATTAGTGAACATTCGTGCCAATTCGTGGATAAAAGAGGAGAAACCCCATGGCAACCCTGGTAACCGGCGGCACAGGCTTCGTCGGCTCCAACATCGTCAGGGAACTGGCATCCCGCGGCCACCAGGTGGTCAGCCTTGACCTGTCCCCCGCCGACGGCCTGAACCTGGGCTACCTGGGCGACCTGCAGTCCCGCGTCACCTTTGTCGCCGGGAGCATCCTGGATCCTTCCGACCTGGAATCCCTGCGCCAGTCCTACGAAATTGAAAAGATAGTCCATGCCGCCGTCTTCACCGTGAACCGGGTTGACCTGGAGACCGCCCGCAGCCGCGACATTGTTGAAATAAACGTCACCGGCACCGCCAACGTGCTGGAGATGGCCCGGCGCATCGGCCCGGAGCGGTTCATCTACATTAGCTCCGGTTCCATGTACGGCATGGCCCGCGGCCCCGACCAGTACTTCAACGAAGACGACCCGTCCAAAGCCGACACCCTGTACGGCATTACCAAGGCCGCCAGCGAGGCCATCACCCAGCGATATGGCGAACTGCACGGCTTCGCCACCGCCAGCCTGCGCCTCAGCACTCCCTACGGTCCCATGGAGCGGGTTACCGGCCACCGCGACAACATGTCCATCCCCCACCAGTGGACCGGCCGCCTGGTCCGTGGCGAACCCATTGCCACCGACGACTCAGACGTGGGCCGCGACTTCACCTATGTTTTGGACATCGCCTCCGGCATCGCCACCGTGGTGGACGCCCCGGACCTCCCCCACGACCGCTACAACATCACCAGCGGCGTGTGGGTAACCGGCCGGCAGATTCAGGACACCCTGAAGGAACTCTACCCCGACTCCATCCTGCTGGAGGAAGGCGCGGAACCCGTCTCCAACGTCAGCACCTCCCCCGCCCGCGGCCCCCTGTCCGGCTACCGCCTCTGGCGCGACTTCGGCTGGACGCCCGGCTACGACCTGTCCGCCGGCCTCTCCCACTACGTCCAGTGGCGCCGGGAGTCCGGGTTTATGGACTAGCAACAAACCCGCAAGAGACCCTTCCCCGTTGATGGGGGGAGGTCAGGATGGGGGCGAACCCCGTAACCAAGCCCAGACATCATGAAGCAGAGAGGAAACTGTCATGGCCCTGCCCCCCGACCGCATCGACTACCTGCCCAGCATAGACCGTCCCGTCATCAAGTGGCCCAACGACGCACGCGTGGCCCTGTGGATATCCCCCAACGTGGAACACTACGAGTACCTGCCCACCAACGAGGGCGTCCGCAATCCTTGGCCGCGCATGCCCTATCCCGACGTGCAGCAGTTTTCCTACCGGGACTACGGCAACCGCATCGGTTTCTGGCGGATGCTGGAACCCCTGGACAAGCACGGCATCCGCTGCTGCATCTCCCTGAACCTGGCCGTCCTGGAGCATTTCCCCGAAATCGCCGAGGCCATGATGGAGCGGAACTACGACTACATGAGCCACGGCATCTACAACACCCGCTACCTTTATACCTGCACCGAGGACGAGGAGCGGGAGTTCTACCGGGACTGCATCGACACGCTGAAGCGGCACACCGGCAAGCCCCTGAAGGGTATGCTGGGCCCTGCCATTTCCGGCACCGTCAACACCCCGGACCTGATGGCCGAGGCTGGGCTCATCTATCACACCGACTGGTTCCATGACGACCAGCCCACCCCCATCAAGGTCAATTCGGGCAAGCTCATTTCTGTCCCCTACTCCATCGAATTGAACGACTCGTCGGTACTGCGCGATAACCATTACAGCGCCCAGTACTTCGCCGACATCTGCAAGGCCCAGTTCGACCGCCTGTACGAGGAGGGCGCAGAAAGCGGCCGGGTGATGTGCATTGCCCTGCACCCCTTCATTATCGGCCAGCCCCACCGTATCAAATACCTGGACGATATACTGGGTTACATAATGTCCCACGACGGTGTGTGGCAGACCACCGCCGACGACATAGCCGACTACTACATCGCCAACTATTACGACGAAGCCATAGCTCACGCCCAGCGCCTGTCCTGATGTCCCTTCCCCCTTGACGGCGGCGGGTTAGAATGAGGTTAAAGACCGAACCCGTAGGGGCGGGTTTGTAACCCGCCCGTGGCGTGGAGCCCTCACTCTGTCCCTCTCTCGCCACGGGAGAGCAAAAAGGAAAAAGCTCAACACTTAGCAGGAGAAAACAACCTATGCCCGCCCAACGCACCTTTGGTATGGACCATCCCCACCACGAATGGTCCCCCGTCATCAGCCGCCCGACCCTGCGCTGGCCCAATGATTCGGCCGTCGCCCTGTGCGTAGTAATCCCCCTGGAACACATGGAGTGGGAGGCGCCCGCCGGCAGCTTCCAGGTGGCCCGCCTGGCCGGTGGCTCCGCGCCCCGGGAGTTCCCCGACTACGCCCGCCTGTCCCACCGGGAGTACGGCCACCGTGTCGGCATCTTCCGCCTGCTGGACCTGCTGGAAAAACACGGCGTCCGCGCCACCATCGCCATGGACGCCCTCACCGCCGAAAATTACCCCTATCTAGTCCGCCACTGCCTGGACCGGGGCTGCGAAATCATTGGCCACGGTATCTCCGTCAGCCGCATGATTTCCAGCAACATGTCTGAGGCCGAGGAGCGGGACTACATTGGTGCTTCCATCCAGGCCCTGGAAAAGGCCACCGGCGCGACGCCCCGGGGCTGGTTCGGCCCCGAGTACGGCGAGTCCGACCGCACTCCCCAACTGCTGGCCGAGGCCGGCCTTACCTACGTTTGCGACTGGGCCAATGACGAGCAGCCCTACCCCATGACCACCGGCGAAAACCCCTTCTTCGCTTTGCCCCTGCTGTACGAACTGGACGATGTGGTCTCCATCTCCCACAAGCTGATGACCGTCTTCGATTACGAGCGGGTGCTGGTCGAAAGTTTCGACGTGCTGAAGGAGGATGGCGCCAGTACCGGCCGGCTCATGGCAGTAAACTGGCACCCCTGGCTGGTGGGCCAGCCCTTCCGCATCGGCAGCATCGAGCGGGCCCTTGCCCACATCATGGGCCAGGGCGGAGTCTGGGCCGCCACCGGTTCCGAAATCATCGACTGGTACCGGCAGCAATCGGGCTGAGGGAGGAAAAGATGGCGTCTTCTCTGATTCGCGGCAGATACCTGCTCACTCCGGCGTCCGGCGGGCAGACCACGGCCCTGACCGATGTGGCGGTGTACCAGGAAGACGGTGTAATCCGCGACGTCGGCCCCTGGGAGGACCTGCGGGCCCGTCTTCAACCCGACGAGGAACTGGGCGGCCCCGACTACGCCATCATCCCCGGCCTGGTCAATTCCCACCACCACGGCCGGGGCGTCACCACCCTGCAGATGGGCACCTGCGACGACTGCCTGGAACTGTGGATTCTCGACGGCTGGGGCCGCCGTACCTACGACCAGTACCTGATGACCCTCTACACCGCCCTGAACATGCTGGAGTCCGGCACCACCACCGTCATGTACAACCACCCGCAGACCGCCACCGCCACTCTGCGGGAGGATGTGGACGCTGTGCTGCGGGGCTTCCTGGACGCCGGTATGCGGGTAGCCTTCTCCAGCTACTTCCGCAACCAGAACCGGGTGGTTTACGCCGCCGACCGGGACTTCCTGTCCGGCCTGCCCGCCGACCTGGCCGAGTCCGTAAACCTGCACCTGGCCGCCACCGACATGACCGACGACGAGTATTTCGCCTTCTTCGCCGAGACCTACGACCGCTACAACGGCCATCCCTCCGGCAAGCTGCGCGTCCTGCTCAGTCCCAGCAATGTCCAGTGGAACTCCGATGACTTCCTGCAGCGCACCCGCGAGACGGCCGTGCGCTACCGGACTCCCGTTCACATGCACTTGGTGGAAAGCAACTACCAGAAGGCTTTCGGCCTGCGGACCTGGGCCAAGACCCCCGTGGAACACCTGCAGGACCTGGAATTTCTCGGGCCGGAACTCTCCTGCGCCCACGCCGTCTGGCTGACGGAGAGGGACATTGACCTGCTGGCCGGGGCCGGCGCCACCGTTTGCCACAATGCCAGTTCCAACCTGCGGCTCAAGAACGGCATCGCCCCGGTCAACGCCATGCTGGCCCGGGGCCTGAACGTGGCCATGGGCACCGACAGCACCGCCATCAACGACGACGACGACCTGCTCCAGGAGATGCGCCTGGTCAGCAAGCTGCACCGCCAGCCAGGCATCGGCGCCCCGGCCATAACTTCCGAGCAGGTGCTGGCGATGGCCACCGCCAACGCCGCCGCTCCCACGGGGTTCGCCGGCGAAATCGGCGCCCTGGAACCGGGGCGAAGGGCCGATATTCTGTTAATCCACCTGTCAGACCTGGAAGACCCCTACCTGGAACTCGACCTGCCCCCGCTGGAGGCGGTACTGGGCCGGGCCAGGGCCCGCGACATTGCCGACGTCATCGTGGACGGGGAAGTCCTGACCCGGAACGGAGAACATCAGCGGGTAAACAAGGAAGAAATCCGGCGCGAACTGCGGGAGCAACTGTCCCGGCCCCTGGAACCGCAAACCCTGGAAACGCGCCGCATGGCCGCTCGCCTGCGCCCCTACGCGGAGGAATTCTACCGCGCCTGGGCCGACGACTCCGGCGGCCCCCCCACCGGCGAACCCCACTACATCTACAACAGCCGGACTTAATTAACTGAATCCACGAATAAGCACGAATTTCCACTAATGTCTGTTTTATTGATAACCATTTTGGTCAGCCGGGACCTGATATCGTTGACGTAGTGGCTACCGGGAAACATTAGTGAACATTCGTGTCTATTCGTGGATAAAAACCTACTCCCACGTAGCAAACCCCATGGCGCAGCCCGTCCCGGCCGGCGACCGGTAGCAGGGCACGTAGTCCACCACGTCCATATCCAGGTGCTCCGTCGCTCCGGTAACCACAATCCAGTTGCGAATCTCCGAACTGCCCGAGTTAATTTTCTCCCGGGGCAGGGCCATCAACTGTTCCACACTCTTGGCCTGCATTCCGGTCAGCGCAGCCTGGTCCAGTTCTTCGTCCACCACGAAGTGGCTCAGCCCGCCCGACGCCAGGATGCCTACGCGAACGTCTCTGGGCCATGACTCTATGGCTTCCTTCAGGGCCTGGCCCAGGTTGTAGCACCGCTTGGGCGTGGGCTGGTTGGGGGGATAATAGGTGTTCAGCATTATTGGGACCGTGGGAATCGTACCTTCCGTCATCAGCCGGTTATAGACGTACCCGAAGGCGTGGCCGATGCCGCCCCGGGCCCGGCCGCCCCGCTTGGGGTCCAGGACGTTGGAGCGGCCCACGTCAAACTCCGACTCTATCAGGTGCTCGATGATGTGCCGGCCCAGCCCCGAGTCCGTGGGGACTTGCCGGTCCTCCGTGTTGTACCCGATGAGGTGCTGCCCGCCCGTGGAGGGCCCCGCCTCGTGGCCTGCCACCTTCACCTGGTCGCCCCAATAGACGCAGAAGGCCGGCATGTTATCGTCCAGCAAATATTCCTGCTGGTCGTCGCCTACCATCACCAGCACGTCCAGCCTGGCGTCGTACAGCTTCCTGGACAGGTGCGCAATGGCCTTCTGGTTCTGCAGGTGCCGCTGCTCGAACTTCTCCGGCGTGATTTCCTTCGCTATGCGGGTCGAATCGCAGCGGGCCAGCAATTCCTCAAAGTTGGAGGTGATGCCGTCAGTCCCGATCAATTCAATGTGCCCCTTGTCCCGCTCGCCCCGGGCGGCCCACCCGTCAGCGGGAGTGCTCAGCTGGGGGCTATGCGAAGAGGCTATTCCAAGTACCAAGTCTGCCATATTCCCGCTCCTTTACGTTATTACCGTATTATCCGGCTCTTATTCTGTGGGAAATACATGGAGGGACCATTGCCTGCCGCGCTGCTATGTATGGCTCAGTACGTGTCTAATGTTCAGTTCCCACGCTTGGTTTATCGAGAAGGGCAAGCTCTGCTTCCCTTAACTTTACCAATGCTTCGACTGCAGGGTAGCGTTCGACTTTAACCTCATCCCACCGGTCACGCATTTGTACAGCGTCATACCACGCCTGTATCGGCAACAAAAGGTCCATCTTAAGTTCGAACGCCTTTTCGAGGCGTAAAGCCAAATCCGGCGACAAGCGGCTCTTCCCTTCTACGAAGTCGGAAACTTCCTTCTCAGGTACTCCAAGGATTTCCGCTATCTGCGGAATTTCCAAGCCCAGGTCTTCAATGATCTCAGTTTGGATGAATGAACCCGGGTGGGGCGGTTTCATGTTCATTTTAGTGATTTTGTATTCCATTAGTGGTAGTCCTCCAAGTTGAGGCGGTAGATAAGGTTCCCGTGTACTTCAAAAGTTAAGCGCCAATTTCCGGATACCGACACGCTCCACTCGTCCCTTCTATTTCCAGTGAGTCTATGCACGTGCCAGCCCCTCGGGGCTTTTCCAATAAAATCGGCGATGCTTTGAGACCTTTGCAATGCGGCCAGTACATGCAGAACCCGTAGCCTCAAAGTTGGGTCTAATGATAGGGGACTGCCATCCTCAATTAGTCGGCCCAATCCCCGATGCCTGACGGATTCGATAATCATTTCTCGTAGTTTACGAATTAGCATCTAGCTTTTGCAATAGCAACCTGTCCTTACAACCTTTTCCCAATCTTGCTATCATGTCGTCAAGCAAAGCTTTGGAGACATTATGCGTGCCCTCAGCATCCGCCAGCCCTGGGCCTGGCTGGTGGTCAACGGCCACAAGGACATCGAAAACCGCACCTGGAGCACCGGCTTCCGGGGTCGCATCTACGTCCACGCCGGCCAGCGCATGGTGCCCGACGACTACCCTGAGCAGCGCGAGTACCTCTCCCAGGCGGGGATCGTCATTCCCGCCCATCTCGCCCGCGGCGCCATACTCGGCGAGGTAACCATCACCGGTTGCCTTGCCGCCAGCGACAGCCCCTGGTTCTGCGGCCCCTATGGGTTCACCCTGGAGGACCCGGTGGCTTACTGCTCCCCCGTCCCCTGCCGGGGTCAACTGGGCTTTTTCCAGGTGGATGAAGCGTCGTTTAACGGGTAGAATACCCACTACACCACTTCAACGAGGAGTCCTGATGGAGCCAGGCGCCATACCCCAGACTAGACCCATGATGACCATCCAGGATTCGGTCAAGACCTGCATACGCAAGTACGCCGATTTCAGCGGCCGCGCCACCCGCGCCGAGTACTGGTGGTGGGTGCTGGCCACCATTCTTGCCAGCTTTGCCGTGGGCGCCGTTGACGGATTCATTAACACTCTCGCCGGCCCCTATGCATTCAGTCCCCTGTCCTCTATATTTGGCCTGGCCGTCTTGTTGCCTGATCTGGCGGTAACCTGCCGCCGCCTCCACGACATCGGAAAAAGCGGCTGGTGGCAGTTGCTTTGGGTGGCCCTGGCTGTGCTGGCTATAGTCCCCATCATCGTGGGTGTGATAATCGGCCTTTCAGGTCTTCTTACCGGTGACGAAGATTGGGGCAAATGGTGGGGAGCTATTTCCTGGGCGCCCATAGTAATTGGCATCGTGATAGCGCTCCTGGTCTGGATTGGCCTGGTTATCTGGTGGCTGGTCTGGATGGTCAAGCAGGGCCAGGCCGGCCCCAACCACTACGGCCCCGACCCTCGCGCCTGGGATGATGAAACCGTCGTCCAGTAATCGCCCTTCCAAACATCAATCCGGAGACAACCAATGCCTAAAGTAATCCCGGTACCCGACGAACTCAGCCAGCCCTTCTGGGACGGGGTGAACCAGCGTCGCCTCGTCCTCCAGAACTGCACGGTCTGCAACAAGCTCCAGTATCCACCCGTGGCAACCTGCCAGGTCTGCGGCTCCGCGGACGGGCTGGAGTGGAAGGAGGTGGAGGGCAGGGGCCACATCGCCACCTACATCGTCATCGAGGACGGCCGCCTGAACCGCCGCATGCCCGACCAGCCCTACAATCTGGCCCTGGTAACCCTGGATCAGGATCCCACCGTCAACTTCTACTCCAACCTGCCCGGCGTCCCCGCCTACCAGGCTCCCGTGGGCGCCGCCGTCGAACTCACCTTCGAGGAAGTGGCCCCCGGCCAGCTAATCCACGAATGGCGGGTGGCGGAATAAACATTAGTGAATATTCGTCCGCCGCGGCGGATTCGTGGATAAAACAGATAAGGATTGACTATGACCAACAGCAACAACTTCCAATGGCGCCGGGACCGCGACGGCCTGGGTGTCTGGGAACACCGGGGCAAGGTAGCAATCGCCGGCTACGGCCATTCCCCCGTTGACCGGCGCTGGGACGGCGAGAACCTGGACACTTCCCTCGGCGCCTACACCATCATGGCTTGCGAGAAAGCCATGGAGCAGGCCGGCGTTACCAAGGACCAGGTGGACGGCATCGTCTGCTGCGACAGCCACATCGCCGGCGGCAGCGGCGGGTCCGCCTCCAACTGGGCTCCCCGCCCCTACTTCGACGCTCCCTACGACTCCGAGTACGGCATCACGCTGATTAACGCCCAGTGGCTCATCAACGCCATGGGCTTCAAGAACGTCAAGTTCGCTCCCACCGGCGTACCCACCATCGGCGAAATGGTGGGCATGGCCTCCCAGGCCGTGGGCGACGGCGTCTGCAGCACCTGCCTGGTCATCTACCCCACCGGCAACCTGGATGGCCGCTACCGCCGGGGCGGTGAGAATGCCGACGACTACGCCCGGGGCGCCCGCCAGTGGACCGTGCCCTGGGGTAATCACGGCGGCAACGACTTTATAAACATCTTCCCCCACAACCAGTACTGCCTGAAGTACGGCGGCGAGCACGACGACCTGGCCCCCTTCGTCATCAACCAGCACAAGAACGGCATGCTCACCCCCTGGGGTTTCAACTACAACCACGGCATAGACCCCATTTCCGTGGAGGACTACAAGACTTCCCGCTACATCCT
>DAOUJN010000040.1:0-55510 GCA_034422655.1 Dehalococcoidia bacterium
GACCGGGAGCAGCTATCCGCCCGAGACGTTTGTGCAGGCGCTGAACTATTACCTGCCCGCTGACATCCGGATCCTGTGCGCGGCGCAGGTACAGAGCGAGTTTAATTCCCGCAGGGACGCGGAAAGCAGGACCTACCGTTACCAGATACTGAACCGGCCCCGGCCATCGGCGCTGAGACGCCGGGACAGCCACTGGATAGCGGAACCCTTAAATGTTGAAGACATGAACCTGGCGGCGCAGGACCTGGTGGGCGAGCACGATTTCCGGAGCTTTGCGCCGGCCCATCCCGCCGACAGGAGCGCCGTCCGGCAGGTTTACCGATGGGATGTGGCCCGGGGCCAGGAGAATCCGGACACCGTCCTGATAACCTGCGAAGCCAACGGCTTCATGCAGCACCAGATACGGAGAACCAACGCAGTGCTGGCGGCAATTGGCAAGGGCAGCCTGCCGGTCAACGCCGTCAAGGCAATCTTGAATGAAGGGCAAGGCAATTCACCCGGCATTTCAATTGACAGAATTCCGACTCTTCCCGCAAAGGGCCTCTGCATGGTGAGGGTCAAGTACAAAAATCCCTGGTGACAGGCGAACGAAGACATGAAACGAACGAGCACATATTTTCCGAAAACAGGCCAGGTCCCGCAGAACTGGCGACTCGTGGACGCTACGGGCCAGTCCCTGGGCAGGCTGGCGAGAGATGTGGCGGTGGCGCTCCAGGGCAAGGACAAACCGACCTACACTCCCCACGTTATGACGGGCGACCACGTGGTTGTCGTGAACATGGACAAGGTCAGGGTTACCGGCGACAAGCTCTTGCAGAAGACCTACTATCGCCACAGCGGGTACGTGGGCAACCTGAAGAGCTTTATCCTAAGGGACATGCTGGAAGACCACCCGGACCGTGTCCTGAAACTGGCGGTAAAGGGTATGCTGCCCCGCAATAAGATGGGCCGCGAGATGCTAAAGCGGCTCAAGGTGTACGCCGGGGACACTCACCCCCACCAGGCCCAGGTAGGGCAACTCTCGGAACAGACACAAGGTTAAGAAGGACGGTTATCAGCTTTGGTGCAGGCGGAAACACAGCAGCAGTATTTCTACGGTACGGGAAAGCGCAAGACGGCCATCGCCCGGGTGAGGTTATATCCTACCTCTGACGGCGGCCCCATGCTGGTCAACGGCAAGCTGGTGGAAGAATATTTCAACTGGCTGCCCTGGCAGGTGGTGATAGACGAACCCTTCCGGGTTACCAATACCAGGAACCAGTTTCAGCTGGTGGTCAAGGTGACCGGCGGGGGCGTGAACGCCCAGGCTGAGGCCATCCGTCACGGTATAGCCCGGGCTCTCATCGTTTATGAACCGGGCCTCAAGGCCACGCTCCGGCGCCACGGCCTGGTTACGCGGGACTCCCGAATCAAGGAAAGCAAGAAGTACGGCCTCAAGCGGGCGCGCCGCGCTCCCCAGTACACCAAGCGCTAGACCCCTAACGAGTTTCGTATGCGTTGGGGACGGTCCATGTGGGCCGTCCCCAATCTTTTCAGTTGCCTGCTGTTGTCGCCGCCCCCTACTGCGTCAGGCCTCCGATGGTCAGCCAGTAGAAGGTGATATAGGCGCCGGCCAGCACCATGAGCCAGTAACCGATGGGTTGGATGTAGGGCAGGGCCCGGCGCAGGCCGCCTACCATGGCGGTGCGGAAGAAGGCTATCCCCATAGTCAGCGCCATTATCACCAGTCCCATGCCCAGGGCGAAGAGCAGGAAGTTGAGCAAGGTGCCGGCGATACTTGTGTCCGCCGCCGACAGTCCCAGTACGGCCAGGAAGATGGGCAGGGTGCAGCTCAGCGACGCTATCCCGTAACTTATGCCGAACAGGAAATACCCCTTTACGCTGACCTGCCCCGGGTTGCCGATGCGGGAAGCGGCCCGGGCCGCAATGCCGGTGTACAGTTTGCCGCCACCCACCAGCCAGGCGCCGGTCAGGATTAACAGGACGCCGATTATCAGCCCGACCCAGGGGATGAAGTTGACCACGAAGGAAGCGCCCAGCCCAATTATGGCGCCGGCAAGTCCGAACAGGACGATGAATCCCACCGTTACGGCCACTCCCACAATCAGCGCCTGCGTCAACTGCCGGACCGGTCCTGACCCCTCTCCCGCGACGCCGGAACCCAGGTACAGGCCCAGGTAGGCCGGCAGCATGGCGAATCCGCAGGGATTGACCGCCGACGCCAGCCCGGCGGCAAAGGCAAACAGGGAAGTGGCGCCAACAAGCCCACCCAGGAAGCTGCCCGACCGGCCGGAAAGGCGCTCGACGAACAGATTGACCGAGTCGATGCCAACGCCCCCGCCGATGGTCTGGGAACCAACCACGGCCAGCAGAATTGCCCCGGCAGCAACCAGGCCGGAAATTATGTAACCCCGGTACTTGTTTTCTTGGGTTGCGGTGGACAACTTTAGACCTTCCTTGCAGGTGTTTCTTCTTCTATTATATCGGGATATCTGGGGACGGAGAAAGGCGAGGTCCCGAAGGTGAACGTTCAGAGCCAGGGAGGCCCAATCCGGCTATCCGGCGAAAGTCGGAGTCCAGTAGAGTAGGTGAACCTGTGACAGATTGAATGGCAAGGTTTCTGGATACCGGCTTTCGCCGGTATGACGGTTAAACCCGGAGTCACTTGCTGGATTGTTTCGCATTCCTTCGAAGCGTGGGAACGCGCATTTAGACGCCCAGGTATTCGGCAGCGGCGTCTAGCAGCTTGTCCACCATTTCGGGGCTTTCGGCCTCGCTGTAGATGCGGAGCAGGGGTTCGGTGCCGGAAAAGCGGGTGGCCAGCCAGGCGTGGTCGAAGAAAAGACGTTTGCCGTCAATTTCGTCGGAGTCCCGTACCTTTAGCCCGGCCAACTCGGCTAGTTGGCCGGACTGGATGCGGGCTTGAATTTCTGGGCGTGCCTCCGCCTGGAAGGCCACGTCCCGCCGGCGGTAGTAGTGGGGGCCAACCAGGGTGAACAGGTCGCCGATAAGCTGGGAAGGCGTTTTGCCGGTGCGGGCCATAAATTCCAGCACGTACAGACCGCTCAAAATGCCGTCCCGTTCGGGGATGTGGCCCCGAAAGGCAAAGCCGCCGCTTTCCTCGCCGCCCATGATGCCGTCAACCTCGCTGAATTTGGGGCCGATGTGCTTGAAACCCACGGGCATGTCGTGAACGGCGACGCCGTATTTCTCCGCCAGCTTGTTCAGCATGATGGACGACGTGATGCCCTTGACCAGGGGGCCGCGCATGCCCTTGTGTTCGAGAAGGTAGAACGCGAGCAGGGAGAAGACCTCCAGGGTGCTGATGAAGTTGCCCTGCTCGTCGACGATGCCGACCCGGTCGGCGTCGCCGTCCAGGGCAATGCCCACAGAAGCGCCCTCCGCCGGTACATTCGCCATGAGACCGGGCAGGTTGTGGGCGATGGGTTCGGGCTGTTCCATGCCGGGGAAGGCGGGATTACGGTAACCATTCATCTCGGTGACTGTCGTGCTGTCGCCGGAAAGCAACTCTGCGATATAACCGGCGCCGGCGCCGAACATGGAATCTACCATGACTTTGAGTCCGGCGCCTCTTATTGCCGGCAGGTCAACCAGCGCTTCGATGCGTTCAAGGTAAGGGGGTTTGGGGTCGAATCCAACAATCAATCCCCTTGCCTTGCCCTCGGCCAGGGACGTTGTTGAAGGTTCGGCCACCCGGTCTATCCTTTCCTCCAGCCGGCCGGTAATTTCATCGGTGGCGCTTCCGGCGTAGTCGGGCTTGAATTTGAAGCCGTTCCAGATGCCGGGGTTGTGGCTTGCGGTGATGATGGCCGCTCCGGCTGCGCGCCGTTCCAGGACACTGTAGCTGACCACCGGCGTGGGCGCTGCTTCCCGGGTCAGCCAGACCTTGATACCATTGCCGGCACAAACGCAGGCCACCGTCTCGGCGAACTCCCGGGAAAGGAAACGCGTGTCGTAACCCACCACCAGCCCCTTACCCGCGGTCCCCATGTCCTTAAGGTAGTCCACCACGCCCTGGGCGCAACGGGCGACGTTGGCGAAGGTGAAGTCCTGGGCGATGATGGCCCGCCAGCCGTCGGTGCCAAACCTGATTTCTGAAGCCATAATTGACTCCCTTAAGCAAAGCCCCCGCCGGAACCCTGCTCTGGTGAACGGGCGGACGGGGACTCTCTCCCTCAATATTGGGGGCTCCGGTTCCTTCGTATCGACGCTAGATGCCGGCCTTCTGGCGGAGCAGGTCAGCCTTGTCGGTGCGCTCCCAGGGCAGGTCGATGTCCGTGCGCCCGAAGTGGCCGTAGGCAGCCGTCTGGCGGAAGATGGGGCGGCGCAGGTCCAGGTCTTCGATGATGGCGCCGGGGCGCAGGTCGAAGTTGTCCCGTACCAGTTGCTCGATCTTCTCGTTGTCCAGGTGGTTGGTGTCGAAGGTCTCGACGGAGACGGAAATGGGTTCGGCCACGCCGATGGCGTAGGAGACGATGACTTCCACCCGGTCGGCCAGGCCGGCGGCGACCAGGTTCTTGGCCACGTAGCGGGCGGCGTAGGCGCCGGAGCGGTCAACCTTCGTGGGGTCCTTGCCGGAGAAGGCGCCGCCGCCGTGCCGGGCGATGCCGCCATAGGTGTCCACCAGAATCTTGCGCCCGGTCAGGCCGGTGTCGCCCTGGGGGCCGCCCACCACGAACCAGCCGCTGGGGTTGACGTAGATGTTGGTGTCTTCGTCCATCAACTCGCCGGCAATGGGGTTGATGACGTGCTGCTTGATGTCCTTGCGTAGCTGCTTTGAGAAGGCGTCCCGGTCGTCCTGATCTTCGTGCTGGGTGCTGATGACCACGGCGTCAACCCGGTGGGGGCGGCCGTGGCGGTACTCGACAGTCACCTGGGACTTGCCGTCGGGGCCCAGGTAGGGCAGCAGACCGTCCTTGCGGACCTTGGAAAGTTGCTCCACCAGGCGGTGGGACAGGTCCACGGTCAGGGGCATGAGTCCTTCGGTCTCGTTGCAGGCGAAACCCACCATCATACCCTGGTCGCCGGCGCCGGTGGCCCGCCGGGCGTCGGCCTCGGAGTCGCCCCGGTGCTCCAGGGACGTGGTTACGCCGCTGCTGATGTCGGGGGACTGCCGGCTGACGTGGGCCACGACGCCGCATGAGTTGCCGTCGATGCCGTACTTGACGTCGGTGTAGCCGATGTCCAGCATCACCTGGCGGGCAATTTCATTGAAGTCCAGGTTGGAGCCGGTGGTGATTTCGCCGGTAACCATAATCAGGTTCTTGGTGGCGACCGTCTCGCAGGCAACGCGGCTCATGCTGTCGCCGGACAGGGCAGTGTCCAGCACCGCATCGGAAATCTGGTCGCACAGCTTGTCCGGGTGGCCTTCGGTTACCGACTCGGAAGTCAGCAGGTACTTGGGGGAAGTCATGAACTGTATGGGCATTGTTTAATCCTCCATTATTTGGGCCGGCGCTCCTTCTTGTACGCGCGTTATTGGGCAAGATTGATCCCGGCGCGCGCCGGCACGGGCATTCATGGGAGAAGGGACGGGCATTCCGGGCCTAAGTTCCCTCTTCCCAGCTTTCCTGGTAACGTTGCTGCTCGGCGGTCAGGCGGTCAATCTGGATGCCCATGGACTCCAGCTTGAGCCGACCCACTTCCTGGTCGGTTTCCGTGGGCACCACGTACACGCCGGGCTTCATTTCCTTGTGGTTGTTCACCAGGTATTCCACGCTGAGAGCCTGGTTGGCAAAGCTCATGTCCATCACCGCGGACGGGTGGCCCTCGGCGGCGGCGAGGTTAATCAGGCGGCCTTCCCCCAGCAGGTAGATGTGGCGGCCATCGGTGGTGGTGTATTCCTCAACGAAGGGGCGCACTTCGCGGTGGCCAACGGACATGGCTTCCAGGGCCGGAATGTCTATTTCCACGTTGAAGTGGCCGCTGTTGGCGACAATGGCGCCGTCGGGCATGACGGCCATGTGGTCGCCGCTGATGGTGTGGCGGCCCCCGGTGACGGTGATGAATACCTCGCCCACCCTGGCCGCTTCCATGCCGGTCATGACGGTGAAGCCGTCCATAACCGCCTCCAGGGCCCGCACGGCATTGACCTCGGTGACGATGACGTGGGCGCCCAGACCGCGGGCGCGGGAGGCCACGCCGCGGCCGCACCAGCCGTAGCCGCCAACCACCACCCGGCGGCCGGCCCAGAGGATGTTGGTGGCGCGGGTAATGCCGTCCAGGGTGCTCTGGCCGGTGCCGTAGCGGTTGTCAAAGAAGTGCTTGGTCTCGGCCTCGTTGACGGCGATGATGGGGTATTTCAGAGCGTCGTCGTTGGCCATGGCGGTCAGGCGGACGACGCCGGTGGTGGTCTCTTCGGTGCCGGCGGCCACCTCGGACAGAAGGTCCGAGCGTTCCTTGTGGAGCATGCTGACCAGATCGGCCCCGTCATCCATGGTGTACTGGGGCTTGTGGTCCAGGACGGCGCTCAGGTGGCTGTAATAGGTGTCGTTGTCTTCGCCCTTGATGGAAAAGGTGGGAATGCCGTACTGGCTGACCAGGGCGGCGGCCACGTCGTCCTGGGTGCTGAGCGGGTTGCTGGCGCACAACGCCACGTCCGCTCCGCCTTCCTTCAGGGTAATGGCCAGGTTGGCCGTCTCGGTGGTTACGTGCAGACAGGCCGCCATGCGCAGGCCCTGCAGGGGTTTTTCCCGGGCAAAGCGTTCACGGATGATGCGCAGGACGCCCATCTCCCGCTCCGCCCACTGTATTCGATTTACTCCGTCTCTCGCCAGAGACAAGTCCCTGACGTCTCCCTTGGTATCTTGTAAAGCCAAAAGTTAACTCCTTATTGTGACTGATTTGCCACCCGGCCTTTGCCTAGTGGCCCGGGTAGGTTGTCGGATGCCCCCCGGCGATCCAGGCCGGAGTACCATCATCTATGTTGTAAAGGTTCAGCGTGTCGTAGCCCATGGAAAAGGCCACCTCGCAGGCCAACCCGCTGCGGACGCCCATGGCGCAGATGAAGAGCACCTTCCTGTCCCTGGGCACTTCGTCTATCCGGTCGGGCAGGTCGTCTATGGGAATGTGGACCGCGCCGGAGATATGGCCGGTAACCCACTCGTCGTCGCGGCGGACGTCCACCACCACGGTGTTGTCCGGCTCATCGTTCAGCATGGCGCTGGCTTCGTCGGAATCAACCCGGAAATAAGGTTCGCCGGGTTCCTGCCTGGGCATGATTTGTACCTCCTTAACTAATGGAAACCCTGTCCATTTGTTTTTCTGATTTCTTAGTACGGTCTAGCTGACGTAGCGGCCCACAATGGGCGCCAGCTTGTGCTTGATTTCTTCCGAAATGCCCCGCGGATCGGTAATGATGGCGTCCTTCAGCGCGGAATTGCAGGCGCAGGTCTCGGCCGGACCAAGACGGGGAATTACCAGCCTGAGCATCTCCTTGGAATGGGCCACGTTGTGGAGCAGGTTCTGCACCACCATCTCCACAGTTACCGATTCCTCGGACTCGTGCCAGCAGTCATAGTCGGTAATCCAGGCCATGGTGGCGTAGCATATTTCGGCTTCGCGGGCCAGCTTGGCCTCGGGCAACGCGGTCATGCCGATGATGCCGGCGCCCCACGACCGGTACATGAAGGACTCAGCACGGGTGGAAAAGGCGGGGCCCTCCATGACGATCATGGTGCCGCCCTCGTGGGTGGTAACGCCCACCTCACGGCCGGCGCCGGCGATGACATCGCTGGCCTCCGGGCAGAAGGGGTCGGCAAAGCCCACGTGGGCCACGATGCCCTCATCAAAGAAGGTGTGGACCCGGTGCCTGGTGCGGTCGATTATCTGGTCGGGCACCACCAGGTCCAAGGGAGCGTACTCCTCCTTGAGGCTGCCCACGGCGCTGACGGAAATCAGGCGCTGTACGCCCAGCACCTTCATGGCATAAATGTTGGCCCGGGCGGGAATGCCGGTAGGGTTAATGCGGTGGCCGCGCCCGTGCCGGGGCAGGAAGGCCACCTTGGTGCCTTCCAGGTCGCCGACAACGACGCTGTCGCTGGGGCGGCCAAAGGGGGTATCGAGGTCGATGTAGTGGACGTCGGTCATACCCTCCATGTCATAGAGGCCGCTCCCGCCGATAACGCCGATGGTTGCTTCGTGGTCGGGCATCTGACGCTCCTAAAGATTCGGTAACTGCTCGGGCAGGTAGTAGGTGCTGCGGAACACCCGGTTGACCACCTGGCCCTCCGCGTCCGGCGCGAAGTAGGGATTGATGTACTCCCACACCACCTCACCCTCCGGGGTAACCTGGAACATGCGCCCGAACATGCCCTCGGTGATAAGGGTGTTGCCGTTGGGCAGGCGGCGGGCGCCGGAAATGTAGGCGCTGAAGAAGTTGTAGGCGGGAGAGTCCTGGTAGGACCAGACGATTTCGTTGGTGGCCGGGTTTACTTCAATCACGCGGGAAAAGGGCTGGCCGGTATTCCTGCGGTGGGGGCCATTGTCGTAAATCAGGACATTGCCGTTGTCCAGCAGGTTGGGGTCGTGCTGCTGGGCCAGGACGGTATCGCCCAGTTCCCAGGTGATTTCCCCGGAACGCTTGTCGATGATGCCAACGGTGGAAATGTTGCGGAAGCTGAACATCACCCGGTCGCCGTCCAGGGGGGCTACCGTGTTGCCGTGGCTCCATTCGTCCCGCAGGTCGTTGAAGGTAATGACGTGGCGGTCCGGGTCCAGGTGTTCGGCGGCGTGCCACTCCCACACCCGGTTGCCGGCGCTGTCCACCTCCACCAGCACGTCAGCCCACATGCCCTCGGCGTCGGTGCCGGGGACGCCCCCTTTGACCCTGGCGGCCTGGGCCGGGTCCGTCAGTTCCACGGTCATGTAAAGCGCGCCGCCTTCCGGGGTGCGCCGGGCGTCGTGGTGGTGTTCCGTGTCGTGGTGCTCCCAGAGCACGTTGCCCTGCCAGTCAGCTTCCAGCATCACGCCGCCCTTGAACCGTTTCCAGGATGGGAACCGGTCCCACATGTCATCGTAGGTCTTGCCGCCATAGAAAAGGTTGCCGTTGGGCAGCAGATAGCCGTACAGGCCCGGCGGATGGGGCAGTTGCCAGCTATGGACTTCGTTGCCCTGCACGTCCACCAGGTAAACTGCGCCGTTGCCGGTCATAGGGGCGTAGAGCAGGTAGCCGGGACAGGCACGGTCCGGGTCGCACGCGGTCAGTCCGGTACGGGCCATGCGGCGGCGGGTTTGCTGGTCGGGTGTCGGCATATTTTTCCTTATGTGTTTTGGCAGGATAAGCGCTGCTCTGTGTCAGCTTCCGGTAACGGCCAGCTTCAGGCTTTCCACGTAGGGCGGGCGGGCAATTCCGCTCTCAGTAACGATGGCGGATATGTAGCGGTGCGGGGTAACGTCAAATGCCGGATTGATGGCCGCAACGCCGACGGGCGCCGTAGGCGTGCCCTGGAAGTGGGTAACTTCTTCGCCGGCCCGCTGTTCAATCTCAATCTCGTCGCCGGCATTCAGGCTCAGGTCAACGGTGCTGGTGGGGGCGGCGACGTAGAAGGGGATGCCGTTCTCTTTAGCCAGCACGGCCAGGGAATAGGTGCCGATCTTGTTGGCGGTGTCCCCGTTGGCGGCAATGCGGTCGGCGCCGGTGATGACGCAGCTTATCTCTCCGCGTTGCATCATTATTCCGGCGGCGGAGTCCACCATCAGCGTGGCGGGAATGCCCAGTTGCTGGAACTCCCATGACGTGAGCCGAGCGCCCTGCAGGAAGGGGCGGGTCTCGGTGTTGAAGACCTGGAACCTGCGCCCGGATTCCCAGCCGGCCCGGATGACGCCCAAGGCGGTGCCGAAGGCGGAGGTGGCCAGGGCGCCGGTGTTGCAATGGGTCAATACCGCGCCGCCCTCGGGCATCAGGTCCTTGCCGAAGTCGCCCATGCGCCGGTTGATTTCCTCGTCTTCGGCCTGGATGCTTTTCGCCTCGGCCAGCAGCCTGTCGTTGACCTGGCCCAGGTCGGGTTCCGATTCGGCCACTGCTATCATGCGGCGGACGGCCCATTGCAGGTTGACGGCAGTAGGGCGAGCGGCGTTGATTACTTCGCCGGCGGACTGCAGGGAGGACAGGAAGGAACTGCGGTCATTGGTGGGCAGCTCCGCAGCGGCCATTACCACGGCGTAGGCGGCGGTTACGCCGATGGCCGGGGCGCCACGCACCTGCATGTCGCGGATGGCGGCAACGGCCCCGCGGTAGTCGTCCAACTCCACGATGACCTGTTCCGCTGGCAGGCGGGTCTGGTCAATCAGTTTCAGGATGCCGCTGTCCCACAGTATGGGGCGTATCTCGTTCAACGCCGGTTTCTCCAAGGGTGATATCCGGGCATAAAAAAAGCTTCTCGTTGAGAGAAGCACACAAGACTTTTCGCTGCTCCCTCATCTTTACCACTCCCCACATTACCGGGGAGAGGCCGGAATTAGCACCTTGCCCAATGGCGAATAGTCGCCGGGGCCGGTTGCCTGGCTTCGTCGGGCCGTTCCCTCTGCCGATCTGGATAAGGGTCCCAGATATAGTATTAAGTTTTTAACCCATTAGCGCAGGGCTATAATAATCAAGCCGGGAAGGGATGTCAAATGCTGCTGTGCCTGTTGTCAGATACAGTCTGCCAGATTTGTGACGAAATGCGTAAAAATTGCTGCTCTATCTGTGCCAAGCATCTTGATGCATCGATGAAACAGAGATTTGTCCCCATTGCCCATTTCCACGTTGCCGTATTTCTCCATGGCAGGTGGAGTTGCAGGCCCGTAGCTTACAAGATTGCCATCCCGACTGCCAAATCCCTTCGCAGATTCTCACAAGAGCCGACACCCTCACCGTATATGGCGAAGGTGTCGAAAACTGCGTCTCTTCTCGCGCTGTGCTGTGAAGCTCTTTGGTGCCCATGGACTTAAGCGGACGCGGTGAGCTGGTGGAAAACAGCAGCGCCTTCATCAGTGTGAGTATGCCCTTGAAGTACCAACAGTAAGTCCTGATGTTGCTGGCGCATATCTGCCCGCAGTTCCTGGTATTGCTGGCGCATGTCAGCACGCAAATCCCGTACCAGCCAGAACACCCAACCACCCAGGGCTATTGTGACGCTGATTATTACACCGGCAGGTATCCACTCCATTGTCTGACCTCCTAAGTTTGGGCGACGCCAATTATATCACAGCACCCTCGCGCCAATTCGTTTGACAGAGTTGGGAAGGCTTCAACATAATAGCGCCAAGTACGGGGGCAACCTGGAACGGACTATTCAGTCAGAAATTGGCCATGAATCAGAGGGCTTACCACATAACCCGCGCTGACCTGGGCCTGTTCACCGACCTGTACGAGTTGACCATGGCCCAGACCTACTTTGAACGGGGCATGCTGGCTTCCGCCACCTTTGACCTGTTCTTCCGCAGCTATCCGCCGAACCGGGGCTACATGGTCTGCGCCGGACTGGAAGACGTGCTGGACTTCCTGGAGGGCGTCAGCTTCGGCGACGGCAGCCGGGAATACCTGCGCGGGACCGGCATGTTCGCAGATGATTTTCTGGATTTCTTGGGGGGCTTGCAGTTTACCGGCAGCGTAAGGGCGCTCCCCGAGGGGCGAATCTTCTTTGCCAATGAACCGGCGCTTGAGGTTACCGCGCCGATGATCGAGGCCCAGGTGGTGGAGACCCTGATCATAAACCGGCTTAATTTCCAGTCGCTCCAGGCCACCAAGGCCGCCAGGTGCGTTTGGGCAGCCCAGGGCCGGGCCGTGTCCGACTTCGGGGCGCGGCGGGCGCCGGGAGTGGACGGGGCGCTGACCATGGCCCGTTCCGGCTACATTGCGGGATTCCAGTCCACCAGCAACGTGATGGCGGCGCGGCGGTACGACATCCCGCCAGCGGGAACCATGGCTCACTCCATGATTACCGCCTTTCCCACGGAACTTGAAGCGTTTCGCGCCTACGCCGCCGCCTTTCCCCAGCGCACCATTCTGCTGCTGGATACTTACGACACCATTGGGGGCGCCCACAACGCCGCCCTGGTGGGCAGAGAAATGGAAGGTCAAGGGCACCGGCTGGTGGGGGTGCGACTGGACTCGGGCGACTACCTGGACCTGAGCAGGAAGGTGCGACGCATCCTTGACGAGGCGGGGCTGGATTACGTGCGCATCGTTGCCAGCGGCGGCATTGACGAGTACGAGATTGAGCGGCTGGTGCGGGAGGGCGCGCCGATTGACATTTTCGGTGTCGGTACGAAGGTTACCACGTCCGCCGACGCCCCTTACTCCGATATGTCCTATAAGCTGGCCTGCTACGATGGCCGTCCCGTGATGAAGCTCAGCCCGGAGAAGGTATCGCCGCCAGGAGCCAAGCAGGTGTACCGGCTAAGTGACGGCGGGGGACGTTTTGAACGGGACTTGGTGGCCCTGGCAGAAGAAAACTTTCCGGGCGGTGAACCACTCCTGGAAACCGTGATGGAAGGTGGGCGCAGGACTCGTCCCGAGCCGTCCCTGTCGGAAGTGCGGAAGCGTTTCAACGCCGACTTTGACCGGCTGGATGACCAGTACAGGTTGATCGTCAACCCGCCCCAGTACCCGGTGACGTTCAGTTCGGGGTTGCAGCGTTTGACCAGCCGGGTACAGGGAGAAATCCTGGAAGGGCTGGAATCGTCGGGAAGTTAAGGGCTGCGCACTTCCTTATGGTTAATTTGTCGCCACCAACACCCCCATCCTGGCCTTCCCCCGTCAAAGGGGGAAGGGACTTTAGACAGGGCTGAATTGCCCAGGGAGCATCGGTATGAAGACGGCCGTCTGTGTCAAATACGTCCCCGTCGTGTCGAGAATCACCTTCGATTACGAAAAGAAAACTATCGTAAGGGAGGGGGTGCCTTCCGAGGTTAACCCATTTGACGTATTGGGCCTGGTGCGGGCCGTAGAGTTGAAATCGGGCCCCGATGACGAGGTAGTGGCCGTATCCATGGGGCCGCCCCAGGCCCGGGAGGGGCTGGTAACCTGCATGGCCCTGGGCGCCGACCGTAGCGTTTTGTTGAGCGACCGGGCCCTGGCCGGCTCCGACACGCTGGCCACCGCCCGCGCCCTGGGCATGGTACTGGAGAGGGAGCAACCGGACCTTATCGTCTGCGGCCGGAACAGCGCGGACGCCGAAACGGGACAGGTGGGGCCGGAACTGGCCGAACTGCTGGGCCTGCCCCACATCAGCCAGGTCCGCAAGCTGGACCTGCGGCCCGAATCCAGGAGCGTAGTGGCGGAACGCATCACCGACGAAGGCTACCAGGTGGTGGAATGTCCACTGCCGGCGGTGGTCTGCGTTACCGAAGGGGTGGCCGCCGAGACCTTCGCCAACCGACAGCAGATGGCGGAGGCCCAGGAAAAGCCGGTGGAAGAATTGACCTGCGCCGAGTTGACCGACGATCTGTCCCAATTCGGGCTGGAGGGGTCGCCAACCTGGGTGGAGGACATTCGCCTGGTGGAACCCACCCGGCAGGGACTGATGATTGAAGAGGAAACCCCGGAGTCCGCCGCGGAACAGGTTGCCCAGTTACTTCGGGACGGACTGGCATCGCTGGGGACGGCGGAAGACGTTGATGGGGCACAGGTGGACGGGACGCGCTATCCCGGCGAGAAGGCTCAAGCCATCTGGGTAGTGGCCGAAACGTCCCAGGCAGGGTTGCGGCGGGTGACGCTGGAACTGCTGGGCAAGGCCCGGCAGCTGTCGGCCACCACCCGCAGCCAGGTGACGGCGGTGCTCATCGGCGATGTGGTTGAGAGCGCGGCGGCAGACCTGGCAGCCTACGGCGCCGACCGGGTGCTGACCCTGGACAACGCGACGCTGGGCCCGTTGTGCGGGCGGGCGGTGGCCGGCGCATTGTCAGAGGCCATCGCCGGGGAACAGCCCTACGCCGTGCTGTTCGCCGCCACCGCCGATGGGAGGGACCTGGCGTCCCGCATCGCGGCCCGCCTGGGCCTGGGGCTGACGGGCGATGCCATTGACCTGGAGATTGATGATGAAGGCCGCCTGGTGCAGTTGAAGCCGGCCCTGGGCGGCAATGTCATTGCGCCCATTCTTTCGAAAACATTGCCCAACCTGGTCACCCTGCGGCCCGGACTGCTGGCCCCCATTGAACCGGAGGTCGGCGCCACGGCTACTGTCGAGACATTGCCCGCCCCACACTTTGACGGGGTGGACATTGCCGTGGTGGAGACCCATTTCGAAGAAGACCCGGGCGGAATTGCGCTGGCCCAGGCCGAAGTGGTAATAGGCGCCGGCATGGGCATCGGCGGGCCCGAAAACCTGCCGCAGGTACAGGCCCTCGCTGGCGAAATCGGGGCCACGGTGGCTACCACCCGCAACGTAGTGCACGCCGGTTGGCTTCCCCACCAGGTACAGGTGGGTATCAGCGGCCGGACAATCGCCCCGCAGGTGTACCTGGCGGTGGGTATTCGCGGCGTCTTCGACCACACCGTGGGCATACAGAAGGCAGGGGTGATCATCGCCCTGAACAGCAACCGCCGGCACCCCATTTTCAAGGCCGCCGACGTGGGCATCGTGGGCGACTGGCAGGAATATCTGCCGGCGCTGGTGAAGGCAATCAAGCCCGTGATTGTGGAGTACGTTTAGCGGTCCCGGCACCGGTCATACGGGGGACAATGCGCCGAGAGTCCGGCGGTTCCGTTTCCTTTTAGGGTTTGGCCCCTACGGGGCTAACGTGCGCCCGTGCGTACAGGCCATTTCCCGGGTATCATAGGGGTATCAAAACAAGGATGGTCTGGCTATGGAAAGGATGATATTCGGCGTGATTCTCTTTGGGATATTCGGCATTTTTACCATTGGCATTGCTATTGTATTGGGCGGCGGGTTATACACTCTCATTCAGAATTGGCGGGAAGAACGTCGCCAAAATCGCCTGTCCACATCGCCCGAACCAGCAGAAATACCGAACCGCCAATCAGCCCCAGTCGAAGAAGGGAGCAAAGCCACATCGTTGCAATTCCGTACCAATAGTTTTCGAGATTAACGAAATCATAGCTTTTCCCGTCTTCGTTCACTCGCCGTCCTGTAGGGAGAGTGCATACCAATTCCTGCGCCCAATACACCGGCCCCAAGGCAATGAAAAACAGGAAACTGCACGTCACTACCAGCCATATATCAGCGTTGTTGGCAACGGCGAAATAGGCGGCAATCCCGCCCGCTACAAAGAACAACATCGCCGTGGTCATTCTGACCGGCATATCCATATTGGGAATCATTCTTACTCTCCCTTTCGACCCACGCTGGCAGAACCTTTCACCACGATTGGCCCGCCTTTGCCTTTCTTTCTTGGCCCGGACGTTATGCCCCTCGGCGTTCTGGCCGGTGGCTTGCGCCGTGGCGGTTCCATCCCCTCTGCTGACCTAATCATCACTCTTGGCCGTTCCAGTGCGGCAACCTTCTGGTGTTCGTTCTCTTGAGCGGGAGTCTTGTCATAGCCCCTGACAACATCGGCCCAAGAATCGTAGGGCAGTCGGGCATTGGCTTTTACCGCCGGCGGTTCGCCGTCCTGTGCCTCATGGTCTCTGAAATGGTTGTATTGGAACGTCCAGCCCTGAACGTACCTATCCCCGGACTCAAAGGAGTCCAGACCCCGCAACGTCTTGGTTCTGGCCCGGTAACTGCCCTGCAAGCGTTCCGACATATTGTTGTTTATCTCGGCCCGTATCCCGTTGCTCTTGACGTGGGTAGCGGTGGGAAAGACTGTGCTGATTGCCTCATCGTAGGAGTTCAGCCGGTCAGTCTTGATTACCTTCGGTTCAACATCGGTTGCCGCCCTTGCCCGTTCCATCACCACCAAGCCGTCTTTGGTGGTGCGCCCCGGCGTGAGATAGGAGCCGAGAATGTAGCGTGAGTCCTCATCCATCACGTTCCAGAGCCAGCCCCGTTTCCCGCCAACCTTCACCTGCATTTCATCGGCAACCCACGTATCGCCAACTTGGGCCTTGTGTGCCGGGTCGCTGGCAATCTCAACGGCATCATCGGTGTATTCCTTCACCCATTCGTAGATAGACCGCTTGGAGGGTTCGGGAATGTCGTAATGACGTTCAAAGGCTTCTGCTATTTGCTTGTAGGACATACCGGAGTAGAAAAGGCGAATGGCAAAGCCTTTCTGTTCCGGCGTGAAGCGAGAACCTTCAGCGTTGCCGTTGTACCTGAACCTGTTGCCACAAGGCTTACACCTGTAGCGTTGCTGGCCGTTCTGAAAGCCGTGTTTCACCACGTCCGGCGAGTCGCAATCCGGGCAGTGAATCTTGATTGCTACAGTCTCGGTGTATTCGGCCATAAACTTCCTTCCTTCAACGCCAAGGGCAGTCCCGCTCGGTACAGATATTGGCCTTGGCTACTTGGATACCGCAAGTGCATACCCGCCGACTTTCCTTGTCGGGCTGTTCCTGTGGCTTCTTTGGCTTTTCTGGCATACATTCACCCCTAAACGGCGGCTAGTTGGGCAATGAGGTATTCCTGTGGCCGGTCTCCCTTCAAGCGGTTGCAGTGTGGGCAGAGTAGTTGAAGGTTTTCAATATGGTCTGTCCCGCCCCTAGCCTGTGGAATGATGTGGTCAACCTCGAATATCTTGAACGGGAAGTCCATCTTACAGCCGTTGCAGACCCCTTCCTGCTGGCCGAAAAGAACGTGCTTGTTGGCCCGATAATTGCGGGGAGCGGTTATGTCTGTGCGGCGAGGAACATCCGAGCGGACTGTAACTAACCGATTGTGAAACAGGTCGCCCATAGCCTGTTTCAGCCGGGTATTCACCAACTCAACAGTCTTGGGGGAAAGGTCTATACCTATCCATTTCCGGCCCAAGAGTTCAGCCGACACGCAGGCAGTAGCGCAACCGCAAAACGGGTCCAGCACCACAGCGCCTTCATTGCTACTGGCCTTGATTATGCGTTCAAGCAATGCCAGTGGCTTTTGCGTAGGGAAATGGACGTTCTCTTTAGCGTGAGTATTTAGCGGTGGAATATCGAGAACCATATCCTGAATAGGATTGCCGGGGGATGCACTCAAATACTGTTTTGGTTGCGGTACACTACCTTTTGGAGGCCAGTAAATTAGGTTGGCGGCGTCCAGAACGTCAAGCCGTTCCTGCACACTCAATTTCTCATAACCTTCTGGCCTATCAAAATGGGAAGGAAGAATCCTATCCGGCGGGACTTCCCAATGTCTGCCTTTCAGTGTTGGGTCAATCCCCCGCCAAGGTTCACCAGTTTCTCCATAACGTACACCGGGGCCAGTGAGATTGCCCACTCTGAATATGCCATGTTCATCGACATGGCGGAAAAAATTGTCAATGTACGATTGGTCGTATGGCTGAAATGTGCGGTTCCAACTGTAGGTAGCAGACTTGGTATAAAAGAGAATCGAGTCGTGAATCGGCCCCCACCGCTTTGCCCTGCCGTGTGCGGCTGTCCTGCGCCATATTACTTCATTCCGAAAATTAGTCCTGCCAAAGATTGCGTCCATAAGCATTTTAAGATAATGACTGGCCGTTGGGTCGCAATGAAGGTAGATACTGCCGGTGTCATTCAACACTCGGCGCATTTCCAGAAGCCGAACCGCCATCATCGTTAGGTACGATTGCATACCCTTGCCAGCAGTCAGCCCAGCCGATTTGATTGCATTGGCAAGACTGGGTTCGTCCTCTGCGATAATCCCCGTCCACGCAACATCAAGGTCTGATAGTGTCCACGTGTCCTTGAAAGCGGCCCCCGCTGCCGAACTACCCACAGGGGCGGCATAGTCTTGGTTCGAGTTGAAAGGCGGGTCGAGGTATATCAGGTCAACGGATTCGCTGTTTAGGCCACGGAGAATATCGAGGTTGTCGCCCGTCCAAATAGTCTTGTCAACGAAATTGCTGTCAGCCACGAAATACCCCCATACGTGCGTATGCGGGTATAATAAAGTGGCAAACCCTAAAAGTAAACGGAACCAGTCCGGCGGTGCGGATGACACTGTCATAGGGAAGTAATATAATGGCCCCGATTAGCGGATTCGAAACGGGTTGTCCGCCAGAATCGGCGTGCGCCGAATCCCCGTCCCAGACGTTTGGGCCAGATGAGGTAAGAGATGGACTTTGCATACACTCCCGAACAGGAACAGTTGCGCGACGACGTGCGCGCATTCATCCAGGAAAACATAGACGAGGACGTCCGGCAGGAAATCGAGGTACTGGGTATCCGGCGGCGGGGCCCCAAGGTACGGGAACTGTACCAGAAGCTGGGTGAACGCGGGTGGGTCGGCATCAGTTGGCCTAAGGAGTACGGCGGGCAGGACGGCAGCCGCATCGACCAGTACATCGTCGAGGAAGAGTTCGCTCGCGTGGGTATCACGGTGGGCGGCGCCGGCAGCGGTGCCCCGGCCATCCTGGCGGCAGGCACGGAGGAACAGAAGAATTACTTCCTGCCCGGCCTGATCAGGGGCGAGATTTCCTTTGCCCTGGGCTTTACTGAACCCCAGGCCGGGGCGGACCTGGCCAGCCTTCAGTGCCGCGCGGTACGGGACGGCGACGAGTACGTCATCAATGGGCAGAAGGTGTTCACCACCGCCGCCCACTATGCCAGCCACATCTACCTGATGGCCCGCACCGACCCGGAAGCGCCCAAGCACCGGGGCATCTCCATATTCCTGTTTCCCATGGACACGGAGGGAATTACCGTCCGGCCTCTGTGGACCATCCAGAACGACCCGCCGGCCCCGGCCGGCACCACCTACGGCGACGCCCGCACCAACGAGGTCTTCTTTGAAGACGTGCGGGTGCCGGCTTCCTGCATGCTGGGCGACGAGAACATGGGCTGGTACGTGGGGGCCATGGGCCTGAACCTGGACCGGGTGGGCGCCAGCCGCTACCTGATTTCGGTCAAGCGGGACGAGGACATCGTAAATTATGTAAAGAGCAACGACCTAGGCGGCATGAACCTGTCCGAAGACACGTCGGTGCGGGACCGCATCGCCGAACTGTGGACTGAGGCCCAGGTGTGCCGCCTGATGACCATGCGCAGCATGTCGCTGGTGGAAAAAGGCGGCAACTTCACCTACGAGGGTTCCGCCGAGAAGGTCTTCGCCCCGGAACACGGCATCCGGACCACCGAAACCATCGCCCAGATTCTGGGCCCCTACGCCCAGCTGCTCAACGGATCCGAGGACGCCGTGGAGGAGGGCGTCTTCGCCCACAACCTGATGGGCGCCTTCCAGTCCGGCATCAACCACGGCAGCACCCAGGTGATGCGGGACCAGATAGCCCGCCGCGGCTTGGGCATGCCCCGTTCTTAGTGCGCTCGGCAAGCGTTTTCAGGCGCGTTGCCAGGTGCAAGCATAAATCTGAACATCAAGGACCCTTATGGACGTACTGCCTAACGAAGAAGAACAGATGGTAAAGAACCTGGCCAGGGAATTCCTGGAAACGGAATGTCCCCCGAGTCTGGCCAGGGAGATGGAAAAGGACGACCTGGGGTACCCGCCCGAACTGTGGCGGCAGATGGCCGGCTTGGGCTGGCTGGGCATTTCCCTGCCGGAACAGTACGGAGGCCAGGGGCTGCCTCTGACCCACCTCGGGCTTGTTTTGGAAGAACTGGGCCGGGCCATTGCGCCGGTACCCTTTCACTCCACCATGGTCGCTGCCCTGACCATAGCCGAGGCCGGGACCGACGAGCAACAGCGGGACTTGCTGCCGCGGGTGTGCAGCGGAGACCTGGTTCTGAGCTGGGCCTTCTCCGAAGAAAACCCGCGCTACCTCCCGGAAAACATCCACTGCCAGGCCAGTGATGACGGCGACAACTTCGTCCTGAACGGAACCAAGATGTTCGTGGACAACTTTGTCGCCGCAGAAAAGTGCCTGGTGGCCTGCCGCACGGCGCCGGCCACCGACGATAACGCGGGTATTTCCCTGTTGCTGGTGGATGCCGGCAGCGCCGGAGTATCCCAGATTGCCCTGACCACCCTGGCCAAGGACAAGCAGAGCAAGGTTATTTTTGAGAATGTGAGGGTCCCCAAGGCCAACCTGGTTGGGGAGCTCAACCAGGGCTGGCCGGTGGCCCAGGCGATGCTGGACCGGGGTACCGCCCTGCTGTGCGCCCAGATGGTGGGCGCGGCTCGCAAGGACGCGGAAATGGGCATTGAATACGCCAAAAACCGGGTGGCCTTCGGGCGGCCCATCGGCGCTTTCCAGTCCGTCCAGCACATGTGCGCCGACATGATCCTGTGGCTGGACGGCGGGCAGCTGTTGACCTACGAGGCCCTCTGGAAGATGGACCAGGGCCTGCCGGCGGCCATGGAAGTCTCCCAGGCCAAGTCTTTCTGCAACGACAGGTTCGAGGCCGTGGTGCGAACTTCACAGGTGCTGCACGGCGGCATGGGTTTCATGATGGAGTTCGACCTGCACCTGTGGTACCGGCGGGTCACCGCCTGGTCCATGCGCCTGGGCACCAGCTTCGAGCACCGGGCCAGGATTTCCCGCGCCTTGCTGGACCAACCCGGGCGGGTGCGCTTGGGCATGAACCTGGAAGTGCCGGCCTGAACCCTCAAGACTTCCATCCAGAGGCTTTCAGGAGACAATAGAAACGGCAAAGGGCCCTGATTGCGGCAGGGATATAGACGAGGCCCGCGCCCCAACCGGCCAGACCAGCCATCGTGGCCGGTTTCTGAACAAAGTCATGGCGAGGTGCAATATGCACGTAGGTTTGGTAATGGAATGCGATTACCGGATGGGTGTCACCCAGGAGGAGGCTTTTGAAGAAGCTTTTGCCATGGCTGACGTTGCCGACGAGTTCGGGCTGGACGGAGTCTGGCTGGCCGAACGCCATTTTGCCGCTCCCCGCAGGCCCGGAGACCCGATGGGCGCCGGCATTCCCTCGGTGGTGTCCGTTCCGCTGGTTATGGCCAGCGCCATAGCAGGAAGGACCAAGCAGGTGAGAATCGGCACCGGCGTCAGCGTGCTGCCCCTGTGCCACCCGGTCAGGCTTGCGGAGGAAGCGGCCACCGTGGACCAGGTGAGCCGGGGCCGCCTGGAATTTGGCGTGGGCCGCAGCGGTTTTCCACGTTCCTATGACGGCTACGGCATACCCTACGCGGAGAGCCGAGCCCGCTTCGCGGAAAACCTGGACATCATTCTGAAGGCCTGGTCGGAAGACCGTTTTTCCTACGAGGGGGAGTTTTACCAGATCAACGACCTGTGCGTCCTGCCCAAACCGTTCCAGCAGCCCCATCCTCCAATCCGCGTCGCCGCCACTACCCGGGATACCTTCCCACAGGTGGGCCGCAGCGGCCATTCCGTCATTTCCGGCTTGCGGGGCTTCGATGTGAACGAGGTAGAAGAACACATGCAGATGTTCCACGAGGGGCGCGCCGAAGCGGGACACGACGGGAGGGGTGAGGTGTTCCTGCGGGTGCCTATCTACGTGGCGGAAACCGACGATGCCGGCCGTTCCGACCCGGAAGAGAGTACCATGCGGTCTTACCGGCGGCTGGGCGGGCTCTTCGGAACCTCCGCCGGGGCTGCCGGGACCACCGTGTCGGAGGAACGCCGGGAGCGGGCCGAACGCCTGGCCAACGTTACCTATGACGACCTGCTCAAGGACCGCCTGGCTTACGGCAGCCCGGACACCGTCGTCGAGAGGCTGGTGCAGCTGAGGGATAGGCTGGGCCTGGACGGTGTCATCATGGAGCCCAACGTAGGCGGCGGGCTGACCGTAGAGCAGGTGTTGAACTCGGTCAGGCTATACGCCCAGGAAGTCGCCCCCCGGCTGCGGGAGGCTGCCCAGGCGTAACGGGCATTTGCAAACCTCGGGTAAAAGAAATGGGCGGATTGGACTCCGCCCATTTGCTTTCTTAGGCTGACTGTATCCTCCGCCTGCGGCCGTCGCCCCGGAGTTCAGCGTTAGTCCTCGGACAGGCCTTCAAAGAAGTCCGGCGCCACTTTCTCTCCCTCACCAACCGGGGGCCAGCCGCGAATGTAGTATTCCCGACCCAGGATCATGTTGGCCGCCTGCCGGGGGACCCGGTCGTAGGGCCAGTCCGGGGCCACCTGGGTGCGGTGGCTGAGGATGCAGCCCATCTTCAGTTCCATCTGGTCGGCAACGTTCATTTCCAGGTTGATGGTCTCGGGAGGCGCGCCGTCGTTGGCCCGGTTGGGGTCGGGCAAGGGGAAGTCAATGCCCTGGGCTCGCAACGTTTGGGCCCATTCCATTCGGAAGCCCCGGGGACGGGCGCTGTAGAAAAGCCTTTGTGGGGCGTATGGCTTCACGCCGTTGATAAAGTGCTGCGGATAGGCATTGGGGTTGGAGGCTATCTTGAATGCCTGGGTGGCGTGCTTGTGAATCGCTATGTGGTCCGGATGCCCGTAAAGGCCGTCCGGGTCGAAGGTCAGCACCACCTGGGGTCGGAACCGCCTGATCTCCTCGACCAGGCGTTCCACAACCACCTCCGGCGGGGCGTTCACGAAGGCCTGGGGGTGTTCATTGGGCGGCGTTCCCACCATTCCCGAGTCCCGGTAGTGGAGAACGATGTGGTCCTTCACGCCCAGGATTCGCACGGCTCGGGCCAGTTCCACCCGGCGCACCGACCCCAGGGTCTCCGGGGTGGCCGCTCCTTCCTGGCGGATTTCCCCCTCCTCACCCAGGGTGGCGGTAATCAGCCGGATCTGCACTCCCCTGGCGGCGTGGGCTGCGAGGGATCCCCCCACGGGAAAGGCCTCGTCGTCGGGATGGGCGAAACAGGCCAGAAGGCGGTGACCGGGCATGGCAGTTTTCCTCACATTCGTCATGGGCAGCCTTGGCGCCCGTCTCGCACCATTCTACCAAAGCTGAACCCGGGAGCACATGCCAAGGTCTTAGGTAATCAGGGCAATCACATTGCCAAGATTTTTTTAACCACAGAGGCACAGAGTACTCAGAGGAACGCAGAGATTCTCTGGGCAACTCCGTGCACTCTGCGACTCTGTGGTGGGAAATGGCCTGGAATAGAGGGTGGGCCCATATCGCCCAGGTCTTGACTTGCGGGCAAATCCGCTTCAAGCTAGGGCCATCTTCTATGAGGGAGTGTGGAAATGGCTTATACCACTGACATGTATGAGGGCATGATTGCCGAGACGACCACGGTCCTGGGCCACAATGGAGACTCCATTGGCGCCTATGTAGCGAAACCCCTGGGCGCCGGCCCCTTCCCCGGCATGGTGCTGATTCACCACGCGCCGGGCTGGGACGAGTTCTACCGGGAAACGGCCCGCCGCTTTGCCCACCACGGCTACATCACCATCTCGCCCAACCTTTACCACCGCAGCGGCCACGGCGACCCGGTGGCCATAGCCGGCCAGGTCCGCGAGTCTGGCGGCATACCCGACGGCCAGGCCCTGGGTGACATTGAAGGTTCCATGCGCTTCCTGCGCACCCTGCCAAACCTCAATGGCAAGGTGGGCGTCTTCGGCACCTGTTCCGGCGGCCGGCTTACCTTCCTGACCGCCTGCCGGGTTCAGGGATTCGACGCTGCCATCGAGTGCTGGGGCGGGCGCGTGGTCGCCTCCGGGGACGAACTCACGGATAACCAGCCCGTCGCCCCCATTGACTACTCCGCCGACCTGTCCTGCCCCCTGCTGGGCCTGTTTGGCAACGAAGACGCATCGCCAACAGCGGAGCAAGTGGACCAGCACGAGGAAGAATTAAAGAGACACAGCAAGTCGTACGAGTTCCACCGCTACGACGGCGCCGGCCACGGTTTCTTCTACTACGACCGCGCCATGTACCGCCAGGAACAGGCCGTGGACGGCTGGAACAAGATCTGGCCCTTCCTGGAAAAGAACCTGGGTTAAACCGTTATCTACGCCCGGCAAGCCATCGCCACTCCACCGGCGGCGATGGCTGACCGGGCTGGCTGCAACACTATGGATGAATATGCCCTTGCAATCGACGTTGGAGGCACCTTTACCGACGTCGTTCTCTTGAACTTGACCACCGGCGCGGTGCATCTACTAAAGACTCCCTCCACCCCCGACGACCCTTCTCGCGGCTTTACTGCCGGCCTGTCCCAGGCGCTTGCGGAAAATGAGGTGGCTTATTCTCAGGTTACGCGCATCTTCCACGGAACTACCATCGCCACCAATGCCATACTGGAGGGTAAGGGAACGCCGGTGGGAGCGCTGGTGTCGGAAGGCTTCAAATACGTCCTGGAAATAGGGCGGCACAACATGGCCCGGATGGCCAATCCCTACGTATGGGTAAAGCCGGAACGCCCGGTGCCCCCGGAGCGCGTCCTGGAAATTCCGGAGCGGACCGCCTTCGACGGGACGGTCATCAGCCCCCTGGATGAAGAGGCGGTACGGACGGCGGCGGCGCAGCTTCGCGACCAGGGCATCGAGTCCATCGCGGTCTGCCTTACCCATTCCTACGCGAACCCGGCCCACGAACTCCGAACCCGGGAGCTGATACTGGAGGCATTCCAGGGGGCGCACCTGTCCCTTTCCTGTGAAGTGCTGCCGGTGTTCCGGGAATACGAGAGAACCATTACGACCGTCCTTAACGCCTACGTCATGCCCCGGGTGAGCAGCTACATCGACAACCTGGACCGGGATTTGGTCAACCTGGGAATCGAGGCCCCGCTTCTGGTAATGAAGTCCAACGGGGGCGTCATCGGCGCGGAAACCGCCATCCGCCAACCGGTTTACACCGCGCTTTCGGGCCCGGCGGCGGGGGCTATGGCTGCCGTGGATGTGGCGGCATACACCGGGGTCGAAAACTGCATTTCCTTTGACATGGGCGGTACCAGCACCGATGTTGCCCTGGTAAACCGGGGCACTCCCGGCGTTACGTTGAACGGTCAGCTGGGTGATTGGCCGGTGCAGCTGCCCATGCTGGACATAGCGACCATTGGGGCCGGCGGAGGCAGCGTGGCCTGGCTTACGGCCGCCGGCAACCTGAACGTGGGCCCGCGCAGCGCCGGGGCCGTTCCTGGGCCGGTATGCTACGGGCTTGGCGGCGCTGAACCCACCGTAACCGACGCCAACCTGGCGCTCGGCCGTATTGGCGAGACCATTGCCGGCGGCGCCCTTGCCCTGGACGCGGAGGCGGCCCGCAGCGCCATACGCGAGAAAATCGCCGATCCCCTGGGCATGGACCTGCACCGGGCGGCCAGCGGCATCCTGCAGATTGTCAACTACCACATGATGGGGGCCATTCGCAACGTCAGCGTGGAGCGGGGCTTCGACCCCCGGGACTTCGCCATGGTGGCATTCGGAGGCGCCGGCCCCATGCACGCCGTCAGCGTGGCGCGCCTGCTGGATATGACCACGGTCATTGCGCCGCCCAGCCCGGGCGTCTCGTCGGCCTACGGGCTGCTGGTGGCCGATTTCAAGAACGATTACGCACGGACTTTCCTGCAGAAGCCGCCCGATTACGACCTGCCCGCCATGGAGAAGATTTACCGCGACCTGGAGGTTGAAGCCACCGCCTGGTTTGACGCCGAGGCCGTGCCGGTCAATCGGCGGGAATTAGTCCGGTCAGCGGACCTGCGCTACGCGCACCAGGGTTCCGAGGTGACGGTTGAATTGCCCGGCAGGCAGGTAGATCGGGCTGCCCTGGAAGCGGCAATCCAGGGTTTTCACCTGGAACATCGCCGGCTGTTCGGTTTTTCGCTGGACCAGCCGGTCGAAGTGGTAACCCTCCGCACAACGGCCCACGGCAGGATGGAACCGGTTCGGATGGCCCCGCTAAAGCCGCTGACGGGCGACCCTTCCCAGGCCGCCCTGGGGCAACGCCCGGTCTATTTTGACGATACCGGGGGATTCGTGCCCTGCGATATTTACGACCGGTCCATACTGGCTCCGGGCTCTACCATAGACGGCCCCGCCATCCTGGAAAACGTCGATTCCACCGTGATAATTGACCCGGGCTGGCGGGCCAGAATTGACGATTACGGCAACTGCATCATGCGGCCAGACCGGTAAGGGAGGGATAGCGAAATGTCCACCACAAACAACGGTGACGCGGGACTCGTTGGAGAATCTCCCGTTGACCCGATCACCCTCCAGCTTATCCGCGGCTCGCTGCGTTCGGCGCGGCTGGAATGCGAGCTAATCATCGAACGCACGGCCATGTCGGCATTCATTCGGGAAAAGAAGGACTACACCGTCAGCTTCCTTGACCACAAGGGGGAAGAAATATACGGGGATACCATGGGCAGCGACATCATGGGCTGCGTGTGGGAGCATTACCCGCCCGAAACCATGAAACCCGGCGACGTTTACTGGTACAACGATCCCTACCTTTCCAAGGGCAGCATTACCCACACGCCGGACATGGTCTTCATTACGCCCGTGTTCTTCGAGGATGGACTGGTGGCCTACTGCCATTCCTTTGCCCACTTCTGGGACTTGGGAGGGTCCCGCCCTGGCAGCATCGGGCCGGCCAACACGGAAATCTTTCACGACGGCACCCTGGTGCCTCCCATCAAGATTGTTGACCAGGGCAGGCTTAACGACGAGGCTTACCGCATCATCCTGCGCAACTCCCGCTATCCCGACCTGCTGGAAGGCGATACCCGGGCCCTGATGGCGGCGGCACAGCGGGCCGAGGAACGCGTGCTGGAAATCTTTCGCCGCTTCGGCAGGGAAATCACGCTGGCCGCCATAGACCGCGACCAGCAGGAAACGGCCGACTTTATCCGCCGGAAGACGCTGGAACTGATTCCCCGGGGCAGTTACTCCGCACGGGACTACCTGGACAACGACGGTGTGGGCGAGGAATGGCACTCATTCCAGTTGGACCTGAACCGGACCGGGGACACAATCACGCTTGACGCCACGGCCAGCGACGACCAGGCCCCGGGCTCAATAAATTTCATATCCAGCGAAGGGGCCGTCGCAGCCTATTTCGGCCAGCATTTTCACCAATACGACCCCTCACTGACCGCCAACCAGGGCCTGCTCGCTGCCGTTGACGAGGTTAAACTGCGGCCCGGCAGCATACTGCTGCCCCGCTGGCCGGCGGCCCTGGGTTGCCGCGCCCACACCTTCACCAAGCTGAAGAACGCCGTCCGCGCCGTGGTTGCCAGGGCCAGCGACGGCGATACCATGGCCGCCATGGCGGTGTACGTCATCGCGTACTGGCGGATGCGGGACGCCGAGTCCGGTGAGTGGCTGCTGTGTACCGACGGCATTGCGGTGGGCCACGGCGCCCGGCCACGGGCCGACGGTATCGACGCCGTGTACAGCCGGCACAACGAGAACTACCCGGCCGAGTTCATGGACATGGAGTATCCCCTGCGGATGGAGCGGTACGCCATTTATCCCGATTCGGGCGGGCCGGGCAAGTACCGGGGCGGCTGCGGCATCATCCGTGACGTGCGGCTACTGGCCCCGGAGGGTACGTTTGGGCTAAGGGTGGAAAACAATCGCTTCCCGGCCTGGGGCGTGGCCGGGGGAAAGGCCGGCGGCACTTCCCGGGTAGTGCTCAACCAGGGCTGCGAAAACGAGCGAGAAATCCGTCCCTTCTCCGACGACAACCCCTGGCAGGCGGGCGACCTGGTAAGAATCTACACGGCAGGCGGCGGCGGCTGGGGCGACCCCCTGGAGCGGGAGGTTGAACTGGTGGAGAAGGATGTCCGGGGCGGCTTCGTGTCGCTGGAATCGGCCCGGGCCGAATACGGGGTGGTCATAGACCGGGAGACGCTGAAGGCCGACGGCCCGGGCACCCGGGCCTACAGGAAAGACCTGCGCCAAACACGCGAGCAACCCAAACTCTTCCACCGCTTCATTTATTTTGACGACGAGGAAGAGGAACGTCGGTGGATTGAGCGCCACCTGCCGCGGTAGACAGCGTGGGCGCCGGTTCTATTGAACCGGAAGGTCGCCAGGGAAGATTGACCTGCGTTGCCCTATTCCCTGGCCGGCATTCCGCATAGACGTTCGGTGAAGAGAGCGGTCAGGGCGTCGGAGTCTACGTCCAGCCCAATATGGGTGTTGGTGTCACCCGCCTGCCAGTCTGCCACCGTTTGCCCCTTGGTGAGCTCACTGTGGGTCTCGATCTCCACCAGCGCCGGCCGGAGGGTGAAAAGCTCCGGCTTAACGACGTACCCCACCGCCGGCATATCGTTGTAGCGCACGCCCTCCTCCGGCCCGATTCGCCCGGTGCGGATATAAGCATCCCGCAGGTATGCCGTGGCCTGGGCCAGCAGGCGGGCGCCGGGAGCGGGCGCGGCCCCTATTGCAGCCAGTTGGTCCGGACCCACGGTAACCTTGTTGCACACATCCAGGCCTATTTGCACTATGGGAGCGCCGGAACGGTACAGGATGGCGGCCGCTTCCGGGTCTTCATACAGGTTGGCGGTGGCAACCTGGGACACATTGCCGGGGACGGTGACCGCGCCTCCCATGACCACAATCTCCCGCACTGCTCTGGCCAGTTCCGGTTCGAGGCTCAAGGCCAACGCAACGTTGGTCATGCGGCCCAGGGCCACGACAGTAACTTCACCCGGCGCGGCCATTACCGTTTCTACGATGGCCAGGGCGGCATGCCTGGCATTGATGGGGAGGTATGGGGAGCGGCTCTCGCCGATTCCGGATACGCCGCCAAATCCGTCGAACCCGTGAATATGGGCAGCCCACCCCTGGTTGGCCGGACGCAGCAGGGGCTTGCCGGCGCCCCGGTACACCGGAATGTCATTGCGGCCGACGGTATTCAGGAGCTGGAGAGCGTTGGTCGTGCAGTCTTCCACCGAGGCGTTGCCGTATATGGTGGTAAGGGCAAGAACCTCTACTTCGGGGCTGGACAGGGCCAGCAGCAGCGCTGCCACATCGTCAATGCCCGGGTCGGTGTCAATTATTACTGGCTTCATGAGGAAGGCTCCGATACTAAACCGAAGCTAGGATGAAATCCGCCTAAGGCGGATGGGAAGTATGGGCAGATATGAACTGTCATTCTGAGTGGAGCGAAGAATCTAAGATTCTCGCGTGAAATCAACCCTCTTGCTGGCAAGGATTCTAGATTCTTCACTCCGTTCAGAATGACAGTTCCTCCCCTGACCATTTTCCATTGCACATCTCATCTTGGCTCTGGTTCTAGACCGCGAAGAGCGGCATTATTTTTTCGCCGAATAACTTCATGGAGTTGCGGACCTGGCGGGTATCCATCTCACCTGTATTGAGCTTCAGCATCAGGTTGCGGACTCCGACATCCCGCATTTCCGCCACCTGGTCGGCCACCTGGGAAGGCGTGCCTAGGATAAAGGCATGCTCCAGCACCTCGCCGGGCGGAGACGGACGGTTGGGGTCGGGAGGCGGAAAACCGCCGGGGTTATAGTCCTCTCGTGCCTTCCGGAAGTGAGTGCGTTCCCGCTCAAAGCCGGCAGCGGCCACTTCCAGCGCTTCGTCGTAGCTTTCGGCCACGAAGAGGTCGCGGGAAGCCCAGCACTGATCCAGGGCGGCGTCGGTCTCGCCTTCCGAAAAGCCCGTATCCAACATGGCGGCCCGGTAACCCTCCAGCCGCGCCTGCAGGGTGGGCAGCGTCTGGATTCCGATCATGACGGGGCGGCCGATTCGCCCCATCTTCAGGGTTGACGCTTCGCTGATGCAGGCTCGCACCAGGGGCGGATGGGGTTTCTGAAAGGGGCGCGGACGGAGCAGAGGAAACTTCACGTCCCAGTGGTCCCCCTGGTGGTGCAGGTCTTCACCCGTCCAGGCCTCAACAAGCAACTGTTCGGCTTCATCCAGCCGGGCCAGGCCCTCTTCCATCGTGATGCCGAAGCCCAGGTACTCGTAATGATTGTAGGCGGAACCCCGCCCGGTACCGACGATGAGCCGACCGTGGCTCAGGTTATCAAGAAGGGAGGTCTGGATGGCCAGCCGGACGGGATGATGAAAGGCCATCTCGGCGACGGCAAAGCCTATCCTTATGCGGTCGGTGCGGGCGGCTATGGCAGCGCCGAACACCAACGGGTCGGCATGGGCCGCGGCGCCATCGAAGTGATGCTCGGTGAGCCAGACCGAGTGCATGCCAATCTGCTCGGCCAGCAGGATTTCTTCCAGCGTATTGTCAATGACAACAGAATCATTGTCGGGATGGTGGCTGACGGGAAAGACAAAGGAGCCAAAGCGCATAATTTCCTCGCGGATTGAACTGAAGGTGCAGAAGGGAATTATAGCCTATCGGAGATCAGGGCATTTGGAGCGAGGGCGCCACCAACTGCCTGCCAGGTGTTAAAATCCCCAGGAATACAAGGGTTCACCAGGGAATTATTATTGTGGGCCACAGATGGGTGGCCACCGGGAGGCGGCTTGGCAATAGCTGAATTGGAAATCACCAGGCGCAGCAGCTTTGCTTCGGGCGAGAGTTTCGGCGATGTGGGACCTTACGAATACGTCGAGGGCACGGCCCACTACGCCGTCGACCCGCAGCACGCCAGCAACCAGGGAATTACGGACCTGGAACTGGCCCCGACAAACTCGGCGGGCATGGTTGAGTTCTCGGCGGACTTCGCCATTCTCCAGCCGGCGAACATGGACCGGGGAAACCGGCGCATATTCTTCGACGTGGTCAACCGGGGCCGGAAGACCGCCCTTACGCTGAACAGCGTTCCCACGGCCACCGACCCCACGGCTCCCCTTGAGCCGGGGAATGGCTACCTGATGCGCCGGGGCTACACCGTGGTATGGGCCGGATGGCAGGCCGATGTGCCGCCAACTCCGGGCCTCATCGGCCTGCGGGTGCCGGAAGCCGCCGGCCAGGACGGGCCATTAACGGGAAAGATTCTCTGCCAGTTCCAGTGCGACCAACCGACCCAGGTATTCCTGCTGGCAGACCGGCAACACCTGCCCAACCCGGCCGCCGACCCCGAAGAGGCGGGAGCCACCCTGACGGTGCGCGACCTGCCCAACAGTCCTGCAACGCCCGTGGACCGGGGCCTGTGGTCCTTTGTGCGGGTGGAAGATGAGGACGTGGAACCCGGGTACAACCACGTTTACATGCCCTCCGGTTTTGAGCCGGGAAGGATCTACCAACTGGTCTACACCACTACCGGTAGCCGTATTGTAGGGCTGGGGTTCGCCGCCATGCGCGATGCCGTGTCCTTCCTGAAATATGCTCCTTCTTCCGCGGGCAATCCCTGCGCCGGCGACATAGACTTCGCCTACGCCATGGGCCGCTCGCAAAGCGGGCGCTTTCTGCGCCAGTACATCCATGTGGGAGTCAACACGGACGAGGACGGAAGAGCGGCGCTGAACGGCATAATGCCCCACGTGGCAGGAGGAATGCGCGGTGAATTCAACCTCCGGTTTGGGCAGCCCTCCAAGGATGTCTGCTACATCATCCCGGAAATGTTCCCATTTACCGACACGCCGCAGACCGACCCGGTAACCGGCGCCCAGGGTTCCCTGCTGGAGAACCTGGAGCAGCGAGGTCCGGTGCCCAGGATTATGTTGACCAACACCTCCGCCGAATACTGGCGTGGGGATGCGGCCCTGATCCATACCGACCTGGAAACTTTGACCGATGCGCCGGAGTCGCCATTCGTGCGTACTTACCACTTTGCCGGCTGCCAGCACGGGTCGGGCGAGTTTCCTCCCCTGGAAGTCCGCTCTGCCGACGGCATCAAGGGCCAGCTTCCCTTCAACAGCGTGGACTATGCGCCCCTTTCGCGGGCGGTGCTGGAAAACCTGGACCGCTGGGTCACCACGGGCGAGGAACCCCCGCCCAGCCGACATCCCAGCCTGGACAACGGCACGGCGGTGGAGTCCCACACACTCCTTGAGCGATTCGCCCAACTCCCCGGAGTGAGGGTACCGTCCCAAACCACCAGGGCGATCAGGCTGGACTACGGCCCGGAAGCGCACCTGGGCCGCACAACCACCCTGCCGGCCGAGGAGGGTGCAGAGTTCCCGGCGCTGGTGGCCGACCTGGATGAGTCCTTTAATGAGCTGGGCGGCATCCGGCTGCCAGACCTTTCTGTGCCCGTCGCCACCTATACCGGCTGGAACCTGCGCGACGAGAGTATTGGCAATCCCGGGCTGTTCATTGGCATTACCGGGGGACTTGCCGGGTGGACTCTGCCCCTGCCGGCCACCCGGGCCGAACGGGAAGCCACCGGCGACCCGCGCTCTTCTATCGAGGAGCGCTACCAGGACCGGGAGGACTACCTGGAGCAGACAACCCGCGCCGCAATGGACCTGGTGGCCGAGGGCTACTTGCTGGAAGAGGATGTAGCCGAAGTGGTGGATCTGGCAGGACGAAAGTACGACTACTTCACGTCAGGCGACGGCGAGGGCTAATGTTGATTAATCCTTATCGAACGGTTTCAATTTTGACCAACAGCGTCCGAGGGTAATATGACAAAGGTACTCGTCGTGGTCTTTGACGGTCTTCAACCGGCGCAGGTAACTGAAAAGCTGATGCCCAACCTGGCTTCCTTCGCCGCGTCGGGCGTGACCTTCGCCAATCACCATGCCGTCTTCCCCAGCGTCACCCGCGCCAACGCCGCCACCATGGTTACCGGGCGCAGCCCCGGCGGCCACGGCATCTCGGCCAACACACTGCTAGTCCCCGATTACGAACCGCACCAGGCGATTCCTGCCCTGGAACCCCAGCTGGAAGTAGTGGCCCACCGTACCGGACGGGTGCTGCTGGCCCCGACCTTGGCAGAGGAACTCTCCCGGCATGGCCAGGAATATGTGGCCATCGGGGTGGGTACCAGCGGCAACGCCTATCTCCACAACCCTGCTGCCCAGGTCTGCGGCGGGGCAACTATTCACCCGGAATTCACCCTGCCCCGATCACTACACGAGGACCTTACCGCCCGCTTCGGTCCCTGGCCCGAGGAGGCTCGTCCCAATACTCCGCGCATGGCCCATGCCGTGTGCGTCCTGACCGAGTACATATTGCCAGAACGCGACCCCACAGTCGCGCTTATCTGGTCGTCGGAACCGGACAAGTCCCAACACGACGCGGGCGTTGGCTCCGAGCTTTCCAACGCCGCAGTCGCTGAGGCCGACGCCCAGTTCGGCAATATCCTGCGCTGGCTTTCCGAAAGCGGAAGGGCCGGAGAGACCAATGTGGTGGTCGTCTCGGACCATGGCTATTCAACCATCGGAGAAGTTGTCAACGTTCAAAACCTGGCGCGGGAAGCCGGCTTTCCACCGGGCGGCGAACCCGGAGGCGTTGTGGCGGCCAGCAACGGCGGCGCTGTTCTCTTTTACTCCAGCCCCTGGGACCTCGACACCGTGGCCCGCCTGGTCAACTGGCTTATGGGCCAACCCTGGTGCGGCAACCTGACCATTGGTGAGCGCGCGGGCAGCATTCCCGGCGCTCTACCGGCGGCTCTGGTAGGCAACGAGGGAGAGCGCGCCCCGGACGTTACCATGTCCTTCCGGTGGGGTCCGGAAGCTAATGATGCCGGCTACGTCGGAACCATCTGCTCCACTGGTGGCGTCCCGGGGCAGGGCCAGCACGGTTCAATGGGTCGGTCGGAACTCCACAACGTGATGTTTGCCCGCGGGCCTGACTTCAAGGATGGGCTGAAGGTGGATGTTCCGTCCGGCAACATTGACCTTGCCCCTACCATCCTGAAGGTGGCGGGCCTGAGTCCGATGGAGGGCATGGAAGGTCGTATCCTGGAAGAATCACTCTCCGGTGGCCCGAACCCGTCCGATGTGGAATGGTCCACCGATTTCCACAGTACCGTCTGCGTCGTCGGGGCCCAGGTTTACCGCCAGCAAATCAAGCTGTCCCGGGTGGGGTCTACCGTGTACGTAGACGAAGGAACCAGCAGCCTGGGGACTAGGTAGCAACAGCCCAGGGGAGCCCTTGAATCATTCCGGCTTGCGGGCGTGAATGAAGTACATGGGAGTGAAGATCCCCAGCCGGCCCGCTTCAGCCATGGCCGCAGCGCACAGGTTCAACTTGTCCGCCACTTCCGCGGCCCCAGCCGGGGCAATTCGCAGAGTCTCCAGTCCCATCAACGTATTGCGAGTAAGCCAGCGCCCTATCCTGGAGCTGCGAAAGCTCGCGAAGGAAATACCCGAACCGATCAGCGGCTGATACCAGGGAATCCCCGGCTCGGTCGCCACGGCCAGGTCCCTTGTTTCAAGGACTTCAAAACCGACCGTCCGAAGGGCCAGTTCCAGGGTACCCGGCTCGTCGATCTCCAGCAGCCCTCCCCCCAGCTCGATATCAGCCTTCAATTTCAGGTGGAGGGGGTGCCGGGCATCATAGGGGTCGGTCATGCAATACTCGTAAGCGGCGAAGCAGGCACCCGGTTTCAGAAGCCGAAAGATTTCCCCATAGACGCTGGGCTTGTCCGGCGAGCAGCAGGTAGCCTCGATGGAGTACGCGGCGTCAAAGGACACGTCCTCGGCGTCGACTTTCAGGAAGTCGCAGTGCAGGAAATCTGCCAAGTCTGAAAGTCCCGCTTCTTCCACATATTGGCGCGCTCGCTCGATCTGATAGGCGTTGCTGTTTACTCCCACGATGCGCGACCCGGAAAAGCGGGCGATTTCCATCAGCGGACCGCCAACGCCGCTACCAATGTCGGCCACGACCATCCCGGGCTTCAGTTCCAGTACATGGGCCAGGCGACGTTCGTGGCGAGCCAGCGACGACCGGAAGCTCTCTCCTGCTTCCCTGGGTGCAAAATGAAAGGACCTGCCCCACCCATACTCAAAGAAGTCCGTGACCAGGTCATAATAATAGTTGTTAATCGCTGCCTGGCTCCCAGACTCGGCCCCTCGCTTGCCGGCTTTGAATCGCTGCTCGTATTCGCGGGCGGCGGAGGCAACGCCGGTGGCGTTCAACTTGTCCCTGAGGGCTCTGGAGAGCTTGACTGACATGACGGCACTTATAACGGAGTGCGGGCGATTACGTATTCGAAACCGTAACTGAGAGCAGGTTAGGGGTGGTGGGCCTGAGCGTACCGAATTGCGAACTTTTCGCTGGGAGGTTTCTTTGTAAGCCACCAGCCGACTACATCGCCAAGTTTAGCCAAAACAAGTGCGGGTGTCCAATGCCACTTAACCCCGGAGCTACGGTTCTGAGCCTACCGGTGTGGCCTTCACGAAGCGTCTTCGACCAACCTCTCACTCAGTTGGCTCCAGAATTCTCCCCATTTGCTGTTGAGCCTCCCCCACTCTCCCAGCAGGGAATGGTCCGGGTAGAATACTAATGCGGGTCTCGCGATGTATAAGAACAAGTCAGCTGAGGTTGCAAGCACACTGCATTGATCCACATCATCGGGAGGTGCTTGATATCTCAATCGGCCAAGATTCCTATAAATGGTCCACGCACCCGAATGGGTTGCGTCGCTGGTGTAACTGTAGAAACCCGAGTTGTAGTAGTTCTCCGCCCAACTGCCGAGGTCACTGCATATGGCTTTCAATCTCGGCAGTGACCGGCTGATGTAACCGTTGTCCACGGGTTCGGCATTCATTGCCCCATCTGGTGAAGGCAGATTTTGCTTGAAAGTGGATATTCTGACATCAGGATCCCTGGCGATGTAATTGACTGTTACCGCCAACTCGAACAGCGACCTCATGAGGATAAGGGAACTATCCAGATCTTCATCGGCCAACCGTCGAATTGAGACCAGCCTGCGGTGGCCTTCACTCAGACATGAGATTGACAGAGGTGCCCATTCACCCTCTAGTTCGTGGAATTCCAGCCCGGAGAAACTGTCGACGGTTTCTTCGGTTAATGCCCTGCACTCATCAATCATCTGGCCCCCTTGCTTGGTTGCTCCGCGAAAGTAGTAGAGCTAACTCTCGTCATCTATCCTTCTTCCGAGCCAGACCAGTTGCCGACCGGTTCCAGCGTCAAGAACTCCGGTCACTGTGGGCGGATCGTTGGAATCCGACTGGGCCTCATCCAGTTGGGCCTGGGTCAACCCCTTTGCCGGTTGAATGCCGCCATTGGAAAACCCTACGCCCGATATGTTGGCGCCAGAAATATCAGCTTGGGTCAGATTGGCGTCCAAAAAATGCCCGTCAGTCAAGCCCGCCTTCATCAGCCTTGCGCCGGACAAGTCTGCGCGCAGGAAGGTTGCGCTAAACAGGTCTGCCGATTCAAACCACGCTTTGGTAGCGGTCGCATACTGAAAATTGGCACCGGAAAGGTTCGCTCTGCCGAGATTTGTACCGTGAAGCTTCGCGTGTGAGAAATCCACGCCTGCTAAGTCCGCGTCTTGGAGCATTGCTCCTGACAGGTCGGCAAACCAGAAACGCGTTCTGGTGAAGTTAACATCATGAAATTGGGCCTGAGACAGGTCAGAATAAGAAAGGAAGGAATCCGTAAGATCTGTGTTCGCAAAGTTAACACTGGACAGGTTCGAGTGATGGAGCATGGCGTTGGAAAGGTCGGCGTCCAGCAACTGAGCTCCGTGAAGGTCGGCGCCACGCAAGTCCAACTTGAAGCTGGCATTCCTCTCAAGAGCAACTAGCGACTTGGGACGAGAACCAATCGCTTGAATGACGGCTTCCACGTCTTGACGAATTCCCAGTAAATCGCCATTCTGATTTCCCTTTAGATCCGGTTTGAGGCTAGGGCCCCTGGTGGGATAACGAACGAAAGCGCAGAACAGGCGCATAATTTGGACGTGGTACTGCCCGGGGTGCTCTTGAGCGAGACTTTGCAGCGCATATATACCGCCTAACCGCACGGAAAGGACTTCGCTGCCGAGCATCTCCGCTCCTTTCTGGTAACGTTCATTCAGCAGGCTCTGCTGAGCTGTGTTCGCTTGGCGATCTGCCACACGGCTCCGCCATAACGCAATTGCCAGTGCAATCGCGCCCGCCACGACCAGGGCAACGTTCCGAATCGTCGTGCTGCCTGATTCTCCGTCGTTCAACCACTCCCAAAACACGACCGAAAGCACAATAACTGAGGCGATGCCGCCACAAAAAACGCCGGAGAAAATCCCGTGGCGGCAATTGCGAAAGCGGTGTGCCAACACAACCCATACTTTCCCCATCAGCCCCGCCTTTTGTACCCTGAAAGGCGCTTTCCAATTGTAACTGTGACACATCACTAACTTGACGTCTCCTAGCGCCTTATCTGCTTGTTTGGCCTTCTCCCCTCACTCACGCTGGCGATCTAAGCAGCCACACATTCAGACTTCCTCTCAAGGGCCAACTTAGCAATCCCCTGCCTACACATTGGAGCTTTCCGCCCGCAATCAGATTGTCAGCTCGCTAACCAGTTGATTGGTCCACCCTCCCATTCGGCTCCTTAGCTTGTATGCTAGGTTGGGGTCTGTCGTCACTAGGTGAAGCAACGTGTTTTGGTAAGCATCCCTGTCTCGCAACCCCAACAATCGTGGAACGGCGTCCAGGGCGTTTGACCTATAAATTGGATACCTAGCAGTAAGGGCGTCAAAGTCCGACCCCTGTAACAATTCTCGATAGTGTTGGAGTTCGGATTGTTTAGGGGAGTCCACTGGTATTTCAAAGTGTGGGTCATCATTCGCCATTATGTCCTGCCAACTTGGTGCTCGTCTCACTATATCAACGCTCACCCGTCTCCAACTCCGGCGAGCTGCCATTTGAGTGGCAATATCATCGTCGGCCAAGCGCGCCAGAACAGATTCCTTGATATCATTCACAATCTCTGGAGCATCCTTTCCGACCGTGGGAGCAAGGTGCTTAGCTACTGCGAGGATCGCATCCTCGCAGTAGTACAAACACTCTACGCTAAAAGCTTCCATAACATATACGCCTGACCCCCCACTTGACTCGCCCGGCTTTTCAGGCCGACCGTCCCCATCGACTATACCGTAAGCCTCCATTCGAGTGTACGCGCTGTTCCTCCGAAGGGCATTAACTGCATTTTCTACATCGCCGTGACCCCCATTTGGTCTGATGTCGACCCCCGGAAACAGTAGTGTGTAGAGGCGTCGGTCCAAGCTGGTCTCGGTGCCTTCGACTAGTATGGTTTTGGTTCGGGAGCCTAGAAGGGTGGACCTCACTTCTTCAGGCAACAGTTGTCCAGGGGAGATCTGATCTAGGTCCCAGCTAGTTGGATTTCCGGAGTTCCATTTGCATGACCTCACAACTAGGGATCCTGCGCTCCGATTGGAATCCGGCAGCGAGGCATCGTACGTTGCAATCACATATAGGCAGTCATCCCTTAAGTCAGCAAGAGATGTCATCAACGGTACGATCACTGAGGGATGCAGGTGTCGGTCTGGTTCGTCTATGAGGATCAAGGCCTGCTCTGGCGCAGTCAATACGGTTGCAGCCATCAAAATGGCGTTACGTTCGCCATCGGAGGCATGGGTCAGGTCATAGATCTCTCCGTCTTGATTGCTAACTACTATTCTCCAACTTGGTTCCACTGAAATAGAAATGTTCAATCCTGCCCGGACTAGAACCTGGTTGACAAGGCTGCTAGGAGACTGAATGTTGCTTTCTCCTCCACATTCCTCCTCGTATCTCCCTTGGTCGACGCGATCCGCGATGGTGTACGCCCTACGATTTTGTTCGGTCAAGAAATCGAACAGTGGCTTGGTCAACCTGTCTTCGGGCTCCAATTCCTGCCAACGAACGTCGGTCATAAAAACTCTCTGTAACTGATTTTCAAAGATGTTGCGTCTCGAGTCGGCGATGTCCTGTCGGTAGTTGGTTTCGTCGTAATTCATGAACCCTGCTGAGCCGGATACCTCAGACAAATGAACTTGCCGCCTAGCCGACAACCAACGGCTCGGCGAACCAACAGACTGAACAAGCAACTCTGAAAGCAGCGCCGATTTGCCCGAACCGTTCTTGCCCACGATGTATAACGTTTCCCCGGGGTTAAGCTCGAGCTGAAGCGGTTCTCCCGAACTCATTGGAATTTCAAACTGCATAGCTTATCCTACACTGTGGTATCGTATGGTTTAAGTTTTGACAGCGATTGCACGGTTTCGAGCGAAGGGAAGGGTTCCCCGCCTTCGGGCCTGTCGGTCTGGTTAGTCCCGCCAGACTTGACAAAAGCAAAAGTCTTTCGGTTAAGGTTCAAGTCGGTCCCGTGGACAGGCACACCCTTGCAGCATTAGCAGATTGCCGAACCCTCCTTACACTGGTTTAGGCAAGCTGGTATAGGGGATGCCGACGCACCTATACCAACGCTGGTCATACGGCAGTTCGGGGCCACTCCGCAGGAAGTCCCAAGACCTCACCGACGCTCTGACCCTTTAGAAGTCGGACTTCGGTCCCGGTGCCAATTTTACGGTCAAGCCGCCAGGGCATCTCTGAGACTGCCCTCTCTGCGCTTGGATTCTCGTACAGGACTATTCTCATCTGATGAAGGTCCCAGCGAAGTGTACACGCCGCGACTCCGCTGACTAGCCTGTTCGTCTTGCCATCATGCCGCAACGCCCCGCCTTGTCCCCGTGAAGGGTGTCCCCACAACGCTTCTTCCATGTAGTCAGCCGCATAATCCCATGGCGAGGGCGCATTAACTGCCACAGCCAATACGTAAGGATGGTCAAGCTGGCCGTACTTGCTCCTCTTGGCAGCTACGGCTTCCTCAATGCCTTTAACGGCCCCATCCCACATATACCCACCAAGGCCGGCAATGTTCTCGGTAGTCCCTCTGTGGATTAACATCTTGGGACTGAACCGGAATGTGAGTATGGTTTCGCCGATACCAAACTGACGTGAAATGCCCTGCCAGCCTTCTCGAGATTCCATTCGCGTTCTTTCAACTGTTACATCCAGCCTAGCCAGTTCTCTCTCAAGGAATGCCTTAATCTTCCTGGGAGGAGGTGGGCTAGGCAACGGGCCGGGATAGCGATCGACATATATCCAAAAGTCAGAATCGACTCGGTTGATATGGTCGAGAAGTTCTGTCCAAGCGTTGCTTGTTGAGGCTTCCTTCACTGACAGCTCGTTTACCATGACCGACTCAACAACCACTTCCTGACCATCTGGGAACACGACCAAGAAGTCGGGTCTATTCGCGGTCTTTGATACGGTGGTCGGGTGAACAAAAACTCGGGCTCCGTGCCGCTTCAATATCGCATGCAACAGCAACTCAAACAAGGCCGCTACACGTTCACGGGACGCGAGCCTCCGCTCAAGCTCGTGCCTTTCATGAGGTGGATAATCATCAAGCCACGCTTGTATGGTCTCTTCCCAGAGCACTGCCTCCCCTGAGCTACTCACGACGACAACTCCGGCTTCTTGGAGCCATGTATCGACGGGTCCCCAGCTAGGAGAGTTCGCAGCCGGGCCACGGATGCTACGGCGTCCTCTCCGAGGCTAATCAGGTCTCTAACTATCCGCTCGTCTAGTTCAACGCGAGCGGGGTCAACCGCGCACTGGTAGAAGGGCATGAACTTCCGGTTGCTGAATTCCTGCCAGATCGCTTGGGCCTCGTCTAGCTGCCAAGCTTCGAGTCTCCTAACGTCCAGTGCCGTCATGCTCTCCAACATCCCCTTGTTGCCTTGTCCTCTACCTTCCTGGGCGCCGTTTGAATGGTTGGCGTGGAGCAGCAACCCGAATGTGGAGTTACACCAGAGGGCCAATGCAGTCTCTCGCCGAGCGTTGACCAGAGGGTCATCCCCGTGTGCGGATAACGTATGCCACGCTCTCACACCTAGTGTCCGTATGCCTGTGCGTACCGCCATAACCGGCTGTGCGTTGTACCGGACATCACGCGTAATTTGTAGCGTTCCTGACTGCGACCAGACGGACTGATAATCATGGCCTGGTTTTGGAGATAGCCAGGCATTTGGTTCTGAGGACATGCTCTGGTGGACTGATGAGTCCAGACTCCAAATGGCAGGGAACTGAGCACCTCCATTCCAGCCGTGGTAAGCGTCGAACATGCCAAGGGAGCCTCGGATTCTCCGGTCCTGGGGGCCAACATTACACACATGTCCCATAGCCGCGACCGGAACATACCCAGCAACTTGGCTACCGTCTTCATTCCACAATTCGCCCCTCTCAAGGGCTCCGGCAAACTGGCTAGTCAGTGCCTGCCGCCATCGTGCTGCCGACCAAGGTGCTTCCCCAATCGGACCATCCACGATCTCGCCCCACGGTTCGCCCCCAATCACCAGTGGGCTTCCGCCCACTGGTGGCCCATCGGAGCGATGGAGAGGAATTGCAGCCGCCGCATTCAAAGCCCGAACCAGAGCCAAGGCATCTGTTTCCGAGTAGGGCGCCCGCCAGAGGTTGACGAACCTTCCACGCCTCGTTGAACCTTCTCCGTCAGACAGCCTTCGTCCGACCAACAGCGCCTCGGCGATGGCCGTGTCGTAGGACATGGAGAGGAGACTCGGGTCGTGGGACGAGACCACGAACTCGACCTCGTATCTGGAAGCCAGCATCTGGCGGACCTCGCGCCACGACTCGCCGGACAAGGCCGTAACAGGCAGTACCAGGGCAATGCGACCGCCGGGCGTCACCAACCGGTCGGCCAGCACCGCAAATGACGAGGCATGTCCGGCTATCTGGTTGGCCGCCGTACCCTTCAGCAGAGCAGAAGTGCGCTTGGCTATGGCCTGCCGCGACTCGGTATCCCCTTCCGGTAGGGAGAATACACGAGCAATGGCTTCCTCCTTCCCTCCGTCGCTGCCCCGCCGGGTAAAGGGGGGATTGCTGATTACCAGATCAGCAATCGGACGCTGAACGATGCCTCCCTCGCCGCTTGCCGCCCCTATCTGCTCTTCGGTTGTGGAGAAGAAGGATTGAGTCTCGGGCGCTTCCAGCCAGTCCAGCGAACCGAGCCATATCTTCTTCGATGGGTCCCTACCCAATCTAAGGGTGTGCAATTGCATCTGCTCGAACTTCACCGAAGGGGACATCGCCGCAAGGGTTGCCGCGGTCAGGTGGATGGCAGCCTGCACTACGTCGGCCCCGGTAATGACCTTTTCTACCAGAGCCTGATGTAGTAACTGGTCATCAGAATCGCCGACAACCGTAGCCGAGTGGTTCTGGACAATCTGCCGGTACGCAGCCATGAGCAGTGTCCCCGTGCCACAAGCAGGGTCAACCACACACAGCCTGGACAACTCTTCGCGACTATTCCAATCGACGTTCGGCCATCTGTCCCGTGACAATGCAAGTCCTGCAAGGAGCGTGGATGCGGGGATGCTCGTGTAGAACGCGGCCAGCAGCTTCCTCTCCGATATCAGCCGGTTGAATATCCTACCCGCCAAATCGTGGCGTCCAACGGCGCCCATGCCCAGAAGTGTGGCGGCAGTTGTGGCGCATTCGCCCAGCACATCCGTCGCTTCGACTTCCGAGATCTCCCGCACTACGTCCCTGGCCATGCTGAATATGGGGTAGTAGTCGATGCCAAGAATGTGCTTCCATACCTGCAACAGCGCCAGGCGTGAGAAGCGTCCGTCTCGCATCGCCGCGCTCACCGGCTGGAAGGCCACTTCGTTGCTAGCCAGCCTCTCTTGGAAGACCATCGCATTGATGATAACGAGGGCGGCCATGTTGGCGACTTCTTCGCCTGGTTCGGTGCCAAAAATTTTCGAGACTCGGCCGAGAGTTCCCGGTGAAGAATAGAGGCGCGAACCTGCTCGCCTCGCCCCCTCGTCGAGGGCGTCAACCGCTTCGTCAAGGTCGCTGGATGGGGAACTTGTCCTTTGGACCGCGTTCCCGAACTCTATTGCAGTCCCACTGAGCCTGGGACCGGATGTGCCGTCGATGCGCCATTCCTGCCACACCAACGTCGCGCCCGCAATGCGCTGGTACAGGTGCAACTGGCTTGCGGACCGTAGCCTCCCTGGGACCGTGACAGCGAAGACGTTCTGCACCCTCCGTCCATCTATCTCCATGCCAAGGCGGGAGAGGGCATCTGCTTCCACGGTCAAAGCAGGCTCAAGCTCGGTCTCCAGAATCACAGGGGCCTCAGCCAGACGGACGATGATGTCTGGACGCCTGCCGTCATGCAACGTCTCAGCCACCGCCGACAGGCCGCACCGTTCCCGAAGGAATCGGGCCAGCGTATCGTTGATGACGCTCTCGTGGCTGCGATCCTTATCTAAACCAGTTGTCATCTTAGAGGTAAATCACCCATAAAAGGCTATCCTGTCTGAGTAATCCTATCTCCACTGGGCTTTTGCTCATTCTCTAGACTAGGGACCAGTCGCCTCTCACTCGATCCATAAGACTCCTACCCTCTTGGATTCCCTAAGCCGTGGGCTGCGGCTGGTATGGCTCGACTCGTATTCTGTCTTCACTCTTTCGCGCTTGAGCCAAATCGTACGCAGTCTGACGGTTCAACCAGAAGTCTGCACTGGACCATCCAGCCTTCTCTAGGCGGATGGCCATCTCGGGCGAGATCGCCGCGTGGCCGTTCAATACCCGGGAAAGGGTATGACGGGCAACTCCCAGAACCTCCGCTGCTTCGGTAACACTTAGGGCCAAAGGGTCCAAGCAATTCTCCCTGACGCTGCGACCTGGATGGGGCGGATTCTTCATGGGCATGGTCTCTCTCCTCATCAATGGTAATCGACGAGATCAACGTCGTACACGTCGCCAGCTTCGAACCTAAAGGTGATCCGCCTGTTGCCAGTAATCGAAATGCTCCACAATCCTATTCGGTCCCCTCTGAGTGGATGCAGTCTGTATCCTGGCAGATCGAGATCGCCCGGCTTGCCAGCGGCATCCAAGTCTGCCAGGGCGAGAGTGATTCGGTCCAATTGGTCGGCGGCTATCCTGCTGGGGTCGTCTCGCTCATAGAGCCGCCTCAACCCCCGATGGCGAAACGAACGGATCATGAACAGATTATACCGCGTGCCGGTACAGCTATCAATTGCTTCAATGCATTCCCCGACTCCTCAAGTCCGGGTTGCGCATTCCCCGGTTCCCTTCCGACAGCATCATCTCGACGATGTGCCCCGCGTGTTTGTCCAGCACAGCAGGAGCCAAGGTATCCGGTGACACATCGTCTACGAAGGCAGTCTCTAACACCAGGCCCCGATATTCCAACTCCTTGCGCATATTGATTGCGATCGAAGGCGTCTTTTTCATCCCGCTAATGTCCCCCTTGAAGAACAGGCTGAAGCAGGAACTGGCGCGTAGATTTCATTATCCGCTTTCTCCCACCGGCATCTGGTAACCGACCCGGGGCTCGGTGAAGATGTACTTCGGCTCGTCGGCGTCGTCGCCCAGCTTGGCGCGGAGCCTCCTGACAATGGTGCGCACCAGTCCCGAGTCCCCGGACCGGCCCACGCCCCAGACCCGCACCAGCAACTGCTGGTGGGTCAGCACCGTTCCGGCGTGGGCCGACAGCTCGTAGAGCACCCCGTATTCCGTCGGCGTGAGCTCCAGCGGAACACCTGCCAGGGTCACCCGCCGCTGGGCGTAGTCGATGGCCAGGTCCCCCAGGGCGTAGGGCGGGGGCTGCGCCGTCGGTATCACCCCGGCCCGCTGCCGGAGGGCGGCCCGGATCCTGGCCGTCAACTCCGAGGCGGAGAAGGGCTTGATCACGTAGTCCACGGCCCCCATATCCAACGCCCTGGTGACGTTCTCCTCCTGGCCGTAGGCGGAAACGAAGATCACCGGCACGTCGGTGGTGGCCAGGATGCGCTGCATCAGCTCAATGCCGTCGTCCTCCGGCAGCACCAGGTCCAGCAGCGCCAGCTGGGGCCGCTCCTCCTCCAGCAGCCGGGGCACGTCGTCCGGGTTGGTGGTCACGATGGGAAAGTAGCCCGCCCGGGTGAGAACATCCCGGATGTAGCGTAGGGCCAGGGAGTCGTCATCCACCGCCAGCACCCTGGTCCGGCCCCGTCCTGACCGGCGGGAACGGGAGCGGGTCCCGGCAGTGGCGCCGGAGGCCTCCGCCACCGCCGGCAGGGTGAAGGTGAAGCGGGCGCCCAGGTCCGCCCCCTCGCTCTCCGCCCAGATGCGGCCTCCGTGTGCCTCCACGATGCCCTTGCAGATGGCCAGGCCCAGGCCCGCCCCCGCCCCCGCTGGACCCCGGCCGCCCGGCTCGCCCTCCAGGCGGGCGTACTTCCGAAACAGTTGCGGCAGCTGCTCGGCGGAAATGCCCCGCCCCCGGTCCGCCACCGAAAGGGCCACGTGCAGGCCCTCCCTGCGGACCCTCACGCCGATGGACGCCGACGACCCAGAATGCCGGGCCGCGTTGGAGAGCAGGTTGTTCAGCACCTGCGCCACCCGCCGCCGGTCCGCCAGCACCAGGGGCAGGTCCGCCGCCAGGTCGATGTCCAGGTTGTGCCTGCCGCCGGTCCTCTGGAAGGTGTTGCGGGCCTCCTCCACCAGGGATGACACTTCTGCGGGCTCCGGGGAGACCGACAATGCGCCCGTCTCGATGCGGGCCACGTCCAGCAGATCGTTGATCAGGCCCCGCATCTGCTCCGATTGCTCCATGATGATCCGAACGAACTGGCGCGATTCCGCCGGGTCCAGGGAGGACTCCTCCTCCAGCAGGGTGTTGGCCGAGCCCCGGATGGAGGTGAGCGGTGTGCGCAGCTCATGGCTCACCATCCCCAGGAACTCGGCCCGCTGCCGCTCAATCTCCTCCAGGGGCGAGAGGTCCTGCAGGGTCACCACGAAGGACTCGACCTCCCCCTCCCGTGAGCGGATGGGCGTGGCGTTGACCAGGGCGGTCACGCTGCGCCCGTCGGGCAGCCCGATGGCGATCTCCTCGGCCCGCACCGTCTCCCCGGCCCCCAGGGCATCGTAGACCGTCAGGTCCTCCAGGGAGACCTCCCTCCCGTCGGCCCGCCGGAAGGTCAGGACGCCCAGAAGCTGCTCCCAGGACCCGTCGGCGTCCAGCAGGCCGCCCAGGATGCGCCGGGCTTCCCGGTTCATCGAAGCCAGCCGCCGGTTCTGCACGTCAAATACCACCACGCCCACAGGCGAGGTCTCCACCAGGGTCTCCAGCCCGGCCCGGGCCCGCCGCTCCTCCCGGTGCCGCCGGGCGTTGGCGATGACCAGCGCCGCCTGGGAGGCGAACATCACCAGGGTTTCCTCGTCCTCCCGGCTGAATTCGCCGCTGCACTCCTGACCAGATTTCTCCTTCCCCAAGGCGATGGTGCCCACGCTCTCCCCCAAGTGCCGCACCGGCGCAGCCAGGAAGGGACCGATGGCCACCGGAGAAAAATCAGGCAGGCCCAGGGCCGCGATGTCGGTCGGGTAATCCTGAATCCGTAACGGTATTTCCAGGGCGCTCAAGTACTGGTAGACCAGCAGCCCCTCGGGCAGGAAGTCCTCCAGCCCCCGTCGTTCCTCTGTGCTTAACCCCGAGGTCACGAAGTCCAGGGGCCTTCCCGTCCCGTCCAGGGTGGTCAATACCCCGTAGCGGGAGCCGGTCAGGGCACGGGCGCCGTCCACCACCTCCTGGAGGACCGAGTCCAAGTCCAGGCTCTCGTTGATGCGCAGGCTGGCCTGGCTGAGGCGGGACAGACGGTCCTGTCCCTCCGGCTCCTGCACTGGCTCCTTATCGCCGATTTCCCGGGACATCCTGCCTCCGGTAGCTTCAACTGGAACTCATTATACCTTCATCCGCCAATTGCCACAAAGGATGACACGTAAATGGAAAGTTCAATTACACGTCATTGCTATATCAATTTCATAGGGAGTGTCTAATATATTCCCAGGTTCTGCCCACCGGGAGAGGGGCTGCCTTAACGTGGCCGTCCTCAGAGGGGGCGGGCGATGATGCCGCGCAGCCGCGTCACTCCCTTCCTTCCTGTCCCGGCCCAAGCCGACCTCTCGCCCACTGTACCCCACGCAATATGAAGTGAAGTTGATGATGCGTATGGCCGCTTGGTCACTGGCGATTATCAATTCATTCATACTGACCCTGGCCGGCGCTTGGGCCTTTGTTGCCGGAAATATTGACCCTCCGACTCGTGACCGGCCTGTCCTGACTGTGGACATGAATCCGGCGCCGTCTTTTGACGCTGATGGCAATGCATTTTTCATGCCCGTCGTGCCGCCAGATGATGTTGAGCCTGAGAAGTCAAGAACTGGCTGGGGGTTGGACCTGCCTGCACCGGTGGTGTATACCGGTGCACTGGTCTGGCTGGCGCAGTCGTGGGCGGGGCTTGGGTTGCCAGTTCTTTCCTCCGTGATCAAGTGGTGTACCGGTCAAGGCTGACGGCCATGCTGATTCTGCTGCCTCTTTCTGTGGTACTGGCGGTGGCGGCGTTCCTCTGGATTCTTGTGGCGAGTCTGAGCTATCTGATGTAAGCCAATGACGGACTCCCTAATCCTGATTGCCGACCTTGCGTACTTCGGTACGCCCTTGTTCTTCGGGCCTATTGCGGGGCTTGCCGGTGCGCTTTATTCCAGAATATCGGTGCGCCGGTCTATCCGGTGCGGGCTGATTGCTGGACTGGCCGGGGTAATCATCACCGCCGCCATTGTCCAATTCTACGGCTACTGGAATGACAACCTGCGGGCTTGGTGGCCTCAAGAAGACGACCAGTTTGACCATTTCATGGTCACCATTCGACCGCTAATCGTATTGACTCCCATCTGGCTGTCAGTCTTGGCCGCAGGCGCAACACTGCTGGTAATGCGTTTCCATAAGGATTGGTTTCTTGAGAATTGAGCAATGAATACGATGCGATACGGGAACACATCCCCATTACACAATAGACTGGTTATTGGCGCACTAATGTCAGCCATTGTCCTGACACTCTTAGCCTGCGCCGTTCCAGCAACCCCAACGCCAATGCCTATCCCAATGCCTACGGCTGCTCCAACTCCATCTTCAACGCCAATGCCTACGGCGACGCCATACCCGACCCCGACTCCCCTGCCGCCCGTGATAAAGGTGGTGACGGCAACCCCGCCGCCGTCTCCCACGCTTCCAATGTTCGGACGTGACGGCGGGGGTAACTACCCGTCACAGCTGGAAATCCAAGAGGGTGTCGACCAATGCACGGGCACATTTGAACATTTCGATGTTCACTCGACGGACTCAATGGCAACGGAAAGATTAGATACGCGTGGGCGGTCGATTTGGGTACATTCAAGCCGGGTCGGTAAGTGCGCCTCGCAATTGGGTGTGGCGCGTCGTTCCCATTAGACTGTTCGACCCTTCCGCCGTTATTCGGTTACCGTCTCTTCTCCCGGCGTCTCCGGCTCACCCATCCGGTAGCCGATGCGGGGCTCGGCGAAGATGTACCTCGGGCTGACGGCATCTTCTCCCAGCTTGCTGCGCAGCCGCTTCACGTAGGCGCGCACGCTCCGCTTGTCCCTCTTGTGCTCCGGCCCCCAGACCCGCCACAGCAGCTGGTCGAAGGTCAGCGCCCGCCCGGCGTTGACCGACAGCTCGTAAAGCAGGTCATACTCGGTGGGCGTCAGCGGCACCGTCTCCCCGGCCATGCTCACCTGCCGCCTGTCGTAGTCGATGCTCAGGTCACCCAGGGTGAAGGGTCCAGCCGGTTCAGCGGGCTGCGGAGCCAGCCGCCGGCGCAGGGCGTTGCGCACCCGGGCCACCAGCTCCGCGGAGGCAAAAGGCTTGACCACGTAATCCACCGCCCCGGCCTCGAAGGCCCGGGCGATGACCTCCTCCCGTCCGTGGGCGGACAGGAAGATCACCGGCGTGTCGGCGATGTGCCGCATCCGGCCCATCAGCTCGATGCCGTCGCTGCCCGGCAGCACCAGGTCCAGCAGGGCCAGCCGGGGGCGCCCCGCCGCGAACAGCCGCAAGGCCTCCTCAGCATCGCCGGCCACCAGGGGCGTGTAGCCCGCCCCGGCCAGGACGTCCCGTACGTGGCGCAGCGTCATGGGATCGTCATCCACCACCAGAACGCGCCCACGCTCCTCCGGCTCCCGAGCCGCCCCGCTGCTGCCTCCAGCGGCGGCCATTCCCTCGGCCACGGGCAGGGTGAAGGTGAACCGGCTGCCCAGGCCCGGGCCGTCGCTCTCCGCCTGGATGCGCCCGCCGTGGGCTTCCACGATTCCCTTGCAGATGGACAGGCCCAGCCCCGTTCCCATGGCCTCCGGCTCCCCGCCGTCTCCGGCATCCACACGGGAGAACCCCCGGAACAGGTGGGGCAGGCGCTCCGGTTCAATGCCCCGTCCCTGGTCGGCCACCGAGATGCTAACCATGCCGTCCTCATGGGTGGCGCTCACCCGGACTGTTGAGTCCCCCGGCGAGTGCCGGGCCGCGTTGGACAGCAGGTTGCCCAGCACCTGCAGGACCCGCCGCCGGTCAACCATGACCCAGGGCAGGTCCGGTGCCAGGTCCAGGGTGACGCTGCGGCCCCCGCCGACGGCCAGGAAGGCGCTTCTGGCCTCGTCCACCAGCACCGTCGGCTCCGAGGGTTCGGGGGAAACGGGCAGCGTGCCGGTTCGGAGGCGGGTGGCGTCCAGCAGGTCGGACAGCAGCCCGCGCATCCGCTCGGCCTGCTCGGCGATGATCCTATGGAACTGGCGCGACTCCGCCGGGTCCAGGGCGGCCCCCTGGCTCAGCAGGGTGGCGGCCGCGCCGCTGATGGAGGTCAGCGGCGTGCGCAGTTCGTGGCTTACCGTGCCCAGGAAGTCGGCCCGCAGCCGTTCCAGGTCCTCCAGGGGCGAGAGGTCCTGCAGGGTCACCACGAAGGACTCGACCTCCCCCTCCTCCGAGTGGATGGGCGTGGCGTTGACCAGGGCGGTGACGCTCCGCCCGTCGGGCAGCCCGATGGCGATCTCCTCGGCCCGCACCGTCTCCCCGTCCTCCAGGGCCTCGTAGACCGTCAGGTCCCCCAGGGATACCTCTCTCCCATCGGACCGCCGGAAGGTCAGGAAGCCCAGCAGCTGCTCCCAGGACCCGTCCGTTTCCAGCAGGTCGGCCAGGATCCGCCTGGCCTCCCGGTTCATCGAAGCCAGCCGGCGGTTCTGAACGTCAAAGACCACCACGCCCACGGGAGAGGTTTCCACCAGGGTCTCCAGCCCGGCCCGGGCCCGCCGCTCCTCCCGGTGCCGCCGGGCGTTGGCGATGACCAGCGCAGCCTGGGCGGCGAACGTCACCAGGGTCTCCTCGTCATCGTCGCTGAACTCCGGGCCGGGTTCGTCCTTTGCCAGAACGATGGTGCCCACGCTCTCTCCCAGGTGCCGGACCGGCGCCGCCAGGAAGGGACCGATGGCCACCGGGGAAAAGTCCGGCAGGCCCAGGGACGAGACGTGGCCCTGGTAGTCGTCAACCCGCAGCGGTTTATCCAGGGCACTGAGGTACTGGTAGACCAGCAGGCCCTCGGGCAGGAAGTCCTCCAGTCCATGTTGTTCCTCGGCGCTCAGGCCGGAGGTCACGAAGTCCAGGGGCTGGCTCGACCCGTCCAGGGTGGTCAACACCCCATAGCGGGAGTCAGTCAGGGCGCGGGCGCCGTCCACCACCTCTTGGAGCACGGTGTCGAAGTCCAGGCTCTCGTTGATGCGCCGGCTGGCCTGGCTGAGCCGGGACAGGCGCTCCCTCAGGGAGGCAAAGTCCCGGTCCCGGGCGTCAGGCTGTTGGTTATGGCGGGTCGTGTCCATCGGCAATTGGTAGCGATACTTAACCGGAATAGGATGCTATTTCACCGCACATTCACGGCTTTTTGTGGTAGCGTATCCGTCAATTGTTGGTGAAGATACTTAGTCTCATTAACGTAGACAATGACAATCATAGCACGTCTATGCGAGGAGTTGATAGCCGGCAGGCTTCGGCAGATAGCCCTCCAGCCCCGGTGTTCCCCGGCGGCCGGGCCGGAGGTCACGAAGACCAGGAGCCGTCCCGGCACGTCCAGGATGGTCAGCACCTCGAAGTGGTAGCCGGTCATGACGCGGGCGCCGTCCACCACCTCCCGGGAGCGCGGTATCCAGGTCCAGGCTCCCGGGGGCGGGCTGTTGGTTATGGAGACTCAGGTTCATTGGAAAACTGGTAGCGATACTTAACCGCAATTGGCTGTATCTTCACCGTACATTCACAAATTAAGATGATACAGTGTCGAATGTTCGTGAACACTGATAATTATAACATCGATATACGATGTTTGATACTCAATCAGCATACACGGTCGCAGCGGGTTGATATTTAGCATAGGCCTATTCCAGGACGAAACCACCGCTGCCGTGCCGGGCGGAACGCCGCTCCCGACAACTTGGACCGATGCCGCCCGGCGGAAGAAATCGTCAACCGGATATTGAACAGACATCCTTGGCCCGTTTGGACGGGCTGGAGACCTTGCTCCGGCCTGCCCCGGATACGGACCAACCCGGAGCCCGCAGCGCGGCAACCCGACCAAGGAGAATGGAACCCATGTAGGAAAACATCCACCGCCGTCGGATGACGGGCTTGTCAAAGACATGACACAGCTTATCAACCCACCCAGGCTGCCCAAAGCGGCAGTTTGCAGGAACGAGAAGGTCCAGAAAGGATATATGGAAAGAACGATTACCGCACCCAAGATGTTAACCCTGGCTGGCACTGTGCTGGCCGTCGCCGCCCCGGTGGCGGTGTTCGTGTCCCTGGGAGCCCCGCGCTCCAACGCAGCGAGCGTGCCCGCCCCGAGCGGGGCGGTGTTTGGCGCGGACCCACAGCACACCCAACCCGAAGGCTGCGCCGCCGACGCCGACCCCGTCGTGGACTCCGGGCGCATCGCCCTCTTCGACGTATACTGGGACAGCGCGGCCGAGAGGCTGACCAACAACCCCTGCCCACCCACGCTAACGTACGTTCCGGCGAGCGGCGGCGGCCGCACCGGGCTGCCTGAGGTACCGGCCCACGAGACCCGGGCCGCCTCCGACATTAACATCAAAAACACCATCATCCATGTCCCGTCGTCGTACAAACACACCCTGTCGGCCAGCTCCACGACGGACCAGGAGAAGTATCCGTTCCTGTTCGTGAACGGCGCTTTCATCAGCGACCACGTCTGGGTGCTGCCGACGTGCGACCCGGATTACCACACAACGGCCGACGCCGACGACCTGTGCGTCGCGTTCTCGGCGGCGCTGTTGAACACATCCGACTGGTTGGCAACGAGCGAATCCATCGACAGCGACCTGGGGGACGTCCAGTTTGAGTTTGAGCATGAAGAGGAACTGGGCATCAGCCCAGCCGACGAGGGCGAGGTCTTTGTGTTCTACCCTCACGACGACATACCGGCTGGCTTGAGCACGGACGATCAAGTCACCTGGCGCACCGACAACGCGGACCAGAACGAACTCCTGGTCACCCCGGACACCTATGAGTACCGCCAATGGGGATTCACGAAACCCGGCACTTACGTCTTCTCGGTGCACGCCAAGGGACACCCGGTCAGCACCCTTTCCGGTGCAAAGACGGTCACCAGCGAAGTGGTGTACTACACCTTCCACGTCGGCCTGTTGGCTGAGCTCAACACTAACATTAGCGCCGATGTAACCGAGCCCGACATCGGCGACACCGTCACCATCACGGTTACGGCCAACAACGAAGGCCCAGCCCGGGGCGACGACGTCTGGGTGAAGGTCCCGCTGCCGGAGGGGCTCACATTCTTCAGCGACAGCGCCAGCGCTGGCAGCTACGATTCGGAGACCGGCTTGTGGCTGGTGGGAGACATGGCCGAGCCCCCGAGCGCCGCCAACCCCACCCGGGCCACGCTGACCATCACCGCCACCGTGGACGCGGGCACCCGGGGTAAGGACCTGGCGGTCTCGGCCATCATCGGTGGAATCGAGACCGTCGGCGGCTCCGAGGTGACGGAGCTGGACCCGCACAACGAGCACCACGCCTCCACCGTGACCATCACCCCGGTGGTGCGCACGAACGTGGACCCCATGTTCAAGGTGGTGCGGTCCGTGGACGAGAACTCGGCGGCCGGGACCCACGTGGGTGAAATGATAATGGTGCGCGAGCCCGACGCGGGTGACACGCTCACCTACGCGGTCACCGGCGATGGCGCGGTCAACTTTGTGGCCGTGGCCGTGCCGGGCGGCGTCCAGGTCCAGGTGGCAGCCACCCACTTCTTGGACTACGAGGTCGTCCAGTCCTACGACCTGGTACTGGGCGTCAGCGACGGCCTTGATCACGAGGGCAACGCTGACCCGCGTGTGGACCACAGGATCGCACTGCTCGTGAACGTGAACGATGTCTACGAGCCGCCCACCTATCCGATCGCGGTCACGTTGTCCGCCGACGGCGCCACAGCCCCGGTGGCGGGTGGCAGCGGCTTCAGATTCACCCTGCGCATGGAGTACGCCGAGTCGTACACCGAGAGCAACCTCATGTTCGACTGGGTGGAGCACGACGAGGGCGGTGCCAACGAAAACATCTCGAGCGGATCGGTAAATCTGCAACCAAGTCAGTTTTTCTACCCCCTCGTAACTCCCAACACACCTGTCACCCGGCAATACCAGATTACCCTATGGGTCGACGACGACCCCGAGACGCCGGGCAGGGTGACGGTAGGCCAATCAGACGTTGTCACCGTGGAGTGGCGACGAGCTGGAGGCTAACCTCAACCAAACTAAATGGGGCCAGGCAGCGTGCCTGGCCCCAACACAATTCTCGTCCACCGGAGGACGGGCCCCGTAGCGACGGCGCAAACCCTCACCTCGTGCGGTAATACCGGTCAGGCGGTGGTCACCATGTTGTCCAGGCCCCCACTAATCGCGGCAGCCCTGCTTATTACCCTGGTTACCATCCTGGCGGGCGCAGCGTTCAGTGGCAGCCCGGAAGCAATCGAGGCGCAGACATACGACAAGGACTACGTTGATTTGGCGGTCTCCATTCACATGCCCTCAACGCAACTGCCAGGCGTCGCCGCCGGGGCGACGTACATAGATGTCACGGTTACCAATTTCGGGGACCGGACGGCGTATGGCGTCGAGGTGGACATAAACGTGATAAGGCCGACATCCGGGCCTGACCGTGAAACGTATGCCGCGCTCTCCGATCTAAGGTTACCCTTTTTGTATGGGTACGGACAAAGCTTTGCCCAAGCCGCCACGAACAGTTCAAGGGGCACATGGAGCATTCCCGAGTTCCCAGGCGGTGCCTCTTACCAAATCACCCTTGACCCCTTGTTGGAGGCCAACCTGGTGGGATACGAAGCAGTCATCCGTAGCACGGGGTCCTACGAGGACGAGCACCGAATGGCCAACAACCGGGACGAGGATTGGATCGAGGAATTCAGGAGGTCATCTAGCGACGTAAGCTCCTTCGATGCCCGCCGGGCCCAACCCGATTACGGCCTGGCTGTGTCCCTAAATGATTCATCCATCATAGTCGAGGTTTCCCATTTTGCCTCCGGGAATTTCGCCGACGCTTGCGTGGACATAATCTTGCCAGAGGGGGTGTCGGTATCCGGTGCCCCGGCTTACGCGCCGACCGACAAGGGCATGGTCTACCGCCCCAGCGTCGGGTGCAGGGAAAACAGCCCGGGGGACGCCGCGGGGTCATTCCTGGTCGGTGAGTCCCGTCCCACGGTGGTCAGCTACACCCTGACCCTCCCGGTCAGCATGGCCAGAGAGGGCACGTGCGCCGCCGCAAAGCTTACCGCGTTTCCACCCACCGGGCCGGGCAGATACCGCGACGACCCGTCGGACAACGAGGCGCGGTCATGCCTGGCCCCGGAGCGGAGGCTGCTCAGGAGCGAAGATGTGAACATCTGGACCATCTTCCCGTGTGTTGGGGTCACCGAACCACCGTGCGTCAGCGGGGGCGCCGCACAGGTCCGGGCTGTCGAGAAGGACAACAGCCCGGAGGCGGTCCTGCCGTCCGGAGCGGCGGTGATCCACATCCCGGACGAGCCGAACCGGACATACGATGGCCACGCCAATAGCGTCAACCCGGGAACGGAGGTTTCCTGGCAGATACCTGCCGCCTGGGACGGCAGCGGGCTGGACCCAGACCACGCCGATTGGGCCAACCTGAAAGACGGCTTCACCGCCAGCGGCGTGGGCCGCGCCGCCCCTCCCGGCCGAGTAAACATCCGGGCCTTCGAAGGTGAGACTTACGAGGTGATATACCGGATGAACCCCGGCACCGGGTATACGGGGGAGGACACGGTGGGCTACGATCCCGTTGGCGGCAACGGCCCGTTTGACTACCTAGCGGAGTTCGAGGAGCTCGGCACCTACAGGATCGAGTTCGCCGTGAAGCTCACCCACGCCACCCAGTCCGGCGATTGCGACACGGACGGCGATGGGTCTAACGACGCCTTCTGCGCCACGGAGTCCTACGTTTTCCACGTAGGCCCCGCTGCGGACTTGGAGATAAGGGACGGCGGACCCAGCCCGCACGCGAGCCCGGCCCAACGGGCCTTCACCGTCGTGGCGTCGAACAACGGGCCCGACCCCACCGAGGGGGCGGAGGTGGAGCTGTCGCTGCCCGAGGGCGTCGCCCTGCTCCGGGCCGTCCCCAGCGCGGGCTGGTACGACCAGAACCGGAACACGTGGGTCCTGCCCAGGCTGGGCGCGTACCATTCGGAGGAGACGCTGACCGTCGTCACCGACGCAGCAAGGGAACTCGAAGCCACGGCCACGATCAGGAACACGGAGCCCTACCGGGTCCAGATCGGCGGCGTGGCCCACCGGGGCACGGTCTACGACTACCTGGAAT
>DAOUJN010000041.1:0-53073 GCA_034422655.1 Dehalococcoidia bacterium
TCCTCCGACGGTATGTAGTTGTCCAGGATTCGCGACCCCGAAGTGGTCCGGACGCCGGCGGTGTTGAACAGGTCTTTAAGGCCTACCGGTATCCCGTGAAGGGGGCCCCGATAGTTGCCGGCCTGTATCTGGGTCTCGGCTCGCCGCGCGGCCTCCCGGGCGTGCTCGGGCAGCAGGGTAATGAACGAATTCAATACGGGTTCGGTTGCCTCGATTCTGGCCAGGTGGGCATCGACAACCTCCACCGGCGAGACCTGCCCGTCCCGAATCAGGCGCGACAGGTCGCCGGCGCTCAAGTAGCACAGTTCCAGCGCATCCACGGTTCGCCCTCCTAAGCCTGGTAGAATTGTGCCGGGTCGAAACTGGTATCTGGCTCGAACCCCGCAGTGTCTATTTCCTGCAGCCGCCCGTTGGCCGCCAGCGCGGCCTGGACGTATGGGAAAAGTTCATCCATGTGCGGGTCTTCAATACTGAGCCCCGCCGCCGCCGCCAGGTATTCAAATGTCTGGCGATCAAACACGTTCTCGGTACGCAAAGTCTTCACCCCGAATGAAAGATTCTCTGTCGCAGATGGCTTCGTCAACAATAAGAGACTATCTCAAATGTCCCTTCCCCCTTGATGGGGGAAGGCTAGGATGGGGGTGACAGGCCAGTTAAGCGTAGCCGTGGCAGGATACCGCCAAATTCAAGGTTGGTTTTGAGACAGTTCCTGAAGCGTCCTGCGACCCAGCCCGGCAACTAATCCTGCTGGTGGTTTCCCCAGCCTGTCCCCGATATTATCGGCGGTAAACCCGGCTCTGGCAATTCGTCGCAGGCCAATCGCGCTTTAACGAATTGTCATCCTGAACCACCAACACCGTCATTCTGAACGGAGTGAAGAATCTAAACTCCCTCCCACAAACCAACTCTCGGACTCGCAACCGGCTTTGGGAAGGAATCCAGGCCTCTTGGCGCGATCAGTGCAGCACAACTTCTTTCTCACGTGTTCAGCGCAAGCTAAAACGCGATTGTATTGCCGTAGTCCGGAAACTGTTCACGATTGGGGGCAACAGGTGGTCCCACGATATCGTCATACCGGCGAAAGCCGGTATCCAGGAACCATTGCACCCTATACGCTGAATTGGGCCTGGCCTTTCTGGATTCCGGCTCAAGGCCGGAATGACGACTTGGGCCGAAGGCGACTCCCCGAATCTGAACAGTTATGTAGTCCCCCCTCGCTTTGTCCCCACCCGCCTGTTGTGGTACTGTGAGCCTCCGGTATGCCCTGCCGGCCTTGCCGAATGGCAACCCAACACAACCAATCCCGCTCCGGCCAACATTCACCGCCGGCCCTTTAATTTCCAGGAGGCTCCATTTTGTTCTGCCCAGGCTGCGGCGCCCGTCTCAATGAGGTTGGGGCCTTCTGTCCCTTTTGCGGAAGAGACCTGCAATCCTTAAGGGAACGTCCCGAGGCCAGTCTCTTGAGCATGAGCAGCTATCCGGCCGTGCCGTGGCAGGGACGCCACGTGGCCCTGGGTCTGGCGCTGGTGGGAGTCGCATTCCTGGCCATCAGCGGCGCCACGGTTATCCTGGAACGGATGGGCGGCGGCCTCGCCTGGGGCGCCTGGCTGGGCAGCCATGCCATCGGACTGGTAATTCTCGTAACCGTGTGGCTCCTGGCCCAAAGGAACGGGCAAGTCTCCCTCGACGCCCTGGGCCTGAGGCGCCCCACCACATCATGGCCCTTTGCCCTGGCCCTGGCCGGCGCCGCCCTTGCCCTCAGCATTGGCTTCACGGCGCTCTATGCGTGGCTCATCAGACCCCTGGGAATGGACCTGCTGGTGCCGCCCGACGTGCCCCGGGAGATAGTATTTGAAGGCTATGCAGCGGTCTGGACCTTTGAAGCTCTGGCAGGCTGGACTCCCATCACGGAGGAGATACTCTTCCGGGGCTTTGTAATGCCCGGCCTGATGGCCCGCTGGGGCGTGGTCGGCGCCGTAGTGGCCAGCGCGCTTATTTTCTCGGTTTTTCACCTGCACCCTGGCGTTCTGCTGCCCATATTCATCACCGGCCTGCTGCTGGGCGCCCTGTACCATGCCACCGGCTCCCTGTGGCCGCCCATCCTGGCCCACGCCGGCCAGAATGCGGTGGCGCTCCTGGCCATAATTTTCGGGGGCTAGACAACCTGTGCCGCTTGGGCTAGAGTTCCAACGGCAGCCGTCGGGGAGATAGTTGCCCGCAAACAGTCCAGGTTCCCGCCAACTTTAGGAAGCTCTGAATAAGTCCCTTCCCCCTTGATGGGGGAAGGTTAGGATGGGGGTGATGGCACAGCTCCGTATCTGGTGCTGTTACCCTTTTGCCACAGATTCCGGCTTTCGCAGAATTAACGCGGATTTATTCAGAGATTCCCTTATTCAGTACACGTTCAGGCCGGCATAAATGACCAGGGACCGAGTCAAGGAAAAATTTGATGCCATCCGGAAGGAAAACCGGCCGGGTCTGCTCCCTTACCTGACCACCGGCTTTCCCGACCTGCAAGCCACCCTGGAACTCATTCCGGCGCTGGCCGAGGCGGGCGCGGACGGCATTGAGTTTTCCATCCCCTTCAGCGACCCCCTGGCGGACGGTCCCGTCATCCAGGAGTCCAGCCACCTGGCGCTGCAAGGCGGAATTACTCCTGACGACTGCTTGGATATGGTCGCCCAGGTGCGGGACCAGGTCCCCGACACGCCCCTGGTCCTGATGACCTACTACAATCCCATTTACACCTACGGTCTGACCCGCTTTGCCCAGCGCCTGTCCGAGTGCGGCATTGACGCCGTCATACCCGTGGACCTGCCGGCCGAAGAAGCCGGGCCGTTGTATGAGGAATGCCGCCCCCACAACATCCACATAGTGCCGCTGCTGGCGCCCACCAGCACCGAGGAAAGCATCAAGACGGCCGTTGGCATAAGTTCGGGCTTCATTTACTGCGTCAGCCTGACGGGCATCACGGGAGCGCGCGACCAGGTGTCCCAGTCTGGGATAGAACTTGTCCGGCGAGTGAGAAACCATACCGGCCTTCCCCTGTCCCTGGGATTTGGCATTTCCCGGCGCGAACACGTGGAAGCGGTGTGCCGGGAGGCCGAGGCCGCCGTGGTGGGTAGCGCCCTCATCCGCACAATGCTAGAATCGCCCCGTGACCAGTTGGTGGACCGGGCCAGTAAACTGGTTGCGGAACTGGCGGGCAAAAGTTGGCCGCCAGGCGGAGGGACGGACCGATGAAAGTATGCCGGGGTCTAAGGGGCGCCACCAGGGCCGAAGACAATACGGCGGAAGATATCTACGGCGCCACCAGGGAGATGCTACAGCAACTGATTGACGCCAACGGCATTGATGAGCCGGACGTGGCCATGGCCTACTTCACCGTTACGCCCGACCTGAACGCCGCTTTTCCCGCCGCCGCCGCCCGCCAACTGGGCTGGAACAGCACCGCGCTGATGTGCGCCACGGAAATCCCCGTCCCCGACTCCCTGCCAAGCTGCATTCGCGTGCTCATACTAATCAACACCGAAAAGGAACCCGGCGACCTCCATAACATCTACCTCAAGGGAACCGACGTACTCCGTCTCCACGGCCTGCAGACCACGTAACCACACACCTGCCTCCTCAACCTTCGAAAATCTAAACCAAAGTCAATGTAGAATGTGCCTACAAACATCAAACTGTCATTCTGAACGGAGTGAAGAATCTAAAATTCTTGCCAGTAGGAAGGTTGATTTCACGCGAGAATCTTGGATTCCTCGCTTCACTCAATATGACAGTTTGGTGGTCGGGCGCCCCAAATAGTGAAAATGCACATCTCTAATCGGCATTAGTTTAGGTCCTCGCTCCCATCAGCTGCTTCTACTACTGCCTCCGGGCCGTTCATATTTTTCATATTGCCAGGAACATTTTGGCTCCGCTCCAGGGCGGGGCCCGATTTATACAAACGGAAGGGCAGGCCCGATCAATCAAGCCTGCCCCCTCTCTCGCCTCCCTTCCCTCCCTCAAACCTACCAACTTATGATTTTACCTATTATGCGGATTGATTTTGTTGGATAGATGATAGATACTAGCTTTAGGGTAAGGTTCTGGCTAAAATTGCGTTACCATTTCTCAATACGTGCTTGGGCAAATTGCGACGGGGTGGGCCATGTTTCCTCAAATCAGACTTGCTTCTTTGACACGGGAAGATGTGCAGCGCGTGGCCGAATGGCTCGACGACCCTGAAGTCAATTCCCTCTGGTTCGGCGAGGACGAGAACGGAGACCCCTTGCACATGGGGTATTCCCCCGGCGAAGTCCTGGGCGCTCCCGAAGATACTTGGGACGAGTCCATTCCCGACGAGGAGCACCGCAAGGTCTTTTCCGTGTACACCACCGAGGGTGAGCACATCGGCGAGGGGCAGTTGGAATTTGAATGGCCCCTGCTGGAAGCTCAGCTTGTGCTGATTATCGGCCGCAAGGACCTGTGGCACCACCACTATGGCACTTCGGCCCTGATAGCCCTCCTGGACGAGGCCTACAATACCTACGAATTGCACCGGGTCTGGGTGGATGTGCCCGAATACAACGAGCACGCCCTCCGACTGTGCCGGCACGTGGGCTTTGTCCTGGAAGGGCACTTCCGCAAGACCCACCGCAAGGGAGACGCCTGGTACGACTCCTTCGCCATGGGGCTGCTCTCAGACGAGTACCTGAGGCGCCGCGCCAGGCTGATCGAAACGGGCCAGGCCTAGCGAGCCTCTCAACAACTCCCTTCCCCCTTGATGGGGGTGGAATCCGCCTGAGGCGGACCTTTGGCGGGAAGGTCAGGATGGGGGTGAGGTCCCCCGCTCTTTTACTTGGACGCATTTTCCTGAAGCAGGTGATCGCCATGCCAGTTATAACGATTAACGGCCCTATCGGCAGCGGCAGTTTCGAGGTTGGCCAGATGGTGGCCGAGCGGATGGGGATAAACTACGTGGACCGCATGGTTCTGGCCGAAGCGGCCCGCCGCATCGGTTCGCCCGTGGGCAACCTCATGGAAAAGGAGCAGCGGATCATCCGGTTCCGCGAGCGGCTGGGCCGGTTCTTGCAGACCATGCTGGAGCGCTCCGCCATCTCCGGCGTTGGCGGCGAACCCTACTTTGGCCACGGCACTGAGATGCTGCCGGCAGAGACCTACACCGAACTCCTGGGAGAATCACCGTCCGCGGTGCAGACGGTCAACGACAAGGCGTTCATCGAGGCCACCAGCAACGTAATTACCGAACTGGCCGGCGCCGGCGACGTGGTGATAATCGGCCGGGGCGGCAACATGATCCTTTCCGACTTTCCCGGCGCCCTCCACGTCGGTATGCTGGCCCCCCTGGAATCCCGAATAGAAAACATCATGGCCCGTGAACATTACAGCCGGAATGAAGCCACCAAGTTCGTCGCCGAGCTGGAAGAAGCCCGGGTAGCCTTCTTCCGCAAGTTCTTCCGGGTTAACGCCAACGACCCGGAGCTTTTCCACATCATCCTCAACGGCGCCAGGATTCGCCCGGAGGTGGCTGCGGAGATGGTGGTCCACGCCGCTGAAGACATGAGGCACTCCGCCGAAAGCGTGACTGCCTGACCTGCCGGCGTTTGGCCTTTCCTACTCCGATGACTGGCGGTCGATGCCGCCTGAACCAGGCGCCAGGGTCTGCTGCTGAATGATTCCCCTGTCCGATGCCGACGCGCCCGCAAAGGGCGCGGCCCCGGTAAATAAGGCTATCATTGGGTTGAACCTGCTGGTTTTCCTGTATGAGCTGGCCCTGGGCGGCCTGGGCTTCTTTCTGGGCGCCGAGAGCCTGGGGCTGACCCGGTTTTTCCTCACCTGGGGCTTCATACCCCGGGAACTGACCCAGGGCGCAGGCTTCCAGTCCTTCATAGTACCTGGCGACATTGACACGCCCATTCCCACCTGGGGCACTCTCCTGACATCCATGTTCATCCATGGGGGCTTCCTTCACCTGGCGGGCAACATGATGTTCCTGTGGGTCTTCGGCGGCAACCTGGAGGCCCGCCTCGGACCCGTCTGGTACCTGCTCTTCTACCTCGTTACGGGGATTGCGGCGGCCCTGTGCCACTGGATCGTCGAACCGGCTTCCACCATTCCCCTGGTGGGGGCCAGCGGCGCCATCGCCGGGGTAATGGGGGCCTACCTGATGTTGTACCCCCGAAACCGCATCAACTCCCTGGTTATCTTCTATTTCATAACCGTAATCCGGCTGTCTGCCTTCTGGCTGCTGGGATTCTGGTTCCTGTGGCAACTGGTGCAGGCCGTGGTATCCTTCGGCGTTTCGGCGCAGGTAAGCGTCGCCTTCTGGGCCCACGTGGGTGGCTTCGTGGCCGGCGTTGGCATCATCGCCATCTACAAGCTGCTGACCGGCCAACCCGTGCTGCCAACCAGGCGGCCCCCGTCATCTCCCCACAACCCCACCAGGTACTGGCGGGGCCGCCCCCTGGACTGAGTAACCGTCTCAAGAGTCCCTTCCCCCTTGATGGGGGAAGGTCAGGATGGGGGTGATAGCTGGTGCAATGCAATCGCCACTAATTTCTTTAACATGCAAGAGCGGTCTTGAGATAGTTTCTGAGTCGTCCAAGGGTAGGGCCCGGCCAAATCTCCATTAGAATCCCCGCCTCGTTGCCCCAACCCTTGATATTTGCTCCCATATTGCGGATACTTGTCTAAACTCCAGACACTCAAAGGCGGAGGAACAGATGCTCGACTACAAGCCAAACATTGTCCTTTCCAATGACGAACAGGAATACAAGGTCGTCGGCACCAGGCCGGTGCGGCCCGACGGCGCCGACAAGGTTACCGGCAAGGCCAACTACAGCGCGGACATCAACCTGCCCGGGATGCTCTTCGGCAAGGTCCTGCGCAGTCCCCACGCCCACGCCGTTATCAGGTCCATCGACACCAGCAAGGCTGAAGCCCTCCCCGGCGTTCGGGCCGTGGTAACTTCCGCCGACATCGAAAAACCCTCCGGCCGGGCCTCCGAGCTTGCCGAGGGCGCGATGGTCAACTACAAGTTCCTCAGCAACAACGTCCTGGCCGACGGCAAGGCCCTGTACAAGGGACACGCCATTGCCGCCGTGGCCGCCGCCAATCCCCACCTGGCGGAGGAAGCCCTCAAGCTGATTGAGGTGGACTTCGAGGTCCTGACTCCGGTAATGGACGCCAAGGAAGCAATGAAGGAGGACGCCCCCCTGGTCCACGAGCGGCTGGCCGGGTTGACCACCTCCAGCATCCGCGCCGGCGGCATTCTGGACGACGACGACGCCACCAGGGGCACCAACATCGCCAACCACTTTGAGTTCAGGCTGGGCGACCCGGACGAAGGCTTCAACCAGGCCGACGTAATCGTCGAGAAGGAAGTTGCCACCGTGGCCGTCCACCAGGGTTACATTGAGCCCCACAGCGGCACCGCCCAATGGCACGAGGACGGCAGCCTGACCGTATGGTCCAGCAGCCAGGGCCAGTTCACCGTGCGGGAATACACCGCCCGGCTGTGCGGCGTGCCCGTCTCCAAGGTCAAGGCCATCCCCATGGAAATCGGCGGCGGCTTCGGCGCCAAGCTGACCATGTACATGGAGCCCGTCGCGGCCCTCCTGGCCCGCAAGGCCGGCGCCCCCGTCAAGATGTCCATGAATCGCACCGAGGTCTTCGAGGCCTCCGGCCCCACCTCCGGCACCTACATTTCCGTCAAGCTGGGCGCGACCAAGGAGGGCAAGCTCACCGGCGCCTCCGCCACCCTGATTTTCGAGGCTGGCGCCTTCCCCGGCTCCCCGGTTGCCGGCGGCGCCCAGTGCATGATGTCGGCCTACGACATACCCAACGCCTTTATTGAAGGCTACGACATTGTGGTGAACCGGCCCAAGACGTCGGCCTACCGCGCCCCCGGTTCCCCCGCCGCCGCCTTCGCCATGGAAACGGCCATTGACGAACTTTGCGAGAAGATCGGGATGGACCCCGTTGACTTCCGCCTGCTCAACAGCTCTAAGGAAGGCGTCCGCCGCGTTACCGGCCCCCTGATGCCCAGGGTAGGCTTCATTGAGACCCTGGAAGCGGCCAAGGCCCATCCTCATTACACTGAGCCCCTGGAAGGTCCCTACCGGGGCCGGGGCATTGCCAGCGGATTCTGGGGCAACAACACCGGCCCCTCCAGCGCGGTTGCCCTGGTCCAGCCCGACGGCAAGATCAGCCTGACCGAGGGTTCGCCCGACATCGGCGGCACCCGAGCCTCCGTGTCCCAGCAGATGGCCGAAGTCCTGGGCATTCCCGTGGAAGACATAAACTCCCACATCGGCGACACCGACTCCATCGGCTTTACCTCCAACACCGGCGGCAGCGGCGTTACCTTCAAGACCGGCTTTGCCTGCTATACCGCCGCCCAGGACATCAAGCACCAGATGATGGAGCGCGCCGCCAGGCTGTGGGAAGTTACCGTCGACGACGTCGAATACGTGGACGGCGTTCTCCAGCACAAGTCCGACCCGGAACTGCGGCTGACTTTCCAGCAGATGGCGGCCCGCCAGAACGCCACCGGCGGCCCCATCGTGGGCAGCGCCGGCGTGAACCCCGGCGGCGCCGGCCCGGCCATCGGCACCCACATCGTTGACCTGGAGGTGGACCCGGATACCGGCAAGGTTACCATCCTCCGCTACACCGCCCTCCAGGATGCCGGCAAGGCCATCCACCCCAGCTACGTGGAGGGCCAGATTCAGGGCGGCGTGGCCCAGGGCATCGGCTGGGCGCTGAACGAAGAATACTTCATCAACGACCAGGGCCACATGGTCAACTCCAGCTACCTGGACTACCGGATGCCCACGTCCCTGGATCTGCCCATGATTGACACGGTCATCGTGGAAGTCGCCAACCCCAACCATCCCTACGGAGTGCGCGGCGTCGGCGAAGTCTGCATCGTACCCCCCATGGCGGCCATCTCCAACGCGCTCTACCAGGCCATCGGCGTACGACTGAACAGCCTGCCCATGAACCCCGGCAACGTACTGGAAGCCCTCTGGGGCAAGGAAAACGGCGGCAGCTAGCCCCCGCCAGCGGATGACAAGCCATGCCTGAAGTATGGATACCCACCACCATGCAGAGCCTGACCGGCGGTCAAAACCGGGTCCAGGTCGAGGGGCGCACCGTCCGCCAGGTCATCAACAACCTGGAGGCCCAGTACCCCGGGGTCAAGGCAGTCCTCTACGACGAGGAGGAAGATGACTTGCAGGTCGGTATCGCCGTAATAGTCGATGGCGAGGCCAGTCAAATTGGCCTGCTGGAGCGAGTCCAGGAGACCAGCGAGGTCCACTTCCTCCCGGCCATCGGTGGTGGCTGAACCGCAGGCAGACCAGGTTTCTGGGGAAGCTCCGAGTAAGTCCCTTCCCCCTTGACGGGGGAAGGTTAGGATGGGGGTGAAGTTCTGGTGAACAGACCTTTCACATCTGCCTTTTCCAACGACGAGGATGGACAACTGAAGAACCATGTGGGCCGGGCATCACTGCCCGGCCCTGTCGCTTTAGGGAATCTCCGAATAGTTTCCTTCCCCCTTGATGGGGGCGGAACGTCCGCCGTGGCGGGAAGGCCAGGTTGGGGGTGATGGCGTAATTCTGTATCAGGTCCGGCAAGAACGTCATTTATTCGGGAGCGCAGCATGGCAGCGGAATCGAGCAACCGGAACACCCAGGCCGCCTGGAATTACCACAACTCCACAAAGCATTCCTGGCACAGCATCCACACCACCGCCCATTACCTGGACTGGAACAACCAGCCTTCCGCTTTCAAGATTTACTCTGCCCTGGAGGGCCGCCGTCTGCCCACCGACCTGCCGTCCAGCGAGGCGCCGGCCCTGGCTGCCCTGGCCTCGCCCGATGGGACGGAAAGCGCCGCCCTGGACCTGCGGCGTCTCGCCGGCCTGCTCTACTACTCCGCCGGCATAACCAAGCGGGGCATCGTCCCCGGCGGCCAGATATTCTTCCGGGCGGCGGCCTGCACCGGTGCCCTGTACCACATTGAGCTTTACCTGGTATGCGGTGACCTGGACGACCTGGAAGCCGGCGTGTACCATTTCGGCCCCCACGACTTCTCCCTCCGCCAACTGCGCCAGGGCGATTACCGAAAGGCCCTGGCAGATGCATCGGGCAACGAACCCTCCGTGCTCAATGCCCCCGCCGTCCTGGTCACCAGTTCCGTCTACTGGCGCAATTCCTGGAAGTACCAGGGCCGCGCTTACCGCCATTCTTACTGGGACAGCGGCACCATCCTGGCCAACCTGCTGGCCATGGGGAAGGCCTACGGTCTGCCCCTGCAGGTCGTGTCCGCTTTTGTGGATGACGATGTCAACCGCCTGCTGGGCCTGGACACAGCCAAAGAGGCGGCCCTGCACTTGGTACCGGTGGGAAGTGGAACTGCATCGCAACCCGATGCAAGTCCTGAAATTCCGGCCCTGGAACTGGAGATTGCGCCCTACTCGGCGCGGGAGGTCGATTATCCGCAGATAATTGAAGCTCACCAATCAAGCTGCCTGGCAATCCCCGATGAGGTTGCCGGACTAAGAGGTTTTCCACCCTCAGTTGATGCCGACCCGTCAACGGACCACCCGATACCGCTGGAACCACTGTCCAAAGGCGACGAACCGGATGAACTGCTAGAGCCGGTGATTGTCCGCCGGGGTTCCAGCCGGCGTTTCCGCCGGGCGCCGATAACCTATCCCCAGTTGTCCACCATCCTTGATCGGGGCAGCCAGGACATTCCCGCCGACTTCCTGCGCGACTCCGGTTCGGCCCTCACCCAGGCATACCTCATCGCAAATGATGTGGACGGGCTCCCCGCAGGTTCCTACGTCCATCACCCACAACTGAAAGCCCTGGAACAACTCAAGGTGGGCGAGTTCCGGCAGGAAGCGGGCTACCTCGGTCTGCAGCAGGAATTGCCGGCCGACGCCAGCGTGAACGTCTATTTCCTGGCGGACCTGAACGTAGTGCTGGAAAGGTACGGCAACCGGGGTTACCGCCTGGCCCAGACGGAGGCTGCCATCCGGGCCGGCAAAATGTACCTGGCCGCCTACGCCCTGCGCCTGGGCGCCTCCGGCCTCACCTTCTTCGACGAAGACGTAACCGACTTCTTCTCGCCCCACGCCACCGGCAAAAGCGTAATGTTCCTCATCGCCCTGGGCAGGCCCCGCCCCCGAAGGAGGGCGGGCAGCTAGACTATCTGCGAATAAGTCCCTTCCCCCTTGACGGGGGAAGGTTAGGATGGGGGTGATGAAAACAAGTCCAGAACCGACCGGGGCAATCGCGCCTTAACGAATAGTCATTCTCCGCCGCCAAGACTGTCATTCTGAACGAAGTGAAGAATCTAAAATCCTTCCCACAAGCCAACTTTCGCACCCGCAACCGTGCTTCGGGGGAAGGTTACGAATAAGTCCCTTCCCTAAATCTCCACCCCCTCAATCCTCACTATCCTGCCCGTTCTTGCCGACTCAATAGCAGCCAGCGTAGTCTCCACCACCCGCAGCCCGTCAACGCCCGTGGCGGCAGGTTCCCGATCTTCCTCCACCGCCCGCTGGAAGTCCTCCGTCTGAGCAATAAAGTTGCCCAAATAGTTATCCGGGTAAGTCTCGGCCCGGTTCACCGTATCTGACACCACCTCGACGTCCCCCTTCTGCGCCTCCCACACCGTTTCCCTGCTGGTAAACCGCCCGTTGATGCCGTAGACGGCCAGGTCGTTCCTGGTGTCCGGCAGCAGGCGGCCGCACACCAGCGTCCCCAAAGTCCCGCTGCCGAATCGCAGCGACAGGGCGGCAATCTGCTCCAGGGGACGCTCCGCCGTCTGCCCGTCGGTAATGGCCGCCACTTCCGTAATTTCCTGCCCCAGCACGAACCTCAGCAGGTCCATAACGTGGACGCCGGTGCCCATCATGGTGGAAGCGCCGCCAATGGCCTCCGGGTCGTCCCACCATTGCCGCAGTCCCTCCCGTGGCGGAAAAACCTCCTGGCCGCGGCTGCCGAATCCCCACTGCCCTTGCGCCAGGGTAATTCTGCCCAGCGTCCCGTCGGCCACCAGGTCGCGGGCCAGGATGTGCCCCGGGTTGTGGCGCAACTCGAACCCAACACCCAGCTTGACGCCCCTGTCCCGGCAGGCCCGCACCATGTCCACCGCGTCTTCCAAAGTGGTAGTCATGGGCTTCTCGCACAGGACATGCTTCCCCGCCTTCGCCGCCTGGATTGCCTGCCCGGCGTGCAGCGAATTGGGCGACGCAATAAACACCCCATCCACCCGGCTGTCCGCCAGCAGGTCATCCAGCGAACTGTAGCCAACCCTCGCGTTATGCCGTGACCCGAAAGCCTCAGCCCTCCCCTGGTCCCGACTGTACACCGCCACCAGTTCAGCGTCCCTGGCGGCGCCAATAGCCGGCGCAATCTTGCTATCCGGGTGCATCCCCGTGCTCACAATCCCCCAACCAAAAGCCAAAGCACACCTCCCATGCTGTATAAGAGTGTCAGTGAGCAAAAGATAGGGAATGGTACGCCGGGTGTCAATTGGGTAACTGTTCGGACACGCGGAGTCGCCTTCGCCCCAAACCGTCATTCCGGCCTTGAGCCGGAATCCAGACAGGCTAGGCCCAATCCAGCGTATGGGGCGCAATGAATCCTGGACCCGCCCAAGGCGGATGACAGTATCCCGCGACAGCCCGTTGCCCTTGCTTCTGAACCGCTACCAAAAGGAGGGTGTTATGCTTCAGAGAAATATAGAGGAACGGAGTTTCCCTACATCCCGCCGGGGATGCCGGAGGTCTGGCCGGAATAACCTGTATCGTCCCGGTGGGCCGGGTCAATCCACATGTGCATGAACTTGAGGAAGGAGCCCGTAGGACTCGGGTGATGCACATAGCCCCGCACCTCGGGCCAGAAGGCCACCGCTTCCTGCTCCCAGTAAATCGGAAAGGAACTGTATTGCTTCATCGCCGCCAGTTCAATTTCGTGGGCCAGGGCCAGGCGCTTGTCTGGGTCAAGCTCGACCTGAGCCTGGTCCAGCAACGCTATCATGTCAGGAGTGCAGAGTTCCGGGTTCTGCTCCTTGCCGTAGGAGTCGCAGGCCAGGTACCGGGCTACGCCGGCGTTAGGATCATCGGCGCGAAGCCCGCCATCTGTAATGATAATATCCTTATCAGGTTCGCCGCATGGAGGACAGGGTACCCAAGGCGGCTCGGGGTCGCGGGTCTTGATACCAAGCTGCCCCAGTTGTTCCTTGATGAAGACCGAGCTGAAGGGCTCATTCCGGTCCGCCACAACAAGAGCGTAACTTACGCCAAAGTCGAAACCTTCTTGCATAAGGATATTCCGTGCTTCAGCCCGGATTGCAGCCATGTTGTCAGAAACACACCATCCGGGTACCGAGCAAAGCCGCTCCTGGGACAACTCCCAGGGGCTTCCAGGTGAGTAGCCGAACCCTCCCAATACTCCATAACCGTTGAAAAGCCTATTGACCGCCTCTTTGCGGTCTATGGCCATTACTATGGCCTGGCGTACTCTCATGTTGTCAAAAGGCGCATTTCGAGAATTGAATTCCAACCGAAAGTTGCTTCGGTTGGGCCCGATTACAGTACTAATCTGGTCGTGGTCCACGTAGGCATCGTATTGTTCCCAGTTGCGAACCCAATGCCAGTCGGTCTGATGGGCCAGCATTGCAGCCTGCTGCGCGGCCTCATCCAGGATGCCGTAGATTACCAGTTCATCCACGTAGGGCAATTCTTTAATGTTAATAAAGTAATTGGGATTCCTTTCAAAGCGCTGTTCGTCAACGCCCACTTGCTGTCCTTCTTCCCACATAAAGGGGCCCATGCCCACGCTTACATCCTTGAACATGGCCTCCTCGCCGCCCTGCTCGAACCAGGCCTTGTTGAAGACCAGGGCACGGGGATTGGAAAAAGCGTGGAAGGGAATTGCGGTGGGGCGGTCGAACCTGACCTCCAGGGTGATGACGTCCAGGCAGTTCGTTTCAGCCAGCAAGACGTGGGACAGGCGGCTCTTCATATAGCTGGCGGTAAGTCCTTCACCCGTGGCCATCGTCTCCAGGGAGAAGCGGGCGTCTTCGCAGGAGAAGGGTTCGCCGTTGTGCCACAATGTGTCGAGCCAGAAGGAGAAAGTTACGCCGGCTTGCCCCTCGTGAAGCTCCCAACGCTCGGCCAGGTCGGGAATCAGCGGCGTGCCCGCGTCGTAGGGGTCCTCCATCACCAGGGTGGCGCCGGTGGGAATCCGGAAACGGGCGGCAGCCCCGGAATACGCGCCCCAAACGTTGGCGTGTTCCAGTGGCTCCTGGAAGTTGATGCGAAGCGTGCCCCCGTAAACGGGCTCGCCGTAGAAGTCCGAAGGGGGATTCCAGTATTCCCACCACTCCGGCGGCGAGTACGGCGGGGCAGGGACAGGGTTTAGCCAGTGTCCTGGCGTTGGCGTCGCCGCCTTGATAGCCAAGGGAGTTGCCGTCGGAAATGCGGGGCCTTCCACGGTGGGAACCGGCGTCTCAGGAGGTAGCGCGTCGGTCGGCTCGGCGGCTACCGTCGGCAATGCGGTGGGACTCGGGGTGGGGACCGGTGTTGTGGTAGCATCGGCAGTACAGGCGGCAGCGGCCAGGAGCAGCAGGGCCAGGACGGGTCGCCTGATAAGCCGGGGGAGTCGCCTAAAACAGGGTTTAAGCCAGTGGGAGGACATGGGCAGGCCTACTCCTGCTTCAAGATTTCTGGAGGAAATGGGTCACGCCATTTTCCCTAAACCGGTTCGCCTTGACAATACCTGCATTCACGCTTAAATTATCCCCTAGCCGGCCATCGGTCGGCAGTCCATTAACAACCAAAACGTCCTCGGGGCGCCCTAACGGCTTAATTGGGAAGGCGGTTAAAATCCGCAGCGGTTGCGCCACTGTAAGCGGGAAGCCCCCGGCACTATGCCACTGTCCACTTTGCGGTTCCTGATTTCGGGAACCAGCCAATCGGGATGGGAAGGCGCCGGAGGAGCGGAGATCCGCAAGCCAGGAGACCTGCCCCGGAGACCTGGGACCTTAGCTCTGCGCCATTCGGAGTCGGTTCGCGGCCAGCGGCATACATCTTTGTGTGTCCGGCCGAAGTCAGCTAATTCGCCGATTCCCCGGGTTGCAGTGCCCGGGGCTTTTTTATGGGACAAGGAACCTGCTAATGAGTCCCTTCCCCCTTGACGGGGGCGGAACGTCCGCCGTGGCGGGAAGGTCAGGATGGGGGTGATGGCCAGGAATTGCTCTATCATTCCCCCACCTAGCAATATCAGGACTAAAAACAAATGACCGCAGACAAAACCGGAATATCAATGACCGTCGTTGCCGTTGGCCCCGGCGACCCGCGGATGCTCACCCTGCGAGGCCGCCAGGCCCTGGAGTCCGCCGACGTCGTAACGGGATTCAAGACTGTGCTCGACGTGGTGGCCGAATGGTGCGGCAACGCGGAACTGAAGCCCATGAGCTACCGCGACCAGGAGGACGTCCTGGAATACACGGCAGCCCAGGCCGCCGATGGCAAAAAATGCGTCGTCTGCTGCTGGGGCGACCTGAACGTCTCCGCCGCCGAACTGCTGGCCCGGGTCTACCGCCGCGCCGAAAACGTGGAACTCATTCCTGGCATCAGCTCCATCCAGATGGCCTGCGCCCGTTCCGGCATCGCCATGGAGGAGTCCCTGTTCATCACCCTGCACCGGCGCGACGGCTCGGAGTCCGCCCTGTCCGAACTGGAACACTACCTGGCCGAGGGCAAGCGCAACATCATCCTGCTGCCCCGTCCCTTCGACCTGATGCCGCCCCAGATAGCCGGAGACCTGGTATCCGGCGGCATTCCCGCCAACCGGCCCGTTACCGTGTACCAGCGACTTACCCTGGAAGGCGAGCAGGCCTGGAACGGGACCCTTGCCGAGTGCGCCGCCATCACCGAGGAATTCAGCGACCTTTCCATCATGGTCTTTCCCCGTCTTGAGAAGGAGAGCCAATAGGAAGCTATCTCAAGCTCCCTTCCCCCTTGACGGGGGAAGAGCCTGCCCTGAGCTTGCCGAAGGGTTAGGATGGGGGTGAAATGTTACCCCACCATACAGATACAGAACCCAATCTATGGTCCTGAAATGGTTTCTAGGTTGAAGGCACGGATATCTTGACCACCCAAACTGAAATCGGCTCGAAACCGGTGGTATTTGTAACCACCGCCGACACCGATATTCTCACCGCCGACCGGGCCCTGGCCGGCCTTCCTGAAGGCGGGCCCCAGGTGCGCGCTTTCCACCCCATGGGCCTGGAAACCGAGGAAGCCCGGAATGAACTCCTGGATTCCGCCGCGGCGGCCGGCGTGGTGCTGCTGCGCCTCCTGGGCGGCAAGCGGGCCATGCCCGATACCTTTGATCCCCTGGTCAGCCTGTGCCACGAACGGGGCATACCCCTGATTGCCTGCCCGGGCCACCAGGAATGGGACGAGGACCTGGTAACGGCCTGCTCCGTGCCGGTAGCTGAGTTGGAAACCACCTTCTCCTACCTGATGCGCGGGGGCATAGACAACTTCCGCAACCTGTTCCTGTTCCTGAGCGACACCTACCTGGGCAGCGAGTTCGGCCACGAGGCGCCCGAACCCGTGCCCTGGGAGGGCATCTACCACCCCGACGCCAGCCCGGACGAAACCGCAGACGTAGACCGGTATATCGCCGCCCGCTTCCAGGCCGGCCGCCCCAGCGTGGGCCTGCTTTTCTACCGCGCCCACTGGATGAGCGGCAACCTCCAGTTCATCGACGACCTTATCCGCTGCCTCGAAGCCAGGGGCGTCAACGTCCTGCCCGTCTATTCCTACAGCCTCAAGCACAACCCCGAGGAGGAGGGACAGCGCAGCCGCACCCTGACCGGTTTCATGGCGGACGCCGGCGGCCAGCCCCGCGTTGACTGCATCATCAACACCATGGGCCTGGCCATGAGCGACCTGAGCCAGGAAGGCCCCACCATCGCCACCGGCTGGTCGGTTGACCTGCTGGACGCGCTGGACATTCCCATCATCCAGGGCATCGTCAGCACCGGCTCCCGGCAGGAATGGGAGGACAGTTCCCTGGGCCTTGGCCCCATCGACACGGCCATGAACATCGCCCTGCCCGAGTTCGACGGTCGCATCATCACCGTCCCCATTTCCTTCAAGGAGGAAACGGCCGGCGCTGACGGCAACGGCGTTGTCGGCCCGCGCCTGCAGCGGTACGTGGCCGCCCCCGACCGGATGGAAGCCCTGGCCGGCCTGGCCGCCAAGTGGGCCGCCCTGCGCCTGAAGCCCAACGGCGAAAAGCGTATCGCCATCATCATGAGCAACTACCCCACCAAGGACGCCCGTATCGGCAACGCGGTGGGGCTGGATACCCCGGCGTCGGTCATCAACCTGCTCCACGCCTTCCAGTCCGCCGGGTACGTGGTGAATGACATCCCCGCCGAAGGAGACGAACTGGTCCACCGCATCATCGAACGGTGCAGCAACGACCGCGACTCGCTGACTGAAGAACAGCTTAGGCTGGCCGCCGGCCACGTGGACCGCCGCCAGTACGCCCGCTGGTTTGAGAATTTCGCTCCCTCCGTTCAGCAGGAACTGCGGGAAGCCTGGGGCGACCCGCCGGGCCAGGTGTACCGCACCGGCGACTCCCTGGCCATCGCCGGCCTGGACCTGGGCAATATTTTCGTGGGCCTACAGCCACCCCGCGGCTTCGGGGAGAATCCTATTTCCGTCTATCACAGCCCCGACCTGACGCCCACCCACCACTACATCGCCTACTACCGCTGGATTCGCGACGTTTTCCAGGCCGACGCCATGGTGCACGTGGGCAAGCACGGCACCCTGGAGTGGCTGCCCGGCAAGGGCATCGGCCTTTCCGAAGCCTGCTACCCCGAGGTGGCCCTGCAGGACCTGCCCCTGTTCTATCCCTTCATCATCAACAACCCCGGCGAGGGCACCCAGGCCAAGCGCCGCACCCACGCCACCATCATCGACCACCTCATCCCGCCCATGACCACCGCCGACAGCTACGGCGACATCGCCAAGCTGGAACAGTTGATGGACGAGCACTACCAGTGCCAGACCCTGGACCCCTCCAAGCTGCCCATGCTTGAGAGCCAAATCTGGGAAATGGTCCAGCAGGCCGAACTGCACCGCGACCTGGGCGTGGAAGACCAGCCCGACGATTTCGGCGAGTTCATGCTGGAAATCGACGGCTACCTGTGCGAAATCAAGGACGTGCAGATTAAGGACGGCCTCCACACCCTGGGCGAGCCTCCCACCGAGGAACAACTGGTGGGCCTTCTGTCCGCGCTTACCCGGCTTGACATAAGCGGCATCCCCAGCCTGCGCCGGGCCATCGCCGAGGCCCTGGGCCTGGACTACGCCGGCTTGCTCGACGACCCCGGCCGGGCGGTCAACGGCAACATGCCGGCGGTCCTGCGTGATCTGGACGCCGAAACTCCCTTGCGCAGCGCCGGCGACGTTGTCGAACGCCTGGAACTGCTCTGCCGCAACGCCTACGAACGGCTTCAGGTCGGCGGCTTCAACCACGACGACGTGCCGGCCATCGTGTCGGAAATGCTGGGCCGCTCCGACCCCGCCACCGAAATGGTCCTTGGCTACGTCGCCGACTTCATCTACCCGTCCTTGATGCGCACTTCCGACGAAATCGGCAACCTCCTGCGGGGCCTGGAAGGCCGCTTCGTCCCGCCGGGGCCCAGCGGCGCCCCCACTCGCGGCATGGCCAACGTCCTGCCCACCGGGCGCAACTTCTACTCGGTGGACCCCAAGACCCTGCCGTCGCCCGTGGCGTGGGAGGTGGGCAAGGACCTGGGCGACGTCCTGCTGGCAAAATATCTCCAGGAAGAGGGCAGCTACCCCGAAATGGTTGGCGTGGTCGTCTGGGGCACTTCCGCCATGCGCACCCACGGCGACGACATCGCCCAGATAATGTACCTGCTGGGTGTCCGCCCCGTGTGGCAGGCGGAAAGCCGCCGCGTTTCCGGCATTGAGGTTATTCCCCTGGAAGAGTTGGGCCGCCCCCGCATCGACGTTACCGTCCGCATCAGCGGCTTCTTCCGCGATGCTTTCCCCAACCTGATTTACCTGCTGGACCAGTCCGTGGAGCTGGTGGCGTCGCTGGACGAACCCCCGGAACGGAACTTCGTGGTCAAGCACCTCCAGGAAGACCTGGCGCGCCCCTCCGAAGAAACTTCCGCAACGGACGGAAGCAATGAAAGCCGCGCCGGTTCCCTGTACCGCATTTTCGGCAGCAAGCCCGGCACCTACGGCGCCGGCATCCTGCCGGTGCTGGACGAACGCAACTGGGAGTCGGTCCACGACCTGGCCGAGGTCTATACCGCCTGGGGTGGTTACGCTTACACCCAGCGCGCCTTTGGCGTCAGCGCCCGGCCCGAGTTTCGCCAGCGTTTCGGCCAGATTGTGGTGGCCGCCAAGAACCAGGACAACCGCGAGCACGACGTTTTCGACAGCGACGACTACATGCAGTACCACGGCGGCATGATCGCCACCGTCCGCTCCCTGACCGGCCGCAACCCACGCCAGTTCTTCGGGGACAGTTCCGACCCTTCCCGCTCCCGGGTCAGGGACCTGCAGGACGAGGCCCGCCGCGTCTTCCGCAGCCGCGTGGTCAACCCCAAGTGGATGGAGTCCATGAAACGCCACGGCTACAAGGGCGCCTTCGAACTGGCCGCCACCGTGGACTACATGTTCGGCTACGACGCCACGGCCCAGGTCATTGAAGACTGGATGTACGAGAATGTTACCGAAGAATACATCCTGAACGAGGACATGCAGCAGTTCTTCCGCCAGAGCAACCCCTGGGCCATGCGCGGCATCATCGAGCGTCTGCTGGAAGCCATCCAGCGGGGCATGTGGGAGAATCCGTCGCCCGAAGTCCTCGACAAGCTGCGGGAACTGTACCTGGAACTGGAAACCGACCTGGAAGCTAGACAAGAGGCGGGACTATCCCCATAATGGCCGGAAGCATACGAATAATCCCTTCCCCCTTGATGGGGGAATGTAAGGAATGGGGGTGAAGGTGCCCTGATGGAAACTCTGGATGAACTGATAAAGGAACTGACCTCAAACGACAAGATGATGTGGGTCATTGGCGGCGGCGAAGTTGCCAGCGAAAACACGTCCAATGGCATCAAGGAACCGGATTTCAGCAACGGATGGTACACCATAGAAGCCGACAACTGGCACTTCCACCTGGCCGAATCCTCCGTCAACGGCATCCAGTTTGTGGAAGCGGAAAGCCACGGCGGCATGAAGTCCTTCTACGTCCGGTTCTCCAAAGACTGGGAGGAAACCCTGGTGCGGTGCTACTTCCCTAATCCCTACCTGGACGACGACCACAACCGGGTCGACTACCAGGCCGAAAAATACGAGGCCTTCCTGGAAATGCGCGACCGCTACGTCGGCCGGGAAGAGGGAATAGTTTACGTCCAGCGGTAAGCAAGAATCACAGAGCTTGGATGGTTCAACCACCGGTAATAAACTTTGAAACCGGCAACTCAAGGGACTGGTTTCAAAGCTTTATACAGCTACAACAATAGGGAGGGTAACATGTTGACAGTCTTGAGAAGCGTGTTTGGCGATAGCGCGTCCCCGGTATGGGCTCCGTGGCTGCTGCTCGGCGCCGCCGTCCTCTACATGGTCGGCTACGTCGATTCCAGCGTGCATGGCGCGGCCCTGGGTTCGCCGGCCGTCCTGGGCGCCGTTCACGAGTTTTTCCACCACGCGCGCCACGTCGCCCTGATGTGCCATTAGTCCGACAGGTGTTGTTGTGCCCCCGGCAGGCCGGGGGCATTGGTTTTTCTCATAGCTATTCACGCTGCCCGGAGTGGCTCTGCCATTCAGGAGGAGGGAGCGGTGTGTTTGCGCAATTTAACCGTACGCAATTCGGTTGTGGAGTTTAACTATGCGTAACATACTACCCCTGGCTTTGGTAATTGGTTTGCTGGCCGGCCTGCTGGTCGGCGGTTTCATGAACGTGTTCAACGTGCCGGTCATGGAGTGGGCCATTGAACTCGAGGGGGCGGCGGCCGCCGCCGAAGCCCCGGCGGGCGAGGAAGAGGAAGAAGCGACGGGTTTCCTCGCCACCCTAGAGTCCCTGGGCGCCCAGCGCATAGGGCTGGTAATGGGGCTGGCCGTCCTGGGCGTCGTATATGGGGCCGTCTTCACCGGCCTGTTCCACATCGTCCGCCGCGCTTTCCCCGGCTGGAACATCTGGACCTGGGCCCTGATCGCGGGCGCAGTGTGTTTCTGGTCTGTGTCCCTGTTTACCCAGCTGAAATATCCCCTTAACCCGCCTGGCATTGGTGAGGACGCGTCGTTGCTGGCGCGGCAGGGCTTCCAATTCCTGTTCATCGTGCTTTCGCTTCTGGCCGCCTTGGGTGTCGGCTTGGTAATCCGCTACATCCACGAATCGGGTTCGCAGGGCGCGCAACGATTCTGGAGCTATGCCGGCGTCTCGGTAGCCTACTTTGTAGTCGCGGTGATCGTGTTCGCGGCCATTCCGGGCAATCCCGACCCCATACCCGATTGGGTCCCCGAGGGCCTGGTGATAATGTTCCGCACCTTCTCCATCCTGGGCCACCTGCTGCTGTGGATGATTATTGCCCTCGGCGTCAGCGGCTACACCAGGTACAAGGAGCGGGAAATCACCGCCACCGCCAACCCTGCCGCCCAGCACGAAATGGCCGGCTCGCCCCGTCAGTAACCTGGCCCAAGAATCCCTTCCCCCTTGACGGGGGAAGGTTAGGATGGGGGTGAAGGTCAACAATCCCTTCCCCCTTGACGGGGGCGGAACGTCCGCCTTTGGCGGGAAGGTCAGGATGGGGGTGAAAAGGCGATGCCCCATGAAAGCCCAAAGCCCCCATGTGTTTCACCGACAGTCTTGAGGTAGTCTCTAAGTCGCTCCGGAGGATATTCCTTGACCCAGCCCAACCGAGAACCGTCCTTCCCCTTCACCGCCATCGTGGGGCAGACGGCCATGAAACGGGCCCTGTTGCTGAACACCGTCAATCCCCGCATTGGCGGTGTTCTCATTCGTGGCAAGAAGGGCACCGCCAAGTCCACCGCCGTCCGTTCCCTGGCCGCCCTGTTGCCCCAGGTTACGGTGCTCCAGGGCTGCCCCTACAGTTGCTCGCCCGAGGCGCGCCAGGGCCTGTGCCAGTGGTGCGAAACGGGCAGCAACGACAATCCCCCCGTCAGCCACCAGGTCCGCATCGTGGACCTGCCCGTGGGCGCCAGCGAAGACCGTCTGGTCGGCTCCCTGGACATCGAGCAGGCCATCAAGACCGGTACCAAGTCCTTTGAGCCCGGCCTGATTGCCGCCGCCCACCGGGGCATCCTCTACATCGACGAGGTAAACCTGCTCAACGACCACCTGGTTGACGTGCTGCTGGACGCTTCCGCCATGGGCCGCAATTACGTGGAGCGGGAGGGCATCTCCGTCAGCCACGCCGCCGAGTTCATCCTGGTGGGCACCATGAATCCCGAGGAAGGCGACCTGCGACCCCAGCTTCTGGACCGGTTCGGCCTGGCCGTGGAGGTGGACGGGATAATGCCTGCCGAGGAGCGCCGTGAAGTCGTCCGCCGCCGCATGGCCTACGAGTCCGACCCCATCGCCTTCATGGAGCAGTGGGATTCCGAGGAGGAACTGGAACGGGAACGCCTCCTCCGCAGCCGCGCCCTGCTGGACCAGGTTACGGTCGGCGACGATATCCTGGGCTTGATTACCGACATCTGCGCCGAATACCAGGTTGACGGCCTGCGCGGCGACATCGTCATGTACAAGACGGCCAGCACCATCGCCGCCTACGATGGCCGTACCGAGGTGGACGTGGACGACGTGCGGGAGGCCGCCCTGCTGGCCCTGCTGCACCGCCAGCGCCGCCAGCCCTTCCAGCAGCCCCACCTGGTAACCGAGCAACTCGACAACATGCTGGAGGAATACCAGAACCAGTCCCACAACCGCGAACCCCAGGACACCAACCAATCCCCGTCCCAGGACCGCAACGAGGAAGACTCCGAACCCCCTGACTTAGGCGACGACGAGCAGGACGAGTCCCCCGAATCCGGCGCCGGCCCCCGGGACCAGTGGTTCGAGACCGGCGACCCCTACGCAATCCAGTCCATTCTGTTGCCGCCACCCGACCGGCGAGAGCGACCTTCGTCCGGACGCCGCGCTGCCACGGTCAGCGGTTCCAGCGCCGGCCGTTACGTCCGTGCCCAGCCGCCCCAGGGGCCGGTAACCGACCTGGCCTTGGACGCCACCCTCCGCGCCGCCGCCCCCCACCAGCAAGGCCGCCGCGAAAGCCTGCCCGAGGACTCCCTGGCCGCCAGTCTGCTCATTGAACCCTGGGACGTGCGCGAAAAAGTCCGGGAGACCAGGACCGGCAGCCTGGTCCTTTTCGTGGTGGACGCCAGTGGCTCCATGGGCGCGCAACGCCGCATGGTGGCCGTCAAGGGCGCGGTCCTCTCCCTGCTCCTGGATGCTTACCAGCGTCGGGACCGGGTGGCCCTGATCGGTTTTCGCGCCACCGGCGCCGACCTGCTTCTCCCGCCCACCAACAGCGTCGACCTGGCCCAGCTTTATCTCCAGGATATGCCTACCGGCGGCCGCACTCCCCTGTCCCGCGGCCTGTATCTCGCCCTGGAAACCCTGGAAACGGAGCGGCTGAGAGACCGCAACGTCCTGCCCCTCGTCGTCCTGCTCTCCGACGGCCGGGCCAACGTCGCCCTCGACGGCAGTGCGGCCAACGCCGTGGATGAGGCCCGCGGCTTCGCTACCATCTTCGCAGACAAGCACATCACCAGCGTCGTGATTGACACCGAACTGGACTTCATCAAACTGCAAATGGCCCAACCCCTGGCCGAGTCCATGGGCGCCCGCTACCTGAAGCTCGAAGAACTCCGTGCGGACAACCTCGCCGACGCCGTCCTCCGCGAACTCCCCGGCGATCTGGGCTGATGGCGCCCCCCATATTGCCTCAATCCCGTACCAGCAGTTATTTACATCACATAACTAACTTGGTAACCTCTTTCCCGTAACTTTCTTTTCCGCTCGGCGCCCGTAGCCGGCGCATCCTGTCCATCCGAGGTTCCCCTTGCCACGCGTCCTGCCCCATGCCGATATGGACAAGATAATGTCCCTTTCCAAGCGAAGGGGATTTGTCTTTCAGAGCAGCGAAATCTACGGCGGCCTGGCTTCAACCTGGGACTATGGCCCGCTCGGCGTTGAGCTGAAGCGCCACGTCAAGGAAGCCTGGTGGCAGTCGGTAATCGTGGCCCGCGACGACATGGTGGGCCTCGACGCCGCCATCCTCATGGCCCCCCAGGTGTGGGTAGCCAGCGGCCACGTGGAGAACTTCTCCGACCCCCTCGTGGAATGCCGCGAATGCCACCTCCGGTTCCGCGCCGACCAGTTGGAAACGGAAGTCTGCCCCGTATGCGGTGGCCAATTCACCGAACCCCGCCGCTTTAACCTCATGTTCCGCACCTTCATGGGCCCGGTCGAAGACACGGGCCACGAGGTCTTCCTGCGGCCCGAAACCGCCCAGGGCATATTCGTCAACTTCCAGAACGTCCTCAACTCTTCCCGCAAAAAGCTGCCCTTCGGCATCGGCCAGATAGGCAAGGCCTTCCGCAACGAAATCACCCCCGGCAACTTCACCTTCCGCACCCGGGAATTCGAACAGATGGAGGTGGAGTTCTTCGTCAAGCCCGGCACCGACGAAGAGTGGCTCCGGCAGTGGGTGGACGACCGTTTCAACTGGTACGTCAAGTATGGCATCCGGAAGGAAAACCTCCGCCTGCGCCGCCACGACCCCGACGAACTGGCCCACTACGCCCGGGACACCTACGACATAGAATACCGCTTCCCCTGGGGCTGGGGCGAACTGGAAGGCATCGCCGACCGCACCGACTTTGACCTGGGCCGCCACGCTGAAACCAGCGGCGAGGACCTGACCTACTTCGACGAGGAGACCCGGGAACGCTATCTGCCCTACGTCATCGAACCGTCCGGCGGCGTCGACCGGGCCACCCTGGCCTTCTGGCTCGACTCCTACGACGAGGAACCGGACGGCGACACCGTGCGGGTGGTCTCCCACCTGCACCGCAAGCTGGCGCCGGTAACGGTGGCGGTGCTGCCCCTGAGCCGCAACGCCCGCCTCGCTCCCACCGCCCGCAACGTCCACGACCTTCTGCGCCGGCACTTCAGCACCCAGTTCGACGACGCCCAGAGCGTGGGCCGCCGATACCGCCGCCAGGACGAAATAGGAACTCCCTATTGTGTTACCGTAGACTTCGACACCATCGACGACCAGCAGGTAACCATCAGGGACCGCGACACCATGCACCAGGTCCGCGTCCCCATCGCCAACCTGGTCAACATCCTCCAGGACAAGCTGGAACACGGTTGGTAACGTAGTTCCACCGAGGGATCTGGTAAAGGTTAAATCGCCATAGGTTGTGTAGGGAGGTGGCAGTGATGACGATATTCAACAGTGGTCTGCGTTTGCCGGACATTATCGGCCAACTGTCGTTCCGGGCAGGCGCCGCCGTGTTGGAAAAGGACAGGGAGAAAGCAATGCCGGGAAACGTGGTTTCGGAGACGTTGCGGGGCGGCCTCTTCACCCGCATTGTCGGCAAGCGGCTTCTCTTCTTCCAGGAAGTCGGCTCCACCATGGACGAGGCCAGGCTTCGCGCCGAACGGGGCACCGAAGAGGGCACCGTCGTCGTGGCCGAAACCCAGTCCGCCAGCCGGGGCCGGCAGGGCAGGAACTGGGTATCCCGCTCCGGTAACCTTTACCTTTCCGTCGTCCTCTACCCGTCCCTTCAGACCTTGCCCTACCTCAACAGCCTGTGCGGCGTCGCGGTAGTGCGGGCCATCGCCAACATCAGCGGCCTTAAGCCCCGCATCAAGTGGCCCAACGACATTCTCCTCAACGACAAGAAGGTGGCCGGCGTACTGGTCGAAAGCGCCATCGCCGGCGACGTGGTGCATCACTCCATCATAGGAATAGGCATCAACGTGGCCCTCGACGCCGACGAAATTGACGAGATAGCCGGCGGCGCCATCAGCCTCAACCACGCCTCAGCCGGGGACATCCCCCGGGACGAACTGCTGCGGGAAATCCTCCAGCAACTTGACGCCCTGTACATCCAGCTGAACCACGGCAACACCCCGGTGGAGGAATGGGAAGAGCTGCTGGACACCCTGGGCCAGCGGGTGCGGGTAACCTGGCAGGGCGAGGAATACGTAGGCTTCGCCGACGGCGTCGACTCCCAGGGCAGCCTCCAACTGCGCCAGGACAACGGCCAAATCCGCACCCTGGCCGCCGGCGACGCCATCTCATTAAGGCCGGCCCCTTAGAAATAAGCTAATGTGAAATGTACGTGGAAAATATGGTCAGGGGAGAGAGTGTCATTCTGAACGGAGTGAAGAATCTAAAAATCTTCCGAGTAGAACGGTTGATTATGCCCGAGAACCTTAGATTCTTCGTTTCACTTAGAATGACAGCTCGACGGTCGGGCGCACTAAACAGTGGGAATACACATACTTTACCTGCTTTAGTTCAGTAACAACCTCGAGAGTTCCTTCCCCCTCGACGGGGGAAGGTTAGGATGGGGGTGAAAACTCAATCGCCACACCCCCTTAGGCGGGCTAATCCCCATCATGCTCAATCAACTCAGCCTCGACGGGCGCACAGCCATCGTAACCGGCGGCGGCACGGGCCTGGGCCTCGAAATGGTGCGCCACCTGGCCCGCGCCGGCGCTAACCTGGCCATCGCCGGCCGCCGGCCAGCCCCCATCGAAAACGCCGCCGCCGAAGTAAAGGCCGCCGGCAGAGACGCCATCGCCGTCCCCACCGACGTCAGCGACTCGGCCCAGGCCAATGCCCTGGTCCAGGCTGCAATAGACCACTTCGGCCGCATTGACGTCCTGGTCAACAACGCCGCACTGGTCTCCGACAGCGTACCCACCCCCATCTGGGACATCAGCGACGAGGACTGGCAAGCCGCCCTGGACGTTAATCTCACCGGCGCCTTCTACTGTGCCCGTGCCGCGTCCCGGCCCATGGCTGACCAGGGCAGCGGCAAGATTATCAACGTCTCTTCCGGTTTTGGGTTGCGGGGAGGCCGCGACATTTACACCTACTGCTGCACCAAGGGCGGCATCATCCAGCTGACCCGGGTCCTGTCCTTCAGCCTGGCCCGCTACGGCATCACCGCCAACAGCATCGTCCCCGGTTTCATCCCGACGGAGGGTACGGACACGGAAATGCGCGAGTCCCTGCCCCGGTCCGGCGCCTACCTGCCCACCGGCAAGCTGGGCCTGCCCCAGGACATTGGCCCCGTTGCCGTCTTCCTGGCATCCCCTGCTTCCGACTACATGACCGGAGAAACATTCACCCTGGACGGCGGCGGCCTGGCTGCGGGCCTGGCCCCCACCGGCTACGCCCCCGAAATCCCCCTGGAACCTTAAAAACTATTTCAAGAGTATTGTTATGATGGATTGGGGTATAACCGTCATACCGGCGAAAGCCGGTATCCAGGAGTCATTGCGCCCCAAGAGTTGGATCAGGCATAAACTTTCTGGATTCCGGCTAAGGGTCGGAATGACGCGTTGGTCCAAGAGAGACCCCGCGAACTTGAACAGTTGCACATGTCCCTCCCCTTGACGGGGGCGGCACGTCCGCCTTTGGCGGGAAGGCTAGTAGTTGAACAGCATTGGAATGATGGACTCTAAACCTGTATCGTCACCTGTATCGTCATTCCGGCGAAAGCCGGAATCCAGAAAGGTTGCCAAAGGTCAACCGCACAGCCCATCCCAGGAGTTACCCGATGCCCGTCCTACCCCAATACAACCTCGCCGACAAAACGGCCATACTCTACACCGCCGGCGGCGACGAAGCCCCCTTCCTGGCCCAGTCCCTCGCCGAAGCGGGAGCAACCGTATTCGCCATCGCCCGCCAGCAGGCTGCCCTGGACGCCATCCTCGCTGCCCTGTCCGGCGGAAACGGCCTTCACTGCGGCGTGGCGGCCACCCTGGATTCGGCGGACGCCGTCGCTGTCGCCTTGTCCGAATTTGACCGCCACCACCGCCAGGTGGATATCCTGGTCAACGACAGCCGCAGCATGTTCGCCCGTGCGGCGGCAGAAATCAATCAGGCGGAGTGGGACGAGGTACAGTCCAGGAACGTCCGCGCCACATTCCTGCTAAGCCAGGCCGTTGGCGCTCGTATGATTGGGGCAGGTTATGGCCGCATAGTTAACATAATCTCCTGCCTGGCCGAACGGGGCATGGTTAACGGCTCCGCGTTCAGCGTAAGCCAGGCCGGCCTGCTCGCCCTTACCCGCTCCCTGGCGGTGGAATGGGGCCGCCACAACATTCGGGTCAATGCCATCGGCGCCGGCTGGACTATCGCTGACGATGTTCCCGTGGAAATCCAGCGCGAAGAACAGCTAGTCCGCTACATCCCCCAGCGTCGAAAAGGCCATCCCCGCGACATCGGCCCCCTCCTGGTCTACCTCTGCTCCCAGGCCTGCGACTACACCACCGGCCAGCCCGTCTACGTCGACGGCGGCCTCAACGCCCATCCATAGGCCTCAGACGTACCTGCCCGGAACTGAGTGCATGGGGCTGTCCCAGGTTATCGTCATACCGGCGAAAGCCGGTATCCAGATGCTTTGCTCCGCATACTCTGGATTGGACCTGGAGTTCCTGGATTCCGGCTCAAGGACGGAATGACGGTTTGCCCCGGGCAACTCCGGGTATCTTGACAGTTGCCCTTAACCCCGCCCCGTTGAACCCCCTATCCCCCTGCGGTACAATACCCCACAATGTCGATGCAACCTGTAACCCGCCTCCGCGGTATGTATGACTTGCCCAGGGAGTCCTGGCTGCGAAAGCAGCGTCTGCAGGACTCCCTGACTTCGCTGATTGGCAGCTACGGCTACCAATTCCTGGAGACGCCTCTCCTGGAGGGCACCGAGCTTTTCCTCCGGCAGTCCGGCGGCGACCTCGCCTCCCGCATGTACAGTTTCGTAGACGCCGGCAGCAATCAGGTCAGCCTGCGTCCCGAATTCACCTCCCCCATCATGCGCCATTACCTGGAAGCGGCCGCGGATTTGCCCCTTCCCGCCCGCTTTCAGTATTCCGGGCCTGTATTCCGCTACGACATGACCCACCCCGAGGCTTCGGGCCAGTTCACCCAGGTTGGCGCGGAGCTGATCGGGGCGGACAGCGTGGTTGCCGATGCGGAACTGCTGGCCCTGGCCGCGGAAATTCCCGCCCGCGCCGGCGTGGTGGACTGCCGCATCAACCTGGCCGACCTGGACGTCTTTCACAGCTTGCTGGACGTGGCGCAGGTGTCCGACCGCGCCCGCAGCTTCATCCTGTCCGCCGTGCCCCAGCTAAAGGGCGGGCCGGCTGCCCTGCCGGAGGTCCGGGAGCGGGCCTACCAACTCCACCTGGGCGACCGCAGCCCTGAGAACCTGGAACTGAGCGAGGCCATCGCCGGTCTTGACGACGATCAGGCCAGGCAGGTCATCCACGGGTTCCTGCAGTGGAATGGCACCGACTTTCGCCGCTTTGGGCAGCGTGACCCCGACGAGGTGGTCGGCCGTTTCCTGCGAAAACTGAAGGGCAGCGACGAGGTCGGGCAACTGGAAAGAGGACTGGAACTGGCCGCCGCTTTGACCTGGCTCCGTGGCGGACCGGTGGAAACCGTCAAAGCCGCCAGGGGAGTGGTGAAAGAGGCCGGTGCCGACCCGACGGCAATTGACCGCCTGGTTGACCTGGTGGAAATCCTGGAGTCCTGCGCCGAAACCCGTGGAAAGGTGACCGTGGATTTTGGGCTGGCCCGGGGTCTCGCCTATTATAATGGAATAGTTTTCGAGGTCTGGCATCCGGACCGGCCCGGTCCCCTTGGCGGCGGTGGCCGTTACGACGGACTGGCGCGCGCCCTTGGAAGCGAGCACGATGTTCCCGCCCTCGGATTCGCCTATACGCTGGAAACTCTGCTCGCATTGGCTGACCGTCATCACTCGAACGGCAATGGTGCGGCGGATGATGGCACCATATTGCTAGCGTCTGAAGCGGAGAAGAATTGCGGCGAGGTCTTTGGGGTTGCCCGGCAATTGCGGGATGGTGGCGCCTCCGTGGAACTGGATGTGCAATGCCGTGGCTTGCGGGAAGCCCTGGCCTGTGCCGCTCAACGGGGCATCGGCTTGTTAGTATTTGTCGACTCAAGCGGACAACAGGCATACTACGATGTTGAATAGCCCAACAATCGGGACCAACGGCCGCGCCGGAAACGCACGGGATTCCGCCCTGCGCCTGGTAATTCCCAGCGATGGCGAACTCTATGAGCCGACGCTGAATTACCTGGCCTCCTGCGGCGTTCAGGTGCGCCGCCCCAGCGCTCGCCGCTATACCGCCACCATTCCCTCCTTGCCGGGGGCTGAGGTATTGTTCCAGCGCAGCGCCGACGTGACCACCAAGGTGGAAGAGGGCAGCGCCGAACTCGGCATCACCGGCCTGGACCGGTATCTTGAATACCGCGCCGATGAGCGGAAAGTCGTCAGCCTCATGGACGACCTGGGCTACGGCCGCTGCGACTTTGTCCTGGCGGTCCCTGACGCTTGGCTGGACGTCAGTTCCATTGACGACCTGGCCGACCTGGCGCTCGACTTCCGGCAGCAGGGAAAGCAGTTGCGCATCGCCACCAAGTACCCGCGTCTGCTCCGCCAGTACCTGTTCCAGCGGGGCATCAACTATTTCACCCTGGTGGCCGTCAGCGGCGCCCTGGAAGCCGCGCCCGTGGCCGGTTACGCCGACTTGATCGCCGATTTGACTGCTACGGGCACGACCTTGCGGGACAACCGCCTGAAAACCCTGGAAGGCGGTACAATTCTAAGCTCCCAGTCCTGCCTTATCGCCAATACCGCGGCCCTTATGCAGTCAAAGGACGCGCTGAGGCTGGCCAGGGAGTTCGTGGAGATGCTGGAGTCCCACATGCGGGCCGAACCCTACTACCGCCTCACCGCCAACGTCCGGGGCAGTTCCCCCGAAGAGGTCAGCGCCACCGTGCTCAGCCGGCCCGAAGTCTCCGGCCTGCGCGGTCCAACCATCGCCCGGGTCTATAATGTGGAGGAACAGGACTGGTACGCCGTTACCCTGCTGGTCCGCAAGGACCGCCTGATGGAGGCGGTTGACCATCTCCGCGACTGCGGCGGCATCGAAATTTCCGCCTCCCAGTTGAGTTACCTGTTCCGGGAGGACTCCTCGGTATTCAGCAGGCTATTTGAATCGGCTGCCGCGACCGGCCGGGAATTTGGGGGCTAATAGTGCCAAATCTCCCCATGCACATATACATTGCCAGCCAGGTGGCTGATGAGTTGGACTGGGGCTTTGTCCACGACAACCTGGGCAGCTGTTTCCTGGGTTCAACTACCCCCGACATCCGCGCCATGACCAGGTGGGGCCGTGAGCATACCCATTTTGCGCCCCTGTCCCTTGAATCCGTGGGTGACGGTACCCGGGGAATGTTCGAACGCTATCCGGAACTGGCCGACCCGGCCAGCAACAACCCCGCCACCCGCGCCTTCGTCCTCGGCTACGTCAGCCACCTGACTGCCGATGAGTTGTGGATTACATCAATGTACCGGCCCCACTTTTCCAAAGACAGCACCCTGGCGGACAGTGACGAGGAAGCGCAGATGTGGGACCGGGCGGTCCAGCTTGACATGGACCGGCAGGTCCAGCAGGATTTGGACGGCTTCAGCCAGGCCAGCCAGGCCATTTGCGATAGCGAGCAGGGAGTCGAGATTGGCTTCCTTAGCCCCGAGGTCCTTGCCGAGTGGCGCGAATGGGTGGCGCGCTTCATGAGCTGGGAATTTGACTGGCAGCGTCTCAAGCGGGCCCTGAACCGCATGTACCGCGACAATGACGAAGTGCAGGCAATGGTGGACCGCTTCCTGGCCGACATGCCCGCAAGCCTCGATGCCGTCTATGACAAAGTTACCAGGGAGAAGGTGGAAACCTACCGGCGCGAGGCCGTGGAACAGACCGTCCTGCTGGTTAAGGAGTATCTTGGTGAAGCTTAAAGTGGTGGAAGGGCTGGCCGAAGCTGAAGGTGTTCTGGCCCGCTTCGATCCCCTCGACATGGATTCCCTCCCCGAGTCCGTCGCCGAACGCACCAGGCAGGCCTTTGGCCCCGGCGTCACGCCCGAGCAGTCCGTGGTCACCATGCTGCGCGACGTGCGCCGCGAGGGCGACGCCGCCGTTCGCCGCTATGCCAAATTGCTGGACGGCGCCGACCTGGAAGAGTTTCGGGTCAGCGACCGGGAACTGGAGGCGGCGCGGGAAAGCATCTCGCCAGAGCTTGAAGCCGCCCTCCAGCTGGCCGCCCAGCGTATCACCGACTTCCACCAGGCCACTCTTCCCCGCAACTGGATTGACCTGGAACAGGGTCTGGGCGAGATGGTTCGCCCCCTGGAGCGCGTCGGCCTGTACGCCCCCGGCGGTACCGCCGCCTACCCCTCCACCGTTCTGATGACTGCCATACCGGCCCGCGTCGCCGGTGTCAGCGAGATTATCCTGGCCACCCCCAGGCGGGGCACGGAACCTCTGAACCCCGTGGTAATGGCGGCCGCCCACATCGCCGGAGTCGACGCCGTTTACCAGGTCGGCGGTGTTCCCGCCATTGCCGCCATGGCCTACGGCACCGAAACCATAGCCAGGGTGGACAAGATTTGCGGGCCCGGCAACATCTTCGTCGCCTATGCCAAAAAGCTGGTCCAGGGCCAGGTGGATATTGACGGCATCTTCGGCCCCACTGAAACCATCGTCATCGCCGACGACACGGCCCAGGCCGGTTTCTGCGCCGCCGACATGATTGCCCAGGCCGAGCACGACCCCCTTTCCACCGCCATCCTGGTTACCGATTCCAGGCAGCTAATCGCCCAGGTCGAGCAGGAAGTGGAGCGGCGCCTGGCAACCCTGGAGCGGGGCGACCTGGCCCGCGACGCTCTGGAAAGGCAGGGCCGCATCGTCCTGGTAAATGACATGGAGGAGGCCGTCGAACTCGCCAATCGCATCGCCCCCGAGCATCTCTGCATGATGGTCGCCGACCCCTGGGCCTGGGCCGGCAAGGTCAGGAATGCCGGCGGCCTGTTCCTGGGCGAATACTCTCCCGAAGTTATGGGCGACTACATCGCCGGGCCCAGCCACGTCATGCCCACCGGCGGCACGGCCCGCTTCAACTCCGCCCTCAGCGTCCATCACTTCATGCGCACCATGCCCGTAGTCGGCCTGCCCCCCGAGGTCTTCCAGGGCCTCGGCCACGCCGCCGTCCAAATCGCCCACGCCGAAGGCCTAACCGGCCACTCCGGCGCCATCCAAGTGCGACTCGACAGCATCAAAAACCAATCCCAGGAGTCCAGGGCCATCAAGCCTTAGCTTATTTTCACCTTGACCTGCCAGGACTGTCATTGACCTGCCAAAACTGTTTGACCTGCCAAAACTGTCATTGAGCGACCAAGACTGTCATTCTGAACGAAGTGAAGAATCTAAAATCCTTCCCACAAGCCAACTCTCCGACCCGCAATCGGCCTTCGGAGAGGGATTCCAAGCCCTTCAGCAAGCTCAGGGCGGCATGACACACCGCTTGGATCTACCCAAACCCAAAAACTTCAACCCGGAATATTGAAATGACCGACGTTAGAGACCTCCTGCTGCCCCACATCCGCCAACTGAAGACCTACGACGGCGTAGACCCCATGGAGGTCATGGCCCAGCAGGCCGGCATACCCCCCGAAAAAGTGATTCGGCTCAACGGCAACGAAAACCCCTTCGGCCCATCACCGGAGGTGGTCAAGGCCCTGGGCAGCTTCCAGCATTACAACCACTATCCCGACCCCGACCAGCGCCAGTTGCGCGACGTGCTTTCCGGCTATCTGGACGTGCCCGCCGAACAGATCGTAGCCGGCAACGGCAGCGACGAACTGATCGACATGGTCCTGCGCATGTTCCTGGGCGCCGGGGAGAACATCGTCATTCCCACCCCAACCTTCGGGATGTACGCCTTTTCCGCGGAGGTCTGCGGCGGCAAGGTTAAGTCCGTCCCCCGCAACGAAATCTTCGACATTGATATCGACGCCACCATAGCGGCATTTGACCAGGACACCAAGGCCATATTCCTCGCCTCGCCCAACAATCCCACCGGCAACACGGCCTCCGAGGCGGCCATTCGCGCCCTGCTCGCCACCGGCAAGATTGTGGTGGTGGACGAGACCTACTACGAGTTCTGCGGCCAGTCCGTCCTGCCCCTGGTTGACGAATACTCCAACCTGGTGGTCCTTCGCACCTTCAGCAAGTGGGCCGGCCTGGCCGGGCTCAGAATCGGCCTGGGCGTGATGGACCCGGGCATCGCCCGCACCATGATGAGCATGAAATCTCCCTACAATGTCAACCTGGCGGCCGAGGTGGCCCTGATTGCTTCCCTCAACGACCGTCCCACCCTGCTCAACCGCGTCCAGGCCATCGTGCAGGAGCGGAAGCGCATGATCGGGCTCCTTGAAGACATTCCGGGAATCCACGTCTGGCCGTCTCAGGCCAACTTCATCCTGTGCCGCCTGCCCGAAGGACGAGGCCAGGAAATATTCGAAGGGCTCTGCCGGCGCGGCATCTTCCTGCGCTACTTCAACACGCCCCAACTGCGTGACTACGTGCGCGCCAGCGTGGGCCTGCCCGAAGAGACGGACCAGGTCGTAGCAGCCCTGAAAGAACTGGTGGGTGAGTGATGGTGGAAAAGATCGATGCTGCAACCTCAGACCTGGCAATGCCAGACGCCAGGGTCGCAACGCTGACCCGCGAAACGGCGGAAACCCAGATTGCCTTGACAGTAAACCTTGACGGTCAGGGCATCTACCAGGTGGACACCGGAAACGGTTTCCTGGACCACATGGTCAGCCAGATAGCCCGCCACGGCCTCTTCGACATTACCCTGCACGCCCGGGGCGACGTCCACGTCGGCTGGCACCACCTGGTCGAGGACGTGGGCATCCTGCTTGGTCGGGCTTTCCACCAGGCCCTGGGCGAAGTGCGGGGCATCCGCCGCATGGGCCACGCCATAGTCCCCCTCGACGAAACCCTTGTCATGGTGGCCCTGGACCTCAGCGGCAGAAGCTACGCGGTGGTGGAAACAACCCTGGACGACACCATGGTCGAAACCCTCTCGGGCGACCTGGTCCGCCACTTTTTCGAGTCCTTCGCCCTGGAGGGCCGAATCAACCTCCACGCCAAGGTGTTGACCGGCGTCAGCCCCCATCACAAGGCCGAAGCCCTCTGCAAGGCCCTGGCCCGCGCCCTCCGCGACGCCGTCGAATACGACCCACGAGCCACCGGCCAGGTCCCCAGCACCAAAGGCACCCTGGAAACCTGAAAAACCCCCAATTTACATAATAATGCAAAAATGTACGGGCCGCACATTGCGCGGCCCGTACACTTTGCCGATAACCCCCAGTGATTCACCAGCATTGCAACGGTGGGTTGGCATTCTAACCGTCCAACCCTGTCATTCTGAACGGAGTGAAGAATCTAAACTCTATCCCACAAACCAACTTTCGGACTCGCAACCGGGCTTTGGGGAAGGAATCCAGGCCTTCAGGAAAGTTCGGGGCGACACGACTTGTTGCTACGGACGAAACTCTTGTGGGAGTGGAAACAGTGAGTTCCTTCCCTACCTCCCCTTCCTCGCAATAAACTCCGGAAACGCCTGCTCCGCGTTATACCCCCGCACCCGGTTGGTCGTAAAGTCCCGCTCGTTGGCCCACTGCTGCTCCAGGTCGCACCCCTTGTGCATCAGCAGCAACTCCTTGATGCCCATGATCGACTCCCGCCGGTTCTGCGCGATGGTCCTGCCAATCTCCATGGTCTTCTCCCGCAGTTGCTCCGCCGGTACCAGGTGGTTCAGCAGCCCGATACGGTAGGCCTCTTCCGCCTCCACCACCCGCCCGGTGAACAGCAGCTCTTTCGCTATGGGCCACCCCACCTGGTTCGGCAGTGTCCACGTGGAATTGATGCGGCCGTAGGCGGCGGCCAGGAACCGGAAGCTGGTCCGCTCGCAGCCTATCCGCATGTCCAGCGAAGAGGAAAGCACCGCGGCGCCCCCGTAGGCCAGCCCGTTCATCATGCCTATCACCGGCTTCAGCGAGGCGCTGATTTCGTAGGTGCCCCGCGACCGGTTCCGGTCCTGCTCCTCGCGAGACCCCTGGTCCGACTCCCGGTCCCGCTCCCGCTGCTCGTGAATGTCGCCGCCGGCGGAGAACGCCCTTTCGCCTGCCCCGGTAATCGCGATGCAGCCCACCTCGTCGTCCTCGTTCATGCTCCGTACCGCGTCCTGCAACTCCCGGTTCAACTGCCGGTTCATCGCGTTCAGCTTCTCCGGCCGGTTCAGCGTGAGGATGGCCACCCCATCCTCCTTTTCCACCAAAACAAACTCGTAGTCCATTCTCGCCTCCTGCCTGTGGCTCGCACCCTCTCCCCATCGAAGGTAAATGCCACCGTCTCAAATCTCCCGCTATTGTATGGGCGCCCCAAATGGTAGTCAAACCCGCTTCAACCACACCCTCCTTCAATCCTCCCCAAGGACCGGAACAACCGCATAACGAATTGTCATTCGCCACCGCCAACCCTGCCATCCCAAACGTCCAACCCTGTCATACGCCACTTCCAACCCTGCCATCCCGAACGCCCAACCCTGTCATTCTGAATCCGCCTGAGGCGGATGAAGAATCTAAACTCCCACCCACATACCAACTCTCAGACTCGCGACCAGGTTTTGGGCAAGGAATCCAGGCCTTTTGGCGGGATCAATGTGACAGAACTCCTTACATACGTCTTCAACGCAAGCAAAAACGCGTTTGCCCTGCCTCAAGCCCGTAACTGTTCAGAATTAAGGGCAAAAGGCTGTCCCACGATACCGTCATACCGGCGAAAGCCGGTATCCAGGAATCTTGCAGTTCAATATCTCGCAGGTCCACTTACCGTCCTGGACTCCGGCTTTCGTCGGAAAGACGACCCTGGCAGCCAGCTTGTTCCCCCTGACTCCGAACTGCAACGAAACCCCCTCCCCCTTGACGCCCACCTGCCCAAACCCTAAAATAGAATATATGTTCGATTCCGACCTCCATCCAACTCCCCAACACTCCCTTGCCGACACCGTCCGCAAGGAGACCGATGACGGTCGTCTTATCGTCCGCTTCCTCATCGACGTCATGCAGGGCAGCCTCGAATCTGCCAGACCCTGCCATCGCCTCGACGCCGCCCGCCAGCTCCTCAATCTCGGTTTCACTCCCGCCCGGGCGTTCATCTCCGCCGGCGCTCCTGCTACCCGCATGGCCCGGCCGCCAACTCCTGCGCCCGCTCCCCAGCGCGCCGCCCCATCGCCCCTTCACCAGGAACTTGCCGAACTGGTTTGGGAGGAGACCGGCAACGGCCGTTCTGCCGTTCGCTTTCTGGTCGATGTGATGCTGGGCAATCTCCACCACTTCAAACCCCATCACCGTCTGCTCGCCGCCAGGGAACTCCTGCACCGTGGCTTCGACCAGCCTGCGCCTGCCCCGGAAGTTGAAGCCGAAAATGAAGCCAATACTGAAGAGGAAGACATCAAACGGCGCCGGGCCGAAGACCCCGACGGAATTTACTACCGGGGCCGCGACTACAAATGGTATCGGGACGAACTCCGGTCCCCGCCTCACCCGGGTCGCGCCCGAACCGGCAACCATGAAGCTGAAGACCTCCCTGCGTCGCCCTCAAGCCTTGATGATTGCAACCCCTGCCCGGCGGCAGACGCCCCCTTGGACTACGACACCTATGATGACGACACCCTCCCCGTCATCAATTGCCATTTTCAACCCGGCGATATTGCCCTTCCCTTAGAAAGTTTGCACCATTCCGCCCAACCCGCCGGCCAGTCCGCTACCCCGGACCTCGTCGAACAAGAAGGGGAGGACGGCGACCAGCCACCCATCGAGGAATCCAACGAGGCCTTCTCCCGGGAGCGCCCGCCGCCCAGGGCCGGTCCCGCCCGAATCCCCTTGGACCGTCAAGCCCCCGTGGATAGCCTCACAGTTATCCGCCCATAACCACGGAAACACAGCGAATCAGGAGTTTCGCCGGCACCCCCCGCCAACCTCCGATTCCTCCGTCCCTTCCCCCTTGATGGGGGAAGGTCAGGATGGGGGTGCCAGGAAGAGTCCCTTCCCCCTTGACGGGGGCGGCACGTCCGCCTTTGGCGGGAAGGTCAGGATGGGGGTGCCAGGTGGTGAATTTAATCGCTCACAGCAATCCCTTCCCCCTGACTAACTGTTCAGAGTTAGAGGTAAGTGGCTGGCCCCGGAGTCGTCATTCCGGCGAAAGCCGGAATCCAGGAAGGTAGACGCAGTTGAGACATACTGAAAGGCAAGGCCTCTGGATACCGGCTTTCGCCGGTATGACGGTTACGGAATGAGAATTCCTGCTCAATTGTGAACAGTTGTCGCCCCCACCCTCATTTGACACCAGGCCCGCAGCCAACGATGATTGAAATATCATGCCTTCAGCGCGAACACATCCCTGCAATCTGGAATACCGTGCGAATACCCCCCAAAGGTCGGGAATCGCAAGGCTGGTCGTTCTGGCCATTGCATTTTCCCTGGTCCTCCTGGGCCTGGTCGGCAGCGTCCTGGCCCAGATGCCGTCTCCGCAAGCGCTGGTCATGGATATCGAGGGCCCCATCAACCCCGTCAAGGAAAGATACCTGGAACGAGCCCTGCAACAGGCGCATAACTCCGATGCGCCTCTGCTCATAATCCGCCTGGACACTCCCGGCGGCTTGCTGGACTCCACCAGGAAAATGGTAGAAATGCAGTTGGAGTCCGATGTTCCAACGGTAGTGTACGTTGCTCCCCGCGGTTCCCAGGCCGGGTCCGCCGGTACATTCCTGGCTGCCGCCGCAAATGTCGCAGTTATGGCCCCCGGTACCAACATCGGCGCGGCCACCCCCGTATCCTCCTCCGGCCAGGATATCGGCGAGACCCTGGCCAACAAGGTCACCAACGATGCCGCCGCTCTCATCCGCAGCATCGCCGAGGAGCGAAACCGCAACGGCGAGAAGCTGGAGGAGACTGTCCGGCAGGGCTCCTCCTTCACCGCCACCGAAGCCGTAAACCTCGGTATGGTGGACTTCATAGCCGAGGACATGGACGACCTCCTTCGCCAGCTTCACGGACGGGAAGTTACTACCAGGACCGGTTCCCACACCCTGCAGACCGAAGGTCTCGGCATTGGCCAGGTCGAGAAGAACCTCCTGGAACACTTCCTGGAGTTTCTCGCCAACCCCGACGTTGCCTTTCTCCTCCTGACCATCGGCGGCCTGGCCGTGGTAATAGAGCTGTTCAACCCCGGTATGATAGTACCCGGCGTGGTGGGCGTGGTCCTGCTCATCCTGGCCTTCCTGGCCTTGGGCAGCTTGCCCGTCAATTGGGCCGCCGTGGCCCTGATCGTTCTCGCCATGGCCCTGGGCTTCCTTGAAACCCAGGTTACCGGCTTTGGCGTACTGGGCGTGGCAGCCGTCGTCTGCCTCGTTTTGGGCGGATTCCTGCTTTTTGCCCAGTTCGGCACCCCCTCGCCAACCCTGGCGCCTGTTTCGGTGAATCCCTGGCTCATTGTGGCCACCGCTGCCCTCCTGGGCGGTGGCCTCCTTTACCTGCTCTGGGCCATTCGAAAGTCGCAGAAGGCCGACCGCGGTGAGGACACCATCAAGCTGATGGGCCGGCTCGGCGTTGTGGTAACCGATCTGGCTCCCCGCGGCGTGGTAAGAATGGAAGATGGGAATTGGACGGCGATTTCCGACAACGACCAGGTGATTAGCGAAGGAGAAAGGGTTATAGTAGTGGGGGTGAACGACCTGATTCTAACGGTTATACCCTTTGACGAGACTGATTGACCCAACTCATCCACAGCGGCAGAAGTAAAACGGGAAGAGAATTCCCTGGGAGGTACCCATGGCATCGGGAATAGTTATTGTCCAGCAGCAGGAACGAATGGTAATCCAGCGGTTCGGGCGTTTTGACAAGGTGGTGGGGCCGGGCTTCCGGTTCCTGGTCCCCATAATCTTCAACGGCACCAAGGTGGGCATCTGGGAGCGTACCCAGCGGGTTCCCACCCAGAAATACATTACCACCGACAACGTGGTGGTGGACCTGGATTTCGTCATCTACTACCAGGTGCTGCCCGACGAAGACAACCCTCGCAAGTCCGTCCTCGACGTTCAGGACTTCGAGGTGGCGGTGGTCAACCTGGCCGTCGCTGAGTTGAGGTCCATCATCGGAAACATAACCCTTGCGGACGCCTTGGCCGAACGGGAAAGAATCCAGGGCCGGCTGCAGGTAGCCCTGGACGAGAATACGGGCAGGTGGGGCGTTAAGGTGCGCAACGTGGCCATCAACGAAATCGACCCCCCGCCGGGCGTCAAGCAGGCCATGGAGCGGGAAAAATCGGCGGCTGCCATCAAGACCGCCGAAATCACTGAGTCCGAGGGCCAGCGCCAGGCCCAGATTAACCGGGCCGAGGGCGAGAAGGAGTCGGCCATCCTGCAGGCGGAGGGCAACCGGCAGGCGGCCATCCTGGAGGCGGAGGGCGACCAGCAGGCCACCGTCCTGCGCGCCCAGGGCTTCAGCACCGCCCTCGAGCAGATTTACAACGTCGCCAACAACGTGGACGCCAAGACCATGAGCCTCCAGTATTTCGACACCCTGAAGTCCCTGGGAGCCAGCCCTTCCACCAAGTTTATCTTTCCCATGGAGTTCACTTCCATGCTCTCGCCCTTCCTGGGCATGGGTAACAACCAGCAGCCCAGCAACGGCGGCACCGCCGAAAACCCTTAGTAACTATCTCAAAAGTCCCTTCCCCCTTGATGGGGGCGGAACGTCCGCCTTTGGCGGGAAGGTTAGGATGGGGGTGACAAGCCAGTTAAGCGCAGCCGTGGCAGGACACCGTGAAACTCAAGGTTGGTTTTGAGATAGTTCCTTAGACCTGGATTCCCTTGCACTCCGTACCAAAGAAAACCCCCTGGCCTGCGCTTTCTGGCGGGCCAGGGGCCTTGGATTTACGTTGGCTTGCGGCGGCGCCGGCGTCAGCCCACGGGCTGGATTCTCAGCAGCCTGGGCAGCGCTATCAGCCCTTCGGCATCGCTGCCCACCACGTCCGTCTCCCCCGTAGCGTGGAGCAGGGCAATATGGGCGTTGATCAGCGAGTCGCAGGAACTGGAGTCCAACTCCGTCATGCAATCGTCCAGGCCGTTCACCAGGCTCGGCAGCCGGTCCTTGATGAATCCCAGGTTCTTCTTGGCATTCCGCTTGGGCGGCAGCTTGTCGCCGAACAGCAGCAGCTTGCTGGCGTGGGGATACACCTCGATCAACCGGTGGCCCAGGTCAGTCAACTCTCGGTTCAGCCTTACGGCGCGGTAAACCAGCTGGGTAACTATGGACTTCTTGTTGGTGAAGAAGCAGCTGATTCCCATGCGGGCCAGTTCCACCTCGGCCTGCCTGCCCTTGTTCTCCGGAAAATCCATCTGGCACTCGCAGTTGGCTTCCAGGCAGCAAAGCCCGGTGGGCAGCGATAGGGGGCTTCCAATGGCAATCAGTTGGGGCTGGTACCTTTCGAGGGCTTGGATAAGCTCTCCGTCTTCGGAGAAGTAACCCATGTGGACGATGCGGGATTCAGAATCTACAACAGCCAGTGAGCTGCGCTGCCGCGTGGTGGTTTTGAGGTCTACGCCCATATAAAGCATACGCAAATCCCTTCCATGAAGAGTTGGATATAACGAGGGGGCTGCCTCGTTGGGTAGCCCTGGGGTATTTAGTAACGAAAATCACTCGTTTTTAAGAAAGGCGGACCCCAATTCATCCGGACTGTCCAATAACTCTGCTGCTGCCGAATAGGGTTCCAGCTTTCCAAGTCCAATGTCTTCCAAATATGATTGCAGGGTTTTTTCGCGCTTTATACGGTCTAAAAGCCGTTCAAACAGTTCCTCCTGGAGCGCTTCCAGGAACTCCCCGCGCCGCCTTTCCGTGCGGCGCCTTTCCAGGAGGGACCGGTATTCCCCCGCCCTGGCAGGGGCTTTAAGGTTCAAATGATGTTCTTCTATGTGCGCCCAGAGATCTACAATGCCCTCGCCCCGGTCGGCCTGCGTGAGAACCACAGGCGGTTCCCACTCCGAAGGCTCCGCCGCCGTTTGCAGCATGGCGCGTATGGCCGCCGCCATGCGGTCGGCCCCTTCTCTGTCGGCCTTGTTGACCAGGAAAATGTCGGCGATTTCCAGGACCCCCGCCTTCAGCGCCTGTATCGTATCACCCGATTCGGGCATCATGGCAACGACAACCGTGTCGGCGACGTTCATGATCCCCAGTTCCGTTTGCCCGACGCCTACCGTTTCCACGAGTACGACGTCCTTGCCCGCGGCATCCAGCACCCTTACCAGGCTCTTGACGATCCTGGGCAACCCGCCACCCTGGCCCCTGGTGGAAACGCTTCGTATGAAGACGTCCGGGTCCAGGTAGTGGCGCTGCATTCGTATGCGGTCGCCGAGTATTGAACCGCCGCTGTAGGGACTATCGGGGTCAACTGCTATGATTCCGACGGTTAGTCCCAGTTTACGGAGGTGCCCGGTCAGGCGGTCAACAATTGTACTCTTGCCTACTCCGGGCGGACCGGTGATGCCTACGCAATAGGCATTACCGGTGTGGTGGTCTAGTAGTTTGATTGCAGAGGTCACCGCCGGGTCCCGCCGTTCCAGTAAGGTCATTATGCGGGATATGGCCCTCTGGTCTCCGCCCAACACCCGAGCAACTTCATCATTCATCCGGCAGAGACTCCGGCGGTGCCCTTTGCTTCGATTACCATAACACCGGAAAAATTTTATCGTCAAGGTATCTCATACGGGGATACCCACCCAGTGAATTTTGTTATCCGCCATATCCCAGTCATGAGTGTGGCTAAGGCAGCACTGGGATTACGCTTATCGGAACCATTTTGGCTATTGTTCAATATTTTTAGAAATTTTATACTTCAACCAAAAGTGCCTTTAACTCCCATTTTTGCGCCGGCATTACCTTGGTCCCGGCTACTCCCGGAGGCTCCGGGGCCACAAGAAAGCTCCGACAATTCCTGGGGAACCCGGTGCGGTGCAGGGTATTTCCCACCGGGTTCTCTTCTCCAGGTTTGGCGGAGCGAGGATGTGTCCGTCAGCTGTTTGGTCGGACGACTGAACGCTCAGTGGCGGAAGCCCGTCTCGAACCCCCGCGCGCTTGATGAAATTAGCAGGTCCGGCCGGTTGCCCCACCGGCGGAGGAACCGACCAAAATTCTTGCGGCTCAGTTCATCGCGCTGGCCGTCGTCCAATTCCGTCCATTGCCTGTGTTCGTGGCGCACCATGGGCAGGCTGCTGTCCGCAACCACGCGGTAGCCCTTTTCCTTGAACTGGAAGCAATAGTCAATATCCAGGTTCCGGTAAAAGCGGAAGCCCTCGTGCATCAGGCCCACGGTCTTCGCTGCCTCGCGGCGGAAGGCCATGCAGTAAGCTTGCATCGCGTCGGCTTCACCCTTGTCCACTTCCTCGTGGAAGTGCTGCATGTCATCGGTGGTCAAACCGTATGGACCGAATATCCCCACCGTTTCGTCCGACAACTGTTCAGCTATGGGAGTGAGGATATCTCCAGTTATCTCCGTTGAAGCGTCCAGGATGACGATGTGTTTGCCCCGGCTCAGTTTCAGGCCAATGTTCTTGCCAGCGGCATCCCCGATAACGTGGTCGCAGTGGACCACGCGGAAGTCCGCGTCCTGCTCCCGGTATCCCTCCAGCCACTCTGCCGTTTCGTCCGTGGAACCATTGTCGATGGTGATAATCTCTACCGAGTACTTGCCGGCGTGGTTCCGCATGGCCTCTACGCAGCGGCGAATGTCGTCAACGTAGTTGTAGGCGTTGAGTATGAACGTGAAATCGTACCTGTCCGGCAGGTCGATCTCCGACTCAACCTCCCTGGAGGAAGAAACCCAGTCCCACCGCTCTTCCTGCTGTTCCAGCGGTGTCTTGGGCCGGATCCGGGTGACGCGGGGTGTGTCCTCGACGACATACCCGCCGGAGGCCAGTTCACTCCTTAGCGAATCTGCCGTGGCATAGTCCACCTGGTCGCGCATGGCGCTGCGCTGGGTGGCCGCCGTAACTATTGATTCCGGCAGTTGGTAGGTCATTGGCACCAGGTCCAGGTCCAGGCCGAATATCCGGTCAAAGTCCAGCAGCAAGTCCAGCTTAGCCTGGGCCGGCAGTTCCGACCGCACCATATCCCAGGTAATGGCCAGCGCCGTGGGCAAGTCCAGGTCGTCGTTGACCGCGTCCCAGAACTTTTGCCGCCACTCTTCCGTTTCCGGGGGAAGCTGTGCCATTGTCGGCAGGCTCTTCCATTCCCATACACGGTTGCGCAGCTTGGACAGGGCCCGCTCGCTCGCCTTCAGGGAGTTGAAGGTAAAATTCATTCGGTGCCGGTAGCGGACCGTCATGCAAAGGTAGCGGAAGGAAAGGGGATCGATTCCCCGGGACGCCAGGTCGTCCAGCAGAAATACGTTGCCCGAAGACTTTGCCATCTTAGCCCCGTCAGCCAGCAGGTGCTGGCCGTGGACCCAGTAGTTCACGTGGGATTCGCCGAATGCCCCCTCGCTCTGCGCGATTTCATCCTCGTGATGGGGGAACACGTTGTCAACGCCCCCGGTGTGGATGTCAAATCGCTCTCCCAGGTACTTGTGGGCCATTGCGGAACACTCAATGTGCCAGCCCGGGAAGCCCTCTCCCCAGGGACTGTCCCACTTCACGTCGCGCCCAGGTTCGGCTGCTTTCCACAGGGTGAAGTCCCTCGGGTCCCGCTTGAGGGGGTCGGCATCCGCCCGAACACCCTCCAGCAGGTTGCCCCCAAAGTTTCGAGACAGGCCGCCATACTTGGGGAACTGGGGAACGTCAAAGTAAACGTTTCCGCCGGCTTCGTAAGCCAGTCCATTGGAAACTAGCTGCCCCACCATCGCTACCATCTCCGGTATGTGATGGGTGGCCCAGGGAAAGACGTGGGCCGGCAGAATATTCACTCGCTCTTCGTCCTGGAAGAAGCTGTCGGCGTAGAACTGGGCAATTTCCTGGATGGTCTTCCCTTCCGCCAGGGCGGCCATGATCATTTTGTCCCCGCCGGCCTCCACCAGTTCCTGGCGCATGTGTCCCACGTCGGTAATGTTCTTGACGTGGTAAACGTCCAGGCCCTGCACCATCAGCGCCCGCCGTATCCAGTCAGCCATCATGTAAGTGCGCAGGTTACCTATGTGGGCATACCGGTACACCGTGGGCCCGCAGGTATACATGCTGATTTTGCCGGGTTCGATGGGGTGGATTTCGTCGACTTGTTTCGTCAGGGTGTTGTAAAGGCGCAGCAAAGCTCCCGTACCTCCTTCACAAGCCCCGGGTGTCCGAAGGGAATCACCGTCTTTGCGGAGCCTGAACCCCATTGGGGAAGCCAATAGTGCCGCTGAATCGCTGTCAGGACCATCGGCAGGGGTTATTTTGTCCCAAGTTTAGCATTATTGCTACAGGTTTGCATCCAGCTTTGGCAACCGCAAATGCCCCATTAATGAAGCCAGGACAACAGCGGTCGGCCCCAACTGATCGCTACGGCATAACCACAACGCCACGCTCCTTCAGCGAAGCCACCGCTGCTGTGGGCAACCCTGCTTCGGCCAGGATTTCATCGGCGTCGCTGCCCAGTACCGGCGTTGGCCGCCCTACCCGCATGGGCGTGCCCGACAGGTGGGCAGTGCTGCCCAGATGGTCGGCCTGGCCTTGTCCGGGGTGGTTTCGGGTCACTATCAGGCCGGCGCTGCGCACGTGGGGCGAGTCTCTGAAGTCTCCAATTCCCACGTTCATAGTAACGTCTATACCCGCTTGATTCAGTTCTTCAACCCAATATGCCGCCGGTTTCGCAGCAAATACTGCCGCGAGTTCCCCTGCCAGTGCGCTGTCCTGCGGCAGTTCTGTCAAACGTCCGTTGCCGCGAACAACGCCGCTCTGCACCTGGGCAAATTCGGGCAAAGCCAGCAAACGTTCCACGGCGGCTTCGTAGGCGCAATGAACGTAAAGCCAGCCATCCTTTGCGGCATAAAGTCTGGAAAAAGCCGAAATCCCCCGCAGGCCGCGCCCTTCCGGTTCCTGGCGCCGGTGGCCTGCAAAGTCCAGAAAGTAGGGCGATTGCAAAAGACCCGCGGTCAGGGCCAGTCCGCTGTCCACCGCCTGTCCGTTGCCCGTGCGGTTTCGCTCGTGCAGCGCCAGGGCCACGGCGTAAGCGCCCATCATTCCGGTGCCGTAGTCATTGACCGGATAGGGCATCAGCATAGGAGCGTCGTCCCGCCCACCGCGGCGAACCTGCATTCCGCTGGTGGCCTGGGCCAGTTGTTCCCAGCCCGGCCGTTCACTCCAGGGCCCGTCGTAGCCATAGGCATTCAGCGAGGCGTACACCAGGTCCGGCTTGTGCTGGCGCAGGCTCTCATAGTCCAGCCCCAGCTTTGCCAGGCTGCCCTTGCGGTAGTTCTCAACCACCACGTCGGCCGTTTCCAGCAGCTTGAAGAATACCTTCCGACCTCCTTCCTGTTTCAGGTCCAGCAGAATACTGCGCTTGCCCCGATTTACGTCCAGGGAGCCGGAAGGATCATAAGGACGGGACGGGTCGTCAATCTTGATAACGTCGGCCCCATATTCGGCCAGCGTTCGACCGCAGGTTGGACCTGCCAGGACTATACAAAGGTCCAGGACCCTTACACCATCAAGCGCATGCAGTACATTTTTACCTGACATAACGTGCGAACTGCTTCCCGTGTGGGAAATATTTTGCCCGGGCTGTTCCAGTTCTTGAAGCACCTGGCCAGTGTGTTCGCCCACCAGGGGCGCACGACCCTGGACGGCGCCAGGCGTGCCGCGCAGCCGCACCTGGACGCCGGGCTGCTTCATGCGGCCCAGGTTGGCGTCCTCCACTTCCTCCACCATTCTTGCTTCTAGCGGGTGGGGATGGTCCAGCCACTCCTCCACCGTCTTGCAGACGGTGCATGCTCCCCCGGCGGCGCTGATGGCCTCCTGCCACTCCAGGGACGTGCGCTGGCGGAAGGTCTCTTCAAACCGCTGCAGCCACATGTCCGCCGTTTCCAGGTCCAGGGGCTTGCCGAAGTCCTCTACCGCCTCTGCCCCCCATTCCGGGCTGCCGGCCGCCTCCAGGAACTGGTGCACGAAACGCTGGTAATTTCCGTGGTTCTGCACCCAGCGTCCGTCGGCGCATTGGTACTGCCGTTGCATGGGCAGCCTGGGCTGGTTTCGCGGGTCCGGGTCTGCTATGTCGTGAAACTTGACCAGGTGCCGCCCCATGGCGGTGAACATCGCGTCGTAAAGCGGAACTTCGATGCGCTGCCCCTGGCCGGTCCGGTCCCGGGCGCACAGGGCCATGGTGACCGCCACCGCGCCCACAATAGCGGCGAACGTGCTGGCAATGGGCAAAGGCGAATACAGCGGTTCATCCGACTCATCAACCTTGGGATATAGGCCCGTAGCGGCACCGATAATCGGTTCCCACCCTTGCCTGTGCCGATCCGGGTGGTTCTCGCCAAATCCCGGCAGCGAGCAATAGACGAGCCCGGGATTTCCCTCCGCCAGGCTGTCATAGCCAATGCCGAGGCGTTCAGCCACGCCCGGGCGGAAATTCTCGATGACGACATCCGCCTGCTGCGCCAGCCTGCGCGCCGTGTCCTGGGCCGTCGCGTCCTTTAAGTCGAGCACAATGGACCGCTTTCCCCGATTCCAGGTGGCGAAGGCCAATTCCTTCCGGGCCGGGTCTCCCCCGGGGCGTTCCACCTTCACTACCTCAGCCCCCTGGTCGCTCAGGAGCATTCCCAGCAGGGGGCCGGCAATATAGTGTCCAAAATCCAGGACTTTCAGGCCCCGGAGTGCGCCCGACGTTGCTTCCTTTGCGGCTGCCGTGCTGGTCATCGTTATCCCTCAACCTCTTCGATTGTTACTGTTGCGCCGGACCGTACCTGCTTGAATATGGTGGCATCGCCTTCGACACGGCCGATAACGGTAACCGCGCTGGCCGGCCTGATTTCATCGCCCCGGCTGGCCGGCGTGGGGCCAAAGAAAATGCAAGAGGCCCGTCCCGGCGGCCAGTATCCCAGGTCGCCCATGTCCACCACTTCCTGCCCTTCCTCCAGGTCCGCGTCCACCGGAATGCCAAAGTAAATTTCGTCGCCCCAAGTATTGGCTGATGCCTCGATGGGAAGGGCGGCTATGATTTCTTGGGCTGTGAAGGAGTTGTTCAGCAAGGCTTCAACCTGAACCGTGCCTGCCACAATTTGGATTCTGGTACTGGAGAGAAGGTCATCGAACTGTTCCAGGGAATCACTATCATAGGGGTCAACCATGGTGACCCATCCGCCGAATCTGTACCTTCTCCAGCATTTGACAGTGTCAATGAATACAGGGTTGTCTCCGTCCTCGCCGTAGTTGCCCAGCCCTCCCGTTCTTGCGATCTGACCTTCCGCATCGAGGGCACGCTCATCGCAGGAACGACAGACCAGACCGCGATAATTGGCGGCGAATTCGACATCAAAGTCTTTTGCCAGGTCCTCGCTGCAGATTGGACAGTAAATGGGGTTCATGGAAGGGCGATCAGCGCTGTCGTCAGTCATAAGTAGCCTTCTCTTACAGGATAAACCTGATTACTGGGAAGCCGGTGCAAACCGCTCCGGCCCGCAGCCTTCCAGCGGCACGTCGGTAGTTCCCTCGGTCAGCAGTTCGGCGGTAGCCTTGCCCATGCCCGTGCTCAGCAGAATCCCCTTCTTGCCCGCTCCCGTGGCCAGGTAAACATTGTCCCAGCCCGGCGCTCGACCCACGATCGGCATGTAGTCCGGCGTGACGGGCCGCAGGCAGGCGGTGTGCCGGATGAGCGTCGCGTGGGCCAACTCGGGCATCAGTGTTTTGGCCGCGCCCCAGATAGTTTCCTTGGCCGCCTCCGTTGGCTCCCTATTGAAGCCTTCGTTCACCTCGGTGGTGCCGCACCATATCAGTCCATCCCCCCTGGGATAAACCGAAGAGCCTGCGCCGTTGAAATCACCCCCCAGGGCTGGCCCGTGCATCTCCAGCCGCAGGATTTCGCCCTTGAGCGGATCCACGGGCACGGAAATGTCCAGCCATTGCTCCGCCTCCCGGGACCAGGGCCCGGCGGCGAGGACCGCCTTTTCGCACGAGATTTCGTCGTCCCCCAGAATCACCGACAACACCCTGCCATTGTCCAGCCTCACGCCTCTGGCCACGCCCTCGAGCACCGTCGCCCCGTTTTGTTGCGCCGCCTCAGCCAGGGCCTGGGTGTAAAGCAGGCTGCTCAGAGTGGCATTACCAAACAGCCGCACCCCGCCGATGATTTCTTGAGACAAGCGGGGTTCCACCTTCAGTACCTCGCTTCGGTGCAGCCATTCCCCCGAAAATCCCTCGGTCCTTGCATCCTCAAACAGGCGCAATGATTCCTGCAGTGCCGGGACCTCGTCCTCCGCAAAGGCCACCTTGGTCAGGGATACGATACGACTCTGAAAATCAATGCCCGTATCCCGGCGCAGCGGGCCCCATAGCTCCTTGTGCAGCTTGAATGACGCCATAGTCAGGGCGGAGAGGGGGCCGGGAATGCAGGAACCCTCCAGTGGATTCAGGCCTCCGGCGGAAAATCCGGACGCCTGGGAACTGATGCCCTCCCGTTCAATGATGGTAGCCTTGACTCCGGCCAGGGACAGATAGTAGGCGGTAGCGCAGCCGGCCACGCCGCCACCCACGATTACAACTTCGCTGGATTGCGCCATTCGTGAAACGCTCCTGAAAACAATGGTAGGAAGTAAGGGATGGGAAGGACGCCTGCAATGCCTTAGAATTGTAAGGATTAACCCGCCGACACGGAGGAAGCATGCCTATCTACGAGTATTATTGCGCCAGTTGCAATGTAGAGTTCGAAGCCATCAGGCCCGCCTCCCAGGCCGACAACCCGGCGCCCTGCAAGACCTGTGGCCGGCCGGGGGAGCGGCAGCTTTCCACCTTTTCCTTCAAGTCCAGCACCTTCACCGCCCCCAAGCTTAAGCCCGCCACCGGCGCCAAGCGATCATACTCCGCTGAGAAGCAGGACAACTCTTAGCCCCTCAGGTCCCGCTCAGGGAGTCCGGTCCGCAAACCTGGTTGCAGGCGATGCAGGCTCAAATGGAGCGCAAGAACCGGAAGGTATAGATTCCGGTGTAGTGAGCATCGCTCCACAGAAACTGGATGGCATAGTTGCCTATCGGCATCTGGTCTATGGCCCGTACATCCTCCGGGACGGTGTTCGGGTCCAGCCTCGGACGCCCGGTCATTTCCTCGACGCAACTGGCGCACTGGCACCTGAGCCGCAGCATCCGGTGTGGATATGTGCTCCGTTGTCCATCGTCCCACAGAATGGAAATGGAACTGCCTTCAATGTCGACTTCTTTGGGGAAAACGGCCTCTTCCATCAACTCAGTCCTGTTTTGCATGGCGCCGGTCCGGTCTTGTCGGAGACTCAGGACCGCGCCTCCGGGGCTTGAACCTCTGCCAGGCGCGCCGGGCGGGGCATCTCATCCGGGTCGGTGGGAATCTCGATAATACTGGGACCGTCGGTATTCAGCGCAGCGATGAAAGCATCGCCGATATCCTCCGGGCGCTCCACGTAGAACCCGTGCCCACCGAACAACTCCGCGTACCGGTCGTACCGGGGGTTGTTGGTGTCAGCCCCCACGTAGCGCTCGTCAAAGGCATAGCGCTGGTAGGCCTTCTCCGAACCCCAGCAGCTGTTGTTCATGATTACCGTCACCACTCGCAGGTTGTAGCGCACCGCCGTGGCAAACTCCTGGGCATTGAAGAGAAAGCCGCCGTCGCCGTTGAAGTTAACGACCGGTCGTTCCGGCGCGGCGAACTTGGCGCCCAGCGACGCCGGAAAGCTGAAACCCAGGCCCCCCAGGTCCAGTGATGTCATCAGGCTTCTCGGGTGATAGAAATTCAGTCGGTCCTGCCCGAAGTTGGGGGCCAGCCCTGCATCCAGGGCCACGATGGCGTCCCTTGGCATTACCTTGCGCAACTCGCCGTACACCCGCTGGGGCTTCATGGGAGATGAACTGTCCCTGGCCTCGGCTTCCAACCTCGCCTGCCGCCGCGCCGCCCAGTCGTGAATGTCGGAAACCCACCGCTCGTTGCGACGAGGTTCCTGCTCCCGTATCTGCCCGAGGATTTCCTGCAGGACTGCCCGCGCGTCGCCCTCAATTCCCACTTCCACCGGATAATTCCGGCCTAACTCCTGCGGGTCCACTTCGATCTGGATAATACGGGCGTCTGCCGGAATGTACCGGTTGTCATAAAAGGTCGTCGACTGGCCCAGCCGGGTGCCCGCCGCCAGGATGACGTCCGCCTGCCGAATCGCTTCTATTCCTTCCTCAGAACCCAGCCGGCCCAGGTGCCCCAGGAACAAGGGATGGTCGCTAGGTATGGCGTCGGCCCGCCCGTAGGACGTAACTACTGCCGCGCCCAGCAGGTCAGCCAGGCGGGCCACCTCTTCCCCTGCGTTGCTCCACTGGATGCCGCCGCCGGCCATGATGACCGGTCGCTCTGCCGACAACAGGGCGCGGCTGGCCCGGTCAATCAAGTCCCGGTCGCCCCTGGAGCGAGTTTGACCCGAGCGGTAGTTCTGGGGCGGCAGCAGGTCCAGATCAATCTCCGCCCCGGGCAGCAGGTCCCGCGGAATATCCACCAGCACCGGCCCCATCTTGCCCGACGTTGCCACACGAAAGGCCTGCCGCAGGGCATCGGGCAAACGCTCAATCTTGTTGATGGGAAAACTGGCCTTGGTAATGGGCTTGAACAGCGCCACCTGGTCAAATTCCTGGGTGGAGTCCCGCCACTGGTGGTCGCGCGACGCCGAGGGGGCCAGCACAACCACCGGCGAATGCGCCACGTATGCCGACCCAATGCCATAAGTAAGGTTCAGAACTCCGGGCCCGTTGGTTGCCAGGCACACCGAGGGCGCCCCCGAAATGCGGCTGAACCCATCCGCCATCAACGCCGCCCCCTGCTCATGCCGCACCCCCACGAACTGCATCGCATCGTCATCGTAAAGCGGGTCCAGGATATCCAGGAAAGAGGACCCCACAATGCCAAAAATATGGGAAACCCCCTCCTGCCGCAGCATCTCAATAACCGCCTCGCCGGCATTAATACGTGGGGACAAAGTGTGGACCTCCCTAACTTGACGGCCTGAATTAAACACTGTAATCAGTGCCGGGCAAGTTTAGCATAAATGGGGAATCAGGGTGGCGAAGGAAAAAACGTTACCAGATGGTTTCTACGGTGGACGACTCCAACAGCAAACCATCCCGGGTCAACAGGGGAGCGCCGAGAATGATAGACTCAGCGGCAATAAGCTTGTCGTGCATTTCCGGAATGTCAGGCAGGCGGTCCAGGTACTCAAGCTGGGCGCTGCCCAAGTCTGTCAGTTCAATCCAGCTTTCGGCGGCCAGATCTTCCAGCAGGGCAGTTACGTCTAATGGCTGCCTCTCCCGGACTGAAAGATAATAGAGCTCGGCCACTACAATAGCGGGGATTATGGTTGTGCCGTTTCCATCTCTTGCCGACTGCATAATGTCTGAGACATCGGAAGAAAGGCTGTGAGACGACTTCAGATACCACCAGAGGGTGTGAGTATCCGCCACAAATGAGGCCGGCATAGTACCAAAACCAATCAGGATAGGCAGTAAATAGACGTTCTGCCTAGGGGATGCCATACTGTGAGCCAGTAAGGAAGGGGAGGTGTGGTGACCATGGCTCAGGAGAAGTATG
>DAOUJN010000042.1:0-23034 GCA_034422655.1 Dehalococcoidia bacterium
TTGCGGCCTTCACCTACACCGTGCGGGTGGGCGATACGGACGCCGACGGCATTGCTATCGCCGCCAACGCCCTGGCTCTGAACGGCGGCAGCATACAGGACGGGACGGGCAACAACGCCGACATAAGCCACGACGCCCTGCCCTCCAACGCCGCCCACATGGTAAGCGCCCCCGGCGGCCTGTAGGGAGTTAAGAATTAAGAATTAAGAATGGTGGGCAGGTAGCCCCTTCCCTTTTGATGGGGGCGATACGTCCGCCTCTGGCGGGAAGGTTGGGATGGGGGTGAGTACCGTCATTCCGGCGAAAGCCGGAATCCAGGGCCTTTCTTGTGCTTTCCGGTTGACCTTTCGCAACCTTTCTGTCCGCCTCGGGCGGACGGCTCAAGGCCGGAATGAGGCTCCTGCCCCCCCTGCACCTGCCCGTTTTTGCCCGTTTTTGCCCGAATTTCCTAAATTACACGGAAATTGCATCCCAGGTATAGCCGATTGCCATATCAATTACACATGTTTTTGGTAGCATAAATAGTTGGAATCTGCATTGACGCCGGGGCGTTGGCGCAAGTCGTCCCGCCCATGGTGGGCCAGGCAAACACAACCCAGGAGGAAACCATGCACAAGAACCCAGGGAACCGATGGATGAGCATATTGGCGATGCTGGCGGTGGCCGCGCTGGTTGGGACGGTGGCCCTGTTGGGGCCGGGAGGACCGGGCCCGGCCCACGCACAGAACAATGCCGCACCAACCATCACGAGCCTCGAGTTTACCTCCAGCCCGGCCAGCGGGGATGCTTACCTCTTTGGCGAGACCATTCAGGTAACGGTCACCTTCGACCAGCCAGTCAATGTGCACGAATCGCACGACGGAGTGGTCGAACCAGGCGAACGCGAACTGGAGGCGGCGCTGGGCATGGAAATCGGAAACAGCTTTGTAGAGCTGGAATATACCTCCGGTTCAGGCACAGACACGCTGGTGTTCGAGTTCCTGCTGAATGCGGAAAACTACGTGGACTACGATGGCGTGTCCATCCCGCCGAATACTCGACCGCGGGACCACTGGACGCCAAGGATCCCCGACCTGTTCACGTCCGTCTCGTCCGACACGCCAATCGACGACCTGCATGACGGCATAGCCGACTCGCCCGGCCACAAGGTGCTCGGCCGTCCGTCCATCAGACGCAACCATGGCTTTATCTCCACCCCTGAGTCCGGCGACACCTACGGCATCGGCGAGAACATCGAGATGAAGCTGAGCTACACGTGGCCCGTCGAGGTGGAGGGCGACAAGTTCCTGAGCCTCCGCATTGGCACGGACCGGCGGGAGTTCGCGTACAACCGGGGCTCCGGCACCCAGACCCTGGTTTTCCGCTACACGGTGCAGCCCGGAGACTTCGACGACGACGGCATCAGCAGCGGAGAATGGGTCCGCGAAGAAGGCACGATTTACGGCATGCCCTACAGCATGACGGTCGGTGAAGCCTACGGCTACAGCGGCAGCGGGACCATCAAGGCCGTCGGGACCGACCTGGAGGCAATGCCCAAGGGACCTTTCCAGCCTGACACGCCGACTCACAAGGTGGACGGCGTGGCCCCCGCCATCTCATCCCTCTCCATCACCAGCGACGCTGGCGACGACAACACCTTCGGCGTCGGGGACACCATCGAGGTCGTCGTCGACTTCGACGAAGAGGTAATGGTCGAGGGCACGCCGGAAATCACGCTGGACTTCGACGGGACGGCCAAGACCGCCACCTACCGGGTCCCGTCGGACGCTGGCCCCACCACCAGGCTGATATTCACCTACACCGTGCGGGTGGGCGACATGGACGGCGACGGCATAGCCGTTAGCGCCGACGCCCTGGCCCTGAACGACGGCTCCATCCAGGACGCGGTGGGCAACGACGCAAACCTGAGCCACGACGCCCTGTCCTCCAACGCGGAGCTCATGGTAAGCGCCCCGGGCGGCCTGTAGGGAGTTGGTCAAACCAAAACTGCCAAGGCATGGCAAAACATTAACCGGTTTGGGAGAAACTAGATGACCTATCGTACAGTGATCAGGACCGCCGCAGCGGTCTCGGGTTCCCTGATTCTATTGCTGGCCGTTGCCTGCGGAAACGGTGATGCGGGCCTGTCCCGCGCCCAAGTCCAGGAAATAGCCCGCGCCGAGGTTGCCAACGCGCCGGCGCCCCAGCCGGGCCTGACCGCCGCCGAGGTGGAAGCCATAGTGCAGGCGGCGGTCCCGCAAGCGCCGCCCCCGGGCCTGACCCGCGCCGAGACCGAAGAGGTGGTGCAGCAGGCCATGGCGAACCGGCCGGTTGTCAGCCCCGGCCTCTCCGTCGCCGAGGTTAGCCGGATTGTGGACGACGCCATTGCCGGCATTCCCGAGCCGGAACCCGGCATTACCGCGGCAGAGGTCGAGGCGGCTATAGATGCGGCCATAGGACCGGCCATTGCCGGCATCCCCCAGCCGGCGCCGGGCCTCTCCTCCACGGAGGCCGAGGAAATAGCCCGGCTCGCCGTGGCATCCATCCCGCCCCGGTCCGCCCCGGTGGAATACACCAAGTTCTTCGTCAACAACGCCATCACCCGCTACGAGAAAGAGGGGCTGGAAGCCACCCTCGGGCACTACAACCGGATGGAGAGCGTGGACGGCCAGTGGTACCTGTTCATCGTCGACGCCGACGATAAGGTCATCGGTCACTACGACGCCAACCTCCACGGGGAAGACCTGAATGGGCCCATCGGCACCGACGCCAACGGCTACAACTTCGGGCCGGATATGCTTTCCGCAACCGGGGATGGCAAGTGGGTGTCCTACGTGTACCGCAACCCCGAGAGCGGCAACATCGCCACCGGGGACTTCGGCGAGCTTGAGCTGAAGAATGTCTGGGTGGTAAAGCACGACGGTCTGCTGTTCGCCTCCGGCTGGTACATCGACGCCGACGAATTTACCAGGCTCCTGGTGTCCATCGCCCTCGAAAGGTTCAACTCCGGGGGCCTGGAAGCCACCGTGGCCTACTTCGCCGCGCCGGAAAGCGCCCTGGCCGGCCTGGAAGAGGCTATCTCCTACTACAACGAGGCTGAGACCGTCACCGGCAAGTGGTCGGCGTTCATAGCCGCCGACCAGGACGGCATGATCGTGGCCCACTCCGACCCCGCCATGATCGGCAGCGAACTGCTGGACCTGTTCGGGACCAGCGAAATCGAGGCGACACCGCAGGGCAACTGGGTAACCACGGACGCAGTCCGCATGTGGGTAGCCCGGACCGGCGGCTTCGTATTCGGCTCCGGCTGGCTCCAGGGAGATAGCGAAGGTTAAGCAACGCCCAAATCCACGCCACCATCAAGCCCCTTCCCCCTTGACGGGGGAAGGTTGGGATGGGGGTAACGCCGACAGGGGAAGGTTGGTATGGGAGCGACAAGCCACCCCTTCCCCCGCCGGCCCTTCTTAACCTGGCTTGGAGACTCGTTACTATTGAGAATCACCAACTGGCAAGAGCATTGGGACCGTATCAACTCTGGTTCCAGACGCCACGCAGTCCTTTCGGCCCTGTCCAACATCCCCGGAATCCGCTTCCTGCTCCTCTCCACACTTGTTACCGGAGCCATGCTGCCCTTGTTTCTAATGGGCGGTTTGTCGGGTCAAGGCCCAGCGACAGCCCATGCCCAGACGCCAGTTTCATGCGAGAAAGCAACGGATCCACCCACCGTTGTAGCCGAACCCAGAAGCCCCGGGGCCAAGGCCCGATACACCTTAGAGTTCCTGAACGGTGATGTGCCCCTTCAGGCGGAGCAGGATGGGATTGTGCTTCTCCTGGATTCCGAGATTCAGCTCCCAAGGGAAATCAAGGCCGACAAGATTGAAGTGCATTACGAATGCCTACAGCCAACAAGTACTCCGAGCATATTCGGCGCCGGCAAGGCTTCTTCTGTTGAAGTTAAAGGGCCGTCCCGCCGGGATTCACCTACAGAGGTGACAATATTCCCCAAGATAGTTGAGGGAAGCCAATCGAGGCCCATTCCGGCTAAAGCAAAGGTGGAGGTGGTAATCAAGGAGGAAGCCGGTATATCCAATCCCATCGAGGGCGGCGCTTACAGGTGGGACGTAGGGACCACCCACGACTCCGGCACATTCCCGTCAGCCAAGCACCCAGATCTGGCGGTCCGAAATGCCTTCGAGAGAATGGAAAGCGCCATTGACGACCATGTTGATCAATCTGAGCTGAACGGCCTGCTCATAGACTGGGCAGTGGAACTTGGCGACGCCACCGTCAGGAGGGGGGACCAGCTACAAATAACTGCCCGTGGTTTCGCCGTTGGCACGACCGTCATCTTCTGGCGCGACTCCAACATGGACGGCGTGTTCAACGCCCGTGGCGCCATCCTCTGCCGGGCCGAGTCCGATGCCCAGGCAGTTGCCCGATGCTCCATACCCATCACCAATCCTCCCTTTGTACCGGGGTTCGGGAATTGTACTCTTAAGCTCTTTTACGAGGAGGACGAAAACCCCCCGGGCAACTGCAATTTCATTAACGCGAGGGACGGCGAGGGACATACATCGATTCTCGTGCTCGAGGAAGGGGTGGGCGATCCCAAGGGGCAAGTGTATAACGTTGAAGACGCCCCCCAGATGTTGCTACTTGCGGGCACCATCAAGCTGGGAACCGTCCTTCGAACCCACCCCACCGTTCGCGTAGACCTGCTGGACATGCCTCCGGGCCGCCTGGAATCGCTGAGGGTAGGGGGATTCAACGCCGAATTGGGCGGTCTGAGCAATCGTCAGATTCCCGACTCGGGAAGATTGAGCTTTCCCCTGGTACTGCCCGACCATGTTCTGCCCGGACTCCAGGACATTCAGGTGACCATTTGCGAACCAGCGACTGAAAACTCGACTCCTGGCGCTTGTGACGAAGGCGAGCGAGAGCACGAGCACCACTCCAAGGTGGAATTCGATAACTCCATTACCGTTGACGTAACCCCCGATACGGTGCTTCCCAACCAGGAGGTCCGCGTCTTATTGCAGGGATTTCAGGGAGCGGAAATAACCCGCATCAGCGTGGATGGCGTTCCATTGTTCCCCAGAACGCTGGACGGAAATGCCGGTTACCCAATCCCGCTGGACCGCAGCGGTCGCTGGGTGGGAAGTGTCGTCCTTCCGGTGAACGGTTCCACTCTGATCGGAGGAGAGCGGAAGCTCCAGGTGCGTGACTTACATAGCCGTCTTGGAGAAGCGCCTATCGTTTTCCCCACCAGGAGTATCCAGGTGTCGCCCGACCGTGTTTCCCCCGGCGACACGGTAACCATTTCCGGAGAGGGCTTCCCCGTAAGCAACAACCGGGGCTCCCAAATCCCCGTCGAAGTTACTTATGACTATGGCGTCGGGCAGGCAACCACCACCGTTTCCATCGGCAGCGATGGAACTTTCACCCACGAGATGACCGTTCCCCGGTCGGTGCAGATACCTTCCGCCAACCCGGTATCCGCCACCTTTGTGGACGACGAAGGCCACACGGTTTACACCACCTTTACCCACCAGGTACGGGCAGCCACGGTTAGCCTTGCCCCAGACCACGGCCCGCCGGGCACCACCGTCAAGGTGACGGGCCAGGACTTCCGCCCTTTTACGCCCGTAGCAATGGTCAGCATGGGTGGAATTGACCTGACTCCCGCGCCTGCCCCGTACACCGACCGCGACGGAATGATGGAGTTCGAGGTTTTGGTGCCCCAGTCGGAAGTGGGGGTCGAACCGGTCCTGGTCCTGGCCGGGGGAATCTACGTTCTGGCGGATTTTCAAGTCAGCCGGAGCCAGGTGGAGACGGGCCCCGTCACCGACATCGAAGACCTGGGCGCGATTCTAGGTGATGGCCTGGTTGCCATTTTCCATTTCGGAAACGACACCAAGGAATGGACCTTCTACGACCCTCTCCTCCAGGAGGACAGCAACCTCGAGTTCCTTGTGCCAGGGGAAGTCTATTACATACGTGTAAGCGAAGACACCGAAGCCATCCTGAACGGCAAGACCCGCTATCTCTCCTGCCAGGAAGACAACTGCTGGAACCAGATGGTTTGGTAGTTGCGGCATTGCCCCGGCACTTCATCCCACTGGCAGTGATGGGTTGGGGCTTAACCGTCCTTCCGGCGAAAGCCGGAATCGGGGACTTTCCTGGGCTATGCAGTTGACCCCTGGCAACCTTTCTGTCCGCCTCGGGCGGACGGCTCAAGGCCGGAATGCCGGTCCAATTTGAAGACAGCCCCCAAGAATCTTCTACCCGATTAAACACGTTCTGAATATAGCGGAGGCAGCTTGGCCGCATCCCAGGAAACTCACCAGGTACGCTACGAACCCGAGGAGGCATGCCCCCTTTTCGTGTGGAGCTTTGCCGGCTTCCAGGGAGCCCTGCTGGTCCTCACTCCCATAGTAACGGCCGTGACCACCGCGGCCCTGGTGGCGGAACAGTCCCGGGAATACCTGGTCTGGGGCGCCTTTGCATCGTTGATCATCTGCGGCGCAATTACGGCCCTCCAGTCCGGCCGTATCTGGCGAATAGGGACAGGGCACATCATGATTACCGCCGGCAGCGTTTCGCTGGTGGTGGTGTCCGTACCGGCGTTGTCGGCCGGTGGCCCGGCGATGCTGGCGGCGCTCTGTATTGCCGGCGCCCTGTCTCAATATGGCCTGTCCCTCTGGTTGCCCCTGATGCGCCGGATCATAACCCCGGTGGTTTCCGGTACCGCATTGATACTGCTGGCCGCCTCGGTAATACCAATTGCCGCCTACCGGGTGGCGGCGGCGCCCGCTGAAGCCCAGTCTTCTTCCGGCGTGGTGGTTGCCGCCATCACCCTGGTGGTAGTCGCCGGCCTGGGGCTGAAACTCTCCGGTGGTTGGCGCCTGTGGACACCCATTATCGGCATTGTGGCGGGGTGTGCCGCGGCAGTCCCCTTTGGCCTGTACGATCTTCAACTGGTCCTGACGTCCCCCTGGGTAGGCATTCCCGGGACATGGTTCCCAGACTTCGAGATGCCGGAGGTGCAGGGCTTCCTGGCCCTGCTGCCCATGGCCGTCATCGTGATGTGGATTAACGGCATCAAGAACATGGGCGACAGCGTGGTTATGCAGCGCTTGTCCCGCCGCCGACCCCAGGCCACCGACTTCCGCCTGGTGCAGGGCTCCCTGTACGCCAATGGCACCGGTGTCCTCCTGAGCGGCCTGGCCGGCTCTCCACCCACGACAGTTAACTCGGCGGCCAGCGGCTCCCTGGTCAGCCTGACGGGGGTGGCCAGCCGCAGGGTGGGGTATGCCGCGGGCGTCATGCTGCTGGCCCTGGCCTTCTCCCCCAAGGTTACGGCGGTCCTGCTGATTATTCCGGGCCCGGTAATAGGCGCTTACCTCCTGTTTCTCATGGGCACCTACATCGTCGAAGGTGTCCGGACGGTGTGGAAGGACGGCCTGGACCAGCAGAAAAGCCTGATTCTTGGACTATCCCTGTCCGTAGGGATTGGCCTGGAAATTTCGGGGATTCTGGGAGACCTGCCCGGCAGCCAGTGGTACGGCTTCCTGAATAACGGTCTCACCGCCGGCACATTGGTTGCGGTGTTGATGACCTGGTTCGTGGAGTTCTCCGACTCCCGTCCGCAACGCCTGGAGGTGGCTCTCGATCCCTCGTCGCTGGGGGAGGTTGACACGTTTCTCCGGGAGGTGGCGGACAAGAACGCCTGGGATGCCGCCGCCTCGGAACGCCTGCGGGCCGCCGGCGAGGAGACCCTGTTGAGCCTTTTGCACCCGGATTCGGCGGATGAGCCGGGCGAACGGCGCAAGTTGACCGTCGTGGCCCGCTCCAGGGCTGCCAGCCTGGAGCTGGAGTTCTTCTCCTTGCTGGAGGGCCAGAACCTGGAAGACCAACTGGCCCTTTTGAGCGACGACACGCTGGAGGAGGACGATACGTCCTTCCGGCTGCTGCGCCACTACGCCAGGTCAGTGAGGCACCAGAAATTCAACAACGTGGACGTGGTCAAGGTCACCGTAGACGGTTCCAGCATCGGTCCAGCCATGGGTGACTGACACATAAACATCCGAGCTCGATCTGACATCCATTGATGACGACCCGTCAACCCGTGGGCCGATAGTCTCCAACGTTCCCGCCAAGCGGAGGGGAATATGCGAGTTGGTACTCAGGTCTTTCCCAACTGGAAACGGGGTTTGGCCCTCGCGGCCCTGGGCTGCCTGATTCTGCTGGCGGCCGGGGCCTGCGGTGAGCTTCGCGGGTGCGATGATCCTTTAGCGGGCCCCGCGGCAGTGGCGGCTTGCGAACGCGGGAAGCGGGAGAGCAACTGCCGGGGTCGAATGGAGGAGGACCTGCGGCAGGACCGGGCGGCGCTGACCGCCTTCTACCACGCCACCGGCGGCCCGCAGTGGACTTCCTCGGATAACTGGCTGAGCGACGCGCCCCTGTCCGCGTGGTACGGCGTCGGCGTGGGCTCCTGCGTCGGTGACCTTCCCCTGGGCGGCGTAGTCTCCCTCATCCTGGAGGAGAACAGCCTGGTGGGACAGCTTCCCGCCGAACTGGGCGACATGACCAGCCTGTGGGAACTGAATCTCTCCCGCAACGGCCTGACCGGAACCATCCCCCCTGAACTGGCCAGCTTGAGCACCCTTGCCGAGTTAAACCTTTCCCACAATGACCTGATGGGCGAAATACCCCCGGGGTTCGGCGACATCCATCTCCTGGAACGTATAGACCTGTCCCACAACCGCTTGAGCGGGCAAATACCTGACGACCTGACCATCGGCGATTTCGGCCCCTTCCGCGGTGGAAGGTACCTCCTTCTCAATGACAATCAGCTGACCGGGCCGCTGCCGGAAAGCTTCAACTTTCTGCTGGACCTGGATGAACTGCGCCTGGGCGGCACCAACCGTTTTTCCGGCTGCATCCCCAACGGGTTGAGGCTGTCGGGCCCCGGCCGGGACGATCTGGCCTCCCTGGGCCTCTTCCACTGCGAGGACCACGAAAAGGATGTCCTGATGTCCCTCTACCACGCCACCGGCGGCCCCAATTGGACCAACTCCGACAACTGGCCCAGCAAATACCCGTGGCCCCTGCCGCCGGGCCGTTACCCGGATGTTGGCCCGTCCCTGGATACCTGGTACGGCGTTGAAACCGACCACCACACGGGCCGGGTTACCGGCCTGAGGCTGGAGGACAACGGCCTGGCGGGCGAGCTTCCCACGGGGTTGAGCCAGCTTCCGGAACTGAAGTTTCTTTACCTGGCCGGCAACGACCTGAGTGGAGAAGTTACCCCCTTCCTGGAAGAGTTGTCCGATGTGCTGATCATTGAGCTGGAAGGAAATGACCGGCTGACCGGCTGCCTTCCCGGGCTGTGGCCGCACATGCTTACCGGACTGGACCTGCCCCCCTGCGATGACGAACCCCGGCTGTCCGAGGACCCTTAGCCCCCCAACGTTGCTGCCACGAGGAGGAAGAGATGAGAGGTCAAACACGGGCGCTCCTTAACTGGAAACGAAGCTTGGTGCTCGCGGCGCTGGGATGCGTGCTGATGCTGGCGGGCGCGGGCTGCCAGTACCTCGACCTGGTAAGACTCTGCTCAGGTATGGACGGAACCAGCCATGTGGAGGAATGCGAGGATAAGAGGGCGGACGCCTGGTATGAATTGCTTGAGGAGGGGTGCGAGGAAGGCGATCCCGCCCCGGCCCGGGCGGCGCTGACCGCCCTGTACCACTCCACCGGCGGGCCGCAGTGGACCGCCTCGGACAACTGGCTGACCGACGCGCCCCTGGACGACTGGCACGGCGTCGGGGTAACGCATTGCGAAGGGGCCTTCAGTTCAATCAGTTCCTTGCGCCTGGAAGGGAACAACCTGACGGGACAACTCCCCGCGGAGATGCGAGATCTGCGCGGGTTGGGTGCGCTGGACCTTTCCCACAACAAGCTGACAGGACCCAGACCCCCCGGAATTGGCGCCCGGGGCGAGTTGGACCTGTCCAACAACCGGTTGACGGGACGGATTCCCGATTCCCTGTCCGGCCGTAGCTTCAGGCATTTGGACCTGTCCAACAACCAATTGAGCGGCCCGCTGCCGACCATAGAGATGGCGACCTTCCTTTCCGAACAAGGAAAGGGCCAACTCTACCTCAACGACAACCGGTTTACGGGCCCGATTCCCGCCAATTACGGCAACTTTCGCTTCATGCAGGCCATTCGCCTGGGCGGGACCAACCGGATTACCGGCTGTATGCCCGATGGATTGGGAGCGCATGAGTCCGACTTGAAGAGCCTGCGCCTGCCCGACTGCGAGGATACCGAGAAAGAGGCCCTGATCGCCCTCTACCGCGCCACCGGTGGCCCCAACTGGACCGAGAACAGGAACTGGCTGGACTTCGGAAGAGCGGAATTATTGGATCAGCCTCCGTTCGACTTCTGGCACGGCGTGGAACTTCACTACCTGACCGGCCGGGTGATCGGGCTGGACCTGGCGGACAACGGCCTGGAAGGGGAATTGCCGCCGGAACTGGGCAACCTGGTCCACCTGGAAGAGCTGGACCTCTCGGGCAATCAGTTGACCGGGGAGATTCCGCCGGAGCTGGGTTCCCTGTTCCAGGGGCAAGTAACGGATTTCTCCGGGCCGGTTCTCGATCTCAGCAACAATCGGCTCAGCGGAGAAATACCACCGGAGTTGGGGCAAATGTCCCAGGTGCAGTATCTATTTCTCTCCGACAACCAGCTTACCGGGGAAATTCCGACGGAACTGTGTGACCTGCCCCAGGACCCGCTAATCGTCCTCTGGGATAACGAGGGGCTGATCGGGTGCCCGCCCCTGGGCGCCCGTGCCGGGGGGCCGAATCCTGACCCTTAGCGCAATGCGGCAAGACTCGAAACGGCGCGCCACTATCCGCGCCCTGCCAATTATAAATAGACCAGGGAACATCCCGCAGGAGGGAAAGAATATGAAGACTGCAATTTGGCTGGTACCCGTGAGTGTTGTCCTGTTGGTAATCCTGGCGTTGTTCTTTCTGCTCCGAGACGAGCCGGCGGCGCCGCCCCAACCCGCTGCTGACCCAACCAGCACTGCCACGCCCTCGCCGGGGGTCACGGCGACGCCGCCGGCCAGCCCCACGCCAACCCCGCTGCCCGTGCCGGAAGTGGGGGTCAGCGCGGGATTTTGGCATACCTGCGGACTGCGCCCAGACCGTTCCATCGTCTGCTGGGGCGCCAATGGCAGCGGCCAGGCTTCGCCCCCGCCGGGCGAATTCGCCGCCGTAGCAGTCGGGGTGGCCCACGCCTGCGGGCTGCGTGGGGATGGCTCCATCGCCTGCTGGGGATCGGACGAATATGGCCAGGGCTCGCCGCCGGATGGGGAGTTCATCGCCATCACCGTCGGGAATGGTCATTCCTGCGGGCTGAGAAGGGACGGTCCCATCATCTGCTGGGGGTATAGTTACGGCCTTCAGCGTTCGCCGCCGGAGGGGGAGTACACCGCCGTCAGCGCCACCTGGACGCACGGCTGCGGGGTGCGGCGGGACGGCTCCATCGCCTGCTGGGGAGAGGAAGAGTACGGCGAGACTGTTCCACCGGACGGAAAATTCACGTCGGTCAGCGCCGGGCACAGGCACACCTGCGGGATAAGAACCGGCGGTTCCGTTGCCTGCTGGGGCCACAACGGTTACGGCCAGTCCTCTCCGCCGGCGGGAGAGTTCGTTTCGGTCAGCGCCGGCTGGGAACACAGTTGCGGGTTGAAGACGGATGGGACCGCCACCTGCTGGGGTGACGATGACCACGGCCGGGCCAGCCCACCGGCCGGCAACTTCGCCGCCATAAGCGCCGCATTCACCCACACCTGCGGGACGACCCAGGACGGCGCCGTCATCTGCTGGGGCAGCCCCGCGAGTGGCCAGTCCGTGGTCCCTTTCGGTGGGCTGACCCAAATTGACTCGCAATGGAACCATGGCTGCGGTCTAAGGGAAGACGCCTCCGTCGTGTGCTGGGGGCATGACTTTGAAGGTGAGGCCTCGCCTCCGCCTGGAGAGTTCACCGAGGTTACTACCGGGAGCAGACATTCCTGCGGACTGAGGCCGGATGGGTCCGTAACCTGCTGGGGAGACGCTCAATACGGCCGGCTTGACACACCGGAAGGGAAGTTTGTATCGGTCAGCGCCGGGGAACATCACAGTTGCGGGATCAAGCCGGATGCCTCAGTAGCTTGCTGGGGCCTGGATGAAGACGGCCAGGCCACGCCCCCGGAAGGGGAGTTTGCATCCATCAGCGGCTCGGAGGAACACAGCTGCGGGGTCAGGAAGGACGCCTCCGTAGTTTGCTGGGGTTCCGACCGGGTCAGTATTGGGTACGGAGCCCACGTTTCTGGCATGGCCACGCCCCCGGAAGGCGATTTCCTGGCGGTCAGCGCGGGAAGGGAGCATACCTGCGGCCTGAAACTTGACAACACCGTCACCTGCTGGGGTTCGGACCGGTTTGGCCAGTCAACGCCGCCTTCGGGGGAGTTTGTGTCGGTCAGCTCGGGCCTGTACCACTCCTGCGGGCTGAAGCCGGATGCCACCATTGCCTGCTGGGGAATGATGGATGAAGCCGGCCAGACCACGCCGCCGCAGGGTGAGTTTGTGTCCGTCAGTTCCGGGTCCAGGTGGGCCTGTGGGTTGAAACAGGACGGCTCTGTGGTTTGCTGGGGCGATGAAGCGATGGTTATTCCCGCGGAGTGAACAGGAAGCGGCAGGGGGTCCTTCGACAGGCTCAGGATGAGCAGGACAGGGGACACAAGGGAGGATGCCCCCGGCGGCAAAGGCCCGGCGACTTTAGCGACATTGGCGGAGGTGGCAATAATGCCAACCAAATCACCACGGGCATTGTTCACGGCCCTAATCCCTGGCCTGATTCTGGCGGCCCTGCTGGCGGCCTGCGGCGGAGCGGCAGAGCCGCCGCCGGAAATGTGGCACGAAATTATGTACGACGAGTATGGCCGGCCATTCACCCTCGAACCCCCCACCCCGTTTACCGTAGAGTACCGCACGCTCGCCCCGACCCCTACCAGGGTGTCCGAGTTCCAGGTCAGCGGCTCGCCATCCTTCACCCAGGTCAGCGCCGGCTGGGCCCATACCTGCGGGGTAAAGAAGGACGGCTCCGTTCTTTGCTGGGGAGCGAACCAGGTCGGCGGGGCCTCACCTCCCGAAGGGGAGTTCGCCTCGGTGAGCCTGGGATGGGGCCACAGCTGCGGCCTGAAGAAGGACGGCCTGGTCGTCTGCTGGGGTCGAATGGGGGGAAACCAGGCGCCACCGCAGGACACGGAGTTCACATCGGTCACCTCCGGGTTCTATCACGCCTGCGGCCTGAAGAAGGACGGCTTGCTGGCCTGCTGGGGCAGGGATGAACCGGGCCGGAACGCGATGATAGATGACCTGGCCACGCCGCCTGCCGGAGAGTTCACATCGGTCAGCGCCGGAAGGTTCCATACCTGCGGGGTCAGGACCGACGGTACGCTGGCCTGCTGGGGGGACAACGGGCGGGGGCAGGCCTCGCCGCCGGAAGGGGAATTCGTCTCCGTAGGCGCCGGCTCGCGACACAGCTGCGGGGTAAAGGTGGATGGCTCAGTCGAATGCTGGGGCGGGGGCCAGCCGGACGTACTCACGCCGCCGGCCGGAGAGTTCATCTCGATCAGCGCCGGCGATTCTCACAATTGCGGAATCAAGACCGACCACTCCGTAACCTGCTGGGGAAGAGACACTTACCTTGAGGCCAGGTCGCCGCCGGGCTCCTTCCTGTCGGTCAGCGCCGGCAGCGACTACACCTGCGGCGCCAGGACCGACGGCACCGCCATCTGCTGGGGCCTGGAGATCAATGGCCGGGCGTTGCCGCCGGCCGGCAGGTTCGCCGCCCTCAGCACGGGCGGCGGAGGCTGGGGAGGGGTCGGCACTGTCCTCTCTTATGACGCCAACGCCTGCGGACTGAAGCTTGATGGCTCCATCGTCTGCTTCGGGGGAGCGGGCGAGCTGTTCTGGACACAGGATGAGCGCGCAAGGACCAAGCCCCCCGCCGGAGAGTTCTCCTCGGTCAGCACCGGCGCGTTCCACGGTTGCGGAGTAAAGACGGATGGATCGGTTGAGTGCTGGGGCAGCAATTCAAACGGCCAGGCCACGCCGCCGGCGGGGCAGTTCGCTTCGGTGGTCACCACCCAACATCGTTCCTGCGGGGTGAGGACAAGCGGCGCCGTTGAATGTTGGGGATTTGACCCGTCATATCCGCCCGATATCTATGGCACGCCGCCCGAGGGGCAGTTTACATCGGTTGCCATTGGGAAGCTCCACGCTTGCGGCCTGAGGCACGACAACTCCGTGGCCTGCTGGGGCCCGGATGAGGACCACCCGGAATACGAAGGCCAGTCAGCGCACCCGGAGGGCGAGTTTGTCTCGGTAACCGCAGGGGGGTATCACAACTGCGGCCTGAAGAGCGATGGCTCCGTCCTCTGCTGGGGCAGGGATTGGGATGGCCAGGCCACGCCGCCGACGGAGAATTTCGCCTCGCTAAGCGCCGGTCACGACCACACCTGCGGCCTGAAAGCCGACGGCGCCGTCGCCTGCTGGGGCGATGAAGAGGGTTACGAGCCCGGGCCGCCCGGCGGCAATTCCGGCTTCACTTCGGTGAGCGCCGGTTCCAGCCACACCTGCGGCCTGAAAACCGACGGCTCAATAGTCTGCTGGGGCCAGTACCGGATTGTCATGCCGGCGGACTGAGGGGCGCGGACCCTACGCGGTTAGAAACATTGACGGAGGTACCGAGAATGATAGCAATCGAATCACCACGGGCTTGGATCACGGCGCTAATCCTTGGCGTCATCCTGGTGGCCCTGCTGGCGGCCTGCGGTGGCTCTGCCCTGCTGGAAGAGCACTACGACGAGGCCTACGACGAGCATGGGCAGTTGATCGTGTTCGACTTCGACACCCCAACGCCGCCCCCTCCCAAGGTAGTCCAGTTCCAGGTCAGCGGCTCTCCGTCCTTCGCCCAGGTCAGCGCCGGCTGGGACCACACCTGCGGCTTGAAGCAGGACGGCTCAATCATCTGCTGGGGCTCTGACGGGTTCCACCAGGCCGTGCCGCCCCAGGGAGAGTTCGCCTCGGTGAGCGCCGGAGGGAGCCACACCTGTGGCCTGAAGGAGGACGGTTCTGTCGCCTGCTGGGGTTCAATGGAGGGCGCCCAAACAAGGTACTTAAGCTCCAGTGCCTTCAGACTGCTGGAGTTGACCGATGAGCAGGCCGCACCGCCGGAAGAAAAGCTCAGCTCCATAACTTCAGGTTTACTTCATGCCTGCGGGGTGAAAACCGACGGTTCCCTGGCCTGCTGGGGCGCGGACAATGTAGGCCAAGCCTCGCCCCCGGAAGGGAAATTCGTCTCGGTGGACGCCGGCGAGCGACACAGTTGCGGCCTGAAGACCGACGGCTCCCTGGCCTGCTGGGGAGAGGACTCAGACGGCAAGGCCACGCCGCCGGCGGGAGACTTCGCCTCGGTCAGCGCCGGCTACAACCACACCTGCGGGGTGAAGACCGACGGCGCCGTTGCCTGCTGGGGGGAGGACTCTTACGGCCAGGCCACGCCGCCGGCGGGCGAATTCGTCTCGGTCGGCGCCGGTTCGGACGACAGTTGCGGGTTAAGGACGGACGGTACCCTGGCCTGTTGGGGACTCGGCTGGGGAGAGGGGCCGGATTTCCCGGCCCCGATCCCGCCGCCGGGGTCATTTCTCTCGGTCAGCGCCGGTGATGACTACGCCTGCGGGGTGAGGACCGACGGGTCCGCCGTGTGCTGGGGAGGAAACCAGCACGGCCGGGCCGTGCCGCCAGGCGAGAAATACACTGCCGTCAGCGCCGGAGGCATGGGCGCAGGCTGGCCATACTACGACACCACCACCTGTTGGCTGAAACCGGGCGGCGCCGTCCGCTGCTGGGGGGAAGTGAGTGTAGTTTCTTATTTTGGGTCGCCGAAGGGGGAGTTCTCGTCGGTCAGCGTAGGCACGGGCCACGCCTGCGGGGTGAAGCCCGACGGCTCCGTCGAATGCTGGGCCCGTACGAGTTATGTTCGGGCCAGCACCGGCCTGGACGCGCCGCCCGACGAGAAGTTCGCCGCCGTCAGCGCCGGGGGCGCCAACATAGATGCCCGTATCGATCATGTGGACGCCTACACCTGCGGGGTGACGGTGGGCGGCTCCATCATCTGCTGGGGCGGCGCCGGTAAACGGGCCGCGGCGCCGGAAGGGGAGTTCCGGTCCGTCAGCGTCGGGGAGGACCATGCCTGTGGGGTAAAGGCGGATGGCGCCCTGGCCTGCTGGGGAGCTAACTGGGAAGGCAGGGTCATACCGCCGGAAGGAAAGTTCCTCGCGGTGGCCGCCGGGAACAATCACAACTGCGGCCTGAAGGACGACAGCTCCATCGCCTGCTGGGGCAGTGACTTGGAAGGCCAGTCCACGCCGCCGGAGGGGAAGTTTGTCTCGGTAGCTGCCGGTGCCGACCACACCTGCGCCGTAAGAACCGACGGCACCGTCGCCTGCTGGGGCAATGAGGAGGCTTTCGAGCCGGGGCCGCCCGGCGGAAATTCCGATTTCGCAACGGTGAGCGCCGGACGGAGTCACGTCTGCGGGTTAAAGACCGATGGCTCGGCAGCCTGCTGGGGCCAATACCGGCTGCTTATTCCGATGGACTGAGGAGTCGCCCCGGCATCAGCGCGGCGCGGGCGCGATAAGCAATATTGGCGGAGGTAGCGAGAATGGCAATCGAATCACCACGGGCTTGGTTCCCGGCGCTTGTCCTTGGAGTAATCCTTGTGGCCCTGCTTTCGGCCTGCGGCGGGTCTGCTCCGCCCACCGAATGTACCCCACCGCTACCCCGTTAACCACAGAGCGCCACGCGCCCACGCCGACGCCTTCCAGGGCAGTCGAGTTCCGGGTAAGCGGCTCGCCATCCTTCGCCCAGGTCAGCGCCGGCTGGGCCCATACCTGCGGCGTGAAAAAGGACGGCGTCCTCATCTGCTGGGGCTCGGACGAATACGGCCAGGCCGAGCCGCCGGAAGGGGAGTTCGCTTCGGTCAGCGTCGGAGGGAGACACAGCTGTGGCCTGAAGAAGGACGGCTCTGCCGTCTGCTGGGGTCTGATGGGAGGGGGCGTGACACCCCCGCAGGGCGCCGAGTTTGTCTCTATCACCTCCGGTTTCCTTCATGCCTGCGGGCTGAAGCGGGACGGCTCCACGGTCTGCTGGGGCAAGGATGAACCGGGCCGGCACAGAATAGGGGGTAGAGTAAGAATACGGGATCGAATGATTGATAACCTGGCCACCCCGACCCCCGGAAAATTCTCCTCGATCAGTGCCGGCTGGGGCCATACCTGCGGGGTGAGGACTGATGGTTCCCCGGCCTGCTGGGGCGACAATGCCCATGGGCAGACCTTGCCCCCGGAGGGGACATTCCTCTCCGTGGACGTCGGCTCCCTACACAGTTGCGGCGTTAAGACCGACGGCTCAGTGGCCTGTTGGGGCTACGACGGTATAGGCGCGACTACGCCGCCCCCTGGAAAGTTCAGCTCGGTCAGCGCCGGACCGGGCCATACCTGCGGTGTGAGGGCCGACAGTACCCTGGCCTGCTGGGGAAGCCTCGACCAATACGGAACGGTTGCCTCGCCGCCAGGATCCTTCCTGTCGGTCAGCGCCGGCAGCGGGTACGCGTGCGGCGTCAGGAGCGATGGCTCCACCGTATGCTGGGGCAAAAACGCTTATGGCCGGGCCAGGCCGCCGGCCGAGAGGTTCGCTTCCGTCAGCGTCGGGCGCTTCGGTGGGGATACCAGCTCTAATCTTACCGGCGCCTCCGCCTGCGGACTGGAACTTGATGGCTCCATCGCCTGCTGGGCCGCCGACGAAAGGGTAAATCTGGGGCCCTCTGGCGGAGCGTTCTCCTCAATCAGTACCGGCAACCACCACAGTTGCGGAGTTAAGGTAGACGGCTACGTGGCCTGCTGGGACAGCAATTCAAACGGCCAGGCCACGCCGCCGGAGGTACGCTTCGTCTCCGTGGTCGCCGGAGATGATCGTTCCTGCGGAGTGAGGACCGACGGCTCTGTCGAATGCTGGGGCCGGGAGTCCGAGACCCTGGGTACGCCGCCGGAGGGCCCGTTTGCGTCGGTTGACATTGGTTTGTCTCACGGCTGCGGGCTGAAACTTGACAACACCGTGGCCTGCTGGGGTTCCAACAAAGGCTCCCTTGGCGATATTGTTGGCCAGGCCACGCCCCCGGAGGGAGAGTTCGTTTCCGTAACCGCAGGATGGCACCACAGTTGCGGTATGGACGCCGATGGCTCTGTTTTGTGCTGGGGCAGCAATTCTCATGGGCAGGCCACACCGCCGGTGGAGGATTTCACCTCGATCAGCGCCGGTTCCTCCCACACTTGCGGCCTGAGACCCGACGGCTCGGTGGCCTGCTGGGGCGATGAGAAGGCTTTCGAGCCCGGGCCATCCGGCGGAAATTCCGGTTTTACTTCGGTAACCGCCAGCCTGCAAAACACCTGCGGCGTAAAGAACGACGGCTCAATAGTCTGCTGGGGACTATACCGAATAGTTATTCCGGCGGACTGAGGGGCCCGGCCAGCCCGGGTACCGTTTCAAGCGTCCCTTCCCCCTTGACGGGGGAAGGTCAGGATGGGGGTGAATGGGGAAGGGAGCAAATCGACCTGCCCAAGGCCATCCCTATCGCCCTGACCCTCTCCCGACTGACCACTGGAAACCCAATTCGAAAATCTGGGAGGTAAGCGCCATGGCCACGTGTTTGGGAATTCTGCGGGGATTCATTGCCGTACTGCTGGGCCTGGGCATATTCGGGGCTTTCATGTCCTGGATGGTCCTGTCCACCAAACTGGATAAAATCAAGAACTTTTCGGATCACATTCCAGGTGGCGGTGTAGTCAGCCAGACGCATCGCATACGCCAAAGTTGTGGTTTCCAGGCCCCGTCATTTCGGCGGGGCCTTTTCTTCGGCAGGCAGAGTCTCCGCACAGACTACCGAAAAGCTGCTACGGTTGGCAGCGCGAGGGGAGGCTGTCAAGATAGCGAGGTAGTGACTATATTGGTGTTGAAGGCCAGAATAAACTTGCCGAGTGATCTGAGCAGTCAGCGGACCAATGACTGTAACCGACCGGGTAGAGCACAGAGTGAGCAGCAGAAACGTCGGAGGACCATAGATTTCCGCGTATGCCGGCCTAAACGGAAGTTTCTTGTTCGTCGACAAACCATAGGCAGAGAGCCCATGCCGAGATTCAGGGAATATTTCCTCGTATTACTGGCCGTCGTTCTGGCCTTTGCGGCGCCAACTTCACTCTCAACAGTCCTAGCCCAGGAAGTCACCGGACAATACGACAGCGACGGCGACGGGTTGATTGAGGTGGAGTACCTGGAGCAGTTGGATGCCATCCGCTACGACTTGGACGGCGACGGGAAGGCAGATGACGATTCCGGCATTGACCCCTACGCAGCAGCCTATCCCGTGATTGGCGAAGCAGCGGTCTGTGGCCACGAATGCAAGGGATACGAATTGGCCCGCGCACTCGATTTCAATGACGCCGGCAGCTACGCCTCCGGCGGGGTCAGTTCGGAGTGGACCACGGGCGAGGGTTGGCAGCCCATTCAATCCGGGGAAGTGTGGATCGTTGCGGAAAATCCGTTTTCCGCAATCTTTGAGGGCAACGGACACACCATCAGCAATCTCTACGTCAACCGCTCCGCCAACCCAGAAGACGTCGCTCCGGTCGGCCTATTCGGTTCTGCCGCGGATTCCATCATCCGCAACGTGGGTCTAGTTGATATCCATGTGGCTGGATTCGCCTCGGTCGGCGGACTGGTGGGGGCCAATCTCGGTGAAATCAGGGACAGTCACGTGACCGGCAGAGTGTCCGGCGTAGTTTACGTGGGAGGGATGGCCGGCTTTACCGATTACTCCTCAAGAATCAACGGCAGCCATTTCTTCGGCGCCGTGACCGACCGAGAGTTCGATAGGGAAGGGGAGGCCTTCGGCGGATTGGTGGGATACCAGGATGGCGTAATCGTCGACAGCTCCGCCAAGGGAAGCGTATTGGGCGACAACTACGTCGGTGGGCTGGCCGGGGAGAACCGGGGCTACATCATCGCCAGCTACTCCTCGGCCGACGTGACGGGCAATGCAGGGGTCGGCGGGCTGGTCGGAGTCAATAGGGTCCAGATCAGCGGCAGCTACGCCACCGGCAGCGTGACCGGCAGCAATGCCGTCGGCGGCTTGGCCGGATACAACGGGGGAGTGGGAAGGATTATCGCCAGCTACGCCACCAGTGTCGTGACGGGCGATAAGGGCGTTGGCGGGCTGGTCGGGGAGAATACGAGTGATACCACCGCCAGCTATGCCACCGGTCCTGTATCGGGCAATGAGAACGTCGGCGGCCTGGTCGGGTGGAATACGGATGAAGCCGGTATCACCGCCAGCTACGCCACAGGGCGGGTTTCCGGCGGCGACAACCTGGGCGGAGTGATTGGACTCAACGACGGCACCGTGAGCGGCGGCGTCTGGGACGCTGAAGCCTCCGGCATGGGCAACGGGGTCGGCCGGGGAGACGCCGGCGGCGTCACGGGACGGACCACCGTGGATTTGCAGGCGGCCGCCGGTTACACCGGCGTATATCGCGATTGGGAAATTTACCTGGACGAAAGGAAATACGGCTACCCCGCGGAGACTCCCGGGCCCCACGACTTCTGGGACTTCGGCACATCCGGACAGTACCCGGCCCTGAAAGCGTACCTGGGTTTCGACGGCCTTACGGACTGGTGGGAGACCGGCAAGCAACCCACAGCGGCGCGGCCGTCAGCCCCTAAGCCCGCGCTGGTCGAAGGCGTCTCGCCGGACCTGGTCAGGTATGACAGCGACGGCGACGGACTGATTGAAGTTTCCACCCTGGAGCAGTTGGACGCCATCCGCTTCGACCTGGACGGTGACGGCAAGGCAGATGCCGACTCCGGCATTGAGTCCTATGCCGCTGCCTATCCCGTGTCCGGGGCGGAGGTGGTCTGCGGCAACGGCTGTCAGGGCTACGAACTGGCCCGCTCGCTGGACTTCAATGACGCCGACAGCTACGCCTCCGGTGAGGTCAGCGCGGAATGGACGGCGGGTGAAGGGTGGCGGCCCATCGGGGACAAGGACGACTACGGCAGCAGGTTCAACGCCCGTTTCGATGGCAACGGGCACACCATCGCCAATCTCCACATCAGTCGCACCACCCCCGTGGAGGAACCGCCCGCCGTTGGTCTCTTCGGCCATACCGGCTATTCCGCCGTCATTGGCAGAACCGGCATTGACAACGCCAGCGTCGCCGGGCTGGAAAATGTAGGCGTTCTATCCGGTCTGAATATGGGGGAAGTCAGCGACATTCACGTAACCGGCAGCGTGGTGGTTTCCGGCGAGGTGGTGGTCTACAGCCCGGGGGAAGGCCATCGATTCGTCGGGGGAAACATAGGAGGAATGGTAGGGCTGAACTGGGGGTCCATCAGGAGCAGCCGGGCCGACGTCAGCATTTCGTGCACGGATGCCAGCGACGTCATCGGTGGATTGGCAGGGCTGAATATGGGCGAAATTAGGGACAGCCACGCCACCGGCAGCGTGTCGTGTGCTGGCCACAGCAGCTCCCTCGGCGGGCTCATCGGAGTGAACTCCGGAACCGTCAGCAGCGGCTACGCCACCGGAGACGTCGCGGGAGATGGCCATATCGGCGGTCTTGCCGGATCCGTCGGGCCTGGCGGTATGATCATTGCCAGCTACGCCACGGGAGCCGTGACGGGCGATAGCGATGTCGGCGGACTGGCCGGAGGGAGCAGCGGCGTCATCAGAGGCAGTTTCGCCACCGGTGAAGTCACAGGTGACAGTAATGTAGGCGGGCTGGCCGGGTCTAGTGGCGGCAGAATCATCGCCAGCTACGCTACGGGCGAGGTGACCGGTGTCGGGTTCAAATCCGGCTACAGCGGGCGCGTGTCCGGCGGTGAGGCGGTCGGCGGACTGGTGGGGTCGAATAACTTCGGCAGAATTATCGCCAGCTATGCCACCGGAGCCGTGTCAGGAGAAAGCAGTGTCGGTGGGCTGGCCGGCGAGAGTCACCACAGCCGCGTCGTCGCCAGCTATGCTACCGGCAGCGTCTCGGGCAATGTCGAGGTCGGCGGGCTGATAGGGGCCGAAAGCGGGACTCTTAAGGTATCGGGCAGCTACTGGGACTCGCAGACCACCGGCAGAGAACATTCGGCCGCTGGGAGCGAAAAGACCACTGCCGAGTTGCAGTCATCCACTGCGTACACGGGCATATTCGAGGGCTGGAACGCCGACCTGGATGACGCCGACGGAGATGACGACCCGGCCACCGGAGCGGATGACTTTTGGGACTTTGGAACAGGGAGCGAGTACCCGGCCCTGAAGTTTGACTTCGACGGCGACGGGACGGCAACCTGGCAGGAGTTCGGCCAGCAGGAACGCACGGCGTACCATGCAACTGCGCCTGTAGCGGAGTGCCAAGCGGAAACGTTACCCGCCAGCGGCGTTGTCACCGGAGCATGGAGCAGCGACTGTGTTTCTTTCAACCGCCCTGGCAGCTATGCCCGTTTCTATGTTTTCACTCTGGATACGGACTCGGAGGTGTTCATCACCCTGGAGTCCGGCGATACCAACACCTATCTGTACATGCAGAAGGGAGCAGGTACCACAAGCAGGTCCTTCAGGAGCCAGGGGTCTCCGGACCGGTACTCCAGAATTGAGGATGGGTTCGCCGCCGGGACCTACACCATAGAGGCCGCCACCTACGATGCTGAACAGACCGGCGGCTTCACGCTGACCGTCGACAGGCCGGGAGAAAAGGACGACTGCGTGGAAATCATGGGCACCGCCGTTATCAGGGGCGCCTGGACCAGCAACTGCGAGTCCCGAAGCCGGCTCGGAAGCTACGCCCGCTTCTACACCTTCACCCTGACCGAAGGCTCGGTGGTGATAATC
>DAOUJN010000043.1:0-74123 GCA_034422655.1 Dehalococcoidia bacterium
CTTCAGCTTTTGGGTCGGCGGGAAGAAGCGGGCACGACTCTTCCCGTTTCTATGCCAGCCGTCTCTATGAAGACCAGCCGGCCGAACGCCGGGTACGGTACTTTGAAAATCGGCTTCCCGCTGCTGTAACCAATACCATTCTCCCCACCTCCGCCGAACGGATGGACTCCCTGCCCGATTGCAGCGTTCATCTGATGGTGACGTCGCCCCCTTACAACGTAGGCAAGGATTACGACGAAGACCTTACCCTTTCCGAGTACCGGGCCTTCCTGCGCGCAGTCATGGCGGAAGTTCTGCGGGTGCTCGTGCCGGGCGGGAGGGTCTGCTTTAACCTGGCCAACCTGGGCCGCAAGCCCTACCTGCCCCTCCACCGTTACCTCATTGAAGACCTGTTGGCGCTGAGGACTCCGGCGCAGCCCGAATCCCGCCTCCTCATGCGGGGGGAAATCATCTGGGACAAGACCGGTGGCGGCGCTACTTCAACGGCGTGGGGCAGCTGGATGTCTCCGGCCAACCCCACCCTGCGCGACGTGCATGAATACATCCTCGTATTCAGCAAGGACACCTGGCGTCGTCCCAGGCTCCCGGGCCGGCAACCCACCATCAGCCGGGACGAGTTCATGGAATTCACCAAGAGCGTCTGGCGATTTCCCCCGGCCTCCGCCCGCCGCATCGGCCACCCAGCTCCCTTCCCCGAAGAACTCCCCCGCCGCTGCATAGAGCTCTACACCTACGCCAACGAGGTAGTCCTGGACCCCTTCATGGGCAGCGGCACCACAGCCCTGGCAGCCCTGAATGCCGGACGCAGGTTCGTGGGGTTCGAAGTTGCGGAGGAGTACCGGGCGTTGGCAAGTCGAAGGCTAGGTTGCGAGACACATCAACCCTTGCTGTTTACTCGGACTGGTTCCGACGGACGTGTAATTGCTGAGGTTAGGGATGCCGTCTATTCGGTATGAAGAAGTAGCCCAAACAAACTATGCTCTGCACTTGGGGAAGCGGGTGTTGAACAACAACGCGCTGCGTCATTATTTTGACAGTTGCTTTCAGCAGGTTATTGATGAGGCGGGCTGTTACCCTGCTTGGGTGTGCATGAACTGCGTTGGTGAAGGGGAGGCGTCTGCCAGTTTTGGTAATCGTCCCAAGCGGTGTCCTCTCTGTAAATCAGATAGGGTTTTTGAAGTAGCGACCTTTCAGAGCCGTGCGCCAGTGGTAGGGAACGCATTTGAGGGTGCGGTGCGTCACCTGCTGACTACCAGGTTTGAGTTGCCAGCGGTTCCAACTCCGGGGAACACAATAACCCACGACATTGAGGTTACGCCCCGAGTTGCGATTGAGACGAAAGGCTCTCCTCGCCAACTGCTCAATCCTGATGGTTCCGTTACAAGATTCAACCGCCCTGGACTGGAACGAACGGACACTCGGAAGAAGGCAGAGGCCAATGCTAGGAACTTTCGAAGAGGAAACAAGGATGCAAAGTTCTATATAGTTTCTAATGCCGTACCCAACGATCTGGAGGGTCGGCGGTATGACGACATAACAGGTATTTTCACTATCACCCAAGCCAACCGCCTTAATGCCCTGGTTGAAGAAATAAGGGCGGCCATCTAGCCGCCCAACCCAATCCTGTCCATCCTGCCCATCCATGTTAATTCACCCCGTAAACACCCCGGTCACCACCTTCTCATACCCCTGCCACTCCCTTACCATCCCCGCGGCCACCAGGATTTCCTGAAGTCCATCGTACTGCGGTTTTGCCAGGTGTGGTGTGGCGGGCCAGTTGTCCTGGTCCTTGTAGCGGGCTACTGATGCGGTTACCAGTTCCTTGGCGGTCTCGGGAAAGAATTGGGCAATTGCTTCGGACACCTGTTCCGGCGTGGCTGCTGCCAGCCACTCCAGGGCTCGGGAATAGCCGGCAACAAAGCGGTGGACCACGTCCGTCCGGCCTTCCAGGAAGGCGTTGGTGGCGGCGAAGGAACTGTAGGCGATGTGGCCGTTTACCTTGCCCAGGGCCACGGTCAGGTTGCCCACGCCGTCGGACAGCAACTGCTCCGCCGCCGGTTCGGGCAGGTGGATGAAGTCGGCCTGGCCGGCGCGGAATGCCTCCACCGCCTCGTCCAGGCCCAGCCCGTGCAGCAGCGTCAGGTCCTCGACTGCCACGCCGTTGTTGCGCAATGCGTACTGGAAGGAGGCCCAGGGCATGGGGGAGAATCCTACTGGGATGATGGTAGAACCGGCAAATGCAGACCATTGGAAGTCGCCGGCGTCGTGGGCGCCCAGAACAAAGAACCCGTCCCGGCTGTTGATTTCCGCAAAGTGCCGGGGAACGGTCTCCGCGCCCCAGTCGGCGGCGATGATGGACCGCATTATGCCGCTCTGGACAATATCCGCCGCGTCGTGGTTCAGGGCGCTCAACGGGTGGGGAAATTGGGCCGGACAGGTCCGGAAGTCCACGTCCAGCCCTTCAGATTCCAGGAAGCCCCCCGCCACGGTCACGTAGATTGGCGTGTAGAAGACGGTGCGGAAGGTCTCCATCAACCGCAATGGGAAGCGACTGGTCAAGGCTGCCTCTCAATCTATACGGACACACAGGAAATACAGGCCTTTCTCACCCCTATATCCTGTCCATCCTGTACATCCATGTTTGAATCCGCTACCCCTGCGGTTGAAGGAAGGCCAGGAGGGCGTCAATGAAGCTTTCCGGGTCCTCGATCTGCGGGATGTGGCCCAGGCCCGGCAGGATGGTCTTGCTGGCGTTGACGATGTTGTTGTGCAGCAGTTCCTCGCCGTCCCGCAGCATGTCCTTTTCTCCGTACATCACCAGCGTTGATGACGCCTTGATGAGAGGAAGGCGGGACATAATGTCGTAGTAGGAAAGAGACTGGTGCAGGTTGCGCACCCATTCGCCGGCCTGCTGCCTGGTCTCGTTGGTGGCGTCCACCCATTCCTGCCTGGGCTCCGCGAAGGTGGCCCGCTCCTTCAGTTGGTCCAGAGTCCGGGACTTGGGCTGGCCGTCATCTTCGTAATCGGCGGCGGTGTCCGCCACCCGCTGGTTTCCACCCCAGGGATTCCACAGGGGGCACCCCACCAGGGCCAGCTTGTCCACCCGCTCCGGAAAACTGGCGGCCATCTCCGTCGCCAGGCAGGCTCCCACCGAGTTGCCCACGTAATGGCCGCGGTGAATGTTCAGCAACTGGCAGGCGTCGTCCAGGGCACGGGCGTAGTCGGGAATATTGAAGTGGCGCTCCGGCTTGTCGGACTCGCCGTGGCCCAGCATGTCAAAGGCGTAGCAAGTATAGTGCTGGCTCAAACCGTCAATTACGGTGTGCCACGCCCAGGTGGACGTGCCCAGCGGGTGGAGCATTACCAGGGGAAACCCGGCGCCCTGCCGGACAAAGTGCATATTTCCTTCCCGGGTCGGAACGCTGTCGGTCAAGTCCCTTCGGACAAACATGGAGCCTCCTTCTGCTATAGGAGCAATTTCCTGCGTCTCTAATTTGCCCTTATCCTATCCACCGCCTCCGGGTATGTCAATTTGGACCAGCGTGGACTTCGCGCCAACCCCATACCGGATTAGCCAACCCCCTCTCCCGCAGCGGCCCCCGATTGGGATTTAATTCACAAGACTTAATGTTGAATATTGCAAATTCTTATACAAAGATTGCTTTCGGGGAAATAATGTGGCACGATAGTAGTGCAAATGTATGGTTTTCCAGGGCGGGCCGTCTCTGGCGGGTGCGGTTCAGGGAAGGTGCCTATGTGGACTAAACAAGATCTTCAAAACCTGGTACAGCGCCAGACCGGCGACTACCAGCTTATTATTGTCTCCAACCGGCAGCCCTATATACATAACTTGGTGAACGGCCAACCCCAGTACGTGGTTCCGGCCGGCGGTCTTACCAGCGCCCTCGACCCCTTGATGCAGACCTGTGGCGGCACCTGGATTGCATATGGCAGCGGCAAGGGGGACCGCTACATCGTGGACGAGGATGACCGGGTGATGGTCCCTCCCGACGACCCGGCCTATTCCCTGCGGCTGGTTTGGCTCAACGAGCAGGAGGAGCAGGGCTACTACTACGGATTCTCCAACGAAGCCCTCTGGCCCCTGTGCCACAACGCCTACACCGAACCCCTGTTTGATTCAAGGGACTGGCAGACATACCAGTCCGTCAACCGGAAGTTTGCCAACCTGGTGCTTGACGAGGTGGGCGACCGCCCGGCGGTGGTTCTGTCCCAGGACTATCACCTCGCCCTGCTGCCCCAGTATTTGAAGGAATCGTCAGCCCCCGTGGTTACCGGCCAGTTCTGGCACATTCCCTGGCCCCACCCGGAAATTTTCCGTATATGTCCCTGGCAGGCGGAGATTGTTGAAGGTCTGTTGGGAAACAACCTGCTCGGTTTCCATATTGGCGACCATTGCAGCAACTTCATGGATACCGCCTCGCGCACCCTCCCGGTGCGGGTGGACGCCGAATACAACCGCATAGACTACCGGGGCGACACAACCCTGGTGCGCCCCTTCCCCATCAGCATTGACTTCGACGACATCTGCGGATTCTCCATGAGCCCGGAAGTTGAAGCAGAAATGGAGCGTATTGAAGAGGAATGGGGTCTGAGCGGAAAGCTGATAGGCCTGGGCATTGACCGGGTGGACTATACAAAGGGCATACCTCACCGCTTCCGGGCCATCGGGCGGTTCTTTGAGATGTACCCGGAGCATCTGGAGAAAGTGGTATTCGTCCAGGCTGGCGTACTCAGCAGAAGCGACATTGAGGCTTACCAGCAACTGGGGGAGCAGATTAACCACCTGGTGGAAGATATCAACGGGCGCTTTGGCCGCAACGGGTGGCAGCCCATAGTGTACAAGCCTGACGACTTGCCCTCCGTTACCCTGATGGCCCTGCGCCGCCTTTCCCGGTTCTGCGTCGTCAGTTCCCTCCACGACGGGATGAACCTGGTAGCCAAGGAATTTGTCGCCAGCCGTTTCGACAATGACGGCGTACTGATTCTCAGCCCCTTCGCCGGCGCCGCCCTGGAGTTGACCCAGTCCCTCATCGTCAACCCCTACGCCACGGAGGAAATGGCGGAAGCCATCCGCGACGCCGTTATCATGCCGGAAGAGGAACGCCGTTACCGCATGATGCACATGCGGGGCATAGTGCGGGAAAACAACATCTACAAGTGGGCTGCCCGGCTCCTCGTGGAATTGATGCAGTGCGCCCGAGGTTCCGCCTTTGGCCGTTCCCGGTACGCCGCAGTCCCCATGGCCTAGCCCCGCCGCAGCCACCATGCCGCATTTGCTCAACGTTTGGCCCCGGGTCAGCCGGCAGATTGCGGAGTCAGGGCACGTCTTGCTTCTGCTGGACTATGATGGGACCCTCTGCCCCATTGCTCAGCGCCCCGACCTGGCCATCTTGCCTCCGCGAACCCGCCGTGCCGTGCAAATTTTGAGCTGGAGGGAAGACTACTCCCTCGGCATAGTCAGCGGCCGGGGGTTGGCCGACGTTTCAGGCATGGTAGCCCTGCCGGACCTGATTTACGCCGGCAACCATGGCCTGGAAATTCAAGGTCCTGGTGGCCTTTTCGTCCACCCTGAAGCGGAGCGGTTGAAGCCCTGCCTGGATGACGTCCTCCGGGAACTTGAGGAGCGCCTGTCCCCCCTGAAAGGCGTGTTTGTGGAAGGGAAGGGCCTGACTCTCAGTGTCCATTATCGCCTTACGCCTTTGGATCTGCGCCCGGAGGTAATGGCAGTCTTCGATGAATCAGTGGCCCATGCCGCCCAAGGCAATAGCGTCCGGGTTACCCGTGGCAAGGAAGTGCTGGAAGTGCGCCCCATGGTGGACTGGCACAAGGGCCGTGCCATCGAGAAGATAGCCCAGATGTCCCCCGCCGGAGCGCTGACCATCTATTTGGGTGACGACCTGACGGATGAGGACGGCTTCGCCGCGGTGCATGAGCTTAGCGGCATTTCGGTGTTCGTGGGTCCACCTCGCCAGCCCACGCGGGCCCTGTACCGGCTGGACTCTCCGAAAGAGGTCGCGCAAACCCTGGAATTACTGTCCCGGCTGTAGAGATCCTTTACCGGGAGCCGATAGACCCTTTCTTATCCCTCTGCTTCCACCCGGTTCAGCTTGTCCAGCCGCCGCTGGAAGCGGGGTTCGGGGATGAAGCTGGCCCCGAGGAATGCCGTCACTATCTCCTTTGAAAGGTCCAGCCCCACGATTCTGGCGCCCAGGCAGATGACGTTCATGTCGTCGTGCTCCACGCCCTGGTGACCGCTGTAGGTGTCGTGGCAAAGGCCGGCCCGCACCCCCGGTACTTTGTTCGCGGTGATGCTTGCTCCAACCCCGCTCCCGCAGCAGATGATCCCCCTTTGCGCCTCGCCGGCCTGGATGGAGCGGGCCACTGCAGCCGCAAAGTCCGGGTAATCGTCCTCGGGGTCCAAGTCGTGGGCGCCAATATCCTTAACCTGGTGTCCCGCGGCTTCCAGCCACGGCTTCAATTGTTCCTTGAGCGGAAGGCCGGCGTGGTCCGCGCCGATGGTAATCTGCATTGTCTGGCTCCCTGGCTGGGGTCTGCCCCCGTTGGTGCTATCAGCATAGATTTATTCGTTCCAGGGGGCAAGGGGCTTAACTGTACTTTAACCGGATTTGTTACACGATTCACAAGTCTTGCGGGCTATGCTAGAATGCCGTAACGGAGGCCCGCCCGGGACAAATATTCATTGCCTCTTTACATCGTAAGCACGAATAGTTTGTCGGTCCAGCGAGGCTGCCGGGAGAAGAGCCGGTCAGATGATCAAGGCTGTATTTTTTGACTTCTACAATACCCTGGTCCGTTTCTGGCCGCCTTTGGACCAGATTCAGCAGGCCTCCTGCCAGGAATTTGGCTTCCTGATAGACCCGGAAGCCATTAATTTTGGCTATTCCGTGGCCGATATTTTCTTCAACCACGAGAATGAAATCAGGCCGCTGGCAAACCGCTCGGAAGAAGAGCGTCTGGAATTTTTCGCCCATTACGAACAAATTCTGCTCGAAAACGCCGGCCTGTCCGTTTCCACCGAACTGGCCCGGCAGATTTGGCAGGTGGCCATCAGCGTTCCCAAGGACTTTGTCCCCTTTGACGATACCCTGAGCGCGCTGGGTCGGCTGAAGGGTCAGGGCTACAGCATCGGTGTCCTTTCCAACCTCAGGCGCGACCTTGGCGAGCTTTGCCGAAACCTGGGAATGGCGCCGTACCTGGACTTCTGCCTGACCTCCGCCGAAGTAGGCGCCGAAAAACCCAACCCGGCAATTTACGCCGCTGCCCTGAGTCGCGTTGACGTCGCGCCCCATGAAGCCGTTCATGTTGGGGACCAGCCCCGCTCCGACCTGGTGGGCGCAAGCCAGGCCGGCCTGCATGCGGTGCTGCTGGACCGGGGAAACTGGCACAAGGACGTGCAGAACTGTGTGCGAATTTCCGGGCTGGCGGAACTGGATGCCCTGCTGGCTGCGGCCCCCGAATCGCTGCAGGTTACGAGGAAAGAGACGGGAATCTCCGGGTACTACCCGGACGAACAGGCCGCCGAGTAACCCCCCCGTTCCCTTTCGCTTGCAAGCCAGGCGCCATAGGTAAAACCCGGCCCCACCCTCGCAGCTTCCCCAACGTCCCGGCCAAGGAGGAAACATGGCAGAGGAACTACAACCGCAGGCCAACGGCGCCGACCCCGTGCGGGTCATAGTCTGGTACGACTACATTTGACCCTGGTGCTACGTCGGCCTGGAACGAGTCGACAAGCTGGGACAGGACTACAACATCGCCGTGGAGGGCCGCGCTTACCTCCTGCGGCCGGATACTCCCAAGGAGGGATTGCTACGCCAACCCCGGTCCGGAGAGTCCGACGACGAACTCAGTGAACCCATCCGCTCCCAGGTCCGGGATGCGGGACTGATCATGCGGCCTCCCCAGGTTACGCCCAATACTCTGTACGCCCTGGAGGCCACCGAATACGCCCAGCAGCACGGGAAGTTTATGGAATTTCACCATGCCGCTTACCGGGCCTACTGGGAAGACCGCAAGGACCTGGGGCAACTGGATGTCCTGGCCGATGTTGCCAGGTCTGTATCCCTCGACGCAGACGAAATGCTCCAGTGTCTGGAGACCCACGAATTATCCAACCGGGTGATGGGGCAATACCAGGAAGCCCTGCAGCATGGCATTCGGGGCATCCCCACCTTCGTCGTCGGTAACCTGATGTTTACCGGCGCCCACCCCTACGAAATCTTCAAGTCGGCAATGAACCAGTACCTCACGTCCCAATAATCCAAAAGCGTTATCGTGCCATGGACGGAAAGGGCGGGCGCCAACCGCCCTTTTCTCTTGGGCTGGACTCACTTCAACATAATGGCAGCCGGCCATGTCCCATTCCGCCTCCAAAAACGTTCAAATTAAGCTTGCTTCCCGACTCCCCCACTGTTGAATGCAGATTCGGCGATGTGGTAATATCGAACTGGCATTTGTTACAGAATTCACGAACTTTTCCACTGCCGGGTTGCTACCTGACTTGAGGTGCTAAGGGCCATGGAGCCCAAGAGATGGATAGGCTGAAAGAGCGAATCAGAAAAGCCGTCCACAATCAGCCTCAACCAACCGTTACCATCCTTTCATCCTTGCTGGCAGTTGAGGATGAGCTGGGCTATATCCCCCGGGAAGCCGTTGAAGAAGTTGCGGCCACAAACGCCGCCACCATCAACGATGTCTGGGCCGTGGTTTCCTTTTATCCCAATTTCCGCACCGTCCCCCCCTGCGAGCACAGGATAGAGGTTTGCTGGGGCCCCTCCTGCCACCTGGTTGGGGCCATGCCGGTCATCGCTTCGGTACTGGAGGCCGCCGGACTGGAGGACGAGGGCGATACTTCGGACGGCAAACTCACGGTGCGCTACAACACCTGCCTGGGCGCCTGCGCCCTTGCCCCGGTAATGTCGGTTGACCACCACCTGGTAGGCCGGGTAACTCCCGAGCGGGGGAAACACCTGGTGGCCCAAACCCTCGATGCCCCGGAAGTTGCGTGCTGACCGATGGCCGTTGCTTTTGACGAAATCCAACACCAGGCGCGGGAACGCTGGCAGGCGCTCACCGCCGGCGATGTTCCCTGGATCAGGGTGGGAACGGGTATCTCCGGACAGGCGGCGGGGGCGGAGCAGATCGTAGCGGCAATAGAAGTCCAACTCTCGCAACAGGGCCTGGAAGCCCAGGTGAGCCGTGTCGGCTGCCTGGGCCTGTGTTTTGCGGAACCGCTGGTGGACATCCTTGTTCCCGGCCAGCCCAGGGTATTCTACGGCAACGTAAGCCCCGGCGACGTTCCCGCAATTCTTTCCAGCCACCTGGGCCAGGGCAAGCCGGTGAAGGACATGGTCCTGGGTTGCCTCGGTGGGGAAGACGGCGACGAATTGCCCAACCTCGACAACCACCCCATGAGGGCCCGGGAGCAGCGAATTGCCCTGCGGAACGCCGGCAATATCGATCCCATGGACATATACCAGTACGTGGCCAACGGGGGTTACACCGCCTTGGACCGGGCCCTTTCCGCTATGACGCCGGCTGAGGTCCTGGAAGAGGTGAACACTTCAGGATTGCGGGGCCGCGGCGGGGCCGCCTTTCCCGCCGGAACCAAGTGGAGGTTCCTGGCCGGGTCGAATGCCCCCGACAAGTACATCCTCTGCAACTGCGAAGAGGGAGACCCCGGCGCTTTCAACGACAAGGGAATCCTGGAAAGCGACCCGCATACCGTGATCGAGGGAATGATCCTCGCCGGCTATGCCACCGGAGCGAACCACGGGTACATATTCATTCGCCACGGCCACGACGGCCCCATTGACTGTACAAAGGTCGCCATAGCCCAGGCCTATGAATTGGGGTTGCTGGGCAAGGAAATTCTCGGTACCGGATTTTCCTTCGACCTGGAGGTAGCCCTGACCGGAGATTCCTACGTCTCAGGCGAGGAAACGGCCCTGATGGAAGCCATCGAGGGCAGCCGCGCCATGCCCCGGTACCGCCCTCCCTTCCCGGCTCAGGTCGGTGTATTCGGGAAGCCCACCAACATCAACAACGTCAAGACCATGGCCTACGTGCCCGAAATCGTCGCCAAGGGCGGCGAGTGGTTCGCCGGCATAGGCCACGACAGGAGCACCGGTACCGCAATTCTCTGCCTCTCGGGGACCCTGAAATACACCGGCATGGTGGAATTGCCTATGGGCGTAAACCTGGTTGACGTCCTGAACGAAGTGGCCGGCGGAGTTCCCGACGGCAAGCAATTGAGCTTCATCCAGACCGGCGGCCCGCTGGGGGGCGTGCTTAGCGCCGAGGCGGCGGACCTGGTCCTGGACTTCGACATATTCCGCGACGCCGGCGCCATCCTGGGATCCGGGGGCATAATTGCCGCCGACGAGGACACCTGCGTTGTTGACCTGACGCGAGTCCTCATCGCCTTCTGCCAGTACGAGTCCTGTGGCAAGTGTTTCCCCTGCCGCATGGGCATGAGCCACATGCTGGAAGTGCTGGAAAGAATCTGCCGGCTCGAAGGCACTCCGGACGATTTGACCCTGATTCGGAACATTGGCGAAAACATGCAGTCGGGCTCCCTCTGCGGCCACGGGCAACTGGGCTTCAACCCGGTGGCTTCGGCCCTGCGCTACTTCCCGGACCAGTTCGAGTGCCACATAGTTGACAAGCGCTGCCCCACCGGCAGGTGTCGTGTCCCCCATTTTTCGCCCAGCCTGAGCCGGCGTTAGGCCCCCGGACGGGGAGGGAGAGACCCAAATGGCCGATGACATTACCATCTCCATCGATGGAGTGGAAATAAAGACCCAGCCCGGCAAGATGGTGCTGGAAGCGGCCATCGACGCCGGCATTTACCTCCCTTACCTCTGCTATCACCCCGGAATGAAACCCTTCGCCGCTTGCCGTATGTGCGTCGTTTCGGTCGAGGGCGGGCGGGGTTATCCCGCGGCCTGCACCCTGCCCGTTGCCGACGGTATGCGTGTCCGCAGCGAGTCGCAGGATGTCATCGAACTGCGCCGCAGCGTAATGCAGATGCTCATCGCGGAGCATCCCAACGGCTGCCTTACCTGTCACCGCATCGACATCTGCGGCCCCAACGATGTTTGCCTGCGCCACGTTTCCGTCAACGACCGCTGTATTACCTGCCCCAAGAACGAGCGCTGTGAGTTCAAGGACACCGTTCGGTACCTGGGAATGGAGCTGGAGTCCCCTCTCAACTACAAGTACAAGCAGATTCCCCTGGAAGTCAGCGATCCCTTTTACGACCGCGACTATAACCTGTGCATCGCCTGTGGCCGCTGCGTCCGCGCCTGCGAAGAAGTCCGGGTGGACGACGCCATCTGCTTTACGGAGCGTTCCGGAAAGGCGCTGGTGGGCACGTCCTTCGGCTCATCCCTCCTGGAGTCCGGGTGCGAGTTCTGCGGAGCGTGCATTGACGTTTGCCCGGTGGGTGCGCTGGTAGAACGGGACCACAAGTGGGAAAAGCCCCGGCGAATCGAACCCACTATCTGCCCCCATTGCCCCGTGGGTTGCCAGCTTAACCTGGAAATAAACGAATCCGGAGAGATGATACGGGTAGTCCCCGAATTCAATGCCCCGGCCAACCGCGGGCAGGCCTGCTTCAAGGGCAAGTTCGGCCTGGAATACCTGAACAGCCGCGACCGGCTTGAGCATCCCCTCATCCGCAGGGACGGCGTTTTGACCGAAGCCACCTGGGACGAGGCGTTGGACCTTGTGGCTGCCCGGTTGGCCGAGTATCGTGGGGAAGCCTTTGCTCTCCTGGCGTCTCCCGACTGCACCAACGAAGAGCTCTACCTTGCCCAGAAATTCGCCCGGGTAGCCATGAGTTCCAGCAACGTGGACCTGTCCACCAACCTGCAGCCGGAGGCAACCCTCGCACTGGAACGGGGACTGGGTTACGCCGCCGCCACCAATTCCATCTGGGACCTGGAGCAATCCGACTGTATCCTTGTCTTCAACGCCAACCTGACCGAAGACAACAATGTTCTGGCCCTCCCCATCAAGCAGGCCGCCAGGCGGGGCGCCGCTATGGTCGTCATTGACGTCCGGGAGGTTGAGCTTACCCGTCACGCAACCCTCTGGCTGCGGCCCGCCCCCGGCTCGGAATTATTGCTGCTGGGCGGCATCTTGCGCGAGATAATCGACCTGGGCCTGGATAAGAAGGACTGGGTAGAGGAACACTGCGAGGACCCTTCAACCCTGCTCTATTATTTGCACAACCTGGATATGGATGACGTGGCATCCGTTACCCAGGTTTCCAGGGAGAATATTTCCGAGGCCGCCAGGCTGTTTGGCGAGGGCGATAAGTCCGCCGTCTGCTTCGCCCTGGACAACATTGCGGAAGAACTGCAACGTGACTGCGCCACCGCCCTGGTTAATCTGGCGCTGTTGACGGGGAATGTCGGCCGGCCCGGCAGCGGCCTCTATCCGGTCCGGCAGGGCGCCAACGAGCAGGGGGCGTGGGACGTTGCCTGCATCGCCAATCGCCTGCCCGGTAGGGGCGCCGCCCGCAATGAAAGGGCCCGAGCCGAACTGGAAGAAATCCTCGGCTGCACCCTTCCGGCCGGCAGCGGCATGAGCCTGAAAGGCTGCCTTGAAGCGGCTGCCGGGAGCCAGGTCAAGGCCATGCTTCTCCTGGGCGACAGCCCCAATTATTCCAACGGCCGCCTGGGCGATGGCTTGTCTGCGCTTAGGAACCTGGATTTCCTGGTGGTGATGGATACCTTCCTGTCACCCGGCGCCCAGGAGGCCGACGTAGTGCTTCCCCGAGCCACGTTGGCAGAAAAGGACGGGACGCTGACCAATCTTGAACGGCGAATCCAGCGGTTGAAACCGGCCTTTCAGTCCCAAGAGTGTGATTCCAGGTCTGACCTGTGGGTCTTGGGGCAGTTGGGGCAGAGGCTGGGCGCTCCCGGCTTTGAGTTCCGCTCGGCCGCCGAGGTAATGGAAGAAATTTCCCGGGTTGTTCCCTTCTACGCCGGGGTGTCCTATCCGGCCCTGGATGCCGCCGGGTCGCTGGTGCTTATGTCAGGCCTGGAAAGCCCCAAGCCCACGCAGATGCTCTACGCCGGAAGGGCGCACCAGGGGATTCAATGGCCCGCTTCCCCGGATGGGAAAAGCGGCGCTTCCACCCTGTACGAGGATTCGTTCCCCATCGAGAAAGCCAATCTGGTGGCGCCCGAGTTCCGTGTTCCAGAAAAGGATGTGGATTCGGATTACCCCGCCTGGCTGGCCCCGGGCCGAGTGTTGTTGCAGCGCGACCGGGATAACCGGGTGGAACCGGAAGCAGACTCCGGACTCAATGCCATAGTCAGGGAGGAGGTGGTGGAGCTTAACGCCGCTGATGCGGAAAAGTGGAAGGTCGCGGAAGGGGACTCGGTCTGCGTCCAGTGCCCCGCCCAGGAAGTGAACGGTACCGTATTTATTAATCCGCTTGTGCCCACGGGTGTAATTGCAGTCACCGGCCTGTTCGGGCAACTGGCGGTAGACCTTCAGAATTCACCGGACCCGGACCCAATGTCGAAAGCGCCGGGGCTGGAACTTTCCCCCGCCCGGCTCGTAAAGTCTGAATGAAGAACTGCTTCGCAAGCCGTTAAGTTGGAAGGCGTCCAACGATTCAGGGTGAATCTGGTTTTCTAAGAAATTCGCAATTGATTCTTGAGGTGAGCAATGACCACCAGCGAACAGGACATATTGACGGGCGGAGAGGAGCAAAACAGACCTGCTTACAGGACGGACAGTCTGCCCCAGGCCAGGCTGGTCTACCGGGAGGATGTCACGGATGAACTGATGGTCATCAAGCTGGAACCGGAGGACGGACCCTTCCGGTTTAAGGCGGGCCAGTATTGCACCCTCGGCAGGGAAGGCGTGGAACGGGCCTATTCCATCGTATCCGCTCCCTACGAACCCCTCCTGGAAATCTTCGTGGAACTGGTTCCAGAAGGTGAGCTGACTCCCCGGATGTGGCGGATGGAAGTCGGCGATTCCATGTCAATCCGCCCCCGTCCCAAGGGAATTTTCGTGCTCAACGAAAATGTCCACCATCACCTGATGGTGGCCACTGTCACCGGTGTCGGCCCCTACCTGAGCATCATCCGGGAGTACCTGCACCAGGGCGGCCAGGGGCATTACTTCTACGTCCTCTTCGGGGCCAGTTACCAGGAAGAGCTAATCTACGACGTGGAATTGAACCAGCTTGCCGCCGACCACCCGGAGTGCGTCAAGTACGTCGGCACCGTAAGCCGCCCGGACGAGGCGAAGAACGCCGGCTGGCAGGGCGACCGTGGCCGCGTGAACACTCTGGTCCAAAAGTACCTGGCGGAGTTCGATCTCCCCAAGGACGACACCATGGTCTATACCTGCGGCCATCCGGGCATGATCGCCGACGTCAGGGAGCAGGTCACTCCCCAGGGTTGGCAGTTCGTGGAAGAGCGCTTCTGGAAGGAATAGCGGCCGGGTCCCAGGCGTCCTGGAGAAAGATCTGCGGCGCCTTGATTGGTCTCAATTCGATTGATTCTGGTTCCTGATGCTGTCGGGAAGGCGGGTTTGCCCCGCCTTCTTTTTTGTGCAGGATGACTTGTGGTCTACGGGAACCATTTTTCAGTATTGACGGCCAGTGGCTCCATTAAGTCTTGCATGTCCTCCGCCTCTTTTGTTGATTCCCGCTCCATCCATTAGAATGGAACCAATTCGCAAACAGTAGAGGAATTTTCGGTTTTGGCAACAAGCCGAACACTCACCCCGGTGCGCCGGCAATACCTCAAGGTCAAGAGCGCCTATCCCGACGCCATCCTGCTCTTCCGGATGGGAGACTTCTACGAGACCTTTGACGATGACGCTGAGTTGGCGGCGCGCGAACTGGAGATAGCCCTCACGTCCCGCAGCATGGGGAAGGACATGAAGGTCCCCATGGCCGGTGTGCCCGCTCACTCCCTGGAATCTTACCTGGCCCGCCTGATCAAGAAGGGACACAAGGTGGCCATCTGCGAGCAACTCACCGACCCCGCAACCTCTCGGGGGTTGGTGGAGCGGGACGTGGTGCGCGTGGTAACCCCGGGCACCGTTTTCGAGCCTTCCCTGCTGGACGAGGATACCAACAACTACCTGGCGGCTCTGGTGGAAGAGGGTCAACAGGTCGGCCTGGCCTATGTGGACATAACGACGGGAGAGTTCGCGGCGACCCAGCTGGACCGGGACCGCCTCCTTCCCGAACTGGCCCGCATCTCCCCCGCGGAAATCCTCATTCCTGCCGCCGAAACCTTCCCCGAGTGGCTGCCCGATGAAGAACGGCTGAAACTGGGCGCCGGGTCTGAGCAAGGTCGGCAGGCCGGCTTGCCCATTGTCCAGTTGAATCCCGCGTCCTTCGACCTGGACCTGGCCCGGGACGCGCTGCTGACCCATTACGGCATTCACACCCTGGAATCTTTTGGTTGCGATCAGCTGCCGCTGGCGACCAGGGCTGCCGGCGCAGTCGTGGACTACGTGGGACAGACGCACAAGGCCGTGGGGCCCAGGCTGGCAGCCCTGTCCGTGTACAGCCTTGCAACCTTTATGGCCCTGGACACGCAGACCCGGCGCAATCTGGAACTGTTCCAGGCCGGCCGCTGGGATAATCGCGAGTTGTCGTTGTTCGCCGCCCTTGATCTCACTCGCACCCCCATGGGCGGCCGCCTGCTCCGGCGCTGGGTCGGGCAGCCCCTTCTGGACGAAAAGGAACTCGAACTCCGGCTGGATGCGGTGGATTTTCTGGTGGAAAATGGCCTGAACCGGGCCCGGGTTCGGGAAACCCTGTCCGAAGTGTCCGATATGGAGCGCATCCTCGGCCGCCTGCAAACGGACAACGCTGCTCCTAGAGACCTTATAGGCTTGATGCTGGGAATAAGGGCGGCCGCCCCCCTGGATGAAGCCCTGGCGGAGGAAGGGCCCGGCCGGGTCGACTGGGTCCGGCAGCAGCTTGCCCCGGTCCCGGAGGTAGTTGAACTCATCGAACAGGCCATCAACCCCGAGCCTTCGGGCCCGGTCGGAGAAGGCAATGTAATTCGAGAAGGGTTTTCCCCGGAACTGGATGAACTGAAGACCGCATCTCGTGATGCCCGGTCCTTCATTGCCGGGCTGGAGCAGCGGGAACGGGAGCGCACGGGGATACGAAACCTGCGGGTTGGCTACAACCAGGTATTCGGGTACTACCTGGAAGTCAGCAAGTCGAACCTGTCGCAAGTGCCGGAAGACTACATCCGACGGCAGACCCTGGCCAACGGAGAGCGTTACATAGTCCCCGAGCTGAAAGAGTATGAGTCCCTGGTCCTGAATGCCAGGGAGCGAATCGGTGAACTGGAAAGAAGCCTGTATCGGCAGGTCTGCGCGCAGATAGCCCATCACGCCGCCGCCATTAACCGGCTGGCCTCCGCCATTGCCGCAGTGGACGTAATCGCCTCCCTGGCGGAGGTTGCGGTCAGGCACCGCTACGTCCGTCCCGTGCTCAACCGGGGCAATGAGATAACCATCAGGAACGGCCGCCATCCGGTGGTTGAACGCAACCTGGGAACGGGCAGCTTTGTTCCCAATGACGTTTTTCTTTCCGGCGACGACGCCAGGGTCGTCGTCTTGACCGGCCCCAACATGGCGGGCAAATCAACCTACATCCGGCAGGTGGCCATCATAGTCTTGATGGCGCAGATAGGCAGCTTCGTTCCTGCCGACGAGGCCGTCATAGGGCTGGTGGACCGCATCTTCACCAGGGTTGGCCTGCAGGACGACCTGGCTACCGGACAGTCCACCTTCATGGTGGAAATGGTGGAAACGGCGGCCATTCTGAACCAGGCCACCTCCCGCTCCCTGGTTATCCTGGACGAAATTGGGCGGGGTACCAGCACCTACGACGGACTGTCCATTGCCCGCTCCGTAATCGAACACCTGCACAACAACCCGCGCCTGGGCTGCAAATCGCTGTTCGCCACCCACTACCACGAGTTGACCGAACTGGCGCGCACCCTGCCGGGTGTGCGCAATTTCAGCGTGGCGGTTACCGAAGAGGAAGGAAGGGTGGTGTTCCTGCACCGCATAGTGCCGGGTGGCGCCGACCGCAGCTACGGCGTCCACGTGGCCCAGTTGGCCGGACTTCCCCAGGCCGTGGTAAACCGCGCCTGGGAGGTCCTTGAAGACCTGGAGACGTCCGGAGCAACCCGCTCCCCCTCCAACCGCAAAGGCCCCCGGGAGCCGGCGGTCCAGATTCCCCTCTTCCAGCCCGACCACCCTCTCAAGGACGCCGTGCTGGCCTTGGACGTGGCCAACCTCACCCCCCTGGAAGCAATCAACAAGCTTTACGAACTCCAGCAACAGGCCCGCCAGCAGGACGAACAATAGCGCCACTGACACTCGCCCCGCTATGAGTGACGGCGCCTGGGCGCATCAAGGCTGAACCCGGAAGGGAATCGGAAAGATACCCCGGAATAGCTCTCAAACTACCTTAACTTTTCCCCCGAATCAGTTAAAATGGCCCAACACATCTACGTGGCCTGCCGGCTTTCACTTTCACTTTCACCTCACCCGGCAGCCGGCCCTGGAGGACTAATGAGCGGTGTTGCAACTTTCTACTGGTGGCCCCGTTGATCTTCCTGCCGTAAAGCAAGGGAGTTGCTCTTGCAAAATGGGCTGGAATTAGAGGAGCGGGACTACTTCAAGGATCCACTTGGCGAGGGCGAACTGCGGGAATTGGCTTCCCTTTCATCGCTCTCCGATCTTTTCGCCTGGCGCAGCCCCAGCTTCAAGAAGATGGGCCTCGTCGCAGGAGAGGTCTCCGAGGACGAGATGCTGCGGCTTATGCTGGAGGAACCACGCTTGATTCGCCGCCCCGTCACCAGGGTGGGCAACAGGCTCATCATCGGTTCCAACCAGAAAATTCTGGAGCAGGAGCTGGCTGGCCTCGAGTAATCCGGGATACACGCCAGCCCCGCCCCAAGCAGCGCCGGCCGCCAACCCGGATTTGCCGAGTATTGATTATGGGGCGCTGCTGTTATTGGCAAGTTTAAGGTTTCCATACAAGCGTAAAGGCAGGCGAGTTCAATTATTTTGCTGCTACAAGCATGGCGGCGAATGGTAACGTTGTCATGATATTGAAAGTTGTGATAATATTTTGGCCTACATTAAGCCTCGGGGGACAGACGTCATACCATGAAGATCTTCTTTGACGTTGACTACACCATCCTCGGCCTGGACGATACCCTCCGCCCCGGAACAAAGGAGACCTTCCAGAGACTGCTGGATGACGAGCACGAAATTTTCATCTGGTCGGGTATGGGCGAGCGGTGGGAAGTCATCGAAAAGCATGACTTGAGCCCCTTTATCAGCGGCGTATACGAAAAGCCCACCAATCACTTCCACGAGCGTCTCGAGGAACTCAAGATTCCCTTCGAACCCGAATTCGTCATCGACGATTACCCTGAAGTGGTGGCGGCTTTCGGCGGGGCCTGGGTTCCCCCTTATTTCTTCGCCCGCAACGTGGACCAGCAGATGGACCGTATCTACCAGATTGTGTGCGACTTTGCCAGGGACGGCACCTCGGAGGACACCCAATACCGGGCCAAGGGCACTGTCCTGCCTCTCTTCTGACTCCCGCCGCCCTTCACCGGGAGGTCGCACCGGCTCCGCCCACTGGCCTGTCCCGCCGCCAAGCTGAGTTGAGAAGGGTTACCCATGCCAATCAGGCAGCTTCCCCCCGAAATTGCGGGCCAGATTGCCGCCGGCGAGGTGGTGGAGCGCCCCGTCTCCGTCGTCAAGGAACTGATCGAAAATTCCATTGACGCCGGCGCCGCCCGCATCTCGGTGGAAATCAGGGGCGGCGGCATTGAACAGATCAAGGTTACGGACGACGGCTGCGGAATACCCCCCACCGAAGTTGTTCTGGCCTTCCACCGCCACGCTACCAGCAAGCTGGACCATCCCCTGCTGCTCGATGCCATACCCACTCTCGGCTTTCGCGGGGAAGCCCTGCCCAGCATAGCCGCCATCTCCAAAGTGTCCCTGGTCACGCGGCAGCCCGGCGCGCAGGCCGGCTACAGGTTGGAACTGAACTGGGGAGAGGTGGTTGCTCAAGGCTCCCAGGGTTGCCCCCCCGGCACCGTCGTCCAGGTCGACGACCTATTCGGCAACCTGCCGGCCAGACGCAGGTTCCTCCGCTCCCCCGCCGCTGAAGCCGGGCGGGTCAGCGATGTCCTGTCCCGCTACTCCCTGGCCTACCCGGAAATATCCTTCAATCTGAAGGTCGGCGAACGAACAACCCTGTCAACGCCGGGCGATGGCCGAGGCGCCAACGCCCTGGTGGCCGTCTATGGCGCGGATGTGGCTTCCAACCTGCTGGAAGTTTCGGGCGAGTCCCCCGACTCAGGCTACCGGGTGGAGGGCTTTGTAGGTAATCCGTCCCTACACCGGGCCAACCGGACCTACATGACCTTCTTCGTAAACCGCCGCTGGATTCAGAGCAGAATGCTCACCTTCGCCCTGGAGGAAGCCTATCAACGCCTGCTTCCCGAGCGGCGTTACCCCCTGGCGGCTCTGAACCTGTCTTTGCCCTACGAAGACGTGGACGTCAACTCCCATCCGGCGAAGCGGGAAGTCCGGTTCCACCAGGATGGCAAGGTATTTTCCGCCCTGCAGCAAGGCGTCCGGGCTGCCCTGGTGGCCCATTCCCCCGTAAGGTCAATGCAGAGTCCAACCACCCCTCGCAGTCCCTATCCCGACAGTGGCCTGCAGGTCCCCGGCTTCTTTCGCAGCCCCTTCGACGGGCGGTCGTCTCCAGGTTCACCGGCAAACGGACGACCGGACGGCAGCCCGGCCCTGGAACAGGGTTTCGGTCCGGAGGGCGCGGCGCTGACTCCCCAGCAGACTATACCGGCCCTGCGGGTGGTGGGCCAGGTAAGGCTCACCTACATCGTGGCCGAAAGCCCTGACGGGATGTACCTGGTGGACCAGCACGCCGCCCACGAAAGGGTTCTGTTCGACCGGATGGTTAGGAAAGCGGCCCAGCGGGAAGCCCTGTCCCAGCCTCTGCTTTCACCACTCTACGTCGAACTTACCGCCAGCCAGGCATCCACGGCGGAAGAACAACGGCAGTTTCTGGCCGACTATGGCTATGAACTGGAGGAATTTGGGGGGACGGGCTTCCTGGTACGGGCGGTGCCCGCCGTGTTGACCACCCAGGACCCTGCGAAGTCGCTGGTGGACGTGCTGGACATGGTAGCCCTCGAAGAGCTGATCAAGGACCGGGAGGATGTCTTCGCCGCCTCGCTGGCCTGCCACAGCGCCATACGGGCCGGCCAGTCCATGACCGAACCGGAGATGCGGGCGCTGCTGGAACAACTGGAGAAAACCGACAATCCCCATACCTGTCCCCACGGCCGGCCTACCCTGATTCACTTCAGTTCCTACCACATGGAACGGGAATTTGGGCGGCGGTAGGATGCCCGAACCCGACTCCGGGCGGTAGCCTGGTGGAATGGGAATCCCAGTTTAGCTTTGACGGCGCGGGTCCTGCCGCGGGTCCTGGGCTGGGTGGAAAATGGAGTCGGGCCCGGGGAACTCGTCGCCGGATGTTGTCGCCTTGACACCGGGCCGGATCACGCCCGCCGACACGCCGGCAATGGCGGCAATGCCAATGCCCATCTTGGCCAAGAAGCTGCGGCGGCTCTCCCCGCCCTTGGTTTCCCGGGTTTTCTTGCTTAACACTGCTGACTCCATTCGTCCTTCGTGGTATGCCCGTTGCGGAACAGGTTCGTCTGATTCCGGCAGGGTGTTCAGGGGCATATTATAGCAGTCACCGTATAGCGCTGCATTAACACACCTCACCCGCCGCCCAGATCGTCCATTACCATTCGTGCCACTTCCCTGCCCATTCTCACCGAATAGTTGGTGCCCCGGTCTTCCGGGTATATCTGCGTAGTATTTGCCAGGTACAGGTTCCCAATGGGTGTCCGGTGGTTGGGAATCTGGTTGCCGTAATTTACCCCGATTATTGGCTGCGCTCCGTCCACCTTGTGGTGGTAATACTCCCTTATCCAGGAACGGTCAAATTCCGGGTTCAGCTTACGCAGGTGCGGGATAAACTCTTCCAGCAATTCTTCCCTGGTCCTGGCGTACAGGTCGCTGTCCCGGGGCGTGTAGTTGGTCAGGTAAACGATGTGGTTGCCCCCATAGAGGGATGGGTCAATCATGTTGGTATGCTCGATGACTCCCACGAAGGGCAGGTCCCGGTCGGCGACGTTGAGCCAGTATTTGGATGTAAGGGGACGGTCCAGGGCAAGGATGACCAGCACCGCCGACAGGTAACGGACGCCGACCAGCTTTTCGTGGTAGTCCGCCGGCAACGGGGGCGCCAGCCGCACGAAAACATAGGAGGGAGTGGTGGCGATGACGGCATCGTAGTTCACCAACCCGGGTTCCTGCCCTTCCAGTTGGGTCTCCAGTCCGGTGGCAACGCCGTCTTCCACGGCAATCCGGTTGACCCGGGCTGCAATGTGGACCCGGCCGCCCTGCCGGACAATCACTTCCTCCAATCGGTCAAAGACCTCGCCGAAGCTGCCCATGGGGTAGCCCAGCCGTTCCTTCTGAAGCGTCTTTCCCCGGGAGGCCACCCTCAGGTATATCTTGCCCCACAGCCAGGTCATGCTGATTTGATCGTAATGCTCGCCGAACTTCCCCCGCAGCATGGGCTCCCAGATAGCCTGGTAGATGTCCCGCCCCAGGTTGCGGGTGAGCCAGTCCTGGGCCGTCACACCCTCAAACTTCTGCCAGTTCCTGGTCTTTTGGAGGGTAAAGGTCAGCAGGCCAAGTCGCAGCCGCTGGGGTATGGTCAGGGGCCCGAACTTCAGCAGGTCCATGGGAGTGGCGAAGTCCCAGATGCGGCCGCTGTGGTAAATGCCGACCTTGGATTCCAGCCAGGCCAGCTTCTCGCCCAGGCCCAATTCGTGAATCAGTTCCGTCATTGCGGTGTCGCTCACGAAGAGGTGATGATAGCCCCGTTCCAGCCTGCCGCCGCCGATGTCAAAGGTGGAAGCCTGGCCTCCAAGGAAGGGCGCAACTTCATACACCTCGGCAAAGTGACCCTGCCCGGTAAGTTCGTAGGCGGCGGCCAGCCCTGCCGCTCCTCCTCCAATAATGCCTACCCGCATCAGCCTGCCCCCCGGTCTTCCACGGCCACCGGCCTGGACTCCAGTTTTTCCGGCGAGGCCGAGGCCATCTGGGTAAGGGACAGGTTCTCCCTCCACATGAAGCCCAGCCCCGCCAGGTTAACCGGCAGCCAAAGGGCTACCAGGTGCACTACCAGGGCGTAGCTGGCTGCCAGCGCCGCGTCCACTCCCACCGCTCCCAACGTCTGCTGGGCTATCAGCTCAAAGGGGCCGATGCCGCCAATGGAAACGGGCACCGCGGTGGCGAGATTGGACGTGCCCGTAACCAGTACGATGGCCAGGGCCAGGTTCAGGTGGGAACCCAGGTGTTCCTGCAGGCCGAAGGAATAGGCAACGGTCAGGTAAACCGCGATTTCCGACAGCCAGACCGGCAGGGAAAGAAGGAACATCACACCGTGCTGGCGAGGCGAACTCAGGATGCTGAGTCCCTGGATGAAGCTCACCGCCAACTCTCTCAGCCTTGGCCGAATTCCTTCCGGGAGGCGGGCAATGATATGGTCCAGGACCGGCAAGGTGCGGGAGTTGGTGGCGATTACGGTTATGACCACCAGCCCGGTAACCAGGATGGCCGCCGCCCCCGCGGCCAGCAAAATTCCGGTGGTGCGGTAGCTTTCTCCCACTGTCCCGAAGGCGCCGGTAAGCAGCAAAAGCAGGGCGGACAGAGTGGTTATTACGAACAGGGTCAGGCTGTCATAAATCCGCTCGACGCCGATGGTGGCCAGGGCAGTGCTCCCGCTGAAACGTTCCCGTTGCGCCATGTAATAGGCGCGGACCAACTCCCCCGCGCGGGCCGGCAGCACATTATTGGCGGCGTATCCCATTACCACCACCGGATAAAGCCGCTTGGCGGGAAACCTCCCGACCGGCGACAGGATGTAACGCCACCGCACCGCCCGGAAATAGATGCCCACGAAGTAGATGACGACGGCGGGGACCAGGTAGAGATAGTTGGCTTCCTTTAGGGCCCGTACCAGGTCATTGAACTCGATAGTCCAGACCAGGAACAGGAGGAAAACGGTGCTGACCCCTATGCCGAGCCAGAGCCGCCAGTTCTTGAAGTTCAATTGATTCGTCCCCCGGTGCTCCGCCCGAGTCTCGAATTACGGGGCCTCTTGAGCATCAACCGCCTCCCGGCTCAGGTAAGTATAATACTCCGATTTGAACCAGTCCGATTCCATATCTCTCTTGAGTACGAACTTCAGGGCCTGGTGCCACTTTTCCCGGGATGTGGCGGCCTCCCGGAAGAACTCGAGGTCAGCCATCACCTCCTCCAATGCTCCTTCTCCCTGCCGGTCCTCTCCCGGCCGGCGGTACGTCTCCGGAAACCACAGCAGGTTGCGGCGCGGCGCCAACTGGTCAGATCCCTGCATCGAGCCCGTGGCGGAGGGACGGTGGTGGGAAGCCACCAGGAACGCGGCGGCGGCCGGCCCTTCCAACGGGCTGGAGCAGCCGCCGGAGCCGTCCTCATCCCTGAAACAGGTGAACCTTAGCTGTCCCTCCTGGTCATTGTGCCGGACGTACCATTGCAATGGGTACCAGATGTCGTAGTCAACCCGCACCGGTTCGGCAAGTAGCTCAGAATCGGAGTTCTGGAAGTACTGTTGGTCCAGTTCCGCCAGGGCTTGTCTCAGGTCGTGGCTTCCCTGGGCGTAAACCAGGATTTCCAGCCGGGAGTCATCGTGTACGTAGGAGGCTTGGAACGCCATCCAGGCCGTGGCGGCGGCCAGTGTTCCGGCTATCCCCAGCGTAGCCAGGGCCGGGCTGTTCCCGGCCCCAGACTGCCGGACAAGCCACGCGCCAGTCACGGCCAGCAGGAAAATTACCAGGAGAAGGATTGCCGCGGTGTAGGAGAGGGAATTGTCGGCCTCCGTAAGCCTGAGCGCGGCATATCCGCCGGCCACAATCAGGAAAGCCGGTATAGCCAGTACCATCAGGCTGGAAAGCCGGCGGGACGACTCCAGTGTATATCGCCACTGGACACGTTCTACCAGTTCCCCCAGCAGTTCTCCGGCAAGGAAGATGAACGGCAGGGTGATGTTGACCAGCAGCCAGGGCATCTTTTCGCTGGCGATGGTGTAGGCCAGCAGGTTCACCCCGGCCCAGAATGCCAGGGCCATCCCGAACCGGTCCCGGCGCATGGTGAAAAGCACGGCGGCAATCAGGCCAAAGAGAAGGGGCAGGAACTCGTAAACCGACAACCCGACAAGGTAGTAGTACCAAGGCTGGTTTCCCCGTGCCACTTCCTGCTGGGCTATCCAGTACCCCATACCCTGCCAGGCCCCGCTGAATGCGCCGGCCAGATTGGTAAAGAAGGTCGTATAGAGGACTAACCAGGTAGTCCCAAATATCACGGCGCACGCCAGCCACACCCCCCCTTTCCACCACAGCCCGATGCCCCATGCCAGCACCATCATCCCCAGGATGACGCCGCCGGCGACCAGATAGTTCAGAGGCGCCCCGTTGCCTGAACTGGCAACTTCGACCCCTTCCGGCAAAATACTCGGGAGCAGCGAGTCCAACTCTATCATCGGCAAAAGCAGGGCGAAGTAAGTCAGCGTAGCCACGAACGGAACGAAAAGCAGGAAGAAACTTTGCCGCCAGGGAATGCGAAGAAGCGCGAAAGCGCACAGGCAAATCGCCGCCATGAGAGAAACCAGCAGCAAGTCTATGGCCGTGCCGGTTGGACGCAGTAGCGCAAAGCCGGCAACGTAAGACGCAGCCACAGGCAGGATGATTGCCCCGAGCCGACCGGCCCGGGTGAGGGCCCGTCTCCAGCCGGCAACAACGCAGGCCACCACCACCAGCAATACCAGCGCCCCGGCAATCCAGGGCCACGGCTCAGGCAGCGGCAACTGCACAAAAGGCGCTTCCCACACGGGCGCCCCCACTATGCCCTGGCTGGCTGCATCTCTCCCCACCAGCGTAAGCCCGAACCCATTCTCAAGTGCTTCCCTTGCGCCTCCCCAGCGCAATATCCCCGCCAGGGCTACCCCCACTTCCCGCGCCAGTTCCACTCCGGCGGACCACAGCGGCAGCGTCAACGTAATCAGCAGCACCAGGAAACCGCCGGCCGGGTTAAGGCGCCCAATGTCCAACCTGCTCCCCAGCCTGGCTGGGCGGCCCCCGGAAAAACGCGCTTCGTCTATTGGACCACCAGAACCATCACCCTCCAAGTCCCATTCCGGTTGCGTGCTTCCTGGCACTTTCCTCCTGTTCCAGAGATTCGACAGTGAATTGGCCAGGCCGGAATAAGGAATCGCCAGCAAAAGGGCCAGCAAGCCAAACATGGCCGCAATGATATACGCGGTCTCCTTGGTGGCGAAGGCCACCGCCAACACGGCGGAAGCCAGGAAGAGGTAGCGGTTCCTTGGGTTTTGGGTGTATTGCCACAGCAGGGCAAACAGGGAAACGGTCAACACCGCCATGATAATGTCGTTTCGCCCAAAGCGGCTGAAATAGAGGAGTGATGGCGATACTGCCAGCATGAAGCCCGTAATCAACGCCCCATAGCGCCCCAGATGTTCCCGCAGGAAAAAGGGAAGACCCACCAGCGCCGTCCCGAAAAGGGCATAGGCCAGCCTGGCGACAAAATCGCTGTCACCCAGCAGGCCCAGAAAGACGGCAACCAGTTCAATCTGAAAGGGGCCGTGCATCCACGGAGAATGGACAAAGCCTTCCAGGTTGGCGAGGCGCCACGAATAGTAAAGGTGGATAGCCTCGTCGTAGTGCATGGTGCGCCCGGTCAGGTCCCACAGGCGCAGCGCCAAGGCCAGGACCAGCAGGGCCAGGAAGCCGGCCACGAACCGGCCCTCACCGGTAGCGACCAGCCGCAATATCCCCCGCCCCAGCCAGGACCGGCTGAAAGGGGGATGCGTCGGCGGCCTTTCCGCATCGTGCAAATGGTCAGGGAAAGTCATTCAGTGCGATACTGCCACGGAGTCAGGGGCCCGGGAACCTCTGATAGATAATTACGTCATCCCTGGCAAAGCCGATTTCCAGGACACCCTCGGTGCCGGGCGGCCGGTCAATTCCGTATTTGGCCCGCTCCCGGTGACCCAGGTAAACGTAGCGGACATCATAACGGTCAAGGAGTTGCCGTACAACAACCGGGTCCGAATTCTGGTAAATCTGGGCGACGTCTTCCTCCCGGCCCTGGAAGATCCTGGTCGTTCCCCGCCACTGGTGCTCATGTCCCTTCCACCCCAGCACCGCTGGCCTGCCGGTTGCCGCTGACACCCGGCCGTACTCCGAATAATCGTCTCCGACAGCTTCAACAATTGTGCCCGGGCCCGCCTCGTCCCGAAGCCAGGCAAGGGCCTGGTATTCTGCCCTGGACTGGTCCCGGATGTAAGCCAGCCCGTCCAGCGTGTTGTCCTGAAAGCTGTGGCCTTCCCGAAGCAGGCCGGTCCGGTCCAGGGTGGCCCCTACCGGATAATAAAGGGCCATGAGCAGAACCCCCGCCGCAGCGCCGCCCCAGGCAATCCGCACCAGTTTCCCCCTGAGCCTCAGCGCCCCGAATCCTAGACAGCAACAATAAACACCGTACGCTCCCACTATGCCGAGGAGCAGCCAGGCCTGGTAATAGACCTTGAACACCGTGTTCATGCGGTTTCCGAAGAAATCGGCCAGGTGGTAAAGCTCCGCCCCCGCCAGCAGGTAAAATGCGCCGGCCAGCAGCAGCAGCGGAAAAGCCTGCACCGCATGGCTCTCGCTTCCCGCGCGTTGCAGGGCGCAATACCCCGCCAACCCGGCCAGCGCCAGGGGCGGTAACACCGTAAAGGTTCGAACGGCCAGTGTCCCCGCCAGTGCCTCGATGTCCCCGGTCATTACGCCCCAGGTGGACGCCAGCAGGCACCAAAGGACAAGCGGCGCCGCCGCCACCGCCACAACCAGCACGATGGCCGGAGCGTCGAAGGGAGCGGGCCGCCGCATCTTTCCGAGTCTGCCCCACAGAAATGCCAGGCCGAGCAAAGCGGGGAGGCCCATCACCAGTAGGAAGTGCAGAGGCTGGGTCTGCGGGCCCAGGTAAGGCAAGATTCCGGATACCTGGGAGCTCAAGTCCAGGTAAAAGGGCAGGAAAAGCGCTACCCCCAGCGCCAGCACTGGGACAAGGAACAGGGCCGCCGACATAAATGACCGGCGCAGGGTCTCCAGCCCCACCGCAATTGTCAACTCCCCTGCTTCCTCACCGCTCTCGGCCAATAACAGCGCGCGCCGGTCGCCCCACGCCTTTGCCAGCGATACCGCTGCCAATATGGCGGCGTAAACGGGGAAATCCCAGGAATTGATGAAGGCCAGCGCCCCGAAACAGAGTGACATTGCCGCCGCCTGCCAGCGGTTGTCCATTAGCCACCGGAAACCGATGGCCTGCCTGCTCCGATACAGGTTCAGGGCCAGGCCCAGCGCCAGCAGGACAAACGGCAGCGCCAATACGTGCGAGTGTAGGTCCCCTAGCAGGAAACTGAAGAACGGAAATTCGGTAATCGTGTAGTCCAGGCTCGTCCCGCCCTCCAGGGTGTCAATCACCCGGGTAGCGCGCCACCACCACCAGTTGCTGTCGGGGAACAGGCCGCTGCCGCCGCCAACGCCGTCCAGCCCCTTAATGCCCACCCACTGCCAGAATCCCTCGCCTCCCCAGCCGCGGACCTGGACGAATTCCATAACCCCTTCCAAGTTGCCCATGACGGTGATGAGCAATGCAGCCAGCAGTCCGGTCAGAATGCCGGCGCGAAAGCCGCCGCCCGTCAATCTAACCAGGTTGTAGGTCAAACCCATCGCGCCAATGGCCACAAGGGCGGGCAGGGTGGCCAGGGCCAGGTTATAGCCTACGTTGGAAGTTATACCCGCCAGCTTCATGGGCAGCGCCATTATGAAATGGCCGAAGTAGTAGTAGCTGATGGAGTGTCCCGCCAGCCAGGGGTCTTCCGGCGGGAAGGTTGGGGCCTGCAGGATGCTGGTTAGGAAGGCAAAGTCCATCGGCTTTTCGGTGTGATTGATGGCCGGCGCCTCGGAAACAACAAAAAGCCAGGCCAGGAGCACGCCAAGAAACAGGCATTCCACCACTGCGATGTACCGCCACTGGGCCTTCAGGAACGCTTCAAGCTCCGGCCAGCGGCGGTAGTAAAACCAACCGAAAAGCGCCACGCCCGCCAGCAGAATTCCCCATGCCGTCTGCGGCACGTTCAGCACAGAACCCGTCAGTCCCAGCGCCCACAGCACATAGGCGGCCAGCAAGAGCGCCAGGGGCTTGGAAAACGCGTACCCGCGGTCCGGCAACCCGGAAAACAGGAAAAAGGAAAGGGGGAAACCCAGGAAGCCCATGAACGTTACCAACAGCAGCCAGGACAGCGGCTCAGACACGGCGGGCCTCGGTGAGCGGCGTCGTCAGAATGAAACGCTCAAATGAGCTTCGTGCGGCATGATGAATGGCTGGCGGCACGTAAGTCGGGCCCTGGTGTGGCGCAACGAGAGAATTTCCCGGGCTAGGAGACCGGGGCAAGGAGCGAGTCCACGAATTGTGCGGCATCAAAGGGAGCGATATCCTCCAGCGACTCGCCGGTGCCGATGAATACGATGGGTACATTCAGTTCCTGCTTGATCGCCAGCGCTATGCCGCCGCGGGCGGTTCCATCCAGCTTGGCAAGAAAAATGCCCGTGCAGCCGACCGCTTCGGTAAACGCCCGTGCCTGCGAAAGTCCGTTAAGCCCTGTGGTGGCGTCCAGAGTCAGAAGCACTTCCTGCGGGGCATTCCCGTCCAGCCGGTTAATGACGCGGTGTACCTTCTTCAACTCTTCCATCAGGTTGGACCGAGTGTGCAGCCGCCCCGCCGTGTCTACGATGAGAACGTCCGCCCCTCGCGCCTTGCTGGCCTGGTAGGCATCGTAGGCCACCGCCCCCGGGTCCGCCCCGGGCTGGTGGCTGATAACGTCTACGCCCACCCGGTCGCCAAGGATTTCAAGCTGCTCCTCGGCGGCGGCCCGGAAGGTATCGGCGGCGCCCAGCACCACCTTTTTCCCTTCCTGCGTCAGGTGGTGCGCCAGTTTGGCAATACTGGTCGTCTTGCCGACTCCGTTCACTCCCACCATCAGGATAACGTATGGGGTGCCGGCGGTGGTCTCACGGGTCCAGGCGCCGGCAGGGCTGCCCGCTTCCAGGTGATGGGCCAGCATCTCCTTCAGGAGAGCAAAGGCGGTATCCGGGTCCGCAATCCCCTGGCTTCGTATCTGCTCCTTGAGATCCTCGATAATTCGCAGGGAAGTCTCGACCCCGACGTCGGCGGAAATCAGTATTTCCTCAAGCTCTTCCCAAACCGCCTCATCCAGGCCAGAGGTCCGGAGAACATCCAGTATGCGCCCGAACCAGCGCTCCCGGCTCCGTTTGACCCCTTCGTCGGTTTTTTGCTGGTTGCCTTCCCGATTTCTTTGGAAGAATGAGAGCATAGCCTGCCTTTTGAGTTGCGCTTGAGATTGTTGTCCGTGTCGGTACTCCGGCTAAAGCCAACGCCGGCTGAGTTGGCTTCCACCAGGCGCGAGGCGCCGGAGTAAGACTTACCGGCTGCAGCCGCGCCTTCCATATCCAGGGCTGCCTGGGCGGCGGCGCGCTCCGCATCCGTCTTTCTGTTGCCCTCGCCTTCGCCCAGTACCTCGTCGCCCACCAGTACCTGTACTTTGAAAACGGGCTGGTGGTCAGGGCCCTCGGCGGAGATTAACCGGTAACGTGGTGTGGGCCGCCCCATGCCCTGGACCAGTTCCTGCAAGCGGGACTTGGGGTTGTCCACCGCCTTTCCCCTTCTGCATATTTCGTCCAGGTCGTTGCCCAGTGCCTTCAGCACAAACCTGCGGGCCGCCTCGTATCCCTGGTCCAGGTAGATAGCCGCCACCAGCGACTCGAAGGTCTCTTCAAGGATGGACTCCCGGTTGTGGCCGCCCGATTCCACCTCTCCCTTGCCCAGGGACAGGTGCTTTCCCAGCGAGAGGCGGCGCGCCGTCCGGGCCAGACTTGCCCGGCAGACCAGCGAGGAGCGCCCCTTGGTCAACTCCCCCTCTGTTACGTGGGGCAGGTTGCGGTAAAGCTCGGTGGAAACTATCAGCTCAAGTACGGCGTCTCCCAGGAATTCCATGCGTTCGTAGGAATCCAGCGCCGAACCGCTGTGTTCGTTGAGATATGAACGATGAACCAGGGCCTGCCGCAACAGGCCCCGGTCATTGAAGGTTATACCAAGGGTGGCTTCCAGGTCTTCAAGAGACAAATCGGAACCCGGCCAGCCCTAGATGATGCCGTGAGGCCACGGCGGGGACGGGCGCTTCACCTCGCCCACGTGCTGGGCGTCCGTGATTACCCGCGTGAGGGACTCGTAAATTTCACCGGCCTGTTCATCCGGGGGAATGTGCATCTTGACGAACGCCGTGCTGCCGTTGGGGAACACGTAGGTCGGGACCCCGAAGGCGCCGTAGGTGTCCACGGCTTCGGTGTGACTCTCGGCAATTTCCCGAAGCAGGTCCGGGTCTGCCAGGTCTTCCCGGAAACGGGCCATGTCGATGCCGGAATTGGCTACTGCCTCTTCCATCACTTCCATTTCGGTCAGGCTGCGCCGGTCTTCGTGCCGCAGCTTCAGCAGCGCCATGAAGAAGGACTCAAAAGCCTCCTTGCCCTGCCGCTTGGCGGCCAGGCCTGCCCGGTGGGCCAACAGGGTGTTGTCCGAGCCATCAAGGGCGCCCGGCTGTTCCCAGAACTTGAACTCTTCACCCTTGTCGCTGTTCACCTGCTCCAAGGAGAAGGGCTGCCAGTCCACGTTTACTTCTTGTCCGGTGGTTTCGCGTACCTTCGCCAGCCACATGGCAGCGTTGTACACGTAGGGTCAACGAAAATCGTAAAAGGTCTTGAAATCGGCCTCAGCCATATCGACACCTCCTCTTCAATTGCACCGATTCTAGCATATAGTCCCTTGCGCGCCAACATTTGATTGCATTTCCCCGCAGTCCTCTAGTATTAAGTTCCAATGTGGGACGTCCCCGCCGTATGCTATAATTTTTGCCGCGATGAACCCGTCCGCGGATAACCTCCGGTTTTCTTCCCCTGCTTCCCTTGCTATCGAAGAGTTCATCGGTAGCGACCATCACGTTTTGCTCATTGCACTTCGAGATGTGGCGGCTTCATATTCGCTGCCGGTGTACCTCGTTGGCGGACCGGTGCGCGACCTGCTTTTGGGGCTGCCCATAAGAGACCTGGACTTTGTCATGGAGAGCGACGCAACCGCCATCGCCCACGCCCTGGCGCAAGAGGTCAACGGGCGGGTGGTCGTTCACAGCCGGTTTGGCACTGCCACGGTAACGCTGGAAGACTCGCGAATCGACCTGGTAACCGCCAGGAAAGAGGTCTATCCGGTCCCCGGCTCCCTGCCCGTGGTGGAGCCGTCGTCCCTGTACGATGACCTGGCCCGCCGCGATTTCACCATCAACGCCATTGCTTTACCCCTGGACGGAAACCTTGAAAATCTGGTCGACCCCTTCCACGGGAAAGCGGACCTGGCGAACAGAGTAGTCCGCACCATCCATGCCCGGAGCTTTAACGATGATCCCACCCGTCTTTTCCGGGCGGTCCGCTACCAGCAGCGCCTCGGTTTCACCTTCGAGGAGGAGACGCTGGCTCAATTCAATGCTGCGGTGGAGTCTCGGAGCTGCGACACTGTAAGTGGAGATCGCCTGCGCCACGAACTGGAACTGATGGTCATGGAAGGCCACCCTGAAAGGGTTTTGGGCAGAGCTTCGGATATGGGCCTGCTTTCTTCGCTCGTTCCGGGCCTGGGCCAGCGAGAATACCTGGCCCGCTGGGCCGCAAGCTCCCCCAGCAAGGACAATGGCGATGCGGAACCGTGGCTTCCCTGGCTGGCCGCCCTGGCTTATCCCCTGTCCGCCGCTGACGGTGAGGCCCTGATCAGGCGGCTTAACATGCCCCGCGCCTGGGCCAGAGTTGTCCGGGACAGCATTGAGTTGCGGGATTTGCAGGCCGTTCTCACCAAGAGTGAGTTGCCGCTATCCGAATTGTCGCGACTGCTTCAAGGCATTAGCGTCGCAACCCTCAAGGTCGTCCGCGAGATTACCGATTCGGCCGGTACCGCGAAGAATCTGGACAAGTACCTGGAAGCAGGCCGCGACCTGGCTCCGGTATTGAAGGGCGACGACCTGCTGGATATGGGCGTTCCCCCCGGGCCCCTGGTGGGGCAAATGCTAACCAGGCTGCGGGAATTGCGCCTGGACCGCCTGGTCAACTCCGAGGACGAAGAGCGCCGGTGGGTGCGGGAAATGGTAGCGTCCCTGGGAAGCCCTGCCGGCTGCAAATAGGGACTAAGACGCCCATCGGGACACATTCACAGGGAGGCAGACTACACGATGCTGGAAGAACTGGAACGGGAGTCCTGCGTAATCTGTGACGGCCCCCTCGACGGCATCCACCAGACCTCGTGCCAGATGTGCGGCGGCAAGTTTCACCAGCCCTGGAGTCGGGACAGTGACATTCCCCGCTGTGGCCTGATTTCCAGCCACGAAGAGGCTCTGGCCATCGTTTACCTCTGCAACGATTGCCACGAGGGCCGAAGACCTTAGGAAAACCCGGGTCCGACGACCCAGAGGGTAATTGGGGCGGGGATAGTACACGCTGAGATGTCGGGAGAAAGTAAGTAATGAAGGCAGTCTATATTGAAGCCCACGGCGGTCCGGAAACCCTGACCTACGGCGAAAGACCGGAACCCGAGGCCGGCCCAAGCGATGTAAAGATCCGGGTAAAGGCGTCTGCCCTGAACCGGCTTGACCTCTACACCCGCGAGGGTGGCCGCGGCCTGCGGCGGGAATTTCCTCCCCCGCTGATTTTGGGCGGCGACTGCGCCGGCGACGTGGTGGAAGCCGGAGCAAACGTGCGGAGCCTCCAGCCAGGCGACCGTGTCGTGGTAAATCCCCGCATAAGCTGCAACCAGTGCCAGTACTGCATGTCAGGCCGCGACGACCTGTGCCCCCGTGCCAGGTTCATGGGCAGCGCCTCCGACGGCAGCTACGCCGAGTTCACAACTGTGCCTGCGGTCAACGCCCACAAGATAGCCGACTCAGTAACTTACGAAGAGGCGGCCGCCGTACCCACCACATTCCTGCCGGTGTGGAACATGATGGTGCGCCGGGCCCAACTCCAGCCCTGGGAGACTGTCCTGGTTCTGTCGGCATCGGCGGGAGTGGGAACCGCGGCCATCCAGGTGGCCAAAAACGTGGTTGGAGCCAGGGTTATCGCCACCACCAGCACCGCCGAAAAGGCCGAGAAGGCCAAGGAACTGGGCGCCGACGAGGTCATCAACTACCGGGAAGAGGACGTGGTAGAACGCGTAAAGGCCTTGACCGGCGGCTTGGGTGTTGACGTCCTGGTGGACCACGTGGGGGCCGAGTTCTTTACCAGCGCCTTCAATTCACTGCGGCCAGGGGGGCGATACACCATCTGCGGGGCAACCACCGGGCTGCGAGCCGAACTCCACCTGGGCCTGCTCTTCACCCGCCAGATTGAAATCTACGGCACCTTCATGGGAAGCAAAGAGGACATGCGGCAGATCGTGGAAATGCTGAACCGGGGCGTCATCCGCCCCGCCATCCACCAGGTTTTCCCGCTTTCCGAGGCCCACGAAGCGCACCGCACCATGGAGGAGGCCAACTTCTTCGGCAAGCTTTTGCTAACGCCGTAGGTGGGAGCTCTCCCACGAAGGGAGATTACGCTAATAGAAGTAGTAATTGGAACGTTGTGGCGTAGCCAATGATGACCCAAACTTGATCTCGTGGAACAAAAGCTGTCCCGCTATTCCAGCGTAGTCTTTGAACTTCTCCTTGCTGTGCGTTTCTAGCTTCTTCAACTGCGTTTCCTTCAGGTGTGGAAAATAAGCGGAGACCAGAGCCCTTCCTATGTGCCTGTCTATAGGGAAGGCGTCTAATTTATCCAGTGAAAACAACAGCACGCAGCCGGCAATTTTCTCTCCAACTCCTCTGTACCTGAGTAGGCGCTCCCTGGCTTCGTGAGCATCTGCGTTTCTCAAGCTCCACAAGTCGAGCGCCCCCCCTTCCACCTCCATGGCCAGCCCATGAATGTTATCGGCCCGCTCAAGTCCAAGTTTGAGATTCCGTAATTCTGGCAACGCAACACTAGCCAAATCGGCTGAAGTGGGAAAGGTATTTCTGCATTCTGCCCCCAGGGTCAACTCCCTGCCGAACTCTTTAGACAGCCTTTCGCAAATGTTGCTGATCTGTTGAATGCTGTTGTTGGCTGAGCACAAGTAAGCCACCAGGCACTCCCACGGGTCCTGGCGCAGCAGCCGCAACCCCGGGTACTTTTGGATTAGCTGGGCTATTGTGGCATCCCGGCTTAGTTCTGCGCGGATGGCATCAATGTCGTCATCCAGCCTGAAATAGCTTTCCAGCAGGGGCCGAACCTGTCCTTCGTCCCAATTGCTGCGATATTCAATTCCGCCGTCGGCAACGCGAACATTGACAAGGCAATCTTGAATCACCCCTGAATACCAGCCGTCCCCTACCGGCATCCAGCGAAACGCCTGTCCCCCCATAAGAGTGGCTTCAAGGTCAATGGGAAGATGAACTTCCAGCCGTCCCGGTTTTAACACCTTACGCCGCCTCTCCCCCTTCGTTATCCTTGTCCCTACTCCCCCGCTTCTGCAGCCTTCTCCCGTGGAACAGGTATTGCTGGGCGTAACCCGCATACTGCCCAAAATAGTTCTGGGCCCACGCCAGCAGTTCCCGGTCCGGCGGCGGTTTCTCCCCGGAAAAGTACCACTCGCCAAGGGCCCGGCGGACCCATACGTCGATGGGAAAGGCCTCCATTTTTTCCAGCGAGAAAACTGCTATGCAGTCAGCAATTTTGCTGCCGATGCCGTAGCATTCCATCAACCGTTGCTTGGCGGTGGGGTAGGGCGCCCGGACCAGGGCATTGAGGTCCAGGGAGCCGTCCACCACCTCCCTGGTAGCCCGGTCCACGTAGGGAGCGCGAAAACCCAGCCCCAGCCGGCGCAATTCCATTTCGCCAGCCTCCACCAATTGGACCGGCGTTGGGAAGGTGTGCCGCACCTGGCCGGCCAGTTCGATGGGACTTCCGAAGGCCCCGGCGATGTTCTCCATCACCTGGTGAATGCGCTGAATGTTGGAGTTGGCCGAGCAGATGTAGGCCACCAGGCATTCCCATGGCTCCTGGCGCAGCACCCGTAGCCCCGGGTACTGGTCGACCATGGCCTTCACCCGCCCGTCGTGGCTGATTTCCTTCTGGATGTGGACCAGGTTGTCGTCCAGCCGGAAGTAGTGCTGGAGGATGGGGATGCAGGAAGGCTCAGGCCAGGGAGCGGCCTGGAACTCCACCCGGTTCGCGTCCAACTGCCGCAGACGGATGAAGTTGCCCCGCACTACGCCCGAAAACCAGGGTTCTTCCTCCGTTCCCTCCTGCCGCCACCGGTGGGCCTGCCCGCCCAGCAGGCTGGCTTCCAGGTCCAGCGGGTGCTCAACGACCAGTTCCACGGTCCGCCTCTTTGATCCACTCGGCTGCCAGGGAACCAATGTTATTGAGGTTGCTGGGTTTCAGAGTGCAGGGGGGTATGGAATGGAGAAACGCCTGCCCGTAGTTACGCCCGGTTATCCGCTTGTCCAAAACCACGATGGCGCCGCTGTCTTCCTTGTTACGGATCAGGCGTCCCATGCCCTGCCGGAAACGCAGCACTGCCTGCGGTATGGAAAAGTCGTTGAACGCGTTGTCGTACTGCTCCGAGCGGGCCTTCACCACCGGGTCCGTGGGCACCTGGAAAGGCAGCCGGGTAATCACCAGCGCCCGCATAACGCCACTGGGAAAATCAACACCCTCCCAAAAGCTGCTCGTGCCCAGCAGGACGGACTTGGGATTCTCGACGAACCGGCGGCTGATTTGCGGGGGAGCGCCGTCAACGCCCTGCGCCAGCACCTCGATGCCCTGCTGCTCAAGCCGGCCGCGGATCCGGTTGGCCACGTTGCGCAGCGCCGAATACGAAGTGAACAGGGCCATGGTCCTGCCGGAAAGGTGCGTTGCCAGGTCCATGATGGCGCGGCCCATACCCTCCACGTACCCCTCCGTCTGGGGCTGCGGCATATCTTCGGGAATCATAAGCAGCGCCGCCTTGCGGTAGTCAAAGGGCGAGCCCACCAGCAACTCGTCGCTGTCCAGCGGCAGATTCAGCCGCCGGCGGGCATAGTCGAAATTGCCGTTGGCGCTGAGCGTAGCGCTGGTGAGTACCACGGTCTCCTTTTCGTCGAATAGCTGTTCCCGGAGCGCGTTCCCCACTTCCAGAGGCGCCGAGTTGAGGCTGACTTCGCCCCGGTTCTGGTCCATCTTTAGCCAGTGAATCTTCCCCGGGTCTTCACTACTGATAATTGAGGCCAGGTTGTCTCTGAGCGCCTCCACGTTGCCCTGCAGCGCGCTGGACTCCGATATCAGGGATGACACGTCGCCGGTAGAAGAATCGGCTTCCTGTTCGTCCGATGAAACCGGGAACTCCGTCTCATACAGGAAAGAGTGCAGCCGGTTCAATGCCTGGGCCAGGTTCCCCAATGCCACGTCCACGTTCTCCCAGACCGTGGCAACGTCTTCCCAACTGCGCTGCCCTCTGGACCTGGGGGTAATCAGGAAATCATCGGTGTTGGTGCCCTGTGCCTGGAAGAACCGTTGCGCTGCCGCCCACATGTCGTTCCAGTTCTGTCTCAGGCGGGGTATCAACTCTTCTACCAGCGCCGCCAGCCCTTCTCCGCTTTGCCTGACCGGAGGCTGCAGCTGGAATGTGCTCAACGACAGCCGGGTCTCGCGGCCCAGACGTGAAGCCATTTCAACTATGTCGCCCAGCAGGTCGGGTGTCAGCTGGAAGCCAAACTGCCGGGTGGCTTCATCCTCCAGGTTGTGGGCCTCGTCTATCACCAGGTGCTGGTAGTCGGGGATGATGCCGCCCCCATACACCAGGTCAGACAGCAGGAGCGCGTGATTCACCACCACGATATGTGCCTGGTCCGCGCGTTCCCGCGCGCTGCGCAGAAAACAGGCAGAGGTGCCGCTGCGCAGTGCGGGGCAGCCCCCCTTCTCTCCCGCGGAAACCTTGCTCCAGGTGAAGGCGTCGCGGCCGGACAGGTTAATCTCCGCCCGGTCCCCGGCCACCGTGTCCTGAAGCCACACCGCCGTCTTGCTGAGCAGCCTGGTCTCGTCAACCGAAGGATTGTCATTGTTTGCCAGGTAATTCCACCGCCGCAGGCACAGGTAGTTGGCCCTTCCTTTCAGCTGCGTGGCCTTTATCAGACCCTCTTCTACCAGCCCCGTGCTTTCCAGGATTCCTATGACCGCGGGAATGTCCTTGCGCATCAACTGTTCCTGCAGGCTGATGGTATTCGTTGAAATCACAACCCGCAGGCCCTTGGTGGCGGCGAACAGTACGGCGGGCAGCAGGTAGGCCATGGACTTGCCCACGCCGGTGCCTCCTTCCACAACCAGCTTTCCGCCGCCGTAAATGGCCCCGGTTACCGCCCTGAGCATCTCCACCTGTTCGTCCCGTTGCTCAAATCCCTGGAAGGCCCGGGCGAAGGGCCCCTCCGGGCTTAACAGGGCGACTATCTTGTCTTCCGTAAAGTGGGCCAGGCTCTCGTCATAGCGGCGGCGTTCCGGGCGTCCGATGCGGGCGGCCAGGCGGCTGAAGTCCAGTCCCAACAATCCAAAGAGGGCGGCGCTGTCTGCGGAATCCCCAGCGCCGTTTGCATGAGTCTCCAATCCTGACAGGAGATTTGCGATGCCCCAATTGCTCCGATTGGCCAGGCTGCAAATGTAAGCCAGGAGGGCGGGGTCCAGTTCCGCGGCCTTGCGCAGGAGGGTTACAAACAGTTGCCTGGTGGCGTCGGCGTCATCAATGGCCTGGTGCGCCCGTTCGTGTTCCAGCCCGAACTGGCGGGCCAGAGACCCCAGGGAGTATTCGGAGCTTCTTGGCAGGACAAAAGAGGCCAGGTCCCAGGTATCGTACCGGGCGTTATTGAGGCTCAGGCCGTGGGTTTCAAGAAAGCGCAGGTCGAAGGCGATGTTGTGACCCACAACCGGGTGGTCTTCTACGAAGTTTTCCAGGCCCTGGCTTATCGAAGAAAAATAGGGGGCCCGGCTGACCTGGTCCGGTCGAATGCCGGTCAGGCGCTGAATGAAATCCGGAATCGCCCTTCCTGGGTTAACGAAAGTGTCAAAACGGTCAAGGACCCGGTCGCCGCAGAATTTGACGGCGCCGACCTGGATTATCTTCTCCCGGTCGGCGTCCAGGCCGGTGGTTTCCAGGTCCAGGGCAACGTAGGTTCGCTCCAGCGCCGGCACCGTTGAGTTGGTTTGTGGCAGGGTCATCTTGGCAGACTCGACGTTAACATAATGCAAGCATTCCGATGGCAGGTACACGCCATGGGTTGGCGACTGGGTTGACGGGTGTTTCGCTCTTTGAGGAAACCGGAGAAACGCTAAGGTATCACCCGGTGTAAGGGCGCAGCTGCCCGGCCCTCAATCCGACGGCGGGGAAAAAGTTGCCGGAGCGGAGGGCGTTCAGAAATTCGGCCTCGGTCTGGATTTCGTCGGCGAAGGCGGTAACGTAACGTCCCAGGCCCTGTATGGAGTGGGCATCGCTGCCCCCGGTTACCGGCATTCGAAGCAGGGTGGCCACTTCCATGGCGAAGTCGTTTTCCTCGTCTCCAGTTCCGCCGTTCACCACTTCAATGGCATCGGCCAGCTTGAAAACCGGGTGCTGCAACGCCTCTTCCGGGATGGTAGGCATCGGCTCATCGGGCATGGAACGGTAGAGGTAGGGCCGCTCACGCATGTGCCGCCCCAGGACGCCGCGGAAAGGATGGGCGCTGACCACGAATCCGCCCTGGGACCGGGCAGCCTTGCAAAGGTTTTCCGCCTTGTGGAACCCGGACTGGTAGGCGTCCATGCCGAAAGCCAGCATGTGCCCCATGTCTGTGTCGGCCTCCATCGCCCTGATCAGGACGACGTTGTGCAGGCTGGCGAAACGCTCAAATTCGTGGCGGTCCCAGGGGCCGCTGTGTTCGGTAATGCAAAGGCCCCGCAGACCCAGTCGTTCGGCCTCAAGGATTAGTTCCTCGGGGGTAAGGTTGCTGTCGGCGCTGCCCTTGGTGGTATGAATATGCAGGTCAAATATGCGTGCCATCTGGACCGATTGTATCGGCCACCTCAAATATAGTCAATGCCGAAAAGTCAGGCATAACCCCCCATAACAGGACAGATTATCGTTCCCCATCCAGTCCCCAAACACCCCCAATTCTTAATTCTTAATTTCTGAGACTTCCCCCTTGCACCCTGGATAACCCCCTGCCACCATAAAACCATGTTGTCAGCCGACTCCTCCCCTTCGTAGGGGTCCGCCTCAGGCGGATGGCCGCCTTTGGAGGGCGAACCTTTGGTGTGCCCCCACCTCCCACGAAATTTCCTTCCCCTTAACGGTGTCGGAAATGCCGGTCCGTCCGAGGCGGATTTCCGCCGCCACGTGAAAGATGATGCCGGCAGGCGCCCACAAATAACGCCTTTCAGGCAATTGCGCTGTAATTGAGGGTAGGGGGGTATTGATTGCCAACGAAATTAAATATAAAATCTACATTCGTTTCCCATCATTCAGGGGGCCTAATCCCCGATAATGAAGAGGAGGGCAGGTGATTGAATGTACTAGGTCTGCACCTTTTGTTGGAACTCAAGGAGAGTAACCCTCAACTTCTTGACGATCTGGACCATGTCCGCAATGCACTGTATGGAGCCGCCGAAGGCGTGGGGGCGCATGTAATTGGCGAGTCATTCCATCAGTTCAGTCCACAAGGGGTCACCGGCATATTATCTATCGCCGAGTCCCACATATCTATCCACACCTGGCCGGAGTACAACTACGCCGCCGCCGATATCTTTACCTGTGGTTCCACCTTCCAGCCGCGGCAGGCTGCCCAGATTCTCATTAACCTGTTTGAGTCCAGGGCGCCGGAAATAAGCGAGGTCCGTCGGGGTCTGCTTCCTCTGCCGGTGGGCATCTAGCGACCGGGGATTCTCGCGCTACCCATGGAAGAACTTACCGGCAAATGGCTCATCGAAACGGTCTATCCGGATCTGGCCGTGATGTTGAGGGTACAGCAGGTCCTCTTTTCGGGAAGGACCGAGTACCAGCACGTCGAAGTGCTGGAGTCCGAACTCTACGGCCGCAGCCTGGTTCTGGACGGCAAGACCCAGTCCACCGAGCGTGACGAGCACATCTACCACCAGGGGCTGGTCCATCCCGCCATGTTGTTCCACCCCAATCCCGCCACCGTATTCATCGGTGGAGGCGGCGAGGGCGGCACCCTCCGCGAAGCGTTGACCCACAAAACGGTAGGGCGCGCCGTCATGATCGACCTGGACCGGCAGGTGGTGGAGCTCTGCCGCCAGTATCTTCCCCGCCACCACCAGGGCGCCTTCGACGACCCACGGGTGGAGTTGCTGCACCGGGATGCCAGGACCTACCTGGCGGAAACCGATGAGACCTTCGACGTAATGATCATGGACCTGGTTGACCCCATGGAGGGCGGCCCGGCCTACCTGCTTTACACCAGCCAGTACTACGAGATTGCCAGGGCCCGGCTGAACCCCGGCGGCATCCTGGTAACCCAGTCCGGTCCCGCCGGCCTGTTGAGCCACCAGGAGTGCTTCACCACCATCAACCGCACCCTGGCGGCCACCTTCACCCACTGCGTGCCCTGTCAACTGCACGTCCCCGCCTTCCAGACCCTGTGGGGCTTCAACGTCGCTTCCGACTCGCCGCTGCCCAGCCTGGACGCCGCCCAGGTTGACCAGTTGCTCGCCGAGCGCGTCGGCCGGCAGCTGGAGTTCTACGACGGCGAGACCCACCAGGGCATGTTCAACCTCCCCAGGTTCCTCCGCACAGGCATCGCCGAGGAAACCCGAATAAACCTGGACGAATCCCCCGTCTTCATGGTCTAGCCCCATCTCCCCGGGCGATGGAATAGCCTACCCGGCAGCCGCCGCCAGTTCCGGAAACTCATCAAGCCCCAATACCTCCCCCGTGGCCTCGAAGTGGTCAACCAGGGAGCGAATGGCGTCCGGCACCCTCCTGGTGGTTCCCGAGTCGGCGTAGAACCCCACGTACACCGCCTCCATGGTGGTCAGCAGCTTCTCAGTCCCCACGGAGTAGATCTCCACCAGCAGGGTTATGCTGGTGTTGCCAATGCGGGCCACCCGGGCAAAGAGTTCCAGCATCTCGTCCACCCGAGCGGGTACCTTGAACTGCAGGTCCGCCTTCACCACTGCGCTGTCGAAGTACCCGTTCTGGGCCAGGCGGTAGATGGAGAAGCCCAGGTTGCGAAAGTACTCGGCCTGGGCAATCTCCAGGTATCCCATGTAGGCGCCGTTGAACACGATGCCCTGGGCGTCGCACTCCATCCAGCGGACGCGGACGGGGGTGGAGAATCTGAAGTCGGCCTTGGGCATGGGAATCAGGACTTGCTGCCCTGCCGGGCAGGTGGGTTGGCTGCGGGCGGTTTGACCTCGTAACCCAGTCCGTCTAGGTACAGGTGATCGGCCTCGGTGAGGTCGGCGGATTCAAGCAGGTCGGGGCGGTGTTCCAGCGTGCGACGCAGGGATTCCTGGCGGCGCCACCGGTCGATTTCCCCGTGGTGGCCGGAACGGAGGATTTCCGGCACCTCAATGCCTCGGAACTCCGCGGGGCGGGTGTAAAGGGGGTGCTGGAGCAGGCCGGAGGTGATGGAATCCTCCTGGACGTTCTCTGATGAACCCACCACGTCGGGAACGAACCTGGAGACGGCGTCGATAACCACCATGGCGGCCAGTTCGCCGCCGGTCAGCACATAGTCCCCGATGCTGACGTCATGGGTTGCCAGGTGGGTGCGGACCCGCTCGTCGACGCCGGCGTAGTGGCCGCAGATTAGGGCCAGGGCCGGCGCGCCGGCCAGTTCCAGTACCAGAGCCTGGTCCAGTTTGCGGCCCTGGGGGGACAGCAGCACAGTAGGTATTGATGATCGCAGCGCCGGGTCGTAGGGAGAGAGGCTGTCTTCGACGGCTTCAAAGATGGGTTCGGGCTTAAGCACCATGCCGTGGCCCCCGCCGAACTGGTAGTCGTCGGCGGTGCCGTGGGCATCGTGGGTATAGCTGCGGATGTCGGTAATCTGTACGGAAATCAGGCCACGCTGAATGGCTCGGCCCAACATGCTGTGCCGGACCGGGCCCTCGAAGGCTTCCGGGAATAGGGTCAAGACGTGAAACCGCATTACCTGCCGACTGCCGGGGCCGGCGCCAGTGACGGGCCGGCCCGATGCAGAAACTGTTGATAGTAAGTTTACGCCACGGGCAGGGCTTCCCGTACGGGCAACCGGTCCACGGCTGCCTGGCCGCCCTTCATCACCATCTTGATGTTCTCCGGCCGGCGCAAGACCTCGATGTCCTTCAGCGGGTCCCCGTCCAGCACCAGCAGGTCGGCGTACTTGCCCCTGGCAACGGTACCGATGTCCCTGGCCATGTCCACGCACTCGGCAGCCCACCCGGTGCAGGCCTGGATGGCTTGCATGTTGGACATGCCTTTCTCCACGAGAATCTGCACTTCGCGGGCGTTGTCGCCGTGGACGTAGCCACCGGCGTCGGTGCCGGCGACGACCTTGACGCCGGCGGCCAGGGCCTGGTGCAGGGTATCCCGGTGAATGTCAAAGAGAGCGCGGGAACGGGCCTGCATGTGGGGAGCGCTGAGCGTGGCGTGGAACTCGTAAATCTCGAAGGTGGGCACCAGGAAAATACCCTCGCCGGCCATCCTCTTCAGCAGGTCGGGGTCTGCGGCCAGGTAGCAGCCGTGCTCCACCGAGTGGGCGCCGGCTTCAACGCACATGCGCAGGCCGGGGCCGCCCACGGCGTGGCACATGGTCCGGCGGCCAAGAGCTTTTGATTCATCAATAAGCGCCTTCACCTCGTTAGGGCCGAAGGCGATGTCGAGGGGGCCGTGGCCGGGGCGGGAACTGGCTCCGCCGGTAGTGGCGAACTTGATTACGTCGGCGCCCACGCGGCACATTTCCCGCACCTTGGCCCGCACGGGGTCGTCGCCGTCGGCCACGCCGGAGGGAATCATGGGATCGTCGTGGGGATAGCACTGGCCGGAGGGAGTCACCTTGTCGGCCAGGCCGCCGGTAGGAGAGATAATGGCAACGGAAAGCACCAGGCGGGGGCCGGGGTAAAGCCCCTGCTCCACCGCTTGCTTGAAGCCGGCGTCCAGGCCGCCGCCGTCGCGAACGCAGGTGTAGCCCGCTTCCAGGGTCTGTTCCAGGACCTTGGCCGTCCGCAGGTGTTGAAGGGACAGGGGTGCGTCGAAGCCCATGCGGCTGGCCAGGCCATAGTCCTTGGATGCCAGGTGGTCGTGGCAGTCAATCATGCCGGGCATAAGGGTCATGCCGGAGACGTCGATGACTTCGGTGTCCCGGGGCAGGTCTACCCTCTGCCGGGGCCCCGTCTGGACGATGCGTTCACCGTCGATCAAAACGGTGGAATCGCTGACTACCGGCCCGCCTGTGCCGTCAATCAGGTTTGCTCCTACCAGGGCTTTCATAAGCTCACCTCCCGAAACGGTTGAGGCCAGCGACCAGGCTGGCGACCCATGCCGGACACATTTGCTAATCCGGCTGCCCGGTGGCAGTCGGCAGCCCCTTGCTATTGGGTAAAGTTAAAGAAGCGGCCTACCCTTGTCAAGGTGATGGTTGATTAGAACCAGTCCGCACGCCGTGCGCCACTAACCTTCTTTCAGGGGATGGAAAGAAATAGTTATCTCCTGCATTTTCGGGCATTTCCGTGCATTTCCTGTCGGTTTGTATTTGAAGCAGCAAAGCAAGTGACGACGGCAGCGCCGCGGGGACAGGGTGGGAATTTTTCTTATGCGGTTCCATTCTGTTCCATTTTCTAAGTTGTTGAACCTGACGGCGGCCGGCGGTTGGCCCCAAAAGGGGCATGGGGTGGCCTTAGTCTTATAGTGAAGATGGGTCATGCGGGTTGGCAAGGGGATGAGCGTCAGTGGTGCGGGGTTTAAGCAGCTGGGGAAATGCACCTGAAGCGGATCCTCTTCGGGTTATAGGTCCTTCCCTTTTCGTGAGCGGCTTGTTAACCGCAAGCCTGAGCTGTGATGGCGGCGGGTGTAGAAGGCCCTGCCCAATTGAAGAGAGTAAGGGCGGTGGAGGCGGCAAACTTGCCGGAAAGTGTACATAACCTCAATGGCCCGCCCGGGAGAATTTGTCGTAACCTTTTTCCGCTGAGTCACTCTTTGGGCATGGGCCCGGTTGATTTGATTGCGATGTTAGGGGAGGTGGCGCTGAATGATGAAGCCGCAGAATGTCAAATCACTTTCTTTCTCAATACCGCTCATGGCGTTGGCGGTCCTGGCGGTGGCAGTGGTCATGGGCTGTTCCTTCATGCCATCCGGGGACGACGCCATCGTCTATGTATCCGACACCGACGGGGACCGAGACATTTACGTTGTTGACCCGGAGACGGGCGAGTCGGAGCGGCTGACCCATAACGGCGGGCCCGACGAGGACCCCCGATGGTCGCCGGACGGCCAGCAAATCGCCTATGTGTCCCGGGATTCAGGGGACAAGGAAATAAACATCATAAGCAGGGAGGGCCAGGGCCTGACAAGATTGACCAATAGTCCGGGGCTGGACGCATCGCCGCGCTGGTCTCCCAACCAGGAGACCCTGGCCTACGTTTCCGAGGCCGACGAGTATGGGGGCACCGGGTCGGAAATATACTCCATAGCCCTGGAGAGCCAGGAAGTTGACCAGGTGACGTTCGACGTGCCATCGGAGGAACTGGGCGACTGGTCGCCGGATGGGGAATGGCTGGTGTTCTACAACATGGAACCGGAAGAGCAGCAGGGTCTGTGGATTCGCAATCCCGCGGGCGTCAACCTGCTGAGGCTTACCGAGGGGCGCGACTCGCATCCGGTCTGGTCGCCCGACGGGAAGTACATCGCCTTCGTGCGGCAGCAGGAGGATTCGCAGGTGATATACCTGGGGCAGCCGGCCAAGGGCAACTCCTGGGACGACGGAGTAGAGGAAACCCGACTGACCCAGGGGGGATTTAATGATTATGCGCCGGCGTGGCACCCAAACAGCAAGACCCTGGCGTTCGTTTCCACCCGGAACGGCAATCCGGAAATCTACACCATGCAGGCAGACGGGGCCGACCAGGAGCGGTTGACCAGCAACAACGTGGACGACGTTTCGCCGGTGTGGTCGCCGAACGGCAAACAGCTGGCCTTCGTTACCCACCTGTACGGCTCGGCCGACATACTGGTGATGAATGCCGACGGCACGGAGCAGCGCCGGCTCACCAAGAACGGTGGCGAGGACATAATGCCGGATTGGTAAATGCCCTGGCGGGCCGGGGTTTCCTAATGAGGACCCGCTCCGGTTCGGCCATGATTATTGTGCGGTGAGAGGGCAGCCACAAGGGCTGCCCCTACGCATTTTACGCATTGTCGTGTTATGGAGTGCCAGGTTGTGAACGGTTGGCCGGTTTCCAGGGTTTTCGACAAGCGGGAGGCCCGGTGATAAACTGCGGCGAAAGTATAGGGAATATATTGCGGCGGCCGGCATGGAATACCGGGACATTGCGCCAATAATGGGACGGCTGTGGTCGCCGCTGGCGGCGGTTACCAGTCGTTTTGATGGGAAGGTCAACGCCCAAATAGCCGTTGCAATAACGGCTGCTTCCATCGTGCCCGACCGGCCCCGTGTGCTTGTGCAGATATATAAAGGAAACTTCAGCCACCGTCTCATTTCCCAGAGCCTTGTTTTCGGCCTGAACTTTCTGTCCCCGGACCAGCTTCACTTCATCCGGGACTTTGGGCTGGTGTCCGGTGTGGACCGGGAAAAGCTGGCGGGCGTTGACTACAGGCCGGGGCAGACGGGCGTGCCGGTCCTGGCCGGTTGCATGGGCTTTCTGGAGTGCCAGGTGGTAAACGCCATGGACGGCGGGGACATGACCTGTTTTCTGGCCGACGTGGTGGCCGGTGCGGCGAGTCCCGACGTTGCCCCCGTGACGTGGCGGGAGGCGCGGGAGCGGATTCCCCGGGCATGGAACGAGGCATGGAACGAAAAGATAGGGGCCGAAATTGAAACTTCGCGCCGTGTAATGTCCGACATTGACTATTCGCCGTGGGCCGCGCCGGCGGCCAGGCAGGAGGTTCAGGGGGGCTGACATGGACAGCCAGATAGAGGACGTAATCGTCAAGCTGCACGGAACACCGCACAAGTCGGTGCTGGCAGTAGCCGGAGCCGGCAGCGGGGCCATGTCGTGGCTACTGGGAGTTTCCGGGGCGTCTCGGACCCTGCTGGAAACCGTGGTCCCCTACGGCCGGCTGTCCATGATCGACCTGGTGGGCGAGGAGCCGGCGCAGTACGTTTCCCAACAGAACGCCAAGGATATGGCGCGGGCAGCTTACCGGAGAGGATTGAGGCTGGTGGAGGACGATTCGCCGGTGGTGGGCGTTGCCTGCACTGCCACCATTGCCACCGACTACACCAAGCGGGGCGACCACCGGGCCTGCATCGCTACCTGGGACGAAGTGGGCGTTACGGCCTACAACCTGGTCCTGGACAAGGGCAAGCGGGACCGAATCGGCGAAGAGGAAGTGGTGAGCCGATTGCTGGTCCAGGTCATGGCCCAGGCCTTCGGGGTGGAAGCGGAAATTGACATTGGTTTTACCGAGGTTGAGCAGCCGGAGGTTGAGACGGCGCTGCATGAGGGACCCATCCAGCGGTTGTTGTCCGGCGAAGTAGCCCTGGTGCTGGCGAACGAACGGGGGGAGCTTACGTCCCGGGAGGGGGAATCACTGGCTCCAATGGCGGTACTGCCGGGCTCGTTCAATCCGCTGCACGACGGCCACCGGCAGATGGCGGCGGCGGCCCGGGAGATTACGGGGCTGGACTCAGTGTATGAACTGGCAGTGTTGAACGTGGACAAGCCGCCCCTGGAAGAGTCGGAGATATTGCGGCGCCTGGCAGGTATCAAAGGAGAAGGGTCCGTGGCGTTGACCCGCACACCCACTTTCCAAAGGAAGTCTGAAGTTTTCCCCGGCAGTGTGTTTGTAATCGGATGGGACACGATGGTGCGCGTTATCGACCCCAAGTACTATGGGGACTCGGAGACGGCGATGCTGACTGCCCTGGCGGAGATTTGGGCGCGGGGATGTCGATTCCTCGTGGCGGGCAGGATGGTGGACGGGTCTTTCCGGACGCTGGACGAGGTTGCAATACCGCAGGGGTTCCGGCCGCTGTTCCAGGAGATACCAGAGGAGAAGTTCCGGGCGGATATTTCTTCGACGGAGTTGCGGGAGCGGGAGTAGACGTCAGCCAATGGGTGATCCCAGGGGTTGCAAATTGACACTCCAGATACCCGGTGATATTATTTTTTCGCCTTTCAACCGGGGTGCATATTTGCAGGTGGTAAGTTAGTGCCTTTCGACCCAAACATTTATGCCGGCAATTGGACGATGGTGGCCCTTGCCGCCATTGTGGCGGTCGTTGCTATCGGCGGAATGTTCATGGCGAGCCGCATCCTGTCTTCTCGCCGTCCTTCGGCGACCAAGCTGACCACTTACGAATGCGGGATTGAACCCGCCCGTTATAGCTGGTCGAACATCAACCTCCGCTTTTACATTTTCGCCATCCTCTTCCTGATTTTCGACGTTGAAGCGGTGTTCCTGTTCCCCTGGGCCGTGGTCTTCCTGGAGCAGCGGGACCTGGGCAACTCCATTCCCTTCTACGCCATGGTGCTGTTCCTGGGTGTGCTGTTCTTTGCCATTATCTACGCATGGAGAAAAGGGGTCCTGGAATGGCAGAAATAATCCTTGGCCCCGGCAACAGCCCCGCGCCCAGCCTTCTTACCCAGGCCACTGCAGGCAAGGTTCCGGGAGTCATTACCACCAGTTCCGAGCAGCTTTTCGGCATGGCCCGCAAGTCTTCCTTGTGGATGTTGAGTTTCGGCCTGGCCTGCTGCGCCATCGAGATGATTTCAACGTATATGGCTCACCACGACTTCGACCGGTTCGGCGTGGTGACCTGGCCGTCGCCCAGGCAGTCGGACGTTATGATTGTGGCCGGGACGGTGGTGAAAAAGATGGCCGAGCCCATCAAGCTGCTGTACGAACAGATGCCGGACCCCAAGTGGGTTATCGCCATGGGCAGTTGCGCTACCAACGGCGGGCCCTACTACCGTTCCTACTCGGTGGTGATGGGCGTTGACCACATAATCCCCGTGGACGTCTATGTGCCTGGATGTCCGCCCCGGCCGGAAGCCCTGCTCTTTGGAATCCTGAAGCTCCAGGAAAAAATCATGCAGGACGCGAAGAACAGTGGCCGCTAACCGCCACGCCGCTCACGACGCCGAGGCCGAAGAGGAGCAGCCCGACTATTCGGCGCTGACCGAAAAGGGTTTGCAGACGCTGGAACTGGCCGAGGAGTTGTTCAAGGACTACAACCCCGAGCGGGGGCTGCTTTCCGACCTTCCCCAGGTTACCGTGAACCCGGCAGGCATTGCCGATGTTTGCCGGCTGGCAAAGCACGACCCGAACCTGGACCTGAAGATGCTGCTCTGCCTTTCGTGCGTGGACTACGAGGAGAGCTTCCAACTGGTCTACTTTCTGCACTCGCTGGAACGGGAGCAGACCCTGGTGGTGAAGGCCGACCTGCCTTATGAGAATCCCGAGGTTCCTTCGGTCTCTGATGTCTGGGCCGCGGCGGAGTGGTACGAGCGGGAGGCCAGCGATCTGTTCGGGGTGACCTTCGTGGGAAACCCGGACTCGGCCCCACTTCTGCTTTACGAGGGATTCGGGGGCTACCCGGGCCGAAAGAGTTTTCCCTTTTACGAATACCGGGAGTTTTAGAGAGGTGGAGCGGGCCGTCTTGACCGCCAGCGTGGAGTGGCAGGATGGCATTTTTTTGGCTTGCATCGAATCTTTGGGTCTGTCGGCCGAAGGGGAGACGGTAGAAGCGGCGCAGAACGAATTGATAAATGTTATGCGGAACTGGATCGAGGTCCAGGATGCCCGCAGTCTATTGGAAGAAACGCTGGCCCAGGCCGGGTTTCCGGGGGTGGAAGAGGGCACGGAACTGCAGCTTGAGTTCGTGGACCAAGCCGGAGAGAGTTTTGGGGACGCCGAACCGGTCTGACCATGGAGCGCCCAGAACATTCCGGCAACGGCCATCCCGATTGCGACTTCTGTCTTTTGAGGCGATGAGGCAGAGACACCAGGAGCTTATTGGACAAAATCGTTTACCAAATTGAAGAGTCCCGAGACGGCAAGCATTACCTGGCATATTGCCCGGAACTGGTGATTACCGGCTTCGGCGATTCGGCAGAAGAGGCGAGAAATTCGCTGCGATCCGAGATTGCGGCGTACCTGGAAGACTGCGAAGCCCTGGGCATCCTGGATGATGTACTTATCGATGCGGGATTCTACGACAACGATGAAGTCTGGATGAGCAGCCTGGTTACACCGCCCAGGGAACCCAGGATCGAATTTCTTTAGCCTAATGACCCCCGCGTAATTTCTTAAGAAAAGCAAGATGGCAGAGAACCAGTCCAGTTTAACCTCCAGCCCGCCGGTCAATGCGGAACCGGTGGAAATGCTCCTGAACATGGGGCCGCAGCACCCGTCCACTCACGGGGTGTTTCGCATGGTGCTGTGGGTTGACGGGGAAAAGATAGTTGACGTTGAGCCCCATATCGGGTATTTGCACCGGGGTTCGGAGAAATTGTGCGAGGGTGAGCAGTACCACCAGGTTATCACCCTTTTCGACCGGCTGGACTACGTGGCGAACTTCAACAATGAACTGGCGTACTGCCAGGCGGTGGAAAAGCTGATGGGCCTGGAGGTGCCGGAGCGGGCGGAATACGTTCGGGTCATCCTGTGCGAACTAAACCGCATTGCCAGCCACCTGCTGTACGTGGGCACGATAGGGCTGGATGCCGGCGCCATGACGCCCACCATGTTTGCGTTTCGGGGGCGGGAGCGGATCCAGTCGGTGTTTGAAGCAGTGTCCGGCGCCCGCATGATGCATAACTACTTCCGCATCGGCGGCGTGAAGGAAGACCTGCCGGACAACTTCGAGCAGCTTATTGCCGAACTTCTGCCCCTGCTGCGGGAGGACGTAGAAGGGAGCGACCGAATCCTGACCTTCAACGAGATTTTCCTGACCCGGTTGAAGGACGTCGGCGCAATATCCGCCGAAGAGGCGGTGGACTTCGGGTTTACCGGTCCCTGTCTGCGGGGCTGCGGAATTGAGTACGACGTGCGGAAGGCCCAGCCCTATTCAATCTACGACCGGTTCGACTTTGATATTCCCGTGGGACTGGACGGGGACTGCTGGGACCGCCACTGGGTCCGGGTGCAGGAAATGTACGAGTCCCTGAAGATTGTCGAGCAGGCCCTGGAGCAGATGCCGTCCGGCGAGGTGGTGTCCTCCCTGGGGCGCCGCCTGATAAGGCCGCCGGCCGGTGAGGTTTACGTGCGGGCGGAGAATCCCCGGGGTGAAATCGGGGTCCACCTGATAAGCAACGGCACGGACCGGCCCTACCGGCTAAAGGTCCGGCCGCCGTCATTCTGCAACCTTTCGGCCATAAAGCGCCTGCTTACCGATTCCTGGATTGCCGATTCGGTGGTGATACTGGGTTCACTGGACATTGTCCTGGGGGAGGTGGACCGGTAATGGAACTCTCCATTCCCCTGCTGGCCGTCAGCATTACGGACATCATCTGGATGATAGTTGCCCTGCTGGCGATGTTCACCGGCCTGTCCATTGTGGTTTTGTCCCTGGTGTGGCTGGAACGGAAGGCGCTGGGCCGACTGCAACTGCGGCTGGGGCCCACTCGAACGGGCCTGTTTGGCCTGCTGCAGCCCGTGGCCGACGCGGTGAAGCTGATTCTCAAGGAAGACGTGATTCCCAGTTCCTCGGAGCGGGCCATTTTCTGGGCTGCGCCGGTAATCGTCGCGCTGTCGGCTTTCATGATATGGGTCACCATTCCCGCGACCGAGGGCCTGGTGCTGCGGAACCTGGAACTGGGCCTGTTTTACATTACGGCGTTTGCGGTCATCGGCATCCTGGGCCTCGTCCTGGCAGGATGGGGTTCCGCCAATAAGTACGGTGTGTTGGGCGGGTTGCGGTCGGCGGCCCAGCTTATCAGCTACGAAATACCGGTAATCATGGTTGTAGTGGCGGTGGGGATGCTGGCCAAGTCCCTGGACCTGCGGGTAATCGTGGCGGCCCAGGAACAGATTCCCTACGTGGCGCTGCTGCCCCTGGGGATGGTCGTCTTTTTCATTGCCGGTCTGGCCGAGGTGGGCCGGACTCCTTTTGACATTTATCACGCCGAGTCCGAAGTGGTGGGCGGGCCGTTTGTGGAGTACAGCGGGGCCCACTGGTCGGTCTTTTTCCTTGCCGAATATATCAACACCTTCGCCATTGCGGCGCTGGTTGTCCTGCTATTCCTGGGAGGTTGGTCGTGGCCCTTTGACACGGCGGCGCTGGCGTGGCTGCCGTCGCTGCCGGATATAGCATGGCTTGGGGGCCTGTTGAGCGTGGCCTGGTTCCTGGTCAAGGTATATGCCGTCATTCTGGTGGTGTTCTGGATTCGCGGCACCTTCCCCCGTTTGCGAATTGACCAGTTGATGGCCTTTGCCTGGAAGGCCATGGTTCCCCTGTCCTTCTATGCCATAGTTATCACCGGAGTTTACCTTTTCTACGACTGGCCTGCCTGGACGTTGACGTTAATGTCGTTGACCGGGCTGGCAGCGGTGGGCTACATTGTTTACCGGAAAATGATGGAACCGGCGCGGCGGGTGGCGGAAGTCAAAGCGCGCCAGGCCGCCCAGGCGGCCGAGCGTCGGGCTTCGCGCCAGGCCGGTTAGCTTGACCCGGGAGTTGGGTAGATGCTGAACAGCGTAAAGGGAATGATGTTGACCCTGGCTTCGACCGTCCAGGGACTCAAGAAGCCGGTAACCCGGGAGTACCCCAAGGCGCCGACGCCGGTGCAGCCCCGTTTCATGGGCTTTCCCGCCCTTACCTATGATGACGACGTGGGCGAACCCTTCTGCACCGGTTGCATGGTGTGCATCCGCAACTGCCCCACCCAGTGCATGTCCGCCAGCATGATGGACAACCCGCTGCAACAGGAGGGTCAGAGCCACCGCCGCAAGATAGTGGACTACTTCGAAATAAACCTGAATCGTTGTATACTCTGCGGGATTTGCGTGGAGGTGTGCAATTTCGACGCTATCGTAATGAGCCACGAGCACGAAATGAGCACCTACGAACGCAATGGCGATCGGGTCGCTTTGCCCGCTTTGCTGGAGATTGGGCAGAAATACCAGAGGGACACGAACTGGATTCCCCCTACGGTGCTGGCCAAGGCAAAGAAGGAAGCTGAGGACGCTGCCAAGGCCGCAGAAGCAGCCAAGGGTGAACCGGCCACCACCGCCCAGGAAAGTGACTAAGGGCGGACGTTTTCCGCACCCTTTCCGTTGATGAACTCAGGAACCGTGAAACTAACAGTGACACAATTGAGAATAGTCCTCCAATTACAGGACAGACCGGTTTTGGACCGGACCGGCGAGGCCCGCTGATCGTGTCCTGGTTTCTGTTCATCATACTTGCATTCTTCACCTTGGCTGGCGGCCTGGGAGTGGTGGTTACCCGCAACGTGGTGCATGCGGCCCTGTTCCTTCTGGTGTCGCTGGTGGCAGTAGCCGGGCTTTACTTAATCCTGTTCGCCGAGTTCCTGGCGCTGGTGCAGGTGCTCATATACGGCGGGGCCATCATTATTGTCTTGCTCTTCGCCATAATGCTTACCCGCTCGGCCGAGTACCCCTACATTTCCGACAACAAGCAGTGGCCCCTGGCTGCCGTGGCGGCGGCGGCGGTGGGCGTGGTGCTGGGGGCTGCCTTCCTGGACAACAACATCCCCGAGACTTCGCCCAACAGTCCCGCCTTTGCCGACCTGGCAAACTCCCTGTTCACCACTTGGGCAATACCATTTGAGGTGGCGTCGCTGGTGTTGCTGGTGGCCCTGATTGGCGCCATCATTATCGCTCGCACCGGGGAGGATAATCGCTAGGTTATGGTGCCGCTGGTCGCATTCCAGGTGTTAAGCGCAGCCCTGTTCGCCATCGGGCTGTACGGGGTTATGGCCCGCCGCAGCGCGGTACTGATAGTAATGTCCATCGAGTTGATGCTGAACGCGGTGAACATTAACTTGATTGCTGCTGCGTCTCACCTGGACGGCATGGGCAAGTGGGCCAACTTCGACGGTCAGATCATCGCAATATTCATTATCACGGTGGCCGCGGCGGAGGTGGGACTGGGAATGGCGATCATCCTGCGCATGTACCGCAACCGCTCCACGGTGAACGTGGACGAAATCAACCTGATGAAATGGTAAGGCTGGATAGCTTGAACACGGCCAATTCTGCCGCCGGCGTAGTCTTTTGCACGGGATGGGAGGTCCAACCCTAGTATGGTATGGGCCTGGCTAATCCCGGTACTCAGCTTTGCCGCTGTTCCCCTGATTATCCTTTTTGGCAAGCGTCTGCCTGGCAAGGGGTCGCCGCTGGCGATTCTGGCCATACTGGCCGGGTTTGCAATTTTCTGGGTGGTGTTCGCCGGCTTTCTTTCCGCATCCCCGGACACGGAAGGATGCGAGATAGGCGTGGGCACCGAGGCCCTGACCTGTAATTTCCAGATTACCTGGTTTGAAGCGGGAATTCCGGGGGCGGACACCAGGAACCACGAAAGGATAGAAGTTGCCTGGGGCATGACCATTGACCCCTTAACGGTGGCGATGCTGGGTCTGGCCACCTTCGTTGCCCTGATGGTCCAGATTTACTCGCTGGGCTATATGAGGGACCATGAGGGCAACTTTGACTCGCGGATTGACTGGTACTACGCCTTCCACGCCCTGTTCATCGCATCAATGCTCACGCTGGTGCTGGCCGACAACTTCCTGCTGCTGTACGTGGCGTGGGAGTTGGTGGGACTGTGCTCCTACCTGCTCATCGGGTTCTGGCACGAACGGCCCGAACCGCGGGAAGCGGCCAAGAAGGCGTTCATAGTCACCCGCATCGGCGACGTGGGCCTGCTGGTGGGCATCCTGCTGCTCTGGAGCCAGGTGGGCAGCTTCAGCATGACCGAGACCTTCGCTGCCGTAGAGAGCGGCGTGTTGAGCGACGGGGAAATCACGGTGTCGGCCCTGCTGCTGTTCCTGGGGGCCATGGGCAAATCGGCCCAGTTTCCCTTCCACGTCTGGCTGCCCGACGCCATGGAAGGCCCAACGCCCGTCAGCGCGCTGATTCACGCGGCCACGATGGTGGCGGCCGGGGTGTACCTGGTGGCCCGGGCATTTCCGCTGTTCAGCGCATCGGACACCGCAATGCTGGTGGTGGCGACCATTGGCCTGATTACGGCCCTGGGGGCGGCGACCATCGCGCTGGTGGCAACGGACCTGAAACGCATCCTGGCCTATTCGACCATAAGCCACCTGGGATTGATGATGCTGTCGCTGGGGGCCTTCGGGTACACGGCGGCCATTTTCCACCTGCTGGCCCATGGGTTTGCCAAGGCCCTGCTGTTCCTGGGCGCCGGCAGCGTGATGCACAGCACCGATGAGCTGGACGTGCGGCAGATGGGCGGGCTGCGCCGGGTAATGCCGGTTACGGCCATACTGTTCTCCATCGGGGCCCTGTCGCTGGGCGGTATTCCCATACTTGCCGGGTTCTGGAGCAAGGATGAAATCCTGGTGGCGGTGAACAAGGAACTTCCGGTCATATTTATTGTGCTTACCTTGCTCACTGCTCTGCTGAGCGCGCTATACATGGCCCGGGCCATGTTCGTGGTGTTCTACGGCAGGTTTGCCGAACGCTTTGAGCACGTCCACGACGCTCCGCGCACCATGTCAGTTACCATGGGGCTGCTGGCCGTGCTCGCCATTGTATTCGGGTTTTTGGCCCTGGACTTGCCGGGGCAATTCAAAGGTATCGGCTATTTTATCTTCTACCACGAGGGGCACGGGCTGGAGTTGGTTATCTGGCTGGCGGCGCTGTCCACCGTGCTGGCGATTGTTGCATTTGTCTATGCCTACCTGGTTTATGCGCGGAAGAGCATCAGCCTGGATGGGGCCAGGCGGGCATTTGGCTGGCCGCTGAGGGTGGCGGAGAACAAATACTACGTGGATGAAGTTTACCAGTGGACGGTGGACCGGGTAGTTCTGTCCCTGTCCCGCTTCATTGCCTGGGTGGACCGGGCGCTGGTGAACGACGTGGGCATCAACGGGCCGGGGGATGTTACCCGGGTGCTGGGCAACCGGCTGAAGTACCACGTTACCGGCTACGTTTATACCTATGCCCTGGCCATGGCGCTGGGCCTGACCGGGCTGGCCATATTCTGGTGGGTGGTTTCCGGGTAACCGGAAGTTTTCAGACCAATGAACAGCTTTGACCAATCAGCATTGTTGTTGACCATCCTGGTGCCGCTGGCCGGCGCCGTGCTGTCCATGTTCCTTCCCAGGAACCGTCCCAGCGATGCGTGGTATTTCGCCATATTTGTGTCGGCCATTACGCTGGTCATTTCCATCGGACTGTTTATTCGTTACGACTTTGGCGCCGGCGGGTACCAGTTCGAACGCATATACGAGTGGCTGGATGCTCCCCTGAACATCGATCTGCGCCTGGCGATGGACGGTATTGCCGCGACGCTGGTGCTGCTGAACGGCATCGTGCTGTTCGGGGCTGTACTGATTTCACAGACCATCAAGCACCGGTCGCGGGACTTCTTTGTGCTGCTTCTGGCGCTGGGGTCGGGAGTGTTCGGCGTTTTCGTAGTCCAGGACCTGTTCTTCCTGTTCTTCTTCTACGAACTGGCGGTGCTGCCCATGTACCTGTTGATCGGCGTGTGGGGCAGCAGCACGATTTTCGACCCGGACCGGCAGCGGCTTTGGGGAATACCTATACCCTTTGACCTGGGCTCGTACAACCGGCCCAAGGAATACGGGGCGATGAAGCTGATGCTGGTCCTGGTGGCCGGCAGCGTCCTGATCTGGATCGGCATCCTGGCAATGTACGTGGCTGCCGCCCAAGTCGGGCAGGGTACCTTCTCCATGGTGGAACTGGGTATCCTTGCTAAGCAGGGAGCATTCAGCCCCGCCTTCCAGAACTGGGTCTTCCCGCTGTTCATGATCGGGTTCGGGGTGCTGGCCGGCCTGTGGCCTTTCCACACCTGGTCGCCCGACGGCCACGTGGCAGCGCCCACGGGAGTCAGCATGCTGCACGCCGGCGTGCTGATGAAGCTGGGGGCGTTCGGCATAATCCGCGTGGGTATGGTGTTGCTGCCCGACGGGGCGGAAGCGTGGATGCCGGTGCTGATTGTACTGGGCACGGTGAACGTGGTGTACGGGGCGATTTCCGCCATGTCCCAGCGGGACCTGAAGTATATCATTGGCTACTCCAGCGTCAGCCACATGGGCTACGTGATTATGGGTATAGCCACCCTGCATCCTGTGGGCCTGACCGGAGCGGTGCTGCAGATGTTCTCCCACGGGATAATGACGGCCCTGATGTTCGCCATGGTGGGGGCCATTTACGAGCGGACGCACATCCGGGACATTACCGTGCTGAACGGCTTGATGAAGCGGATGGGCTTTACGAGCTTCTTTTTCGCCATTGCCGGCCTGGCTTCGCTGGGACTGCCGGGTCTGAGCGGGTTCGTGGCGGAGTTCATGGTGTTCGTGGGCGTGTTCAAGACCTACCTGCCTCTGGCGGTGCTGGCGGTATTCGGCGCGGCCCTGACCGCCATTTACATTCTTCGGCTGCTGGCCCGGACATTCTTTGGCGAACCGGACCCGAGGTGGGAACACCTGGAGGATGCCAGTCGGGTGGAGAAGTCGGTGGGGGCGGCGTTCGTATTGATACTGCTATTTGTTGGCGTGTGGCCGGCGCCGCTGACTCGGGTGATTAACGTGGGCGTCGATTCGGTCATACAGCCTTTCATTAAGTCTCCGACCACGGCTATTCTCCCGGGGATTGACTCAGTCCTGAGACTATTTTAGGTGTCCGTACTAATACGTTTTGACTACTGCTGACCTTACCGCAAATTTGCATCTGCTGACGCCGGAGTTCGCGCTGGCGGGCTTTGCGCTGCTGGTGTTCGTCATTGACCTGCTGCTGCCTGACGAGCGCAAGGACCTGCTGGGCTGGCTGTCGGCGCTGGGACTGGTCGGGCTGGCCGTTCTTTCCGTGCTGATGCTGGCCGGGGAGAACGAGTCCCTGTACAACGGCCTGCTGGCGGTGGATGCCTATTCCCTGTTCTTCAAGGTCTTCTTCTGCGGGATCGGCGTCTTCATCATTCTGAGCTCGATAGACTACGTCAAGAAGTACCTGAACCACCCTGGCGAGTTTTACGGGTTGCTGCTGTTCTCAGTCCTGGGGATGAACCTGATGGCCATGTCCCGGGAGTTGTTGACGGCCTATATTTCCCTGGAACTGCTGAGCTTCAGCCTTTACGTGATGGTGGCCTACGCGCTGGGCAACGCGAAGTCCAACGAGGGCAGCCTGAAGTACATCATCATCGGCGCCCTGTCCTCGGCCATCTTGTTGTACGGCCTGAGCATGGTTTACAGCACCCTGGGCGTTACCAGGTTTGATGCCATTGCCGAAGCCCTGATGGAAGGTGAAGTGGTCAGTCCCGCCCTGTGGGCCGGGCTGGCGTTGTTAATCGCCGGCCTGGGGTTCAAGGTGGCGGCGGTGCCCTTCCACATGTGGGCGCCGGATGCTTATGAAGGGGCGCCCTTGCCGGTTACAGCCTACCTGGCCATAGCGTCCAAGGCGGCGGCCTTTGCCCTGGTGCTGAGGTTGGTGGCGGAGGCGTTTGTGCCGGCTGGAGACCGCTGGGACCAGTGGCAGATAATCATCGTGGCGCTGGCGGCCCTGTCCATGCTGGTGGGCAACCTGGTGGCCCTGGCGCAGCGCAACCTGAAACGGCTGATGGCCTACTCCAGCGTGGGGCACGTGGGCTATATCCTGGCGGGCACGGCGGTATTGGCCCAGGACTCGCTGCTGGGCGCCAACGGGGTGATTTTCTACCTGGTGGGTTACTCGGTAACCAGCATGGTGGTATTTGCCGCCCTGATCGCCTTCTTCAACGCCACGGGACAGGAGGAAATACCGGACCTGGCCGGCCTGGCCGACTGCCAACCCTTCCTGGCAATGGCCATCGCCATTGGGCTGTTCTCACTGAGCGGCCTGCCCATTTTCGTGGGCTTTACCATCAAGTTTTACCTGTTCACCGCGGTGGCCAACGAAGGGTATCTGTGGCTGGCGGGGCTGGCCATCCTGATGAGCCTGATTTCTCTCTACTACTACCTGCAGGTCATCAGGCAAATGTACATTCAGCCCGCGCTGGCGGCGCCGGCCGACGGAGACGAACACGGCGAAGGTATGGAAGGCGAAGAGGCGGAAGGTGCGAGTGAAGCCGAGGAACACCTGCACACGCCGGCCCATCACGAACCGGTGTCGGACTATGTGCCGCTGCCAAGACCGTCGCCGGCGTTGATAGCGGTGGTGGGGATCGGGTTGGTGGCGACAATAGCGCTGGGCGTCTATCCGGCGCCGCTGCTGGAACTGGTTGAGGGCGCAAGCGCGGCCATTCTGCCCGGCGGCTGATTTTAGGGAGACTGCATTTGGACCCGGAAATCAGAGAGCAGAAACTGGAATCCTACGGCAACGCGGCATCTGAACTGGACGCCGCGCTGAAGCAATTCCCGCCGGAGATGTGGCAGTTCAGGGACGAGCACGGTTGATGGAGCATACACGAGCATGTGGTCCACATCACCGACAGCGAAGTAAACAGCTACATCCGGTGCCGCCGACTGGTGGCGGAGCCCGGCCTGGACCTGATGGCCTACGACGAAAATCGCTGGGCTTCGGCGCTGGATTATCATTCCATCGGTACCGCAGGGGCGGTGGAGTTGTTCCGGGTTCTGCGCAGGCAGACGTATGAGCTAATCAGGAATCTGCCGGAGTCTGCCTGGTCGAACACCTGCTACCACCCGGAGAACGGTGACATGACCCTGCATGACTGGCTGGACGTTTACGAAAGGCACGTGGCCGAGCACGTGGAATACATGCAGCAGAACTATGAGGCGTGGACCCACGCCAACGCGCTGAACACGACAGCCTGAAGGAAAGATTCTCGATGATTATCGCAGTGATAGGGAGCAGCAGCGCCAAACCCGAGCACGCCGCCCTGGCCGAGGAAGTGGGACGGGAACTGGCCCGCCGGGGCATAATGCTGGCCTGCGGCGGAATGACGGGCGTGATGGAGGCGGCCTGCCGAGGAGCCAAGGCAGAAGGCGGCACTACTATTGGCATCCTGCCGGGCCGGCGGGGTTCACCCCATAATTCCTACGTGGATATACCCATATATACGACCCTGGGTTATGCCCGGAACATAATCGTGGTCCACTCCGGCGAGGCCTGCATAGCCATCGGTGGCGCTTTCGGGACCCTGTCGGAAATTGGCTACGCCATGGATGCCAAGATTCCGGTGGTGGCCCTGAGCACGTGGGAACTGACCGTCAAGGGCGACGGCGACCCCATAGTCGACGGAATGATTCCTGCCAGCAATCCGGCAGACGCCGTGGACAAGGCATTGGAGGCAGCGCGGAATGCTGCCGGCGTAAGCGTTTAGGCAGCTATTCGAGCCAGGCGAGTTATCAGGCAGTTCGGGAGGGGGCCGGATTGAAAGACAGTCCGGCCTGCGTATCCGATAAACGGGAGAAATTGCAGTAAATGACCGGGCAGGACAGCAACGCAGTCATAACCCTGGTAAGGGGCCGCGAGGTACTGGACTCCAGGGGCAATCCCACGGTGGAGGCGGAGGTTCGCCTGTCCAACGGCGCCAAAGCTCATGCCCTGGTTCCGTCCGGAGCCAGCACCGGCAGCCACGAGGCGCTGGAGCTGAGGGATGGAGATTCCGGCAGATTTGGCGGTTCCGGCGTACGGCAGGCCGTAGCCAACATTGATGGAATCATCGGCCCCGTCCTGGCCGGACAGTCTCCCTTCGACCAGGCTGCCATAGACCAGGCCATGCTGGACCTGGACGGCACGCCGACCAAGAGCAGGCTGGGCGCCAATGCCATATTGGCCGTGTCCATGGCTACGGCACGGGCGGCGTCCATTGCAGCCCCGGATGCAGGGGGTGAACTGTGGCGCTACCTGGCAAGGGATAATCCGGTCACCCTGCCGGCCCCTATGTTCAACATTTTGAACGGGGGCCGCCATGCGTCTAATTCGGCCGACATTCAGGAATTCATGGTTTCCCCGGCGGGCCTGCCCACCTTTTCCGACGCGCTGCGGGCCGGCAGCGAGATTTACCAGGCGTTGAAAAGCCTTCTGCGGGCCGGTGGGCATAATCTGAACGTGGGTGACGAGGGAGGATTCGCGCCGTCGCTGCCATCGAACCGGGACGCCATCGAGGTGGTACTCAAGGCGATAGAAGCTGCCGGTTATGTGCCCGGCAGGGACGTTTTTCTGACCCTGGACGTGGCGGCGTCAGAACTGTACGACCGGGAATCGGGCCGGTATGTCCTGGAACGGGAGGGCAGGACCCTGGACGCGGGTCAGGTGGTTGACCTTTACGACGAATGGAAGCAGGCCTATCCCATCGTCAGCATCGAAGATGGGTTGGACGAAGACGACTGGGAGGGCTGGGCTGAGTTGACCCGGCGGTTGGGAGCGAGGGCACAACTGGTGGGGGACGACCTCTTTGTCACCAACATTTCCCGCATTCAGCGCGGCGTAAATGAGGGGGCCGGCAATTCGGTATTGCTAAAACCCAACCAGATTGGTACGCTAACCGAGACCCTTCAGGCTTTACAGATGACGCGGGATGCCGGCTGGAGCGCGGTTATGAGCCACCGATCCGGCGAGACGGAAGACACCACCATAGCGGATCTCGCCGTGGGCTGGAACGTGGGTCAGATCAAGACCGGTGCGCCGGCAAGGTCAGAACGCGTAGCCAAGTACAACCGCCTGCTTCGAATTGAGGCGGAACTGGGCGCGGAGGCCAATTATGCCGGAAACAGAGCCTACGCACGTTACGGGGTTAACTAAGTCTTACCTGGCCTGGCGGATTACCCGCTACCTGGCCATCCGGGGCATAAAGAGACTGTTGCGTTTTTCCTGGTGGCTGGTGGTGATTACCGGGCGGATACTGTTGGGCTTTGCCCGCTTGCTTTCGGCGCCCACTCCCAGCTACGTCAACCGCGCCAGGATGAGCATTTACGGATGGAGAATGTGGCGGCGGTGGTAAGGCCGCCGGCCCGGGTGCAATCAGTCTGATGTGGCAATGACCGTTATCAGCGGTTATTGCAGGTTTGCGCCGGCGGGAAACAGGGAAACGGAAATATTGGAGAAGTAAGGAATGACTACACGGATCGGAGTCAACGGCTTTGGCAGAATTGGTCGCCTGGTAACCCGCGCCACTATGGAACGTTACCCGGACAAGCTGGAAGTGGCGGCGGTCAACGACCTGACCGACGACAAGACCAACGCCCACCTGTTCAAGTACGACACCAGCTACGGCGTTTACCAGGGACAGGTGGAGGCCAACAACGGCGACCTGGTAATTGACGGACGCAACATCAAGGTGTTCTCGGAAAGAGACCCGGCGCGGATTCCCTGGTCGGAAATGGGAGTGGACCTGGTGGTGGAGTCTACCGGAATTTTCACCGACGGAGCGCAGGCGGCCGGCCACATGGAAGGGGGCGCAAGCAAGGTAATCATCTCCGCCCCGGCCAGCAACGTGGACCTGACCATGGTGATGGGCGTGAATGACGACCAGTACGACAAGGAAAAGCACAATATCGTCTCCAACGCCTCCTGCACCACCAACTGCTTCGCCCCCATGGTGAAGGTGCTGCACGAAGCCTTTGGCATCGAACACGGCCTGATGTCCACCATCCATTCCTACACCAACGACCAGGCCATCCTGGACCAGCGGCATTCGGACCTGCGGCGCGCCAGGGCCGCCGCCATGAACATTATTCCCACCAGCACCGGCGCGGCGCGGGCAGTGGGCCTGGTGCTGCCGGAACTGAACGGAAAGCTGCATGGCATCGCCTTCAGGGTTCCCACGGCCACGGGTTCAGTGACGGACTTCGTGGTCGACCTGGGCCGGGGCGTTACCGTGGACGAGGTGAACGCTGCGTTCAAGGCGGCCGCCGAAGGGCCGCTGAAGGGCATTTTGGAATATACCGAAGACCCCATCGTCAGTTCCGACGTTCGGGGCAACTCCCATAGCTGCATTTTCGACGCCCTTTCCACCATCGTCATGCAGGACAACATGGTGAAGATCATGGGTTGGTACGACAATGAGTGGGGTTACTCCTGCCGGACGGCGGACCTCTGCTCCTTCATGAGCGACCAGGGCATTTAGCTCACCACAACGGGTCTGAAATCAGGGCGGGGAGGGACGATTGCCTTATGGGAATAGTTCCTTCCCGCCTTTCTGTGTCTTCTCCTTCAAGGCCGATTTTCCTTAGCTCCTCTCGTGGCTCTCCCTTTGCCCTGGTCGAAGAGGGTGAACCGTGCTCCGCCTGAACAGAATCAGCCTGCCGCAGCCTTCGGTGGAGCACCTGTTGCTGCTGCTTATCATAGCTGTGGCACTGGTCCTGCGTCTGAATGGACTGAACTGGGACTCGGGGTATGGCTTTCATCCGGATGAGCGGTCTTTGTACCTGCGGGCCGGGTGCATGTACGACCTGCTCACCGAGCGGCCCGGCTACCAGGACTGCCTGGCGGAGCATCCCCAGATTGAACCGGGACTGCCGGGCATCCGTACCCTCCTGGACTTTGACCGCAGTCCCCTGAATCCCCACTGGTTCCCCCTGGGCAGCGCGCTTATCTATGTGCTGGTGCTGTGCAGGTCGGTTATCGAGTTGTTTACCGACATAGGCGCCCTGGATATGCGGTACGTTGGGCGGGTACTGTCGGCCCTGGCTGACGTCGGCACAGTCTTCATGGTTTACGTGCTGGGCAGCCGGATTTACGGACGCCTGTACGGGCCCTGGGTGGGACTGCTGGGGGCGGCGCTGGTTGCCTTTGCCGTAATCCACGTCCAAAACAGCCACTTCTTCCGTCCCGAGACTTTTTCCGCCCTCTGGATATTGGCGGTCTTCTGGGCCATCCTGCGGGTTATGGAGCGGAGAAGGCTGCGAGACTCGCTGCTGCTGGGACTGTTTACGGGGTTGGCCTTTGCTCCCAAGGTCAGTATCGCGCCCATTCTTTTGCCCCTGGCGATTTGCTATTACTTCCGGCTGAAAGACGCGGGCAACGGGCGGCTGATGGGCGTGCCGCGGCGGGAGCTGAAGCAGACCTTCCTGCACGCCCTGGCGGCTGGCGCGGTGTCCCTGGCGGTTTTTTTCCTGGTTACGCCCTACGGTTTACTGTTCCTTTCGAACTTTCTGGCCGAGCAGGCAGCCCAGACCAACATGGCGAATGAGGCCGGCCTGTGGCCCTTCACCATACAGTACGTAGGAACGCCGGCATTTCTCTACCAGTTCAAGCAGACGGCAGTGTGGGGGCTGGGCCTTCCCCTTGGGCTGGTGGCCTGGGCATCCATTATTTTCACGGGATTCCTGGTATGGCAGGGCTCCTTTGCCAGGCGAGGGGACATACTGATACTTGCCTGGGTGGTTCCCAGCATACTCCTGCTGGAATCCTTTGAAGTTCGATTCCAGCGGTATTACTTTGCGCTGATTCCCTTCATGGTGCTGTTGGGCAGCCGGATGCTGGTCTGGGCGCCCTTCTACCTCAGGAACACAATGGGCGGCGCGGCGCGGCGGCGTACGTTGGCCATGACCCGTAGCGGCGTTGCTTCAAGCGTGTCTCAAACGGGGCGGTTGTGGCTGTTCCTGCGCCAGAATCCAACGGGCCGACGGTGCCTGATGGCAGCTGCGTGGGCGCCGGTCTGCGTGGTTCTGGGCTTTACAGTCCTGTATTCGCTGGCATTTCAGAGCATTTACATGAAGCCCCACCCGGCGGTAACCGCGTCCCAGTGGATTAATGACCACGTGCCCGCCGGTACGACCATAGTCAGCGACAACCACTGGGATGAGTTCGTACCTAACCTGTTTGCCTACGACGTATGGCAGTTTCCCGCGTACGAGCCTGACGGCGTGAGCAAAATGGCGGAACTGGGCGGCCGGCTGGCTAATGCCGAGTACCTGGTCTTCTACAGCCAGCGACCCTATGTCAGCGTGGCCAGGGACCAGGAACGTTTTCCCAGCACTTACGAATACTACCGGCAGTTGTTTTCGGGCGAACTCGGGTATCAATTCGAAAGAGCATTTGGCTCCTACCCCTCCTTGCCGGGCATAACCTTGCTGGACGATCCCTTCGAGGATGCCGGGCTTCCCCGGCCGGGACGCTGGGCATCGTCGTCAGACATACCGCTCTCGCCAGCGGGGATTGTCCTCAACTGGGGATACGCGGATGACAACGTGGTGGGGTACGACCATCCCACGGTGCTGCTGTTCAGGAACGTGGAAGACCTGCCGGCGGAAACCCTGGTGGCTCAATTGGCGCAGGTGAGGACACAATCACCCACAGCGCTTAAGTTTTCCGAGGAAGACCTGGCCCGACAACAGCAGGGCGGCACCTGGTCGGAGCTATTTGACCGAAACAGTATTGCCAACCAGGCGCCCATCCTGGCTTGGGTGCTGGTGATAGAGCTTATCTATCTCATCGCGCTCCCCCTGTCCCTGTTCCTGTTTCGGCCGCTGGCCGACCGCGGCATAGTTTTCGCGCGGATTGTGGGCTTGCTTGGCGTGGCCTACCTGGCGTGGATACTGGTCAGTGTCGGCTGGCTGGAGTTTTCACGCTGGACCATTCTGGTGGGAGTGGCGCTGGTTGCCGGGCTGTCCGCCTTGGCGCTGCTTGGATACCGGCGGCAAATGTGGGAATTTGTCCGGTCAAGGTGGCGGCTGCTGGCAATTACCGAGGCCGTATTCCTTGCGGCATTTCTGGCGTTCGTAATTGTGAGGGCGCTGAACCCGGACTTGTGGCACCCATTCCGGGGCGGCGAGAAGCCGATGGAACTGGCCTATTTTAACGCCGTGCTCAAATCGTCCCTGCTGCCTCCCTATGACCCGTGGTTCGCGGGGGGCTACCTGAACTACTATTACTGGGGGTACTTCATACTGGCGATCCCCACGCGGCTGGCGGGCATAGTTCCCACGACGGCTTTCAACCTGGCGGTGCCGCTCCTGTTTGCATTGACGGTATCGGGGGCTTTTTCGGTGGTCTACAACCTGGCGGAAGGGGTCCGGCGGTCTATTCGGCCGGCGCGTTCACCGTTTACCGATGTGGCCGAAGTAGAAACTGACTCTGAGTACGCCGGCGATTATACCGCCAGCCCGGTGCACCAGTTCGGCCGGGTCGAGCGGGCGCTGCGCAGTCCCATATCCGCCGGTTTAATGGGCGCGCTTTTTGTCGCAGTAATTGGCAATCTGGACGGGATAGTGCAGTTGGCGCAAGGTGTGTGGGAGAAGGCAGCGGGAAGCGGCGCCAATGTTCTACCTTTTGATTTCTGGCGAAGCAGCAGAATGCTGCCCAATTCGGAGAGTGTCGAGCCCAACCTATTCACCTTCTGGCTGTGGGGCTCCTCAGGCTCTCCCCCCGAGGTTTCCTGGCACATCACCGAGTTTCCTTTCTTCAGTTTCCTGTTTGCGGACCTTCATGCTCACATGATGGCGATACCGTTGACCATCCTGGCCATCGGGTTAAGCCTGAATTTTGCTGCCGGCTTTCGGCGCCTGGGCTGGATATGGGACACGGCGGCGCTGGCTGGGTTGGGGCTGGTGGTGGGATCGCTTTGGCTGATCAACAGCTGGGACTACCCCAGTTTCCTGCTACTGGCCCTGGCGCTGGTGGTTATAGCCGCGTATCGTGCCTGGGATGTGCCGAAAGTGCAGGCTACCTGGGGCGTAACGCTTTCGGTTGGGTTGGTCGCCCTTAGCCTGGTGGCATTCCTGCCCTTCCACCAGTCAGTGGAGACCTTTGGAACGGGGCTGGAAGTAACCCGATGGAAGACTCCCCTGGTCAATTTCCTTGGGATTCACGGGCTCTTCTTGTTGATCGTTGGCGTTTTTCTTGCCTGGCAGGCCCGAAGACCCCTTTACCTGATCGCCGGGGAAGGTCTGCGGCTGAAGTACCTCGACATGGCTGTGGAAACCGACGCCAACCGTCGAAGCTTTCAGAGGTGGCTTCGGGCCTATTTCTGGATTGCCGTTGTAGTTATTGCCCTCTTCATTGCGGCCGGTTACTTCACAGTCGGGTTGGCGCTGCTGTTCCTGACCCTGGTCGGCCTGGTGGCGTGGGATACGATGATGAACCGCGAGCGGGGGCAGGTCTACCGGGTGTTCCCACTGGTCTTGACGGCCCTGGCCCTGGGCCTGATCGCCGGCGTTGACCTGGTGCGGGTGGAGGATGACATTGGCAGAATGAATACCCTGTTCAAGTACTACCTGGAAGCTTGGGTGCTTCTTGCCCTGGCATCCGCATTCTTCCTTTGGCGAATGTGGTACGACAACAGGTTCCGTCCGTTCCCCGTGGACGGCATACACCTGGCCTGGTTTGGAATTGTAACGGCGTTGATTCTCTTCAGCCTCATTTACACCTTCCTCGGAACCCAGGCCCGGGTGGCCGACCGGTTCAATTCACTGCCCGCCACCCTGGACGGAACGGCATACATGGAGGCGGCAGTCCACTGGGAGAAGGAGCAGCCCATAGAGCTGAAATGGGACAGGGAGGCCATCCAGTGGCTGCAGGACAACGTGGTGGGGTCTCCGGTTATCCTGGAGGCCCATACCGAGCAGTACCGGTGGGGAGGCAGGATGTCCAATTACACGGGCCTGCCCACGGTACTGGGCTGGCCCTGGCACCAGATTCAGCAGCGGGGACCATACGCGACAGAAGTGCTCGAACGGGCGGAAGACGTAGAACGAATTTATTCCACGGATGACCTGGCGGAGGCGCAATCGCTATTGGACAGCTACGGAGTGCGGTACGTGGTGGTGGGAGACCTGGAGCGGATATTCTACCCGGCTGAGGGACTGGTCAAGTTTGATATAATGGCGCAGCTTGGAGCCGCCGCAAGAGTCTTCGACAACGGTCATACGGTTGTATACGAAATTAACCGCTGAATTCTGTCCAATATTCCCACTATGAAAGCTTAGCAAGAGTACCGCGAGGAGCAGGCATGGACGAAAGTACCCTGGTTATTGTGGCATTTATAAAGGACTTGATGATTATCGTGTCCCTGGCAATTCTGATCGTCGTACTCGTTGCCTTGGCTATCGCGGTATTCAACCTGATTGGGCCAATAAAGTCATTACGGAAGACGGCCAGGAACCTGGAGGAGGCTTCAGGGGTAGTGCTGACTACGACCAGGGATGTGTCCAAGACGTTCAGTCTGTTTGGCAGCCTGAACAGCGTCCTGGACCGTGTGCGTGAACGCATCCACCGTGGGGGGGAGCCGTAGTTGGGGCGTGAGGGCTGGACGGTCAGTTTTCCGTCGTCTCTTGCCACCGGGGATAGGAACCAAAAACCTTCAGGCCGCTGACCTGGCCCTCCAGGGCCAGGAGGGCCTCTTTCACCGGACTGTTCTCCCGGTGACCCTCACAGTCCACGAGAAAGTTGTACCTGCCCAGGGTCTCCTTGGTAGGACGCGACTCGATTTTCACCAGGTTGATGTTGCGGCTGGCGAAAATGCCCAGTGCGTTGTAGAGGGAACCCGGGGCGTCCTCCGCGAAGGTGAAGCAGAAGGAGGTCTTGTCGGCGCTCGTTGGGACGTGGTCCTTCCAACCCAGCAGCACGAAGCGGGTGACGTTATTGGTAACGTCCTGAATGCCGCGTCTGATAACTTCCGCCCCGTACAGTTCGGCTGCCCTCTGGGGGGCGATGGCGGCGGCAGCGGTGGAACTCTCCATCATGTCATTGACGGCCGCGGAATTGCTCAGAGATGCAACGGGTTCGGCGTTGGGAAAGTTGTCCTCCAGGAAATGGCGGCACTGGGCCAGCGACTGGGGATGGGAGAAGATTGTCCGAACGCCTTCGGCAGTGGTCCCTGATTTGATCATCAGGCAGTGCTGGATTGGAAGAACGACCTCGTTAAAGATGGCAAGGTCGGTCTCGCTGATCAGGTAGTCCAGGGTATAGACCACTGAACCCTCAATACTGTTTTCGATGGGGACGATGCCTTCGTCCGTCAAGCCATCGGATACGGCGCGGCATACCGCCGGTATAGTAGGGAAGGGGACAAGTTCGGCTCCCGAGTCGTAGAGCAAGGCCGCCTCTTCGCTGTAGGTACCCGCCGGCCCCAGATATGATAAACGCTTCACCATCACCAAATCCCGGTCAATCTCTGGTATAGAGTGCTTTCCTCTTCGGTCGTTGTTACTGCAAATATTTCGTCGTGGGCCTGGATAACGGTGTTGGGCGTGGGCGTCACCGCCTGATCGCCCCGCCAAACAAGGCAGACCACGCTGCCACGGAGATTCTTTTCATCTTCCTCTTCATGACCGTTTTGGGAATCTTTGGGCGGCTCGAAGATTTCAGCCAGGTTTTTGCCGACCGCCGCAGCGTCCTCCGGAATTACCAGGCTCACCATGAATGTGTTGGGGGTCCGAAGGTTGGCCACGTAGTTGAAGCTGCTCTCGACGGCAGTTCGTTCCAGAGCGTCCAGCACCAGGTTGCCCACGTTTACGACGGAGTCTACCCCCAGAACCCGGAATACAGTCTGGTTCCTGGTATCCTTGATTGTGGCCACCGTGCGCTCGACAGAATAAGCATGTTTGGCCATCTGGCAAATGACGAGGTTGGTCTCGTCGCGTTCCGTAACTGCGACGACCGTGTCGGCCCGGGTAATTCCTGCTCGGCGTAGGTCCACCAGGTCGGTACCATCGCCCTGCATCACCACACTGCCAAGTTCGTCCCAAAGAAGCTGGCAGCGGGCCAGGTCTTTTTCCAGGACAACGACCTCGTGCTGGGCCACCAGCAGCGACTTGGCCAGATGGTAACCCGTGGCGCTGCACCCAACTATCACGACGAACATAGTCAGAGCCTTCTATTGCTCCAGAAAATCCCGCGCGGAACCAAGAAAATCGTGGCCTCCGTGCAGGACCCGCATGCCCAGTGGTTCATAGAAGTCCTGAAGCTGGGGGTCGGACAGGTGGCACATAGCCCTCCCGATGTTATAGATCTCGGTCGCTATCTGGCAAAGTAGCACATTCCTGTGGTCGTCTTCCGAAAGGGAAAAGAAGGCGTCGGACGTCCCGATTTTTCCCTCGGTAAGAAAGTCCTGCATCAGTGGTTCGGCAATCCAAAGGGTGCTGACCGAAGTCTGCTTTTCAAGGATGGCAAGCCGGCTGGCATCGGTGTCAAGCACAGTTACCTGGTGCCCGTCCTGGACCAGAACGGGAGCAAGAGCGTCGGTAAGGCGGGAGCAGCCGTAGATAAGGACGTCCATCCGGTCAGTCCTGTTTCCTGGTGGAATCCGGGGCAGGCTCCCGGTAAACCACCACCTGGCAGTGGGCGTTCTTCAGTACGAAGTCTGTGGTGCCGCCTACGGCGACGGCCGCGGCAGCCCTGCGATATTCGGCGCCGAGGACAACCAGGTCTGCCTTCCGTGCCGTTGCTTCAAGGACGATGGCGGGCCCAGCGTTCCTGGCGGCGATCATTCTGGCATTTACCCGGCAATGTTCATCGCTGGCGATCTTTTCGATTTGGCGGAGAATATCCTCACCTTCCTGGAGATCACTCTTTCCGCGGATAGATTCTACGGAAAGCTCCATGGGGATTTCGAATACATAGATTGCCAGCAACTCGGCTCGAGCGTGTCGGGCATACTGGCAGGACCAACGAAAGGCTTTATTGCTGGCGGCGGCGCCGTTTACCGGAGTCAGAATGAGCTGTCTAGGCTTGTGCAACATCATTATGATTGACGGGTGAGCCCTACTCGGCGGCCGCGAGGGCCTGTTCGCGCACGTTGGCGCCGAATATCCTGGCTACCTGCTCGCTGGGACCGGCTATCAGGAGAACATCGCCTGGATCGATAGTTTGATCCCGGGAAGGGTTCAGAATCAGCCTGCGTCCCCGCCGAAGAGCAATGGCCGTCAGAGAGTTATCACCATGATCGCCGGCCAGACCGGCCTCTTCCAGCGTGCCTCGCACCATGTGGGGAAGAGGACGAACCTTGCTGATGCCTACGTTGTTAAGCACTTCCATATAATCGAGGATGCCGGCGTTAAACTCCACGTGAGCAAGACGTACCGCGCTTTCTTCCTCGGGGTAAACCACCTTTCCCACGCCGATTCTTTCCAGGGCGTTGCCGTGCAGGCGGTTGGCGGCGCGGCCAACTATGAGCGGAATGCCCATGTCACGGAGGACCATGGCAATCAGGATACTGGCTTCAACGTGGGCATCACCCAGGGCGAGGATTGCCGCGTCATACTCATTCACGGCCAACTGGCGGAGGGCTTCCTCGCTGGTGGCGTCCGTGGTTATTGCATAGGTGGCCGCCCCCAACATGCTCTGTATTTTTTCCTCTTCGGCGTCAATTACCAGGACGTCATGGCCGGCCTGATAGAGTTCCCTGGCCACTCCCATGCCGAAACGTCCCATGCCTATTACGCAGATGCGCTTGTACATGCACCCCTCTCAGTTACCCTATTTTAACCTGTTCCCGGGCAAAACGGTACAGAAACTTTTCCTGTGGAGCCAAGGTCAGGGCCAGTGTGAGGGGGCCAATCCGGCCGATCAACATGGCCGCAATGAAAATGAGCTGCCCTGCCGTCCCCAGTTGGGGCACTATGCCCGTTGACGACCCGTTGGTGGCAAATGCGGATACGGTATCGAAGAACAGGTCTATGAAATGCAGTTCTCCGGCCCGGAGCGCCGCGGCTTCGGTGATAGTCAGCAGGGGTACTGTGATCACGATAAAGGTCATGGCCAGGGCGGCGACGGCGAGAGCCCGAAAGACCTGGGTCTGAGGTATTTCGCGACCGAAAGCCTCCGTCTGGGGTCTGGCTTTGATGGAAGAAATTACGGCGACGACCAGCACCATAAAGGTATTTACCTTGATGCCTCCGGCAACGGAACCGGAACCGCCGCCTATGAGCATGAGGAAAGTGAAGACCAGCTTGGTGAAGTCTTCGGCGGCCCCAAAGTCTGCGATGATGAATCCCGCTGTCCGGCCGCTGATGGAGTGAAATACGGCCTCACCCATGCGCCGCCCAAGGCCGCTGACATCCTGGCTGTCGGCGGTGATGTAGCCGGCCAGGAAATAGGCGGCGAACCCCAGCCCCCACAGGGAGGCGCTGCCCAGAAGAACCAGCTTGGTATCCAGGGAGAAACGAGGAAACCGCCTTTCCTTCCAGACGTCGGCAAGCACCGTCCAGCCGATGCCGCCTACTATAACCAGGACAATCATAACCGCCTGCAGTATCCACTGGTGATCGAGAATGGCCAGGGAACGGGTGTCGGAGACTTCGGGCAGGATGGAAAAACCGGCGTTGTTGAAAGAAGACACGGACAGAAAGAGGGACTGCCAGACGGACTCCATTACACCGAATCCCGTGACTTCCTGGATTCGCGGGAACAGGAATATTGCCCCAATCACATACGCGATGGAGGCCACAATCACGATATTCCGGATTGTCTCGCCCAGTCCCCCCAGCCGGTCCTCGCCGATGGATTCCCTAAGGAGCAGTTGCTGGGAGAGGCTGGTGGATTTTTGCCCAATAATTCGCAGGACAAAAGTGGCCATCACCATGAATCCCAGTCCACCTACCAGCATCAGAAGGAAAATAACGGCCTGACCGAAATGGCTCCAGTGCAGGGTGGTGCTGACCGCCGTGTGGCCGGTTACGGTGACTGCGGATGTGGCAGTAAAAAGGGCCACGATGGGCGACGTGAACCGGCCCTGGGAGTCGGAAATGGGCAGCGCCAGCAGGAAAGCGCCAACCGCTATCAGCACGACGAAGACGTAGAGGCTGACGAAGGTGGGAGTAAGAATGCGCCTGGAGCGACGTTCCGGCGGTTCCTGGATTACCCTGGGTTCCAGTTCGGAAGCCCTGGGCAACCGGATAACGGTGTCATGAGGCTGTCGGGGCGTGCGTGGAGTCAATTGAATTCTCGACGCAAACAGTAAGTGAATTCAAGAGAAGGACAAATAAACCAGGGGTCGCGCAGCGCCAAGAGTCAATTGGATTCTAGATTGCCGTGTCCGGGGTGTCAATCTTTCGGAAGGCTCCCTTCTACTATCAAAGCAGCAGGAACAAAGGCAGGGCCACCCGCCGGAAACGGCCCAACGGCAGCCCCGTTTCTGTGCTAATATATGTGCCAGCCACTCTCTCAGAGGTGACCAGACATGACATCCGTGCCCCGACAGGTAGAACTGCGCTTCAATCCGGTGGAAATCGACCGGAAGTGGCAGGAACGCTGGGCAAAGGACAGGCTGTACCAGGTGGATGACGATGACCCTCGTCCCAAGTGGTACGACCTTACCATGTACCCCTACCCGTCGGGCGATCTGCACATTGGGCACTGGTATGCGATGGCTCCCTCGGACTGCCACGCCCGCTTCCGCAGAATGCAGGGATACAACGTACTTCACCCCATTGGGTTCGACGCCTTTGGCTTGCCCGCGGAGAATGCGGCAATCAGCAGGGGCATCCATCCTTACAACTGGACGATGTCCAACATCGAAAATATGCGGGAGCAACTGCGTTCCATTGGCGCCATTTACGACTGGGACAGGGAGGTCATCTGCTGCCTTCCGGAGTATTACCGCTGGAACCAGTGGTTCTTCCTGAAGTTCATGGAGCATGGGCTGGCCTACCGCGCCAAGGCCCCGGTGGTCTGGTGTCCCTCATGCCAGACGGTACTTGCCAACGAACAAGTGCTGAATGGAAGCTGCGAGCGGTGCAATGCCGTGGTGACCCGCCGTGACCTGGAACAGTGGTTCCTGAAGATTACCGACTATGCCGACGAACTGCTGGACTTCAGCGGCCTGGTGGACTGGCCCGAGAAGATCCTGATGATGCAGCGCAACTGGGTGGGCCGCAGCGAGGGCGTGGAAATAAGCTTCGACATCTCCCACTATGGGCTGGAAGAGAAGGAGATTCGCACCTTCACTACCCGCATCGACACCATCTTTGGCGTCACCTTCATGGTGCTGGCTCCCGAGCATCCACTTGTGGCCCAGTTGACCACCGACGAACAGCGGGAAGAGGTGGAAGCCTACGTCAACCAGGCGCGACAAACCTCCGAAATTGAGCGCCTTTCAACGGAGAAGGAAAAGACGGGCGTGGCCCTGGGCGCCTATGCCGTCAACCGCCTGAATGGAGAGCGGGTTCCCATTTACACCGCCGACTACGTGCTTACCACCTACGGCACCGGCGCAGTGATGGGGGTGCCGGCCCATGACGAGCGGGACTACATGTTCGCCCGCAAGTACGGCCTGCCCGTCCGCATTGTTATCGCTCCCCTGGACTGGGACGGGAGGGAACCCACCGAAGCCCACACGGGCCCGGGATTCATGACCAATTCGGCCAAGTATGATGGCATGACTGACGATGAGGGGAAGGCGGCCATCGGCGATGATGTGGAGAAGAACCGCTGGGGCCACCGGGCGGTGTCTTACCGGCTGCGAGACTGGCTGATTTCCCGACAACGTT
>DAOUJN010000044.1:0-18575 GCA_034422655.1 Dehalococcoidia bacterium
CGACACACCCAGGCTCAACTCCAAGTCCTTCGAGAAGCTGATCATCGACCAGATACGGGAGAACGTCCTCACCGAGTCCAATATCCGCGACCTGGTGAAACTGCTGGACGAGGGGATGGACGGAGCCGCCCGGGAACAGAGGGAGCGGCTGGAGACCATCGAGCAGGAACTGGAGGACGTGAAGAAGCGGTTGGGCCGCATCTGGCAGTTCGTCGAAACCACCGACATCGAGATGGCCGACGCCTCCGACCGCATCAAGGAACACCGGGACCGCCAGCATCAGTTGGAGATTGCCGCCGAGGAGTCCAGGTCGATGCTGGCCGAGCGTCGGGCTGTCCTGGATAGCGCCGACACCATCGCCGCCTTCGCCGAGGAGATGAGCGAGTTTCTCAAGACCAGCGAGCTTACCGAGACCCGCGCCTTCGTCAAGTCCTTCGTCAAGGAGGTGCTGGTCAAGCCCGGCCGGGCCGCCGTCATCTACTCCCTGCCCATGCCGGATGACAGCCCCATCGGGGAAGCCGACACAGCAGAACTCGCCCTGGGCGGGCGAGTTATCGCTTCGGGACGTTCTGGTGGAGCTGGCGGGACTCGAACCCGCTACCTCTTCAATGCCATTGAAGCGCTCTCCCTGATGAGCTACAGCCCCACGAAAAAGAGGACGCCCGAAGGCGTTTATTCAGAATAACAAAACCCGGCTGCCGCTGCAACCGGGTCCTGTTCAATTCCGGCAGTTACCGTTTCGCCGGCAATCTAGCCCTGGCGGACAAACTTGACCACCGTCCGGCCGGTGCTGCCTTCGTAGGGTTCCACCACGTACAGGTCTTTGTGCGAGTCAACCCAGATGCCGTGGCAGGAGCGGTGGGTCAGAGAGCCCCACTGGGTCAGCATTTCGCCGTCCAGGTTCAGAATGCTCACCAGGCCGCCGTTGTGCTCGGCAACGTACACCGTGTCCTCGTCGTCCACGTACATCACCGCCGGGCCGATCAGCTTCACCGGAAAGTCGGTCAGGTGGTCGCCTTCCTGGTCAAACACCTGTATGCGATCATTCTCCCGGTCGGCGATGAGCAGGCGTCCCCGCCGGTCAATCCACGCCCCGTGGGGCAGGTTGAACTGGCCGGGTTCCGAACCCGGGCCGCCCCAGGACTTGATCAGGTCTCCCTCGGAAGTGAACTTGTGCACCCGGGCGTTGGCATATCCGTCGGCGATGAAGACCTCGCCCTCGTCGTTGACGGCAATGCCAGCCGGCAGGTTGAAGGGTTCAGCCCCGCGCACCACGTCCGGCCAGGCATTGGAGCTGAACACCGAGTTGTCCACGCCCGTGTCGGAACGATAGCCCTTGGTGCCGATGGTCATCAGCAACTCGCCGTCGGCGGTGAACTTCATTATCTGCCCGTCGTTGCGCTCCACCAGCCAGACATTGTCCTGGGGGTCAATAATGATAGCGTGAGGGAACAAGAAAAGACCCGCGCCCCAGGAGTTCAGGTAGTTGCCTTCCCGGTCGAAAATCATTACCGGGTGGTCGGGGTCCCGGTTGAAACAGTAAACGCGGTCCTGCGAGTCACCATACACCGCCGCGGCCGGCATGGCCCAGCCCTCGGGAACCTTGGCCCAGTCGGTGTGCATTTCGTAGGTGTACTTGCCGCTGCCCACTATGGTTCTGGTTGTCACGGCATCCCTCCTTCAACATTGCTTGCAGCTACGGTCGCCAGCCAGGATGGGCTGATTATGACAAGGTTACCCGGACAGGTCAAATTCAGGACGGTATCGGCCTTGACGCCTTTACGGTAAACTGGGACCGACGACACTTTGTACTTCACCGAAAGGGGCGTGATTCTTATGACAAACCCGACTCCCGACATCTCCTTTGATGAGACCCTGGAATCCCTGACCCGGCAGGCTGAACTCCGGTGGGGAGCCGACTACGTTGCTGCCCATGGCGACTTGCTGGAACAGGCGGCCCGTCACATGGTCAGCATAGGCAATAGCCTGCCTGAAACGGAGACGGAACCCGGCTTTTACCAGTAGTTTCACCGCGCCCGGGTCCACCACGTCCCCAGCCAATACGGCAACAGGAGGAAATTATGCCCGAAGCCTACGCCCTGAGTGTTAACGACGCAGCCGAGCAGGTCCGTGGCGGCCAGCTTGCCCCCACCGATTATGTTAACGTCCTCCTGGACCGCATTGATGCCCAGGAACCGGACCTGCAGGCCTGGGTAACCATCGACCGTGAGGCGGTCATCAGCGACGCCCGCCAACGGGAGCAGGAACCGTCGCAAGGCATAATGGCCGGCGTTCCCGTGGGCTTGAAGGATATCTTCTACACGGAGGGCATGAAGACCACGGCCTGCTCCCGAATTTATGCCGATTTTGTGCCCGACTACGATGCCACCTGTGTAACCAGGCTCAAGGAGGCTGGGGCCATCATCCTAGGCAAGGCGGTGACCACTGAGTTCGCCACGTCGGATCCCTCCCGCTCACGAAATCCCTGGAATCGGGAACACACGCCTGGCGGTTCCAGCAGCGGTTCGTCGGTGGCCGTCGCCTCGGGCATGTGCCCTGCCGCATTGGGTTCCCAGACCGGGGGCTCCACCTGCCGGCCCGCCGCCTATAACGGCATTGTCGGTCTGAAGCCCACGTATGGGCGCATAAGCAGGTATGGCGTGGTGCCCGTAAGCTGGTCCCTGGATACCGTCGGAATCCTGGTGCGCACCGTCACCGACTCCGGAATCCTGCTCCAAGCCATGGCCGGCTACGATCCCAACGACCCCGGTTCTGCAGAAGAGCCGGTGCCGGATTTTCTTCAGGAGATGGAACGTCACGCTGGGCCGCCCAGGCTGGGCCTGTTGAAGCACGGCTATTTCTTTGACCGGTCCACCCCGGAGGTCCGCCAGCACACGGAGGCCATCGCCGCTCAACTGGCACAGGCAGGGGCGGTCGTAGAAGAAGTGGAGCTTCCGGACAGCTTTGCTTCCGCTCCCGACGTGCAGCGCATAATCATGAACGTGGAGTGCGCCGCCTTCCATGAGAAATTCTTCCGTCACCGGGCCGACGAATACGGACCCCGGCTGCGGGCCAACATCGAAATGGGCCTGCTGATTCCCAGCGTTACTTATTTGCAGGCCCAGCGCCTCCGCCGCGAGTTTCGCCGCGACCTGACCGCGCTGGCCGAGGGTGTGGACGCCCTGCTGATGCCGGCCACTCCCGCCCCTGCCCCCAGGGACCTGAACACCACCGGCGACGCGGCCTTCCAGGCGCCGTGGACTTCGGCCGGTCTGCCCACCGTCGTCATTCCATCGGGCCTGTCCGAGTCGGGGCTGCCGCTAGGAGTCCAGTTTGCTGCGCCTCCCTTTGCGGAAGGGCGCCTGCTGGGCGCGGCGCGGTGGTGTGAACGGGCCCTTGGTCTGGACCTGAGGCCGCCGGCGTATAGCTAGCATGCCAACGCCTTTCTAATGATGAACACCAAATCTGAATCGTCGTTCCGGCCTTGAGCCGGAATTTAGAGAAGCCTGCCGGAAATGCGCAACAAAGTACAGGAACGGTCCTGGATTCGCGCCTTCGCCGAAATGACGGTCAATCCCCAAACCACCACTTCTAAACCAATGCCAAAGTGGGATGTGCATTTTCGCTTGAGGCGGCAATTCCGCTGCCAAGAGCCTCCGACCACCCTAACTGTCATTGTGAGTGAAGCGAAGAATCTAATGTTTTCGCGGGAAATCAACCTTCCTATTGGCAAGAATTCCAGATTCTGCACTGAGTTTACCCTGAATGCAGCCGAAGGATTCAGAATTACCGTCTTTCGCTTGCGCACCTTTTACCATGGACTTTGCAGCTTTGGCTTTGGTTCAAAACACCGCAATCGGGTTCACTGGCGACCCCGTGGTGTTGTGCAACCTTAGCGGGCCAATGGAGACCATGAACTCCCAGCGGTTGCGCTCCTTGCAGGCATCGGCAACGTCGTCCAGGTTGGCGTTGTCCAGAATCCACAAGCCCATGGCGGTAATGCCTACCTGGTGAATGGGCTGCAGCACCCGGGAATACTGGGCCGGACTGACGTCGTTGCCCGTGTCGGAGCCCAGCACAGCAATGCCCCGCTCGTGGAACAGGGGCAGGCAGGCGGCCTGGCAGGCCGTGGAGCCGGCCGACCGTTCCACCGGACCCTCCACGCTGCGGCGATGGAGTTGGCCGGTCCGTACCAGCAGGATATCCCCTTCCTCAACCTTGAAACCACACCTTTCCTCGGCGGCCAGGATGTCTTCAGGCATCACGCCTTCGCCCCGTTCCAGCCAGTCAACCCCTCGGACCATGGGAACGTCCACCAGGACACCCCGAGATATGAAGCCGTTCTTGGCGGCTTCCACCGAGCAAACGGTGGCGCCCATGCTGGTGGAAACCAGGTGTGCCGGTTTGCCGTTGTAGGTCTTCCCCTCCCAGAAGAAATGGGCCAGGCTGTCCACGTGGGTAACCGTGTACCCGTGGAAAATCATGCCGAAATAGTCGATGGCGGCGGCGTTGGGCCGGTTGCTGACTTTGTCGCCGCTGGCCCAGCCCTCGCCGCTTTCCACCATGAAGTGGACGGGCGGCGCCGGCGCGTCCAGGCTGGGCTCAAACATGACGGTGCGAGCCAACGAGACCGTGGTCCCTTCCTGCACCGTGGCGAGGGCGCGCTTCGTCTTTTCGGGGGTAATCAGGTTGGGCGTGCCCAGTTCATCGTCTTCACCCCAGCGCCCCCAATTGGAGAACTTCTGAAAATAGCTGAGAACTTCTTCCTCAGTGGGTATTTGTCCCTGCATATCGCGTCTTTCCTCCGGGGAGAGTTATGGGTCGGGAATCGATTGTTGCGGCGCATTATGCCGTATGGGTGGTGGGTCGGCAACAATAGGCGAGATTTAGGATCAGGCCCTTGGGGAAGGTCTTTGACCCCTGAAGCAGCTTCAGCACTATATTGCTCTGAGGGGAAGGAGGTATCCGCATTCAAGAGGCGATTGGCCTCGCCCCACTGCTGGTACGCCTTGTTTGGGCGGGCCGAGTATGGTAATCTGACTATCACCCTTAAGGAAGATGAACGATCCATGCAGTGCCAGATTTGCAAGAAGTCCGGAATGTCCGGCAACAACATCAGCCACTCAAACCGCCACACCAAGACGCGGTTTAAGGCCAACGTCCACAAGCAGACCATATTCATGAACGGCAAGGTGCAACGGGTCAAGATTTGTAGCCGCTGTCTCCGCACCCTGCACAAGCCGCCAAGGCAGAAGGGCAAGAACGCAATCGTGTAAGGTCGGCGCCCAAGACAATTCAGGCTACGCAAGAGAAGCCCAGACTGCTCTGGGCTTCTCTGTTTTCCATTTATGGTGGGGCAGGACGCTGAATAGCCTATCGGCGGCGCACTAGCCCGCAAACGCAGCCCCGCAGCTTGCCCATCGCGGACGAAACTGTGTCATCCTTGTTGAAGATCGCCGTTCCCGCCACCAGAATGGTCGCCCCCGCCTTTACCGACTCCTCAGCCGTGTAGTCCGCCTTGATACCGCCGTCCACCTCTACCTGGGCCGCATAACCCTTTTCTTCAATCAGTTCCCGCAACCGGCGAATCTTCGCTACCGTTCCGGGGATGAAGCTCTGACCGCCAAAGCCGGGGTTAACCGTCATGACCAGCACGATGTCCAGGTAGGGCAGGACCTCCTCCACCGCGGCCACCGGAGTGCCGGGGTTCAGCGCCACGCCCACCTCAGCGCCTTGCTCCTTGACCTGGAAAACGGTGCGGTGCAGGTGCGTGCAGGCTTCGGCGTGAACGATTACCTGGTCGGTGGGGGCTTTCTGGAAAGACGACATCAGGTTGCCCGGTTCCTGCACCATCAGGTGGATGTTCAGGGGCAGGTCGGTGTGGCGGCGGACGGCGTCAATGACCACCTCCCCGAAGGAAATGTTGGGGACAAACTTGCCGTCCATCACGTCCACGTGGATCAGGTCGGCGCCGGCTTCGGTAGCTTCCTCCACCTGCCGGCCCAGGTTGGCGAAGTCGGCGGCCAGGATGGACGGCGCAATCAGGATGCGGGATTCAGAAGTCATGGGCTGCCGCCTCCAGCAATTGCCAGGCCTGGTCGAGTCCCTCCGCTACGCGGTTGGGCGCCGTGCCGCCTGGGTTGTCCCGGGCCGCCACCGACGCCAGCGCGGTGATTTCGTACACCCCATCATCAAACCGGTCGCAGAAGCTCTGGTATTCCGTCAGCGTCAGTTCCTCCAACTCTTTGCCCTGTTTCTCGCAGTGGGCGCACAGGCTTCGCATGATGCCGTGGGCCTCCCGAAAGGGGACGCCCTTGCCCACCAGGTAGTCGGCCATGTCCGTTGCCAGCATGTAGCTTTCGCCGGCCAGGCGGGTAACCTGGTCCACGTTCAGCCGCAGCCCCGGCAGCATGCCCTGGAAGACCCGCAGGGTCGCCAGCAGGGTATCTACAGTGTCGAAGAAGCCCTCCTTGTCCTCCTGCAGGTCCCGGTTATAGGTAAGGGGCAGGCCCTTCATCAAGGTCAGCAGGGCCATCAGGTGGCCGTACACCCTGCCTGTCTTGCCCCGGGCCAGTTCGGCGAAATCGGGATTGCGTTTCTGGGGCATGATGCTGCTGCCCGTGGTGAACTCGTCGGACAGCCGGATGAAGTCGAATTCGCGGCTCGACCAGATGACGATCTCCTCCGACAGGCGGGAAAGGTGCATCATGCAGACCGAGGCCGCAGCCTGGTACTCCAGCAGAAAGTCCCGGTCTGACACCGCGTCCATGCTGTTGGTGGAAACCGCTGCGAAACCCAGTTCCTCTGCCAGGAAGTGGCGGTCCGTGGGGTAGGGGACGCCGGCCAGGGCGCCGCTGCCCAGGGGCAACACGTCCATCCGGCGGCAGCAGTCCAGGAACCGGCCCGCATCCCGCTGGAACATCTGGAAATAGGCCAGGAGATGATGCGCGAAAAGCACAGGCTGGGCCCGCTGCAAGTGGGTGTAGCCCGGCATCAATACGTCCTGGTGCCGTTCCGCCAATTCCAGCAGTTTGCGCTGAAGGCCGCGCAACTCAGCGACCGTTTCCTGGATGACCTCCCTGGTGTAGAGCCGCATATCCAGGGCTACCTGGTCGTTTCTCGAGCGGCCCGTGTGCAGGCGTCCACCCACGGGCCCAACAAGCTGGGTCAACCGCCTCTCAATGTTCATGTGCAGGTCTTCCAGCGACGGGTCCCAGGGAAAATCGCCGGCTTCAATCTCCCGCTCCATTGCTTTCAGACCGGAAACAATGGTATCGGCGTCTTCGGCGGGAATGATGCCTTGCCTGCCAAGCATCCGGGCGTGGGCGATGGAACCGGCTATGTCCTGCCGGTATAGGCGCCGGTCGTAATGGATGGATACGGTGTAGCTGCTGTAATCGGTCACGAAATAGCCTGTCTTGTCGTCTTGAACCTCAAGGAAATGGAGCCCACCCAAAGGCGGACTCCAGTATAGCACGGGGGAAATTTCGGACGGCGCTTACTTGCCGGATGCGGCGTGGAGAAACTCGTAGCTGGCCGACAGGTTGTCAAAGACGTCGGGATGGGGCGGAATCTCCATGATGGCGGGCCCCTGGTAACCCTTGCCCTCCAGCAGGCGCAGCATTTCGCCGCAGTCCATGTCGCCCGTGTCCACGGTAGGATGCGGGTCTCCCGCTCGGGCCTGCTTGAAGTGGACGATCTTCAGCATGTCCAGGGGCAGGGCGTTGAGGTCGCCCAGGGGATCGCTGTCCGGGAACCGTCGCAGTTGGTTGGTGGGGTCGGGGCACAGTCCCAGGTACCCGCCCTCTTTCTCCGATAACCGTTTCCGGCATTCTTCCACCAGCATCGCCATGCCGCCGATGGTCTGGCCGGAATTTTCCAGGGACAGGATTACGCCCTGCCTCGCCGCCTCCCGCGCCAGGTTGGCCAAGTTGAGCGACTGCTCGGGAATGTCCGACGGCGTGTCCCAGGTCCCGTCCAGGGGATTCGGGTCCACCAGGCGCAGGTGCGGCGTTTCGCGGCCTACGATTTTAGCGCCCTCCAGGGCCATCTGGAACTGCTCTCCGGCAGGATCAACGTCCTGGGTGAGGCAGGGGAGGGCCATGGCGAGGTCGAATTGCAGCTCGGCGAACCCGTCGGCAATGGCTCGGAGGCCGTCCAGGTTGGGCCGCCAGTCTGCGTCCTGGCCGCTTTCGCAGCTGCCCAGGCAGGTCTGGCGCAGTTCGATGTGGCGGGAACCCCGCGCCTGGGCCTCGGCAATCAGGTCGCCCAGGTCCTGTTCCATCAAGTGGTTGCGCCATGAGTTGGTTATCGCGCCAAATAACATTGGTGCATACCTCCGGCTTGTTGGTCTATATCTGGTCTGTGGATGACTATACCCCAGCAGTGACGGTTTTCTCAAGCAGCGGCTGTTGGGGGCCTGTGCTAAAATTATGCCGGCAAATAGCCTAATTCATTACACTTGCCTATTGCGCTTGGCTCCACCTGCCAGGAGGTTGAAATGGCTGAACTGTACCAGGAAAAATGCGTCGCCTGTCGCCGCGACTCGCCCTCGGTGACCGAGGCGGAGGTCAATGAGCTTCACCCCACCGTTGCCGACTGGGAGTTGCTGGACGATGCCGGCATTCCCAAGCTGGACCGGATTTTCAGGTTTTCCAACTTCCAACAGGCGCTGGACTTCACCAACTCGGTGGGGGACCTGGCCGAGTCGGAAGGGCACCACCCCAAGATTGTCACCGAGTGGGGCCGGGTTGGCGTAACCTGGTGGACTCACAAAATCCGCAATCTGCACCGCAACGATTTCATAATGGCCGCCAAGACCGATCGGCTTTACGAAGAAGTGGCGGCAGAGTAGCGGAACTGTTGCCATCGGCGTCGCAAGGAGCGCGATGAGGGTAATCTACCACCTCAATTCACGGAACGTGCGGGCGATCCCCGGGGAGGCCGCGTGGGCCGAGGGCATGGGGTACGACGGGGTGTCCGCCAACGAAACGGCCCACGACCCGTTCCTGGCCCTGACTCTGGCCGCCACGGCCACTTCCCGGGTTACGCTGGAAACCCACGTTGCCATCGCCTTCCCGCGCTCTCCCATGGTGGTTGCCTATACCGCCCGCGACCTTCAGGACCTTTCCGGCGGCCGGTTCCGCCTGGGCCTCGGTACGCAGGTCAAGGGCCACATCGAGCGTCGCTTCTCCACCGAATGGAGGTCGCCCGGCCCCAGGCTGCGAGAATACATCCAGGCCCTGCGGGAAATCTGGCGGGTGTGGGATACGACCGGACGGCTGGACTACGCCGGCGAGTTCTACCGGTTCTCGCTGATGACGCCCTTTTTCAGTCCCGGGCCCGGGACGTACCCGCCACCGCCAATCTTCAATGCCGCGGTCAATGCCTACAACTGCCGCGTCGCCGGCCAGGTCAGCGACGGACTGGTGCTGCACACCTTTACCTCCGCCGAATACGTGCGGCAGGTTGTCCGGCCAAACATTGCCGCCGGCGCACGGCAGGCCGGCCGCGACCCGGCGGACGTTACTATCAACGGGGGTGGGTTTATCGTAACCGGCCCCAACCACGCCGCCATCAAGGAAGCGGACCGGGACGCCCGCCAGCGGATAGCCTTCTACGCCTCCACCCGTACCTACCTGCCCGTGCTGGAGTGCCACGGTTTCCAGGAAATCTGCCAGAGGCTGCACCAAATGTCCCTTGAGGGCAGGTGGGATGAAATGGGAGACTTGATCAGCGACGACATGCTGGATGCCTTTGCCGTGGTTGGCGAGTACGACGAAATCGCCCCCAGGCTGCTGGAGCGGTACGGTGGCCTGGTGGATGAGGTAAGCCTGACGCTGCCCACGCGGGGCGACGCCGAACAGCGGCAGTTGAAGCGGACCATCCAGGAGTTGCAGGAAGCCAATTAGTCGCTTTGTAAGAAGTCTCTTGGGCGGGAGTAGGTTCAGGTGGCAGAGGTTGGGCGGAGGACGAGAGAGGCGGGGGCCGGCGACGGGCAAGTCTTCAAGCGGGGTAATGAGAGCAGGCTGACCTACGCGCTGAAGTGGGCTGCGTGGGAGTGGCTTTACACCTTTGCCGGCTGCCGTTCCATCGGCTTTGAGGTGAAGCTGGAAGGCCCCGGCGGCCGGATTGTGGACCTGGCCGCGGTGGGGCCGGGCAACACCATTTACGTTGTCGAAGTGAAGGCCAGCCGCGCCGATTTCTCCCGGGACAACCACACCTACAATGACCTGGAAGCCCTGAAGGAACTGAACGAACCGCTGCTCCGGCGGGGCCGCCTGGCCCGCCGCACCCTTACCCAGGCCACCAGGTACGCCCAGCAAACGCGGGCCAACGACTGGGAACGGGAACCCTCATACCAACTGGCGCTGGCCGACTACCAGCGGCTCCGCAAGGAAGAACAGACCTACCGGGACCGGGTATCCACCTTCAGTGTCAAGTTCCACGATCCCCGTTTCCTGGCCATTGCCGATTACCACTACATCATGGCGCCCCGCAGGCTGGTGCCAGCCAAGCAGGTGCCGCCCCGATGGGGACTGCTCAACGAACTGCCCGACGTGGTAGTCCCGGCGCCCAGGAAGGAAGTACGAAAGAATTCGGGAATACTATCCAACATCCTCCGTTCCATTGCCCGTAGCAACTCCACCTCGATGATGCGGGCGCAGGGCGTCCTGTTCACCGAAGACGGGGCCGTCTTCCCTCGTGACCTGGACGAAGACTTCTGACCAAGAGGAAAAAGGCCGTCCCATTGGGGCGGCCAACGTTTGCCTTGGGCCGGAACCTAGCTGGCGGGATTCTGGTCTTCCAGCCTGACCGTGGCGGTTATGCGGGGCACGTCGCTGGAGGTGCGGGTGGTATGGCCCTGGCCGGTCAGGTCTTCGACCAGGCTGACGTGGCCCGGGCCGAACTTATGAAGCGACCCATCGGCCAGGCCGATTTCGCCTTCGCCGGAAAGGGTAATGACGAACTGGCGGCGCGGCGCGGTATGCCAGTCGCTGAAACGGCCCGGCTCCGCAATGCTGAAGGAAATGCCGGTGGCTGCCAGGAGTTCCTGCAGGGTGGGATGGGTTGCCGGGTCCATTTCCTCGATGTGGGACTGACCGTCGCTGCCGGTGTAAAGCCTGGTGAATGGCATTTCTTTCCTCCTTCCTATTGAAATGGGACACCTCATTGGAGTCTGCCCGACTAGGAGTGCAGCATTATCCAGTCCATGGTGCCCAGGTCAAACCTGATGCGCCGGAAGCCTTCGGCGTAGGCCAGGCCGACGGCTTCACCCTGGCGGGCGCTGCCGCTGGCAATCCGCTCCATCCGGTCCGCCGGCGTCCGCGTGCGCATCTGGCTGGCGTGGAGGCTCAAAGCTACGGCCTTGGCCTCAATGTATCCTTCAACATCGACGTAAACGTCGGCAGCCTCGGTGCCCCACAGGTAAGCTTCCTTGACCCGGTGGGGTTCCAGCCCCTCCTTGGTAATCTGCTCGGGGAAATGAAGGCGGCTCCAGGCGTAGGTATAGGCGGCGTCCAGGGCAACCTGCCCACTCATGCGGTGATCCCGGTGGGTGTGGCTGGCTACTCGAAAGGGATCAATGGCAAAGACTATCTCCGGCTTGTGCCGGCGAATCTCCCGCACCACCTCGCCGAGGAATTGCATGTCGTCGTTCAATGTTCCGTCGGGGTGCCGGAGAAAAACCACGTCCTTGACGCCGAGATAGTCCGAAGCATCCCGCTGTTCCTTTTCCCGGATTTTTGCCAGGCGCTCCGGGGCCATTTCCCGGTCGCCGGTGCCCTTGTCCCCATTGGTGCACATCAACACCACGACTTCCGTGCCCGCCTCCGCAATCCACTTGGCCATGGTGGCGCCCACACCGCCCTCAGCGTCGTCGGGATGCGGGGTAACCACCAGGGCGCTGCGGGGCGGTTCAGTAATTATTTCAATCTCCAATAGACTGGAACCTTCCTTGTTTACTTGGCGCCTCAGCCCTGTCTCTTAACCGGGCCCGCGCCGGTCTGAAACTCAGACTAGCCCTTTGGTCAAGTCTAAAGGTGGAAGACCACCATCTTCAGCTCGGTCATTTCCTCAATGGCATAGCCGGGACCCTCCTTGCCCATGCCGCTGTCCTTAAGACCGCCGTAGGGCATCAGGTCAGCCCGCCACTGGGGGTGGGAGTTGATATGCAGGTTGCCTGACTGCACCTCCCTGGCGAAGCGCATGGCCCAGTCCACGTTCTGGGTGAAGATACCGGCGGAAAGGCCGAACCTGGTGTCGTTGGCCATGGCAATGGCCTCGTCGATGTCCTCAAAGGCGCTTACCGCCACCGCCGGGCCGAACAGCTCCTCGCGAGAGATGCGCATGTCGGGGTGTACGTCAGCCACCACCGTGGGAGCGTGGATGGTGCCCTCCTGGTCGCCGCCGGCCACCACGCGGGCGCCCTGTTCCACGGCCTCGCCAATCCAGCGGCTGACCCGGGTGGCGTCCGATTCGCGGATCATGGGGCCCATCTTGATGGACTCGTCCAGGGGGTTGCCGGTGGCGAATGCGTCCGTGGGGACTTTGATGGCGTCCAGGAAATCCGCATAGATGCGACGGTCTGCCAGCACCCGCTGGGTGGAAATGCAGACCTGGCCGGCGTTGGCAAAGCCGCTGGCCACGGTGGCGGCGGCTACCCTTTCAATGTCGGCGTCGGACATGATGATCAACGGGCTGTTGGAACCCAGTTCCATGGTCACCTTCTTGATTCCGGCATTACGGCAGATGCGGTCGCCCACTTCCATGCTGCCAGTGAAGGTAATCTTGCGTACCCGGGGGTCGCCGGTAATGGCGTCGCCAATCTCACCGCCGGACCCGGTTACGCACTGGATGGCCTCAGGAGGCAGGCCGGCCTCCAGCAGAATTTCCACCAACTTCAGCGCCGAAAGGGGAGTGTCTCCGGCCGGCTTGAGCACCACGGCGTTGCCCGCGGCCAGGGCCGGACCCACCTTGTGGCATACCAGGTTCAGGGGAAAGTTGAAGGGAGCGATGGCGGCCACCACGCCCACTGGAACGCGGATTGTGAAGCCGAACTGGCTGGTGGCGCCCGGAGCGGCGTCCAGGGGCACCGTTTCGCCGTGAAGGCGCTTGCCCTCCTCGGCGGAACCGGTGATGGTCTGGACGGCCCGCAGCACCTCGCCGCGCCCTTCCGCGATTACCTTGCCCTCTTCCATGGTGATGGTGCGGCCCAGGTCTTCAACCCGCTCCGCCATGATGTCGGCGGTCCGGCGAAGGATGGAATACCGTTCAAAGGCGGGCAGCTTGGCCATCACCTCGGCGCCTCGCACGGCGCTGGTGATGGCTTCGTTCACGTCGCCGGCAGTGCCCCGGGGAACGGTGTCAATTACGGACTGGTCGAAGGGGTTATAGACCGGCATGGTCTCTGCCCTGTCCACCCAGTTCCCGTTTATGTACATTTTCATATCTGTTTTCTCCTGGAAATTGCTTTGACGATATATGGTCGTGGCGGCTTTGTCCAAAGCTGGCGCCAATTGGGGGTTATATTAGCATATTTTGGGCCCCCAGATTTGCATGCCGGTTTCGGATGGACATGGTGGCGGGGGAGGAGGCGCCCAGATTGGCAGAGGCGCAGGGCAGGGCGCCACTTTGGATTGGAGAGGACGGATGAAGGAGCGACTTAACGCCCCAGCGCAGTGGAACGCCCCACGTCGGTGACGGTGTAGTGGCCGGCGCGGCCGGGGATGCGCTCCAGCCAACCGAACTTGCTGCGGGCGGCGTTGCGCAGGGTCTGAACGAAGTTGTGGGCCCGGGGCCAGCCGACGGTGTCGAACAGGCGGCCAAGCGCTTCGGCATCGACGCCGTCCATGGACAGGTAGCGGTTGGCACCCTCGGCGGCCACCACCACCCGGCGCATGTCGCCCAGGGGGTTGGCGGCGCGGCAGAAATCCACGAAGGCCCGTTCCGACACCTCGGGCACCACGCTGGGTACGCCGGGACTGCTGTTGCGGCCCAACCCCGACCCGTTGCTGGCCTCCACGCCGTTGCCCATGCCTTCCAGTTGGGGCCACGCTTCCTCGGGCTGCTCACTCAGAGACGCATCCCAGTCGCTCATGACCGGCGCTGTCGGTGGCTCAGCAACCTGCGTCGGTTCGGGCGGGGCTTCGTTGACTGGACTGGGCAATTGGTCCGGTTCACGGGCCGGGGCCTGTTCTACGGTCTCAGGGACCGGGGCAACGGCGGCCGGGGCCGGGCTATCCTGTTCGGCAACACCCTGGGGTGCAGTGGGTTCGACCGTAGCCACGGGCTGGACCGGCGCCGGCGCTGTGGGCGCGGGGGTCTCGCGCACCACCACCGGCCCCGCACCCGCTTCCGGGGCGGCCAACCCTGCCAGGAGGGCGTGGGAGACGTCGGTCAGCACTATCCCCAGAATCCGGTCGATGACCACTTCATCCTCGGACTCCAGGTTAATCTGGGCGCTGTTCGGCAGCGTAATCGAAAGCCTGAGCATCGGTGTCCTGGCCGGCGCGGAGAGATAATGCAGCCTTTATGTTAACGCCCTGCCCCCGGCTTATCAATAGAGGCTCTAGAGGGTCTGCTTGAGCCTCACTGCCAGGGAACGGGTCAGGCCGGGGACGGCGGCTATGTCGTCCACCGCCGCGTCCTTGATACCCTGGATGGAACCGAAACGGCGCAGCAGCATCCGCTTCCGCTTGGGGCCAATGCCGGTAACCATGTCAATGGACGACTTCAGGCTGGACTTGCTGCGCAGGTTTCGGTGGTAGGTTATGGCGAAGCGGTGGGCCTCGTCCCGTATTCGCTGCACCAGGTAAAGGCCCTGGGAGTTGCGGGGCAGTTCGATGGGCTCCGACGTGTGGGGCACGAAGAGCCACTCGTTCTCCTTGGCCAGCGCCGCCAGGGGAACATCGTCCAGCCCCAGTTCCAGCATCACCTCCAGGGCGGCGGAAAGGTGGCCTTTGCCCCCGTCGATGATGACGAGATCAGGTTCAATGCCCCAGGCGGACATGTCCTTTGGCCCTTCGTCACCCGGGTCGAACGAAATATCCGTCCTTTCGGCGCGCAGGTCGGCCAGCCTCTTGAAACGGCGGCGGAGCATTTCCTGCATACTGGCGTAGTCGTCCACGCCGGCGACGGTTTTGATCTGGAAGCGGCGGTAGTGGCCTGTCCTGGGCCGCCCGTCCTGGAAGACGACCATGCTGCCCACCAGGTTGCTGCCCTGCACGTGGGAGATGTCGTAACACTCCATGCGCAGGGGCAGGGCCGGCAGGCTCAGTTCCTCTTCCAGTTCCGACATGGCCTGGTGCAGGACGTCGGAATTGTTCAGCCACTTGATGCGGTGCTGGGCCAGGCCCTGGACGGCGTTTTCCGCCACCACGTCCAGCAGCTTTTTCTGCTGGCCCCGCCTGGGCCAAATAATGCGCACCCCGCCGCCTCGCAGTTCCCGCAGCCAGGCCCGGACCAGTTCCTGGTCTTCCAGGGGGTGCTGGATGTACACGACGGGAGGAATCACCAGCGCCGTCTGGTAAAACTGGCGGACGAACTGGCCCATGATCACTTCCGGGGAATCGTCCTGGGTGCCTTCCATGAAAAAGTGGTCCCGGCCAATCAGCTTGCCCCGCCGGATGAAGAAAATCTCCACCCAGGTCTCGCTGGTTCCCTGGGCCAGGGCAATGAAGTCCATGTCTCCGCCGGGGTTGGACTCGACCTTGACCTGCTGTTCTTCGGCCACCTGGTCGATGCCGCGGATCTGGTCCCGCAGAACGGCGGCGCGCTCAAACTCCAGTTCCGCCGCAGCGGACTCCATTCTCTTGCGTAACTCCCGGGTTACGGCCTCGGTGTTGCCCTCCATGAACATGATGACCTGCTGGATGACCTCGGCGTACTCCTCCCGGGTGGCCAGCCCCGAGCAGGGGGCAACGCAGCGGTGGATGTAATACTCCAGGCAGGGGCGGGGGTCGCGGCCGGTTATTGTCTTGGTGCAGGAACGGTAGGGGAAGAGCTTTTTGATCAGGTCCATGGTCTTGCGGACGCTGCTGGCCGTGGCGAAGGGCCCAAAGTAGCGGGCCCCGTCGTTGGCCACCTGCCGGGTGATATAGACCCGGGGGAACTCTTCCGTCAGGTCAATTTTCAGGTAGGGATAGGTCTTGTCGTCCTTCAGGCGGGCGTTGAAGTGGGGCTTGTATCGCTTGATAAGGGTGTTTTCCAGGATGAGCGCCTCGGCCTCGGTGTCGGTAACGATGAACTCGAAGTCCGTCATCCGGGACATCATGCGGCGAATCTTGGGAGGCTGGCCGCTGGGGGAACCGAAATAGGAGCGGAGGCGGTTGCGCAGGACGCTGGCCTTGCCAACGTACAGCACCTCGTTCCGGGCGTCTTTCATCAGATAGACGCCCGGCTTTTCGGGCGTAACCCGCAGGCGATGTTCAAACTGGGCTAAAGGCATGAGCTTAACTGAAACGGCGCCGCCAACGCCTCTTGTGGACGCTGGCAGCGGCTGGGCCCGAGGAATGGCCCCCTAAAATACGAAGGAAACGCCTATCAGGACCGCCAAAACGATTCCGGCCAGGATCAGTATACGCCGCAATTCTCTCGCCAGATGAGTATAGGCCAGGCCCTGGGCTGGCCTATACTGGCCAGCGGCAGCGGCATTAACGGTGGCACGGGGAGCCGCGGGCGCAGCCTGGGCATTTGCTTCGCTGGCGCCGTCATCACCGGAGTCCGCCGGGGCGACGGCAACTACCGGGGGGGCCACACTGGCGGTGGCCGTCCCGCCGGAACTTACTGCTGCCTGCCCTTCCTCTTCTCCCCCGGGCCTGGCCTGGCGTCTCCTGCGGCGATTCAACTGGGCCTGGCGCGCCGCTACCCTCTTACCTTTCGCTGGCATAGTGCGGTCCCTCCTGATAAAGGATACGGTTGAACCCTGGCCTGCCTGTTTGGCCTTCCCCGGGCCACAGGTTCAACGGTTTTTCAACTAATGGCGGACGAACCTTTCTTCATCCACAGTATATGACATTATGGCCCACGTAAGGCGACAAACGCAAATAAAGCGCCGGGGCACGGGGCCGCCGGCGCTCAAGAACAATCATGTAATATTGCTGGTCAGACAGCCCTGGGATGGCTCTTCTCGTATTCGTCCCTAAGGTGTTCCGACGTAAGGTGGGTGTAAACCTGGGTGGTGGAAATGCTGGAATGGCCCAGCAGTTCCTGGACGTGCCGCAGGGAGGCCCCTTTCTGAAGCAGGTGCGTGGCGAAGCTGTGCCGCAGGGTGTGAGGCGTTATCTTCCGGTCGATGCCGGCCCGCTTGCTGTAGGTTTTCAGGATGTTCCACACCCACTGCCGGGTGAGCCGCTCGCCCCGGTGGTTAACGAACAGAGCCGCCTCGTCTTTCTTATGGCCCAGCAACGACATGCGGCTGGTGGATAGATAGTCCTGCAAACCGTCAAGCGCCCGGTCGTGGGCGTAAACGATGCGCTCCTTGGAACCCTTGCACCAGCACCGGATGTAGGACTCCTCAAAGTCAATGTCCTGCACGTTCAGGGAAACCAGTTCGCTGACCCGGAGCCCGGTGGCGTAGAGCAGTTCCAGGATGTTGGCATCCCTCTGCCCTTCGGCAGTACCGGCCTTGTCCGCCTCCCTCAGCAGCCGGTCCACTTCCTCCTCGGTCAGGTACTTGGGAAGGGCCCGGCCCACCCTGGGCGAACCCAGCGACTCGGTGGGCGGCTCCTCTAGCACGCCATTCTGGGCCAGGAAGGTGAAGAAGGACTTGATGGCCGCCACCTTGCGGGCGGTGGTGGTGTCGCGGTAGCCCCTTCTGCCCCGCAGGTCGGCGATGTAATCATTGAGCAAGTCCAGGTCCACCCGCTGCCACACGTCCTCGCTCTCGCTGGCGCCGTTAAGCCGCTCGCGGAGGAAGTCGGAAAACTGGCCCAGGTCATTGCGATAGGCATCCAGTGTATGTTGCGAAAACCCCCTTTCCACTACCAGGTGTTGCAGAAAATCCTCTATGGCCTTTTGCATCTGGCTCGTCTCCCGTATCTATAACGCCCGTCTTCTTGACGAGGTTAGGATGATGTCCCATCCTCTTGATGGGATACCGGGATTCTAGCAATATTACGTCAACCCGCTCCCTTGGAGATTCGTGCGGATTATGGGTAATTCACAGTTGGGGCCAGTCCCACAAAGTGAAAGCAAGCCGGCCTCAGTCCCTGTCCCCGTTGTTGAAACGTCAGGGCGGGCTTTCTCGCTGCAGGGCCAGGCCGAACCCGCTCCGCCGAATCCCCTGCTCTACCTGGACATCTGGCTGTTCGGCGGCCTGATCCTGGTGGTAGCCCTCATCGTGGCGGTCAAGTACCTTTGGAAGGCCCTGCAACCCGACGACCGGGATCCCTGGGAAGGGCTTCAGCCCTGGGAGCTTCCCGAAGAAGAGCGTGAAGACCAGGACAAATAGGAACACCAGGCACTAGTACCAAAACCAATCAGGATAGGCAGGGATAAAGCCGGCGCAGTTTGCCCCTGGCGTCCTGGGCAGTGAACTGCCAGTTGATGCGGGCCTGAGCTTGGTTGCGCTCCAG
>DAOUJN010000045.1:0-10554 GCA_034422655.1 Dehalococcoidia bacterium
CTCGAGTCAAACAAATACGAGGGCCGGGTCGTTACCCGCTTCCCGCCCGAACCCAACGGTTACCTACATATCGGGCACGCCAAGTCCATCTGCCTTAACTTCGGCGTGGCATCCGAATATTCCGGCGGCGTGTGCCACCTCCGCTTCGACGACACCAACCCCTTGCGGGAAGACGTCGAATACATCAACTCCATCCAGGAAGACGTGCGTTGGCTGGGCTTCGATTGGGGTCCCCACCTGTACTACGCGTCGGACTACTTCGACGCCCTTTATAACTTTGCCGAGCAGCTGATTCTGGACGGCAAGGCCTACGTGGACAGCCTTAGCGCCGACCAGATTCGGGAGTACCGCGGCACCCTGACCGAGCCCGGCCGGGAAAGCCCCTACCGCGGCCGCTCCGTTGAGGAGAATCTGGACCTGTTTCGCCGGATGCGGGACGGCGAGTTCGAGGACGGCGCCCACGTCTTGCGGGCCAGGATCGACATGGCATCGCCCAACCTGAACATGCGCGATCCCACCATCTACCGTATCCGGCGGGCCACCCATCATCGCACCGGGGACAAGTGGTGCATCTACCCCATGTACGACTACGCCCACGCCCTGTCCGACTCCATCGAGAAGATTACCCATTCCCTTTGCACCCTGGAATTTGAAGACCACCGGCCCCTCTATGACTGGACCCTGGAGGTGCTCGATGTTTACCGGTCCCAGCAGATAGAGTTTGCCCGCCTGAACCTGACCAATACCGTCATGAGCAAGCGCCGCCTCCTGCAATTGGTCGAAGGCGGCTACGTCTCCGGTTGGGACGACCCCAGGATGCCCACCATCAGCGGCCTGCGCCGGCGAGGCTACACTCCCCAGGCCATTCGAACCTTCTGCGACCACGTCGGCATATCCAAGCGGGACACCGTCGTGAACATGGCCCTCCTGGAGCACTGCATCCGCGAAGACCTGAACCGGCACGCCCCCCGCGCCATGGCGGTGCTCAACCCCCTCAAGGTAATCATCGACAATTTCCCGGAAGACCAGGTGCTTGAGTTCGACGCGGTCAACAACCCGGAGGACCCGTCCATGGGCTCCCGCAAGGTACCCTTTTCCCGCGAGGTCTATATCGAACGGGACGACTTCCGGGAAGACCCGCCGTCCCGTTTCTTCCGCCTCGCCCCCGGTCGCGAGGTCCGCCTCCGCTATGCCTGTTACATTACCTGCCAGGAAGTGGTGAAAGACCCGGCCACCGGCGAGATAATAGAACTGCACTGCACCTATGACCCCGAATCGGTGGGCGGCTCTACCCCCGACGGCCGGCGCGTGCGCGGCACTCTCCACTGGGTTTCCGTCCGCCATGCCCTGCCGGCGGAGGTCCGCCTTTACGATAACCTGCTGCGGGACGTTGACGATGACCTGGACGAGGATGGTCGGGACTTTATCTCCCTCCTCAACCCCGACTCCCTGCAGGTGCTGCCCGGTTGCCAGCTTGAGCCGGGCCTGGCGGCGGCAGAGGCGGGCACCAGGTACCAGTTCGAGCGCCAGGGCTACTTCTGCGCCGATACCAGGGATTCCCGCCCGGGCTCACCCGTCTTCAATCGCACTGTTTCCCTGCGTGATTCCTGGGCAAGAATTGAACAGGCCCAGTCGGGCGGCCCCAGCTAACCGCGCCGGTCCAGGAGGATGATCTTGGCTAACGAAGTCCGTGTCAGATACGCCCCCAGCCCTACGGGGATGCCCCACATAGGCAACATCCGCACCGCCATGTTCAACTGGCTCTTTGCCCGCCACCACGGCGGCAGCTTCATAGTCAGGATTGAAGACACGGACCAGGAAAGGCTGGTGCCCGGTGCTGTTGACGGCATTCTGGATGGCCTGGAGTGGCTGGACATAGACTGGGACGAGGGCCCCAGGGTTGGCGGCGACTTCGGCTCCTACTTCCAGTCCGAGCGCCTGCCCCTTTACCATGCCGAGGCCGAGCGGTTGATTGCCCAGGGCGACGCCTACCGCTGCTACTGCACCCGCGAACGCCTGGCGGAACTTCGCCGGCAGCAGGAAAGGGACAAGGTGGCCCTGGGCTACGACCGTCGCTGCAGGTACTTGAGCGATGCCGAAAGGCGCGTCTTCGAAGATGAGAACGCCCCCTGCGTCGTGCGTTTCGCCATGCCCGATTCCGGAATAACCCAACTCCACGACCTTATTCGCGACGACGTGGAATGGCAGAACGAACTGGTGGACGATTTCGTTCTGCTGAAGTCAGACGGCTTTCCCACATACCATCTGGCGGTCGTAACCGACGACCACCACATGCAGATTAGTCACGTCCTCAGGGCCGAAGAGTGGCTGTCCAGCGCGCCCCGCCACCTGCAACTCTACCGGGCCCTGGGCTACACTCCCCCGGCCCACGGCCACTTGCCCATGATTCTAGGCCCCGACCGGGCCAAGCTGTCCAAGCGTCACGGCGCCACGTCCATCCTCGAATACCGGGACGACGGCTTCCTGCCCGACGCCCTGGGCAACTTCATGGTGCTCCTGGGCTGGTCCCTGGACGACAAGACGGAAGTTATGCCTGTCGAGACCATGATCGACAACTTCACCCTCGACCGGGTGGGCAAGCCAGCGGCCATTTTCGACCGGGAAAAACTGTCCTGGATGAACGGTGTTTACATTCGCGATATGACGGCGGAAGCCCTGGCCGATGCCATGATGCCCTTCCTTGACAAGGGCCTTCCACCCGACCTGCTCCCCGTGGACCGCGACTACCTGGTGCGGATAGTCCCCCTGATCCAGGAAAGAATCAAAGTCCTGACGGAAGCGCCGGAGATGATCGCCTACTTCCTTGAGCAGCAGCCGGCATACGACCCGGCCAACCTGGTCCAGCGCGGTATGTCCGAAGAAGAGGCGGTGAGGGCGCTTCAGCGGTCCCTGGAGGCCCTTGACGTCGCGGAGTTCAGCAGCGAATCCCTGGAAGCCCTGCTCCGTACCGTGGGCGAGGAACTGGAACTGACGCCCCGGCGTTACTTTGGTACCCTCCGCTGGGCCGTCACCGGCCGCAACGTCTCCCCGCCTCTATTCGACACCATGGAAGTCCTGGGCCGGCAAAGGGTTCTAACCAGGCTGCACTGGGCCCTTGACCACCTGCCCGGGTAGGTGATTCCCTGGCATTCCCGATACCTGAAGGGGCGGCCCTTGTGGCCGCCCTTCGTCCCCTTCAGAAAAACCCCCTACTCCTCTTCTTCAATCAGCAGACCGCAGTGCGGGCAATGCCGGGCTTCCCGGTTCTGTTTCTGAATCTCCGCCAGAAAGCCCGAGCCCAGGATCCCCGCCGGCAGCGCAAACATGCCGATCCCCATCACCGCAATGATGCCCGCCATCACCTTCCCCACCCAGGTAACCGGGGACACGTCGCCGTAGCCCACCGTGGTCAACGTGATGATGCTCCACCACATGGCCTCGGGAATGCTGGCGAATGCCTCCGGCTGGGCATGGTGTTCGGCGTAATACATCATCGCCGACGCCAGCACCAGCATAACCGCCAGCACAATCACTACAGTCACCAGTTCCAGGGCCTTGCTGTGGAGCACTTTCCCAAGGGTGCGGATGCCCTCAAAGTACCTGCCCAGCCTGGAGGCCCAGGCCAGCAGGCGCAGCGCCCGCAGGGTTCGCAGGTCTTCCAGTCCCAGGAAGGACAGGTAGAAGGGCGCCAGCGCTATCAGGTCAATGATCAGCAGCGGTGTAACCGCAAACCGCAGCCGGCCGAAAACCGGGTGCGAATACCGAGACTCCGCCGTGCATGACCAGATTCGGAGGACATATTCCACCGTAAATATGACCATCGACACGGCTTCCAGGATGGGGAACAGCCAGGGCGCGGCGTTGTAAATGCTGTCAACCGTCTCGAGGATTTGCGCGGCGGTGTTGACGACAATCAGGGAGATGATGAAGTAGTCAATTGCCTTGTCGAGGCGATCTCCCTCTTGCCCTACTTCTAGAAGCTCGTGAACTCTTGCCTGGATTTTGGAAGGGGAAAAGATAGCGTCACCCCCAGCCTGAAATGCTGACTGCGGCGCCGGAATGCCGGCGCCGGCGCCCATCACGGGACCGATGAATCGATTAATTCAGATTTTTTCATTTCTCAAAAAAATCTAATATTGTGCCTTGACAACCCCTAAGGGAGAGTCTCTTAACCTGTAACCGCCGGGAATATCCTGCCGGGGCGCGGCTCATTATCCCCCCTCCCCCGTCAGCAGAGTAACCCGGCGACCGGAAAGCCGCAGATATTACTGTTCCGGCAGACCCGAGACGGTCCATTCAGCGATTAGCCCGTGGACCGGGTCCTGCCAAATCATGCCAGGCGTGGTAAGGACAGTGTGGGGCCGGCAGACTGAAACCGGCCTGTGGCATAACCTGTTTGTCTCCGGGGCCAGTTGGACCGCTGTTACGAAATACTAGCTGAATCTTAAGGAAACGGCATTATCGGAACAAAGCGGTTTGGACGGATTTTTGGAAGGGTGGTGGGCATATGGCATTAACTAGAGCAAACATCCTTTGCGATGGCACTTTCAAAATAGATGGCGGCGCCCTCTACGGGCAATTAGCCAAGATGATCTGGGAAACCAAGACCCCAACCGACCGCAAGAATCGGGTTACCCTCGGCCTCAACTGCTGGTTACTGCACATCGCCGACAAGTGGATTCTCGTAGACACTGGCGTCGGCGGCAATCATGAAGAGCGGGACCGGGACCATTACGGCTTGGGCACCAACCGCCTCTTCAAGGAATTGAAGCAGGTCGGACTGACACCCAAAGACATCGACATCGTTATCCTTACGCACCTCCAATTCGACCACAGCGGTGGCTGCACCCGCATGGACCGGACCGGCGCCATCGTTCCGACCTTCTCCAAGGCTACCTACTACGTGCAGCGGGCTTCCTGGGATGAGGCCCGCAACCCCAGCGAACGGGGCAAGTACGCCTACCGGGCCGACCATTTCATGCCCGTAGCCGACCGGGGGCAACTGGAACTCCTCGACGGTGATTCAGAGGTGGTGCCCGGCCTCCAGGTAATTGAGTGTGACGGCCCGGCTAAGGGTCATCAACTGGTACTGTTCAACCACGGCGGCGAACGACTGGTCATCCTCGGCGACCTTGTGCCGACGCCCTTCCACTTGAACCTTCCGGTGATTTCGGCCTTTGACTATTCGCCACAGAACTCGTTGGAACAGAAACGGGAAATCCTGACCGACGCGGAAAAATACGGCTGGCTGCTGGGCTTCTCCCACGGCCACGACGTCAAGAGCGGTTACCTCGAAAGACGCGGCGAAATGGTTTACGTAACGCCCGTCGATCTCACGGTAGGAAACCGCGGCTAGGTATCCTACAAGACACACGGCAGGCATACTATTACCAATAGTACGAAACAATTTATGGCCCCGCCGGCCGGGCGGGGCCATACTCATTTTCCCTTCCCGGAGTTGGGCTGCTTCCCAGCTTCTTCCGTCAACTCCGTGCCGGCAGCGTCCGACGTTAAAATGGGCATCGCCATAACCACGTCCCCCCGCAACTCGGTCAATTGAGCCAGGGTTATGCGGTTGCTCAAGTCGAGAACATTCCCGCCGGCGCTGCGCCCAGCCATCGCAACCCTGACGTAGTTGTCCGTCAAACCCCTTTGCCCCGTCGCTGTGCCGGCCCGTCTCTCCCCCTCCCACAGGACATGCCTCTGGCTGCCCAGGAGGCCAAGCCTGAACCTGTCAAAGGAGGTGCGAGCCATCTCCAGGGCCCTGTTCATCCGCTCCCGCTTTATTGGCTCGGGAACCTGGCCTTCCAGGTAGACCGCCGAGGTCCCCGGCCGCCTGGAATACGGAAAGACATGCAGGTCGCTGAACTCCATTGACCCGGCGAAGGACAGGCCTTCCTCAAATTCCCGGTCGCCTTCCCCGGGAAACCCCACTATCAGATCGGTAGTGATGCCGGCATCGGGCATCAGGTCCCTTACCATCTGCACCGTGGCGACAAACCTGCCCGTCGTGTACCGCCGGCGCATGGCTGTCAGGATGGAATCGCTGCCGCTCTGCAGGGGGATATGGAAATGGGGGCAAAGCCTGGCATCGTCCATCCACAGCCGGAGCAGGTCTTCGTCAATCTCCTGGGCCTGAAGTGACGACACTCGCAATCGCGTAATGTCGGTCTCGGCCAGAATCCCGCGAATCAGGTGCTTGAGGTTCGTGTCGGGCAGGTCAAAGCCGTAACTCCCCAATTGAGTCCCCGTGAGGACTACTTCCTGGCGCCCCTCGGCAACAAACTGCCGCACCTGCCGAATTATCAGTCCGGGCGGAATGCTCCTCTCCCTGCCCCGCACCCTGGGAACGATGCAATAAGCGCAGACCTGGTCGCACCCTTCCTGTATCTTTACCATGGCCCTGGTGCGCCCCGGTAGGCTGCCGCCAGTGGACTCGCCAGGGAAACCCTCATAGTCCAGGGAAGCGTCATTAAGTCCCGCAGCCGCAGATTCTTCCAGCCCCAACAGTTCCCGGTGGGCGGCGACAGCCAGGTCCACCAGGCTCTCCTTGTCGTCGTTTCCCACCACCAGCGAAACCTCAGGCATCGATGCCAAGTCGCCGGCGGCGCGCTGGGGATAGCATCCGGCGGCTACTACGATGGCGTCCGGGTTGGCCCGGCGGGCGGCCCGCAGCGCCTGGCGCGCCTTGGCATCGGCGGCGGCAGTAACGGTGCAGGTGTTCAGGACGTAAATGTCCGCCTCCCCTGCGTCCTCCACCACCCGGTAACCCGCCAGGCTGAACCGGCGGGCCAGGTTAATGCTGTCCGCCTGGTTCAGCTTGCAACCATGCGTCCGGATGACCACGCTGCCGGCGTTTCGCGAGGCCGGCCGGGGCCTAAGGGCATCCAATGAAATGACCTGCGGGCTGACTTGGTGCTCGTCCACCGGGTTCCCTGCCATGGCGCCTCTACTCCCCTGCCTTCCCGGTGGCCAGGTTGGCGTCCACCAGGTCCCACAACCGCTCGATGGCCCCGCTAATATCCTCCAGCACTCGGTAAACGCGGTCCACCCGGCGGCGCGTTTCCCTGGACCGTTCCAGGGCGTCGCTCAGCGCGGCCAGTTGCTCGAAGGCTTCCCGCACCCGCCGGTCTCTCAAATCGGTACCCAGTTGCTGGGCGAAGGCCTTGACAGATTGGTCGTCCTCCACGTTCCTGCCCTGACTCAGGGCGGCGCCCTTGACCGCCAGGGTCAGGCTGCCCCACAGCAGTTCCTCGGAACGTGTCCATCTTCCACCCCTCAGTTCGGTCATGGCGCTCTCCAGCAGCCGGATGCTCTGGCTGCGGTACCGATTGATCCTTGTAACGTCCAGGTTGGCGTTCATCGTTCTGCTACAATCCGAAATGAGGCTCCCCGCTTCCCATCGCTTTCATCACCGCGGGTTCCCTCTTCACACCGCCCTTAACCTACCACCGCATCCAGCCCGTGGGGCGGCGTCTGGAAGGGAGGGCGTAGGTTAGGCATGGGCACCTCGATTACCGCCGGGCGATTGGAATTAAGCGCTTCTCTCAGGGCGGGCCCCAGTTCCCGGCGGTCCTCCAACCTGATTCCCAAGGCGCCGTACACCTCCGCCAACTGGGCAAAGTCGGGGTTCAGCAATTCGGTGCCGATGGTCCGGCCCTGGTAGCGGTTCATCTGGTCCGCGCGGGATGCGCCCAGAAAGCCGTTGTTGAAGACCAGGGTTACCACGTTGATGCCCTCCTGGACGGCAGTGGAAAGTTCGCTGCTGGCGTACATAAACCCGCCGTCGCCGATGGTCGCCACCACCTGTCGGTGCGGGTTGCCCACCTTGGCGCCCAGGGCCGTGGGAAAGGCATACCCCAGGGTGGCAAAGTAGCTGGACGTAAGGTAGGAGCGGGGCTTCAAAACGGGAAATGCCAGGTGCCCCCAATAGGCGACTTCCGTGGTCCCTGCCACCATGATGGCGTCGTCGTCCAGTTCCTCCCGCATAACCTGGGCCAGTTCCACCTGGATGGGAGCAAGGGCGCGCAGGTCCTCGTCGGTCTTCCTCCGTATCTCTGCCAGTTCCCCGTCATTCCACTGGCTGGCCCCGGCGGCGCCGTCCAGTTCCGCCAGCAAATCGTTGACGCCCAGCCTGGCGTCCGCGACCATTCCCACCCGGGACTCGACGTTCCGCCCCACTTCCTCCGGGTCGGCGTCAATGCGGATGACCGTCTGGTCGGGGCGCAGGGACCAGGGAGTCCGGGGGTTGAGGTTCATCCTGGTGCCCACGGCCAGGATGACATCAGCCTGGGGCAAGGTATAGTAGGCCGAACCGTGCCCATAGTAAAAGGTACCCAGGGAAAGCCGATGGTTCTCCGGTATTGCTCCCTTGCCTTCCGGTGTCGTGATGACCGGGGCGTTCAGCGCCTCGGCAAGGTCGGTCAGTTCCGTGGTAATGTCCGCCTCCCGGCAGCCGCCTCCGGCCCAGATTAATGGTCGTTCAGCCCTGGCCAGAAGCTCCGCCGCCTCCTTCACCCTGGCCGGGTCCGGCGACTGCTTGACCGCGCCCTCCCGTTCCAGCAGTTCAATCTCGCTAGTGCCTGGCAGAATGTCGAACGGCACTTCAATCTCAACCGGCCTGGGCCGCCCGTCAAGCACCTGTTGCATGGCCATGTGTACCAGGGATGGAATTTCCCCTGCCCTGGTGGTGCGGGCGTTCCACTTGGTTATCGGTTTGAACACGTCCAGCTGATCGTTAATCTCGTGCAGGGCTCCCCTGCTCTGTCCCAGCATGGAACTGTCAATCTGCCCGGAAATCAGCATGACGGGAGACGAGGCCGCGTAGGCCGTGCCGATGGCTGCCGAAGCGTTGAGCGCGCCCGGGCCGGGAACCACCAGGGCAACGCCTACCCGGCCCGTCGTCCGGGCGTAGCCGTCGGCCATGTACCCGGCCGACTGTTCGTGCCGCACGGTAATCAGGCGAATGCCGGGCTGCTCGTACAGCGCATCGTAGATTTCCATAATCTGGACGCCGGGAAGGCCAAAGACCACCTCAACACCCTCCCGCACCAGCGACTGGATCAATGCCTGGGCGCCCGTCAGGTTCGCCATCGTTCACCTCAATACAGGTAAGGAATCCCCCCGGTTATGATGCTGACCCGGAACCCGGTATGTCAATGGCAGTTCGGCGGCTGTACCAGGCTTCCATGGATGACTTCCGCTTCATTACCGCCCCATCATCCACGGCCTATCCCCGCCAATACACCGAAATCCCCGTTTGTGGTATAACATTGACATCTCCAAAACCCATCGGAATGGTAGACAGGGACTGGTTGAAATGAAATACGACGTGATAATTGTGGGCGCAGGGGCGGCCGGCTGTGTCCTGGCCTCCCGGCTGTCCGAGGACCCGGACCGCTCGGTACTGCTGCTGGAAGCCGGCCCCGACTATCCCGACCTGGAGCAGCTTCCCGTGGACTTGAAGGAAGGCAACAACATGTGGCGGTCCGCCTACGGCCCCCACAACTGGGGCTACACCGCCACGGGCACCCCCATACAAACGGAACAGGTCCAGATTCCCCGGGGCCGGGCCATCGGCGGTTCCACCTCCATCAACGGCCAGGTGCTGTTCCGGGGCGTGCCGGGCGACTACGACAACTGGGCTGCCTGGGGCAACGACGAGTGGGCCTACCTGAAGGTGCTCCCCTATTTCAGGAAGCTGGAAACCGACCTGGACTATCCCGGCGACGACTTTCATGGCGGCGACGGGCCGATCCCCGTGCGCCGCTACAAGCGGGAGGAATGGCTGCCCCATGCCACCGCCTTTTATGATGCCTGCGTGGAACTGGGCTTCCGCCAGGATCCCGACCAGAACCATCCTGACTCCGGCGGAATTGCTGCCCGCCCCCTGAACAATATCGAAGGGGTGCGGATGAGCACCTCCATCACTTACCTCAACCCGGTGCGAAACCGCCTTAACCTCACCGTCCGCGGCAACGTAACGGTGCGGCGGGTGGTCTTTGAGGGCAAGCGGGCAGTGGGCGTGGAAGCCGAGAGCGGAGGTGAGGCCTTCGTCCTGGAAGGCGAGCAAATCATCGTCAGCAGCGGCGCCATCGCTTCGCCGCAGGTTCTGATGCTGTCCGGCGTGGGGCCGGCGGACCACCTGCGGGAGTTCGGCATTGAAGTCGTCCACGACATGCCCGGCGTCGGCGAAAACCTTCGGGATCATCCCTCCTGCTTTACCCTGTTCCGGGGCCAGGGCGACGCGCCCGAAGAACTGGCGCCCAGCATCCAGGTGGGGCTGCGCTTCAGCCTGGAGGACTCGCCGACCACCGGCGACATCCAGTTGGCGCCCATCCTGATGAACAGCGAACACCGGCCGGCCAACGTCGTTATCGAAAGCAACGACTTTCATTTCGGGTTCAGCGCGGCCATCCAGAATGCGGTCAGCGCCGGCCGGCTGCGGCTGGCATCCACCGACCCCAGGGTGCAGCCCGACCTTAACTACGACTGGCTCTCCAGCCCCTACGACCGGCAGCGGATGCGGGGCGCCATCAGGACCGGGCTTCGCAT
>DAOUJN010000046.1:0-4892 GCA_034422655.1 Dehalococcoidia bacterium
TGCGGTAATGGTCGCCGATTGGCTCCCCAGGGTGGGTCAATGACCCGATTAAACCGGTCTATAGCCCTCGAAAATTCTCCCCTCTACTGGGTCATAGTTCCCGAAAATTGACATCCTGGGTCAGCACCACGTCCGGCGAGTTATTGGCGATCCAGTCTCCATCCAGTTCATAGGGACTTTCCCCTGCTTCCAGGATGCGGCGCATCATTGCCTCAACCTGGTGGCTGGTCATGGATTCCACGTCAATGCGGCTGCGGCAGACGACGGGCTTATCCCGCGCCTCCGGTGGGTAATCGCACAGGTCGGTAACCCCGATTATCTTGTCTTCAAGACCCAGTGCGTAGAGAATTTCAGTACCGCTGGGCAGCAAGGAGCAAATCTTCATGTTTCCTGCACCCGGTTGGAAATTGGAACTCCATTACCCGTCAAATATAACCATAGCTTGTGGAACGCTGCGATGGTCATATTGTAGAATCTATTTGGGCCCTTTCTACAAAGTGCATTCCAACCTGCCGATTTCAATTGGGTTCAGCGCAAGAAACCTGCCTCGGATTCTTTGGAATGACTCAGCAGCAGTCACAACACCACATGAACTGGAATGCCGCAGCCCTTTTGCGGTTGGGGGCCTTCAGCTTCGGCATTACCGGTTTCTTCCTGACGATGGAAACCATCCTCCTGCCCACGCTGGTCCTGAACGTGGCTCCGGAAGGAGCCAAGAACACCCTGCTTGGCATCCTGGGATTCAGCGGCCTCGTGGCTGCCGCGTTGGTACAGCCCATCGTGGGTTCCTACAGTGACCGTACCAGGTCGCCCCTGGGCCGGCGGGTACCCTACATGCTTTGGGGCGTGGTCTTTGTCTGCCTGGGGCTCACGGGCCTTTCCTTTACCCTGACCCTCATTTCACTGCTCATCATCTGGATATTCATCCAGGCCAACGCGGGAATCAGTATAGCGCCTTACCTGGCCCTGATCGGTGACATGGTGCCGACCGATCGGATAGGCGTGGCATCTTCCCTGAAAATCCTGGCCGACGCGGCCGGCGGAGTGGCGCTGGTCGCCGTTTGCGGCAGCCTCATCAGTTTCTACCGGGGACCTGAATCAATTGAGTGGCTTCGGATAACCTTCGGGGTTCTGGGTGGGACCCTGTTAGTGACCATGCTGATCAGCGCAACGTTTGCGTTCACCCGGGAACGGGCTACCCAGGCCCTGCACCGCGGAGCGACAACCCTGCGGCATCCAACCCGGGGCCTTCACCCTCACCTGGTATGGTTCCTGCTTTCCAGGTTCCTGCTGATCACTGCCACCTTTGTCTTTCCCACCTACGGCCTGTACTTCCTGCGGGACGTGGTGATGGTAGCCAACCCGGCTCAGACCCTGGGTACCGCGGTCATTGCCATAGGAGGTGCGCTGGCCCTGAGCGTTTATCCTGCCGGATGGCTCTCCGACAGGATAGGACGCAAGCCGGTGATCATCGCAGGGGCCATCGGCGCCGCCGCCGGTTCAATCCTGATTTTTTGGGCAAACAACACCGTCCAGGTCGTGGCCATCTCCAGCATTATCGGGCTTTGCATCGGGCCGGTGTTGAGCGCCAGTTGGGCCCTGGCCAACGAACTGGCTGTGCCCGGACGGGAAGGTCAGCACATCGCCATCGTCAACCTGGCCACCATAGCGGGCGCTGCCTTCTCCAAGCTGCTGGGCCCGCTGGTTGACGTATCCAACAGGTTTGTTACCACCGGCGCCGGTTATGCCGGTCTCCTGATTATTTGCGCGCTGCTCTTCGTCCTGGGCAGCCTGCTGCTGCTACCTCTGAACCAGGACCACGAAGACCTGGTGGCGGCCCGAGAACATTCTCTGGAAGAAGCCGACTGACCGCCCCGTTATCGACTTGTGCTATCCGCCGCCGGCGGATACTTTGCCCAGAAAATCGGCTGAACCCCGGACTATCCAGGCATTGAAGGAAGTCATCAGGAATTTGACGCCCTTGCCGATGTAAGCCTCCACGTTGGCGTCGTTGACCAACGTTCCCGCCGTTCGGCCTGAGCCCACTATCCTGTCAATGGCCTTGTCGATGGCTGCCTGGACCTCCGGATGGCCCGGGTTGCCCAGGTGCCCCATGGTCTGGGCCAGGTCCGATGGCGCGACGAAGAAGACGTCAATGTCGTCTACGCCCAGGATCTCGTCAAGGTTCTGCAGGGCTTCCACCTCCTCCAGCAACACCACCACCATGCTCTGGTCATTCGCAGCCTGGAAATAGTCAGCCACACCGTAGGACTGCCGTCCTCCGAACATGCCCCGGTAGCCCAGGGGCGCGTACTTGGAAGACTGCGCCGCCTTTTCCGCTTCGGCCCTGCTGTTTATGTGGGGCGTAACAATTCCCATCGACCCCCGGTCCAGGGTGCGGGTAATCAGCCAGGGTTCATTGGCATTCACCCGGGTTATGGGAGTAACCCCCCACAGATCGCAGGCCCGGGTCATGTCGCCCAACTGCTCCCAGGTTACGCCGCCGTGCTCACACTCCAGCCAGATCCCGTCGTATCCCAGGGGACCAAGGAAGTCCACCATTTCGCTGCTCAAAACCCCGGAAATAGTGACCGTAACCTGCCCCTGGGCCAGTTTCTCCTTGAGATGGTTCCTACGGATGACCGCCATGTCAAACCTCTTTTCCCTTGCTTCCTCTTACGTTTCCGGCGCCGGTGCGCCCCGCTTCTCCTCGTATCCCCTGGGCGTTATCATCTTCCCGTTCAGCACGTAGCTGGTTGAATTCCCGATTATCACGGTGGTGAACATGTCAACCTCGTCCGCCCGTTCCTGCAGGCGGGCCAGGTCGGTCAGAATCACCCGCTGCTCATCACGGTAGGCCTCCCTGACCAACCCCACCGGTGTGCCGTGGGCCCGATGCTCCAGCAGAATCCGCCGGGCCTCCAGCAGTTGCCAGTCGCGGCGTCGGCTGCGGGGGTTGTACAGGGCCACCACAAAATCGCCAAAAGCTGCCGCTTCCAGCCGGCGTTCGATCGTTTCCCAGGGGGTCAGCAGGTTGCTCAGGCTGATGGCGCAGAAGTCCTGCATCAGCGGCGACCCCAGCAGGGACGCGGCGGACTGCAGAGCAGACACGCCCGGAACGGTAAATACATGGGGAGTCTCCCCGTCCCAATTCCGGTCGGTAAGTATCCTGAACACCGGGCCGGCCATGCCGTAAACCCCGGCATCCCCTGACGATACGACAGCCACCGAGGAACCGGAATATGCCAGTTCCACTGCCCGCGATGCCCGCTCAAGTTCCTGGCCCAATTCCATGGAGATTAGGTCCTTGCCTACCGTCAAGGAAGCTATCTGGTCCATGTAACCGCGAAAACCCACCACCACGTCGGAGTTATCCAGAGCGGCCACGGCCCCCGGCGCGAGAAGGTCAGGGGACCCTGGCCCCAGGCCCACCAGGTATAGTGTTCCGTTGTCTTTGCTCCCCGGCAGCGCCATATTCAGATTGTCCTCGATGGGTTTGAGCCGTAAAGCTCTTGGTCAAATGGTATTCGGGCCACGGCAATGGTAGCCCGGTCGGTTTTCTGACGGCTCACCAGCAGTTGGTCGGCTCCGGAGGCCAGCAGGGCAGCCGGCTCGGATACGCCCCACACACCCAACAGCCTTCGGGCGGCCTGAGATTTGACGAGACCGACCACCTCCGTACTTCCACATTCATCCGACCCGGCGGCAGGCTCACCGCCACCCTGAGCCTCATATACCGAGTTGAGCTCGTCCACCCCGTAACAGATTACGGGGCAGCCATACTTTTCAGCCAACTGCTGGATGCCGGCTTCGTCCCGTTTTATCTCGGCGGTAGCGATGTACTTGATGCATTTGGATGAGAGATTGTGCTCATCAAAAGTAACTGACAGCAATTCATCAAGATGTTCAACCGGTACGCCCCTGCGGCAGCCCATGCCAACCACCAAACTTTGGGGCCGGAAGACCACCGTCGGCGCCGTCAGTTCAACCGTCGCCGATTCCCAAGCCAGGGGGTCCCTTCGGTCACTGACAACCAGCGCCGCCATACAGTCGACCCGGGCAAGTTCCTGTGCGGATGTACAAGTTACCAGGTTGGACGGCAACGCATTATCTGCAAGTGCCCAGTCACGTTCTCCAGCATCCTGCCACACTGCCACGGACTCTCCGTTCACCACAGCGGCGCTGACCCTGGTGATGGTGGCCAAATCCGCCTCTATTTGCCAGCCAAACTCCCGGCCCAGCAGGTCCACGGCAAGGGTATTTCTGACGTGGGAAGCGGATGTTATCACCGCCGTCCCGCCCAGGGCTAGAGCCACCCCTTTGGCCAATTCGTCAGCCCCGCCCAGGTGTCCAGACAGAAGGCTGACCGCGAATCGCCCGGCATCATCCACGCACACCACAGCCGGGTCCCGGTATTTGTGCTGCAGCAGGGGAGCGATTAGGCGGACGGCCGCACCCACGGGCATGACCAGTATCAGCCTCCGGTATTCCTGGAACAACCGCCCGATTACCGGCCTCAGGGGCAGGGAAAATCCTTCTACCGGGGTATTACACTGCCCGGACACCAGGTCAACGTACCGGTCCACCACGTGCAGCGCCGGGCCCGGGGAAAACGCGGCAGCCAGCCGGTTGGCAACGTCAGCGCCGCCCCGGGAGATGACCACTACGCCGGTTTCCGGCGCGGATTCGCTGATGTTCACCATACGTGGCCCTTGCAGGCTTTCCCATTCTTGCACGGTGGGGTTGGCGCGACCGTCGGAGCCGGCGATACTGGCAGCTGAGGCCATGAAAACAGCCTAGTCGGCTGTGGAGCCGGCCCGGTCACGAGAACGCCGGAACAGGTGGGTGTAGTCACCGGAATATAGATGAGAGGTAGCAAATTCTTCGTCGGA
>DAOUJN010000047.1:0-77346 GCA_034422655.1 Dehalococcoidia bacterium
CTGGACCGCATCTGGCACTTCGTGGAGAGCACCGACCTGGACATGGCCGACGCCTCGGAGCGCATCCTGGAACACCGCCACCGCCGGGAGCAACTGGAAGCCGCCGCCGAGGAAGCGCGGGCCGTCCTGTCCCAGCGGCGGGAATTGCTGGACAGCGCCGACGTAATCGCCGCCTTTGCCAGGGACATGAGCGAGTTTCTCAGGACCAGCGAACTCACCGAGACCAAAGCCTTCGTGCGCTCCTTCGTGAAGGAGGTGCTGGTAAGGCCCGGCGGAGCGACGATTATCTATACGATCCCCACCCCGGAGGATAGTCCCATTGGGGGGAAGGACGCCGCTGAAGTCGCCTTGAACGGCGGAGTTCGCAGTATCGGATACGGTGGTGGGCCGTGTGGGGGTCGAACCCACGACACCCGGATTAAAAGTCCGGTGCTCTGCCAACTGAGCTAACGGCCCACGGAAAAAGCGATTGGCGGGAACCTATTTTAGCATACGAGCGCCGGTTGGAAGGTAAACTTCCCCCATACTTACTCCACTCCGAACGCAACTTAACGAAAACTAACGCCCCCTCTGTGACCCCTCACGCCCTTCGCGCAACCCACTCCAACTCCTAATTCCCAATTCTTAATTCTTAATTGTTAATTGTTAATTCCCACTCCCCCTTGCCAGATCGTGAAAAATGGTGCATACTCTTTCCCGTTAGATGTACTTCCTGGTGGTTCTAGCGGGGTGGACCCACCCGTTCCCATCCCGAACACGGAAGTGAAACGCCCCAGCGCCGACGATACTGCTTTGGTAACGGAGTGGGAAAATAGGTCACCGCCGGGAAGTATTTCTGAGTACCCCAGTCGCCGGCATCCGGCTCCCTTAACCCCATTGGAGCTTTCGTATCGCCGGCCATCGCCTTCCTCTAAAGCTGTCAAATTCGTGCCAGTTAAAGGTAGGTTAAACTTGTGCTGCGGCACCCAGGCAAATACACCTTTACATTAAACAAATGTGTGCAATATAATTCTGTCCAGTTAGGTGTCGGGTAATTCCCAGCTACAAACAAGGGGACCTGCTTCGTTCGGTAGCTTACGACCGGCCCCGGCGTTGACTCCGAAGCCTTTGAAGCATCCCCGTATTGCCCGACGGGAGCGGTATTATGGGTAGCAGATTCGAAAAATTCTCCGAACGGGCGCGGAGAGTTCTCTCGCTGGCTCAGGAAGAAGCCCAGCGATTCAACCACAACTATATTGGCACCGAGCACATTCTGCTCGGCCTAGTCCGGGAAACGGAGGGCGTCGCCGCAAGGGTCCTCTCCGGGCTGGGAGTGGACCTCAGCAAGGTCCGCTCCGCCGTGGAGTTCATTATCGGCCGAGGCGAGAAACCCGCCCAGGGCGAAATCGGCCTCACTCCCCGGGCCAAGAAGGTGGTGGAACTGGCGGTGGATGAAGCCCGCCGCATGAACCACACCTACATCGGCACCGAGCACCTGCTCATCGGCCTGCTCCGGGAAGGCGAAGGCGTCGCCGCCGGGGTTCTCGAAAGCCTCGGCGTCACCCTCGAGAAGGTCCGCACCGAAACCCACCGCATCCTCAGCAACAGCTCCTCCGGCAGCGGCAGCTCCCAGAGTTCCCGCACCGGCACCCGCACCCCCACCCTCGACCAGTTGGGCATTGACCTCACCAACGCCGCCCGCGACCAGAAGCTGGACCCGGTGGTCGGCCGCGATTCGGAAATCCAGCGGGTGGTCCAGATTCTCAGCCGCCGCACCAAGAACAACCCGGTGCTCGTGGGCGAACCCGGCGTCGGCAAGACCGCCATCGTCGAGGCCCTGGCCCAGCAGATTAACACCGGCGAGATTCCCGACACCCTCCAGGGCAAGCGCCTGGTCACCCTCGACATGGGCGCTCTGGTGGCCGGCACCAAGTACCGCGGCGAGTTCGAGGAACGCCTCAAGAAGGTTATCGAAGAAATCAAGACCGCCGGCAACTGCGTCCTGTTCATTGACGAAATTCATACCCTGGTCGGCGCCGGCGCTGCCGAGGGCGCCGTGGACGCCTCCAACATCCTCAAGCCGTCCCTGGCCCGTGGCGAGATCCAGTGCATTGGCGCCACCACCCTGGACGACTACCGCAAGTACGTGGAGCGCGACCCGGCCCTGGAACGCCGCCTCCAACCCGTCCGGGTGGAGGAACCCAACGGCGACGAGACCGTCGACATTCTGATGGGAGTCAAGGGCAACTACGAAGACCACCATAACGTGGAGTTCACCGAGGCCGCCATCCGCAGCGCCGCCGCCCTGGCTACCCGCTTCATCCCCGACCGCTTCCTCCCCGATAAGGCCATCGACCTGCTAGACGAGGCCGGCTCTCGCGTCCGCCTCCGCGGCAGCGTTACGCCATCATCGGTCAAGGACGCCATGGAAGTTCTCGACAAGGTTCGCCAGGAAAAGGACGCGGCCATCCAGTCCCAGCAGTACGAGGTCGCCGCCGAGTTGCGCGACCGGGAACTGAACCTTAACCAGGACCTGGACACCCTCAAGGAAGAATGGCAGGAGGACCGGGCCCGTGGCCGTTCCACCGTCACCGAGGAAGACATTGCCGAAGTGGTCAGCATGTGGACCGGCATCCCGGTCACCCGCCTGGCCGCCGAGGAAACCGAGCGGCTCATCAACATGGAGGAAGACCTCCACAAGCGCATCATTGGCCAGGACGAGGCCATCGTCAACATTTCCAAGGCTGTCCGCCGGGCCCGCGCCGGCCTGAAGGACCCCCGCCATCCCATCGGCGTGTTCATGTTCCTGGGCCCCACCGGCGTCGGCAAGACGGAGTTGGTCCGGGCCATGGCCGAGTTGATGTTCGGCCACGAGGACAACATGATCCGCCTGGATATGTCCGAGTTCCAGGAAAGGCACACCGTCGCCCGCCTCATCGGTGCCCCTCCGGGCTACGTCGGCTATGACGAGGGCGGCCAGTTGACCGAAGGCGTTCGCCGCAAGAACTACTGCGCCATCCTGCTGGACGAGATTGAAAAGGCCCACCCTGAGGTCTTCAATATCCTGCTGCAGATCTTCGACGCCGGTCAGTTGACCGACGCCCGGGGCCGGCGGGTGGACTTCCGCAACTCCATCATCATCATGACCAGCAACCTGGGTTCCGACCTGATCAAGCGGGACACCACCCTGGGCTTCGGTATCAAGTCCGATAACGCCCAGACTGCCCAACAGTCCTACGAACGGATGAAGGACAAGGTCATGGACGAAGTCAAACGCTTCTTCCGGCCCGAGTTCCTCAACCGTATCGACGCCACCGTGGTCTTCCACCAGCTGGACAAGGAACAAATCCACGCCATCGTTGACCTGATGATCAACATGGTCCAGAAGGAACTGGACGACCGCAACGTCACTCTGGAGATTACCGATGCGGCCCGGGAATACCTGGGCGAGAAGGGCTTCGATCCGGTCCTGGGCGCCCGTCCCCTGCGCCGGGTCATACAGAACGAGGTGGAGGACACCCTGTCGGACGAGCTGCTCAACGGCCGGCTCAATGACGGCGATACCGCGGTCGTGGATGTTGAGGACGACCAGATCGTAATCCGGGCCAAGGTCCCCGCCGCCGCTCCGGCATAACGCGTCGACCAACCATTTGAACGCCTGGACGGTGTTACTGACAGCAGGCCCTTTCACCGGGGCCTGCTTTCCTTTTATCATGGGCCGAAACATCGGATAAGGCAGGGAAGCAGCATGACCAGCCGTCCCCGTGGACAGCAGCGCACCCAGTTCGTATGCCAGGAATGCGGGCACGAAAGCTCCCGCTGGCTGGGCTTCTGCCCCTCGCCCGCCTGCGGCTCGCCCCTTCCCCTCCAGGAAATGGAGGTCGCCATCGCCGGTTCACCCCGCCACGGGTGGCTGCCCGCAGCCAGCGAAGCGCCCCGGGAACTCTCCACCCTGGAGCCGGAGAACCATAGCCGGCTGAAACTGCCATCCTCGGAACTCAACCGCGTGCTGGGCGGAGGCATCGTCGCCGGCTCGGTGGCACTGCTGGCGGGTGAACCCGGAGTGGGAAAATCTACGCTGCTGCTTCAGCTGGCCCGGTACCTGTCCGATAGCGGCCGGCAGGTCGCCTACCTCAGCGGCGAGGAGTCCCCCCACCAGGTCAAGCTGCGTTCGGAGCGCCTGGGCTTTGCCGGCGACGGCGTTTTCCTCCTTACGGACACCGACGTTGACCAGGCCCTGGCCCGCCTGGAAGAGAGCAGGCCCGGCCTGGCAATTATTGACTCCATTCAGACCCTATACACCCAGGACGCCCCCTCAGGCCCGGGCAGCGTGGCCCAGGTGCGGGAGTGCGGCCTAAAGCTCATGCGCTGGGCCAAGCGCCGCAATATTCCCGTCTTCCTGGCCGGCCACATGACCAAGGACGGTTCCCTCGCTGGGCCCCGCGTTCTCGAACACATGGTTGACCTGGTGATGTACCTGGAGGGCCAGGAGGTTACTTCCTACCGGGTCCTCCGCAGCGGCAAGAACCGTTTCGGCTCCACCACCGAGATTGGCGTCTTCGAAATGACCGGTCAGGGCCTGGTTGAGGTGCCGGACCCATCACGGGCCCTGCTGGCGCAGCGGTACGAACGTGGCGTGGGCGCGGCTCTGGCCCCCACGCTGCAGGGCAGCCGACCCCTTGTCCTCGAAATCCAGGCCCTCACCTCGCCGGCCTTCGCTCCCGTGCCCCGCCGGGTGGCCAACGGCGTGGACTACAATCGCCTTCTCATGCTGGCGGCCGTGGCCTCCCGCCGCTCCGGGCTGGAACTGGCCGGCCAGGACATCATAGTCAACGTGGCCGGCGGATTCCGGGTCACTGAACCCGCCGCCGACCTGGCCATCATCCTGGCCCTGGCCTCCAGTCTCTACAACCGACCCCTTGACCCGCAACTGGTGGCCATCGGCGAAGTGGGCCTTAGCGGCGAACTGCGCAACGTACCCCAGGTGGAGCGGCGCGTAGCTGAATCGGCCCGCCTCGGCCTTTCCCGCTGCATCCTGCCCGAAACGGCCAAAGACAACCTGGGCAATACGGAAGGCATGGAGCCGGTCTTTGTGCAAACAGTCCGCCAGGCCTTGCGCGCCGCCCTGGGCGCCCAGCGACAACCCCACCCCGAATACGACGTTGACTGGGACGACCAACCGTAGGGGCAGCCCTTGTGGCTGCCCTCCTTAAATGACCCAACCATTCAATGCTAACCGTCCGCCACATCTTGACACTCCCACCTTCCCGGTCATAAAATCTATTTACGTCGCTGAAAGGCGGCGCTTGTTTTCAGTGGCCCGGTGGTGTAGTTGGTTAACATACCGCCCTGTCAAGGCGGAGATCGGCGGTTCGAGTCCGCTCCGGGTCGCCACATAAATCAAGGCAGTACAAAGTCCGGCCCGTGACCATGGTTCACGGGCCGTAACTTTTGTTGCCATGAATAAGGGAGCAGGCATCGGCCCGCTCCCTCTCATTGTTCCGTTGGAATTGTACGCTTTGCCTACTGCTTCACGTACTTGTCCACGCCCACACCGTCGGGCACGCCAACGAAAATGTCGCCGTTGGGCGCAATCCACGAGCCGTGGCCGCCCCGGATGACCCACCGCGCCAGCAGGTCGCCATCGGCGTTCATCAGGCTGATGCGGGAATCGGTGTCCTCCGTCCAGCCCTGCCGCGCGTCCCGGCCGCCCTCACTGATGCAGAAGACGCCGTTGTTGTCCTGGGAAATGTCCATGGGCCGCAGCAGGTCCGTCCACATCCCCTGGTATTCGCCGTCGGCATTGAAAATCTGCACCCGGTTGTTCTCCCGGTCGCAGACGTACAGCAGCCCGTCGGCGCCCACCATCATGCTGTGCACCAGGTGGAACTCGTTGGGCGGGTCCTTCCCCGGATCGCCCCACGAGGACTTCAGCTGCCCGTCGGCGGCGAACCGGTGCACCCGGGCGTTGCGGTAGCCATCGGCCACGTACATATCGCCGTCGGCCCCGGGGACCAGTTCCGCGGGGTAATTGAAGGGACCGGCCGACCGTGGGCAAAGCTCGCCCGGAACTTCGCAGCCCGTATCCGAGTGGACGCCCCGGTCGCCAATGACCTGCAGCGGCTTGCCGTCCAGGGTGTAGCGCAGGCAGACCGAGTCCTCGCGGTCCGTGATGTAGACAATGTCATCCTTGATGAAAATGCCGTGGGGATTGCTGATAGCGCTCAGGCCCCATGAGCCGACGTACTCGCCGTCCGGGTTGAAGATGACAATAGGTGGCTCCTTCCGCTGGAAGGCATACAGGTTGCCCTCCGAATCGGTAGCGCAGGCGCTCACCATGCCAAACTCCTCGCCCTCCGGCAGCTTGGCCCAGCTCTCAACCAGTTCATAAGTATATTCACCGCTTCCTACGGTAGTCATACGACGTTTACCTCCAAAAAGTTAGGGTAGTCCCCGCCCCAAGTATCGGTATTTGACGGTGGGGAGTCAATAGGGAGATTCAAACATGGAAGAAGGTTTTACGTTGTTAATGCCGGTATAATGGTCATTAACGCAAGACGCCTCAAAAAAGGGAATAACCTAGGGAGGAGTAATGTCACTGGACCTGGCGACTGTGGCAAAAGAATTCTCACTATCAGAAGAAGACCTGACCAGGGAAGTCATCCGTGCCTTCCTGGTGGAACGACTGAGATTGCTGGACGCCGAGCGCAGAGCCCGCTGCGCCAAGTTCGGCGTAAATTCCCTGGAGGAAATGGATGACCTGATCCGGCGCGGGGCTGTTGAAGAGAATGATATTCTGGAAGATTTCCAAGTAGTGGACCATTTGTGCGACCGCATTGCCAAAATTAGGGCACTCATTGAGGAAGCGTAGTGCCGGATATTTCCCTATTAAGACGAAGAGCCGAGACTACGTTCCCGGATATCGTTACTTCTACCGCTCTTGTGGGGAACAAGCCCAGAATCGAATTAGTTGATGGATCATACGTGGACTTCTGGTGGTCAACCCAATTCCCAGGACATCCTGCACTACGACGGCGAAGAACTCATCGGCATCACAAACCTCCACGCCAGCAAAAGGTAACCGCCGCCACCCGTTATCCCCAAGTCATCAATCCGAAAAATACTCCCTGCGGGTCGCTAAGGTAGCAAAACCGCACGCCCGATTCCTCCAACACCGGCACCACCACCTCAGCGCCCAGGTCCTGGGCCTTCTGGTAGCTGGCGCTGACATCCTCCGCGCAGAAATACACGCCCCAGTTGGACGGTACTTCGCCCCAGGACGGCTTGATTTGAACCATGCCGGCCACGTTGGCGTACCCCAGCTTGAACTCGTGGTAGTCTTCCGCCTCCGGCCCCACCTGGTGGATGCTGCGGCTCCAGCCAAAAACGCTGGAGTAAAAGGCGTTAGCCGCATCCGTGTCGGTGGTGTAAAGCTCGTTCCAGCCCAGGGAGCCGGGTTCTTGGATCAACCCCGCGCCGATGTGTCCTCCGGCCTCCCAGATGCCGAAGGTCGCCCCGGTGGGGTCGGCCACCACCGAAGCACGGCCGGCCAGCGCCAACCTGTTTCCGGCGGTCAAAACGTCAAAGGGTTCGTAGATAACCTTGCCCCCTGCTTCCCTCACCCGGGCGGTCGCCACCTCCACGTCGTCGGTGGCGATGTTGCACACCCAGTGGGGACGCATCCCCTGGGCCACCATCCCTTCGTCAATCTGGAACAGGCCGCCCACCAACCTGTCGTCCTTCCGCAGCATGGTATAGACAATGGTGTCGCCCATGGGATTGTTGGTCCAGGTCCAGCCCAGCAGTTCCGAGTAAAAGCTCTTGGAGGCCTCGGCATTCTCGGTGGCCAGTTCCACCCAGCAAAACGTCCCCGGCGCGTGGCTGCTTACTTCGGGCATAACGGTGCTATCGCCTAGCCGAAGCGTCCGGTAATGTAAGCCTCGGTCCGCTCGTCCTTGGGGTTGGTGAAGATTTGCCGGGTTTCGTCAAACTCAATCAACTCCGCGATCTTGTCCTCCCGGGGATTCAGGAAGGCGGTGTAATCCGAAACCCGGGCCGCCTGCTGCATGTTGTGGGTCACGATGACAATGGAATAGTCGTTGGACAGTTCCCGCATCAACTCCTCGATGGCCAGCGTGGAAATGGGGTCCAGGGCCGAGCAGGGCTCGTCCATCAGGATGATCTGCGGCTGCACCGCCAACGCCCGTGCGATGCAAAGGCGCTGCTGCTGACCGCCGGAAAGCGAAAGCGCGCTCTCCCGCATCCGGTCCTTCACCTCGTCCCACAGGGCGGCGCGGCGGATGGAATCTTCCACCAGCCCGTTCAGGTCCCCCTTGAACCCGTTCACCCGAGGGCCAAAGGCCACGTTGTCGAATATGGACTTCGGAAACGGGTTTGGCCGCTGGAACACCATGCCAATCTGGTACCGGATTTCCGTCGGGTCCACGCCGGGGTCATAAAGGTCCTGTCCCCCGAACAGCACCGAACCCGTCATGCGGAAGCTGGGAATCAGGTCGTTCATCCGGTTGAAGCACCGCAGCAGCGTACTCTTGCCCGAGCCTGAAGGCCCGATAATGGCGGTAATCTTGTGCGTCTCCACGTCCATATCCACCCCGCTGATGACGCAGGTGGAGCCGTAGAAAACGTTCAGGTCCTTGGTTTCAAGGATGGATGCGTTCTGAGCCACGGATTAACCCTCCAGGCGTCGCTGGAAACGGTTGCGCAGCAGGACCGCCAGGGCGTTCATGGACAGCAACACGACCAGCAGGACTATGATTCCGGCGGCGGCGGCTTCGTGGAAGCCCTCCTGGGGCCGGGAAACCCAGTTGAAGATTTGTATCGGCAGCACGGTGAACCGGCTCATGGGGCCGTCGGGGGTGAACGGCACGAAGGTCAACGCCCCCATGACGATCAGCGGCGCCGTCTCACCTATGGCGCGGCTCACCGCCAGGATTACGCCGGTGAGGATGCCCGGGAAAGCCTGGGGCAGCACCAGCCGCCAGATCGTCTGCCAGCGGGTTGCGCCCAAGGCGTATCCACCTTCCCGGATGGAGGGCGGCACCGCGCGTATCGCTTCCTCCGACGCTATTATCACGATGGGCAGCACCAGCAGGGCCAGGGTAAAGCCTCCTGCCAGTACGCTCTTCCCCAGTCCCATGTAGCGCACGAAGATTTCCAGGCCCAGGATTCCGTAAACAATGGACGGCACACCCGCCAGGTTTGCTATGTTGATCTGGATGATGTTTGCCAGCCAGTTCCGCGCCGCATACTCTTCCATGTAGATGGCCGCAGCCACGCCAAATGTGAATGCCAGGAACCCTGCAACGGCAATCACGTAGATGCTGCCGAAGAGAGCCGCCATTATGCCCGCCTGTTCCGGCTTGCGTGACGGGAAACTCGTCAGGAACTCCCAGTTAACCCGGGTCCAGCCGTCGATGAATATGTCGATCAACAGGACCGCCAGCATGCCCAGTCCGATGAGGATGGAAAGGAGGCACAGGCCGTGAAAAATCTGGCCGTACAGCCGGCGGCGGTTCATCCGCCGGTCGAAATGGCCACGGACGATCTCTGCCATTATTCGTAGACCTCCCGGAATCGTCGGACAATGAACTGGCTGAGCAGGTTCATCCCCAGGGTTATTACAAACAGGCTCAGCCCCACGGCGAAGATGGTCTTGAACTCCAGCGTACCGGTGGGTGTGTCGCCCAGGCTTACCTGCACGATGTACGCCGTCATCGTCTCGATGGGCACGAAGGGGTTGAAGGTGAAGGTCGGGTTCTGACCGGCGGCGATGGTCACAATCATAGTTTCGCCAATCGCCCGGGAAGTCGCCAGGATGAAGGCGGCCACGATGCCGGACAGCGCCGCGGGTATCACCACCCGGGTCGAAACTTCCAGCTTGGTGCTGCCCAGCGCGTACGCCCCTTCCCGCAGGGACCGCGGCACCGAGCGCATGGCATCCTCGCTCAGGCTGGAAACCATGGGCAGAATCATTATGCCCATCACCAGCGACGCGCTCAGGCCGTTGAATACCGAAATGTCGTCATGGATGGCCCGCAGAATCGGAGTTATGAACAGCAAGGCGAAGTAGCCGTAAACCACGGTGGGAATCCCCGCCAGGATCTCCAGGACCGGTTTCACAATCTGCCTTAACGTCTCCGGAGCGTACTCACTGAGATAAACGGCGCTCAACAGCCCCAGCGGCAGGGCCACGAACATCGCACCGATGGATGTGAGCATCGTCCCCGTTACCAGCGGCAGGATACCGAAGTTCTTGGATGCGAACAGCGGAGTCCACTTGGTATTGGTCAGGAACTCGACAATGGTTACTTCCTGGAAGAAAAGCGCCGCCTCAAAGATGAGGACGGACACGATGCCTACGGTTGTGAATATGGATACGATGCTGCAGAAAAAGAGGACCGCTTTAATGATCCTCTCCGGCAGGTATTTCTTCCATCGACTCGTGGCATCGGCGGCGGCATAGGCGTCAGCGTAGGAGTTATTGGTCGTTGGGTCAGATCCGGCCAAAGTTACTCACCCCTTTAGCTTGGAGCCGGAGTTTTGCCTGCAAGATTGCCAAGGTTTGACCGGGAACAGCTCCCCGGTCAGAGTGTGGCCCATTTCCGGCATGGCGGCGTCGAAATGCCCCGACCTTAGCCGGGACAGCAAACAGGAACGAGGATAAGACACGGCATTGCTGTTAACAATCTATTTTATGAAAGCAATTGTTTAACAAATGGTTTAACAATTGTTAAAGCCATGGTTCCCCTCAACCCGTACACCGCGCCACATTCCGCAACTGCGGCCATGTTTATCACGGCCAATGCTATAATCTGCCCAACTTCCCTTCCAGGAGTTCGCCTTGAGCGCCAAGTTGACCCTTAGCGTCGTGGACCAGTCGCCCGTCAGGGCCGGAGGCACCGCCGGGGATGCCCTGCGGGAGACCATCCAACTGGCAGTGGCTGTGGAAAAGCTGGGCTATTACCGCTACTGGCTGGCCGAGCACCACAACCTGCCCAACTTTGCCGGTACCAGTCCCGAGGTGCTGGTGGGCCAGGTGGCTGCTCATACCAACTCCATCCGCGTGGGCAGCGGCGGAGTAATGCTCTCCCACTACAGCGCCTTGAAAGTGGCGGAAAACTTCCGGATGCTAGAATCCCTTTACCCGGGCCGCATTGACCTGGGAGTGGGGCGCGCGCCGGGCAGTGACCACATGACCGCGGCAGCCCTCTCCTATCCCGGCAGCCCCAACGACGTGCAGCACTACCCCCGGCAGGTGGTGGACCTGGTGGGTTATCTGAACGGCGGGTTGGAGGCGGAGCACCCCTTTGCCCAGGTGCAGGCCGGTCCCGACAGTCCCCGGACCGCCCCGGAGGTCTGGCTGCTGGGCTCCCGCTACGAAAGCGCCTACATGGCCGCCAGGCTGGGTATGCCCTTCGCCTACGCCCACTTCTTCGGACTAGGGGTGGACGAGGGTCCGTCAATAGTTGACGGCTACAGAAAACAATTTGAACCGTCTAAATTCCTGGACGAACCCAAAATCAACATCGGGGTGCAGGTGCTCTGCGCCGAGACGGAGGAACAGGCCATCCGCATAGCCGCCAGCCGCAATCTGGGCCGCCTGTATTCAGTCACCAATCGGGCCAAGGGCATTCCCACGATAGACGAGGCCCTAAACTACCCTTACCAGATGAATGAACTGGCCTTCATTCGCCAGTACAGCCAGGTCTGCGCGGACGGCGACCCCCAGCAGGTGAAGGAAAAGCTCGAAAAAATCGCCGAAGCCTACCAGACCGGCGATCTCAGCGTCGTAACCATCTGCCACGACTTCGCCGACCGGGTACGTTCCTATGAGTTGGTCGCGGAGGTGTGTGGTCTAGGGGGAGAGGAGGTTTAGAAGTACATGCTTACGGCCCGTATCCTTATGCTATAGCAAAATCTGGTTCCCTACTACATTCCGAGGTTCCAGCTGTACGGCGTCAGAGGCACTATCGAAGTAAACTCGGCAGCGATTCAGAAAATCGCGCCCCAGCAGTGAGGGGAGGGGGCGCGTCCCGAGGGTGTTTGATGACTGGCTAATGTGAATATCCATATCGAAAAGCCTCAGATCTCCGCTGTCGTCCATGAGCGCCAGTGTGGCGGGTTCACTGTAATATCCTGCGGTACCACCTACGCCACTGGACTGGATTAAGCTCTGATTATCCAACTGCTGGTAATCAATGCCGAGCCGGCTAACGTCGTCAAAGTGCAGACAGGTTGTGTTTGAGCCGGTATCTACCAGAAATAGGATAGTTTCCCTTATTCCCAGCCGTCTAAAGTCAACAAGTGCAAACACGAAGGGTGCGGCCGTAGTCACGCCACCAGGGTGGAAGAAGCCTTGAATAGCCATTGCGATTCACAGAATCATTGGAACAGTGTCGGCGCTCAGGAACTCGAACACCGTAAAGTGTCGGTCAATGCCAAGTTGGTCTGCTAAGGTGAGTATTTCTTCAATTGAGGGGGCGCTCATAACCACCCGTCGCTCATGTACCGCAATGTACTGGTCAGGATACTGCTTCAGCAGGTCCTGATAATTCTCGCGCAAAAACCTGTGGTTCGCTTCGAATGAAGGCAGGGTTTTCTTTGCGTGCTCTATCATTCTCTTCTTGGTTTCCTCTATTTCCGATTCAACCATTGGAATGGCTTTCGGCGGTTTCCCCGTTGGTTCGCCGGAAAGGGCTTGCAGATAAAGAGAAAATGTCACTGCACACCTCTTGGGATTGGGTCAGGAGCCCACAGTATAACGGTCTTTCGTAATCCTGCACCCCTACCCCCAAACGTCTCAATAACCCCCACATACGACGCCTTCGCCTCGTCCACGGTGAAGGGGGCCACCACCGGCAGGGCCAGCCCCAGGCTGCGGCGCTTCTCGATTTCCGCCCGGCATTCGTCAGCATTGCCTACCACCGCCACCTGGTCCTGCATTTCCTGGCTGATGGCTCTTGACGCCTCCTCCAGGTCTCCACGCTGGATGGCCGATTCAGCGGCGGCCATCTCCCGGCCGAACCCCATCCCCTGGAAAAAGCTGTTGTAGAACGGGTTGCTGGCATAGCGGGCAATCTGACCCTGCAGGCTGGCCCGCGCCTCATCCAGGTCTTCGGAAACGGCCACCCGTACGTATCCCGCCACGTCAATTTCCGCCGGGTCCCTGCCCGCGCGTTCAGCGCCCCGGTGCAGGTGGTGAATGGCCTGTTCCAGGTAATCGGAGGCCGTCCAGTTCAGCAATACACCGTCCGCCAGTTCCCCGGTCATTTCCAGCATCCGCGGGCCCAGGGCAGCAACGTAAATGGGAACCCTTTGCTCGGGCGCCGATGCGCCCAGGGAGGCGCTGCCCACGTTGAAAACCCTGCCGCTGTGGGACACCTGTTCCCCATCCAGCAGGCGGCGTACCAGGGTTATGGTCTCCCGCATGCGGGCCATCGGACGCTGAAACTGGATTCCATGAGTGCCTTCAACCGAGGGACGGTGGCCCACGCCCAGACCCAGCACAAACCTTCCCTGCGACAGTGTTCCCAGCCCGGCCGCGGACATAGCCGTCAGCATGGGCGTCCGGTAATAAATGGGAAGGATGCCCGTTGCGAGCTTGATATTTTCCGTCTGAGGCGCCAGGAAAGCCAGCTGGGTCAGGGAATCCCGCCCGCCACCCTCCGGCACCCACACCATTTCGTAACCACGCCTTTCCGCCAACTGCGCCAATTCCACCGAATCGGCAGCCGTCAACTGCGGGTCATTTTCCAGCCGGACTGCAATGCGTGCCATCATCCTGCTCCCGCGCCCTGCAAATTACCTTCTGTACGAAAATGTGAGTCACTCACAGCATCCCATTCCCCTGACTCTAAAAGCACTGTTCGTAATTCTTAATTCGTAATTCTTAATTCTTAACCCTTAATTGGCCGCCCCGCGGCCCCTAAACTCCCATCTGCCTCGCCAAATCCGTAAAGTCCGTCGCCACTATCTCAAAGGACGGGTCGGGGGTGGGATCCGGTGTCCTGTCGGGACCGTGTTCCATGGGACGCGGCACGAATCCCGACGGGAGTCCCACTTTCCGGGCGGCCAGCAGGTCGCCCTGGTGGGCAGCCGTCATCATCACCTGCTCCGGGCGCAGGCCCAGCAGTTGTACGGTGGTCAGGTAGCTCTCCGGGTCGGGCTTGTAGTGGTGGGCCACCTCCGCTCCCAGGATTGCGTCCCACGGCAGCCCTCCATTCTTGGCCATGTTCGTCATCAGGGCAATGTTGCCGTTGGACATGGTGGCGATGATGTATCGCTGCTTCAGCCGGTAAAGCCCGGGCACCGAGTCGGCCCACGGACGCAGGTTGTGCCAGAAGAAGTTCACTTCCTGCTTCTCATCCTCGCTCAACCCGCCAATTTCGAACTCGGCCAGCGTCTCTTCCAGGGACATCCGGTGCAGGGCATCCAGGTTGGTCCAGGGCAGTTCGCCGGTGCGTACCTTGTCCATGAAGGGCCGGTACTTGCCTCGCCAGGCGTCGGCAAAAGCCCCCCAGTCCCGCTCGATTCCCCGGGCGCCGCCAAAGGCTGCGCACTGTTCAATGATGCTGCCTCGCCAGTCAACTACTGTCCCGAATACGTCAAAAATCAATGCCCTGACATCTGGTGGCGCCATCAAGCCTCCCGTAAGTTGAAGATTTTATTAACCCGGAGAAGGGTCAGGCTTGCAGGCCCAGGGGCAGACCTGCCAGCCTTGCCATGTTCAGGCATGTGGGACAGCGCATTTCATCGGTTAAATTCGTTACGGCCCACAGGTTTTCGCTCACCAGGCCGCACAAGAAAACCGGGACTGTCTCTTCAATCCCCACGTCAACAATATAGTGGGCATATCCGGTCTTGGCCTCCGTGGGCCACCACCACAACGGCATGCCCCTGGCCATCTCGCTGTAGCGCGCTTTGTCGTCGTCCAGCCATCCCTCTTCCGGCAACTCCACCAGCCAGGTGCGGCCCCGGGAACCGCCTTCACGGCTCGCCTGCAGCCTTCCCTCCCGTATGTAGCGGCGGATTTCCGCCTGCGACAGGTTCAGCCGGTAGGATGCTTCCTGTATCGTTACTCGCTCCATGTCAGTCTCTCGCCAGCATGTAAGATATGTAACGGTTGGCAGCAGCAACCGACAACAGGATACCGCAAATCCGTGCCTTTCTGAACTCCCTCAGAAATCTTCCGTTACCCCCACCGGCTGTTCTTCGTCCACGTCCACCCGTTCCGGGCAGTCCCTAGCCCCGATGGGACAGAAGCGGCACTCGTTCCAGCTGGGCGTTTTGCGGGGCGCCTGGCCGCCGGCCAGGCCCCGGACCAGTCCCCCCAGGGCCGCCACGAATTCCGAGTTCACCGCGGCTCCCGGAACATCCACCGGCCCATCCGGGTAAACTACCTGCCCGCTCAGTTGCGCCCCCTGGAAAGTGGTTTTCATGGCTCGGGGCAGCGCGTACATATAGGTCATCACCTGGGCGGTATGCGAAGCATTGGGCTGCCCCACCCTTACGTCCACAACCACCACCTCCCCGTCCCGGGCAACCACCAGGTCCGGCCGCCCGGCCAGGGTGGCCGTGGTCCCCCGCAGGTGGAAGGAGTTCTGAGACGCCTCCGACACAGCATAACCCTGCCTTTCGTAGTACCGGCGGGTCTGCTCCAGCAGTTCCCCGTGCTTTATCAGCCATTGCACCTGGTCGAAATCCGACGGCACCTTCTCCCAGGAAGAGCCTTCGTGCTGGGCCCGGAACCACACGCCCCACTGGCAGGAACTTTCCCCCACCAGCAGTTTGCTAAGCCAGGATACCCAGAAATAGGGACCGGTTATACGGGCCAGCGCCATCTTCGACCTCTCGACTGTGGAACAAGATAGTTTCCTTCTGCCAGTCTAGTGGCCGTGACCGGATTCCCACAACAAGCAAGTGTCAGTAAATTTCCCGGCTATTGTTCAGACTTGACGAGTCCGTCCTTGCTGCGCCTCCGGTCGCGAGTGCTTGTTCTATTCCACACGCCCCGGTCCCCGCCAGCCCTGCGCTGTTATATTTTCCCGAACCACCCTGCCCAAGCCACGCTCCAGAGGAGGAGACCATCATGACCCAGCCCATCAAGATTTCCATGCGAGTACCGGGGACTTCACCCATGCCGGAACTGCTGGACATGATCCGGCGGATTGAGGCCGCCGGCTTTGACGGCGCGGGAATCCTGGACAGCCAGATGATTTGCCGCGACACCTTTGTAACCCTGGGCCTGGCGGCCAGCGCCACCAGCACCCTGCGCCTCTTTCCGGCCGTCACCAACCCCTTTGGCCGCATTCCTCCGGTGCTGGCCGGCGCGGCGCAAACGGTTGCTGAAGTCGCCCCCGGCCGCACCCGCGTCATCATCGGCACCGGCTATACTTCCGCCAGCACCATCGGACGCCGTCCCGCAACCCTGAGCCAGATGCGCCGCTGCATCACCGAGGTGAAGTCCCTGCTGGCGGGCGAGAGTGTGGAATACAACGGCATGACCAACCGCCTGGACTTCGCCGGCAGCGATGGCGGCGCCGGAGTGCCCGTGTTGATGGCTGCCTCCGGCCCCCGTTCCCTGCAATTGGCCGGCGAGGTCGCCGACGGCGCGCTGGCCCTGGTGGGTTACACCCCGGGCATCGTCGAAAAGGCCCTGGAGCACCTGGAAACCGGCGCCCGGCGCAGTGGCCGAACCCTGGACGACCTGGACATTATGTTCGCGGTGAGGACCTGCATCGCCGATTCCGTCGACGAGGCCCGCCGCCTGGCCCGGCCCGTCTCCGTCCACTGGGGCCTTATGTGGGGCGGCCCCAACTGGCTGCCCTATTCGGGCTGCGACATTCCCGAATACGAGATTCCCCAAGCCGTGTACGACATTTACCCCGACCTGGGACACGCCCCCAACTGGGAGGAAGCCATTGACATGACCGGCTTTGTCAGCGACGAGGTAAACGGCCAGCTTTGCGATGCCCTGGGCCTCATCGGCACCCCGGAATATTGCACCGAGCGAATTCAGGAAATGGCCGCCCACGGCGTCAACCAGCTTTACCTCATGCCCTGCCTCACCTTCGCCCCGCCCCAGGCCGAGGTAAACGCCTTCGCCAACCACATCCTCCCCGCCCTGGCCTCCGGCTGACCGCAATCCCCCGGGGGGAGCGGATCCATCTATGGCAATGGTACGCGAGGCCACACTTGAAGACGCCCTAGCCATCGGCCAGGTCCGCGCCGAAAGCTGGCAGGCGACATACCGTGGCATCGTGCCCTACGATTTCCTGGACACCATCGACCCTGTCGGCTGGGGAGAACAGCAGCGCCGCTGCATGATCAACCCGCCTGATGGTCTCCTGGACCTGGTGGCCGTGATGGGGAGCAGGGTTGTGGGATGGGCTTCGGGCGGGAGGAACCGGGAACCGGACTCGCATTTTCAGGGTGAATTGTATGCCATCTACATCCTGCCGGTGCAGCAGCGCCAGGGCATCGGGTCCAAGCTGGTTCGGGCAGTTGCCCAACACCTGGTAACCCAGGGAATGCATTCCATGGTCGTGTGGGTATTGGCCGCCAATTTACCGGCGCGTCGTTTTTACGAAGCTCATGGCGGAAGGCTGGACAGTGAGCGGTTGGTCCCCATAGGCGGAACCCAGTTGTTGGAAGTTTCCTATGGGTGGGAAAACCTGGATTCGATCACCAGTAGCCCCACTGTTCCGCCCGGTTCATGACCGGCTAAACTCCTTGTCCGGCTCGTGTCACGGCTCGCGATCGGGGCGCCCATCCCGGTCAAACTCCCGCACCCAATCTTCCATGTCCATGCCCGTCTCCAGGCAGGCGTACAGCACAACGCCGGCCGCTGCCCTGGCGTCTTCCAGCGCGTCGTGGTGGCGGAAGGAAATGCCCAGGTCGGCGGCCAGGCTGGCAAGATTGTAGCCCCGGTTCCCTCGCCTCTCCGGCCAGGCGCGGCGGGCAATGGCCACGCTGTCCAGCCAGGTAACGGGAAGTATGGGCAGACCGTACCGGCGGGCCGCTCCATCCATGGCGCTGCGGTCGAAGAAGGTATGGCTCACCAGCACCCTCCCGTCCAGCCTGTCGAACACTTCGGCAAAAATGTCGTCAAAGGCGGGCGCGCCGCTCACCGGCCCGGGCCCAATGCTGTGCAGCCTGACGTTGAAGGAGTTGAAGACGTCCTCCGGGTCAACCAGCGTGGAATAGCAGGTTGCCACCCTGCCTTCAGTCACCTGCACCATGCCAATCTGGCATATACTGGACGCCCGGTGATTGGCCGTCTCCACGTCAATGGCCCAGAAGTCCAGGTTGCGTGTCATTAGTTGGGTGAAGGTGGTGGAAGTGAACGTTTCCGGTTTGGAAGGAAGTGGTGGAGACGGGGGAGAGTCGAACTCCCCGTCCAAAAGGCCCCCAGGCTAGATGTACTACAAGCTTGTCCGGCGCTTTGATTCTCGCCTGCCGGAGCTTCCGCCGGCGGAATTTCCTTCAGGCCAGCCGATAAATCTTAAGTAGCCCCTATCGGCCTCGGAGCAACCGCATCCCGGTCTGATGGCGCCCGTAGCCCCGCATCCGGGAATAGCAGGGTACGGACGTAGCCGCCCTTAGGCGGCTAGAGCGAATTCACGTTCGCCAGTTATTTGTGTGCCACCGTTTTAACGAGGGCGATGGCGCCTCGGCTTGCAATCTGCCCCAGGACGCTCCTGTCGAACCCGCGCGTCCCCACTGGACTTACCATTATACCACCCCTGCTTCCAACAAGAATGGTCTCCTTTGTTCGGGAACCCTTACCTCCGGGTCTATCCCCCTTATACCCCGGTGTGTATAATGCGTATTTCCAATGTTCCTGGTATTGTGATATATTTAACAAATCGCCGGGCCTGGGCCCGGTAATTGAATTGTCAATACTTTTTTCCGCAGATTTTGCGAAATTTTCCGGCTCCAATCCCTTGGCTGACACCTTACTGACCCTGGAGCGGGGGCTGTGTCGATGAATTCTTTACGGGAACTGGCCCAGAACGGCCTGTACTCTCCCCACCACGAACACGACAGTTGCGGCGTGGGCGTGGTCGCCAACATCAAGGGCGGCCAGTCCCACGAGATTATCACCGAGTCCCTGCAGGTCCTGGTGAATCTCGGCCACCGCGGCGCCTGCGGTTGCGACCCCGAAACCGGCGACGGCGCGGGCATTCTGATGCAGATGCCGGACGCCTTCTTCCGCAAGGTCTGCCCCGCCCAGGGCATCGACCTGCCCGAACTGGGTTCCTACGGCGTTGGCATGACCTTCCTGCCCCCAGGTCCCGCCAGGGCCGCCTGCGAAGACCTGATTAACCGCTCCACCGCCGCCGAGGGCCTTAGCCTGCTGGGCTGGCGCGACGTGCCGGTGGACCCCGACAAGCTGGGCCGCGACGCCCGCGCCGTGCAACCCGTCATCCGCCAGTTTTTCGTTGGCTCCGGTTCCGAGCAGCTTGGCCCCGACCAGTTGCAGCGCAAGCTCTACACCCTGCGCAAGGTCATCGAGAACGGCCTGTCCGGCACCGGCATCAGCGAGGAAGACGCCGACTACTTTTATATCTGCAGCCTGACCAACAGCACCGTGGTCTACAAGGGCCTGCTCATGGCCCACCAGGTGGCAGGATTCTACCTGGACCTGAACGATGAGGCCCTGATCAGCGCCTTTGCCTTGGTCCACTCGCGCTTCAGCACCAACACCCTCGGCCACTGGAAGCTGGCCCACCCCTACCGCTACCTGGCCCACAACGGCGAAATCAACACCCTGCGCGGCAACATGAACTGGATGCACGCCCGCGAGGCCCAGTTCGAGTCGCCCTTGTTCGGCGACGACATCAAGAAGATTCCGCCCATTATGACCCCCGGCGCCAGCGATACCGCCGGTTTCGACAACGCCCTGGAACTGCTCCAGATGACCGGCCGCAGCCTGGACCACTCGATGCTGATGATGATTCCCGAAGCCTGGGAGCAGCACGAGACCATGTCCCAGGAAAAGAAGGACTTCTACGAGTTCCACTCCTGCCTGATGGAACCCTGGGACGGCCCGGCCATGATCGTGGCCGCCAACGGCAAGGACATCTGCGCCGTCCTGGACCGCAACGGCCTGCGTCCCTTCCGCTACACCGTAACCAAGGACGACAAGCTGGTCATGGCCTCGGAGACCGGCGTGCTGGACATTCCGGCCGAAAACATCCTGCAGCGGGGCCGCCTGCAGCCTGGCCGCATGTTCCTGGTCAGCCTGGAGCAGGGCCGCATTATTCGGGACGAGGAACTGAAGCAGACCCTTTCCCGCCGCCAGCCCTACGGCCAGTGGCTCAAGGAAAACAAGGTCTCCCTGGGCGACCTGCCCGAGCCCGTCACGCCGGATGGCTTCAAGGGCCAGGAACTGGTGCGCCAACAGCGGGCCTTTGGCTACACCATCGAGGAACTGCGGATGCTCACCACTCCCATGGCCGTTTCCGCCTACGAGGCGGTGGGTTCCATGGGCAACGACGCCCCCCTGGCCGTCCTGTCCGAAAAGAACCAGTTGCTCTTCAACTACTTCAAGCAGTTGTTCGCCCAGGTAACCAACCCGCCCCTGGACGCCATCCGCGAGGAACTGGTTACCTCGGTGGAGGGCTTCATCGGCAGCGAGCGCAATCTCTTCGAGGAGACCCCGCTCCACTGCCGCCAGGTAAAGATCAAGTCTCCCATCATCACCGACGAAGAACTGGCGAAGATTCAGGGCCTGGACCTGGGCGACATACGCTCCACAACCCTTTCCACCCTGTTCAGCTCCCAGGGCGAAGGCACCCTGGAGGAGGCGCTGGCCCGTCTTTGCGGCGAGGCCTCCCAGGCCATCAGCGACGGCTACAGCATCATCGTCCTTTCTGACCGGGGCGTAACCGGCGGTCAGGCTCCCATCCCCAGCCTGCTGGCAACCGCCGCCGTCCACCACCACCTGATCCGGGAGGGTACCCGCACCCGGGTGGGCCTGGTCGTCGAATCGGGCGAACCCCGCGAGGTGCACCACTTCTGCCTGCTGCTGGGTTACGGCGCCAGCGCGGTAAATCCCTACCTGGCCCTGGCAACCGTGCAGGACCTGGCCGACCGCGGCGAACTGAACGGCACCAAGCCCGACTATGCCGTCAAGAATTTCATCAAGGCCAACGAAAAGGGTCTGCTCAAGGTTATGTCCAAGATGGGCATTTCCACCGTGCAAAGCTACCAGGGCGCCCAGATTTTCGAGGCCGTGGGCCTGAACCAGGACTTTATCGACAAGTACTTCACCTGGACCCCGTCCCGCGTGGAGGGCATCGGCCTGGATGTGGTCGAGGAAGAGCAGTTGCAACGGCACCGCTTTGCCTTCCCCCCTCACGAGGTGGACGCCACCCTGGACCTGGACCCCGGCGGTACCTACCAGTGGCGCCGCCACGGCGAGGTCCATCAGTGGAACCCCGACACCATCGCCAAGCTCCAGTACGCCACCCGCGCCAATAGCTGGAAGTCCTACCAGGAGTTCAGCCAGGCGGTAAACGACCAGAGCCGCCAGCTTGCCACCCTGCGCGGCCTGCTGGACTTCAGGTCCGGCCGCGACCCGGTACCCCTGGACGAGGTGGAACCGGCCAAGGACATAGTAAAACGGTTCGCCACCGGCGCGGCGTCCTTTGGCTCCATCAGCAAGGAAGCCCACGAGACTATGGCCATCGCCATGAACCGGATCGGCGCCCGCAGCAATACCGGCGAGGGCGGCGAGGACTTCCACCGCTACACCCCAGATGAAAACGGCGATTTGCGGAGCAGCGCCATCAAGCAGGTGGCTTCCGGACGGTTCGGCGTAACCCCCAACTACCTGGTCAATGCCACAGACCTGCAGATAAAGATGGCCCAGGGGTCCAAGCCCGGCGAGGGCGGCCAGCTTCCCGGCCACAAGGTGGACGACATTATCGGCTGGGTGCGGCACACCACCCCCGGCGTGGAGCTTATCTCGCCGCCACCCCACCACGACATCTACTCCATCGAAGACCTGGCCCAGTTGATTCACGACCTGAAGAACATCAACCCGGAGTCCCGCATCCACGTCAAGCTGGTAGCCGAGGTCGGCGTCGGCACCATCGCCGCCGGTGTCTCCAAGGGTCACGGCGACGTGGTGCTCATCAGCGGCCACGACGGCGGCACCGGGGCGTCACCCGAGTCTTCCATCAAGCACGCCGGCCTGCCCTGGGAACTGGGCCTGGCCGAGACCCAGCAGGTCCTGGTGGCCAACGACCTGCGCAGCCGCATCGTGGTGCAGACCGACGGCCAGCTCAAGACGGGCCGCGACGCCGCCATCGCCTTCCTGCTGGGCGCCGACGAAATCGGCTTCGCCACCGCGCCCCTGATCGTCAGCGGCTGCATCATGCTGCGCAAGTGCCACCTGAACACCTGCTCGGTGGGCATCGCCACCCAGGACCCCGAACTCCGTGCGCGCTTTGCCGGCAAACCCGAGTACGTCATCAACTACTTCTTCTTCGTGGCTGAGGAGTTGCGGGAGATTATGGCCCAGCTTGGCTTCCGCACCGTCCAGGAAATGATCGGCCGCGTGGAAGTGCTCGAAGCCAACACCGACGTCGAACAGTGGAAGGCCCGCGGCCTGGACTTCAACAAGCTGCTGTACCGCCACCCCCGCTGCGACGAAGTTACCATCTACCAGACCGATGGCCAGGACCACGGTCTGGAGTTGGCCCTGGACCACCAGCTTATAGCCCGCGCCGAATCCGCCATCGAAAGCGGCAAGCCAGTGGAGATCAACCTGCCCATCCGTAACTCCAACCGCACCGTCGGCGCCATGCTCAGCGGCAAGGTAGCCATGAAGTACGGCGAGGACGGCCTGCCCCCGGGAACTATCCGGGTTAACCTGGAAGGTTCCGCCGGCCAGAGTTTCGGCGCTTTCCTGGCCAAGGGCGTTGACATCCGCCTGTCCGGCGACACCAACGACTACATGGGCAAGGGCATGAACGGCGGCAGGATTGTCGTCGTGCCCCCCGCCGGTTCCGACTTCGTGCCCGAGGAGAACATCATCATCGGCAACGTGGCCCTGTACGGCGCCACCGGCGGCCAGGCCTTCATCCGCGGCATGGGCGGCGAGCGCTTCTGCGTCCGCAACAGCGGTGTCCAGGCCGTCATCGAGGGCATCGGCGACCACGGCTGCGAGTACATGACCGGCGGCGTCGCCGTTATCCTGGGCCCCACGGGCCGCAACTTCGCCGCGGGCATGAGCGGCGGCATCGCCTTCGTGTACGACCCCAACGACGATTTCGCCATCCGCTTCAACGATGGCCTGGCCGACCTGGAGAACCTGACCGACCCCGACGACATCGCGTTGCTACGCCAGTTAATTGAGGACCACCTGGAATACACCGGCAGCGCCCCGGCGGCCGGGATTCTGGCCGACTGGGACGGTTCCGTCGCCCGGTTCAAGAAGGTAATGCCCCGCGACTACCGCCGCGTGCTGGAACAGCGCAAGCAGGCCGCCGAACTGGCCACCGCCGGTGCCGACTGACCCACTACGGGCGTCGGCTGTCCACCTTCGTTGGAACCCGCCAGCGTGTATTGATTATGACCACCTCTACAACCATAACTGCTGAAGAACTGTTGCATATGCCCGACAACGGCATGCGGCGTGAACTGGTGCGGGGAGAAGTGCGCGAAATGGCCCCAGCGGGAAAACAGCATGGCAATCTTGCTATGAAGGCCGGATGGCGTTTAGGTCAACACGTCGAAACCAATGGCTTGGGGGAAGCTTACGCCGCTAAGACCGGGTTTATCCTGGCGCGTAATCCGGACACTTTAAGGGCGCCAGACGTGTCTTTTGTTCGGCAGGAGGTTGTTGCCTCAATAGGCCCTATAACGGGATTCTTGCCCTGTGCACCCGACCTGGCCATAGAAGTAATATCCCCCGGAGATTCTTATACGGAAGTCCAGGAAAAGGTGATGGAGTGGCTGGATGCCGGTTGCCGGATGGTCGTGACCATAGACCCGCGCCGCAGCATCGTAACCGTTTACCGTTCCCGGCATGATATTGAAATTTTGACTGAAGAAGATACGCTTTCCGGCGGAGAGGTGGTAGCTGGGTGGCAGTTGCCGCTGTCTGAGTTGTTCGCCTGATTTGAACGGCCTATATCAACGAAGGCAAGATATAACCGGAAAGCAGCATCACACTAGAGGACTGGAAGTAACTCAACATGGGTAAACCTACCGGATTTATGGAATTCGGGCGCCGGCCCCCCAGCCGCCGCCCGGTCGCCGAACGCAAGGGCGACTACCAGGAACTATACCTGGACTGGCCCGAACCCGACGCCAGGGAACAGGGCGCTCGGTGCATGGACTGCGCCGTCCCCTTTTGCCACATGGGCTGCCCCCTGGGCAACGTCATCCCCGAGTTCAACCACCACGTCTACACGGGCGACTGGCAAAAGGCCCTGGAAGTCCTGCTCAGCACCAACAATTTCCCCGAATTTACCGGCCGCATCTGCCCCGCTCCTTGCGAGGCATCCTGCGTCCTGAGCATCAATGCCGATCCGGTAACCATCGAGTACATCGAAAAGGAAATTTCCGACCGGGGTTACAAGGAAGGCTGGATCAAGCCCCAGCCCCCCGACCATCGCACCGGCAAGAAGGTAGCCGTTGTGGGTTCCGGTCCCGCCGGCCTGGCCGCCGCCCAGCAGCTTAACCGCGCCGGCCACTCGGTTACCGTCCTCGAGCGCGCCGACTACATCGGCGGCCTGCTGATGCTGGGCATCCCTGACTTCAAGCTGGACAAGGACGTGGTCCGCCGCCGGGTACAACTCATGGCTGATGAGGGCGTAGAGTTCCGCACCGGCGTCAACGTGGGCGTCAACTACCCCGTGGACGAACTGCTGCGAGAGTACGACGCCATCTGCCTGACCGGCGGCTCCACCCAGGCCCGGGACCTGCCCGTCCCCGGCCGCGAACTGGACGGCATCCACCTGGCCATGGACTACCTGCCCCAGCAGAACAAGCTGCTGGCCGGCGAGGACATTGACCCCGAAGCCCACATCACCGCCGAGGGCAAGCGGGTGGTCATCCTGGGCGGCGGCGACACCGGCGCCGACTGTCTTGGCACGGCCCACCGCCAGGGCGCCGAGGTCGTTTACCAGTTTGAACTGCTCCCGGAACCCCCGGAGGAACGCAGGGCCGACAATCCTTGGCCCCAGTGGCCCATGATTCTCCGGTCATCCGCCGCTCACGAGGAAGGCGGCATCCGGGATTACAACATCCTGACCAAGTCCTTTTCCGGCAGCAACGGCCAGGTGGAAAAGCTCCACGCCGTGCGGGTGGACTGGACCACGGGCGACGACGGCCGCTTCGTCATGAATGAAATCCCCGGCAGCGAAATGGAAGTGGAGACCGACCTGGTGCTGCTGGCCATGGGCTTCCTGCACCCCGAGCACGAGGGCATGCTGACCGACCTGGGCGTGGCCCTTGACGGTCGTGGCAACGTGCAGGTGGACGAAAACAAGATGACCAGCGTCCCCGGCGTCTTCGCCGGCGGCGACATGGCCCGCGGCCAGTCCCTCGTAGTCTGGGCCATAGCCGAAGGCCGAGAAGTAGCCCGCGGCGTCGACCAATACCTCGTAGGCAGCAGCAACCTGCCCCGGTCAATGCCCACGCCGTAGCAGAGTTTATCCACTAATGGGCGCGAATTTTCACTAATGGGTTGAAATGCAAAAGGGGCGCCAATTTTAGCGCCCCATCATTCCTGCTGATCAAGCCGGAATCACTTCAACTTTTGCTTGGCATAATCGCCAATTAGTGAACATTCGTCCGCCGCGGCGGATTAGTGGATAAATCCCCTTCGTGGACAACCTCCGCGTTACACCCCCGTCGCAGCCGCCGCTTCCACCAGTTCCGCGTACCTCGACATATACTCTCCGACGTCCAGCACCTGGATGGTGTTCGTCGTGCCGGAAACGCCTGTCAGGCTGCCGTGGACGATGGTTACCACGTCCGACTCCGATACCAGCCCCGTGTCCAGCGCGCCCCGTATCAGCATGGCCACCAGCCTTGAGATGTCCTGCTCCGGCGGTATCACGCCGCTGGGCTGCAGGCCCCAGCCCAGGCTCAGTCGCCGCAGGGTGTCCTCGTCGTGGGCAAAAACAATAATGTCGCCTTCAGGCCGGTACCTGGACACCTCATTGGCGGCCCGTCCCGTACTGGTAATCACGATTGGCTTGGAGTTCAACTCCCGCGCCAGCCGGCTGGCCCCCGCGGCTATGGCCTGGGTCCGGTCCCGCGAGCGGAAGTCCTTGTAGTAGGGATAAATCCTCTCTGATTCCCGGATTGTAACATCCGCCACTCGTACCGCTTCCACCGGATAGGCGCCCACCGCGATTTCGTCGGACAGCAGTATGGAATCGCAGCCATCCAGCACTGCGTTGCTGATGTCGGATACCTCGGCGCGGGTGGGCGTCGGCGACACCACCATGGACCGCAGCATCTGGGTGGCAATGCACGAGGACTTGGCCGATTCATTGGCCTTCCGCACAATTTCCTTCTGGACCAGGGGCACCCGCTCCATAGGAATCTCCACTCCCAGGTCGCCCCGGGCCACCATCACCCCGTCCACTTCCCGCAGTATCTCGTCCAGGTTGTCAATGCCCTCGCCCCGTTCCAGCTTGGCCATGATCGGAGCCCGGCTGCCGATGCTCTCCAGAAACTCCCTCGCCTCGCGAACGTCCCTCCCCGTGCGCACAAAGGAAACGGCCACCCAGTCCACGTTCTGTTCCACGCCAAAACGCAGGGCGGCCTTGTCGTCCTCGGTCAGCACCGGCATGTCAATGGAAACGCCCGGCAGGTTGACGCCTTTGTAGGAGGAAATAGTTCCCCCGTTCCGCACCCGCGTCCTCACCTGCAGTCCGTCGGTCTCCAGCACTTCCAGGCAGACGATGCCGTCGGAGATAAAGACCACGTTCCCTTCCTGCAGGTTCCGCAGGACACCGGGCTCGGGGAAGGGAATGATGGTGGGGTCCGTGGAGGCCTCGTCCGCCGTTACCAGGTACTCTTCGCCGTAGTTAAGGTTCAGGCCCTCGGCCATCTGGCCCAGGCGCAGCTTCACGCCTCCCAAGTCCTGCAAAACACAGACGGGCCGCCCGTGCTTCTCCGACAGGCGCCGGACATTGTGAATGACCTCTTCGTGTTCGGCGAAGGTGCCATGGGAAAAATTGAGCCTGGCGCAGTCCATACCGGCCAGGATCAATTGTTCCAGCGTTTCCGGGTCCCGGGAAACCGGGCCGATGGTGGCGATGATCTTGGTCTTTCTCATGGCGGCCTCCCTGTCAGCCCGGCTGGCATCTATTCACGGTTGGCGTAATAGGAGTCGGTGGCCCGCTGCAGGCCCGTTATCCGGTTGGCTTGCAGGGATTCCCTGCGGTCCTGCGCCCACCTGTTCGATGTCTGGATGCCCACCAGGCTGCCCTGGAAGTGCGGCATAACGTAGCGGGCCAGCAGTTCATAACTGTGCAGAATCTTCTCCCGGGGCGCCCAGTCCTCCACTCGTATCATGAAACTGCCGAAGCCCCCGCTGATTTCCTGCAGCCGCTCGATGCCGGCAATGCAGTCGTCCGGGGTACCCACGATCCACTGGTTGTGCTCAATCATGAAGTCCCCAATCTGGTCCTGGGGTGCGTCGGGCACCTCGTTGCCCAGCGTCCTGCCGAAGTATTCGGTAACCAGGCGGCCGCCGCCCACCCGTATGTCCTCGATGGCTTCCTTCTTGCTCTCCGCCAGGTGCAGACCCACCACCAAGCCCCAGTCCTCTCGCCTGACCTCCTTGCCGTGCTCCGCCGCCGAGTCCTCGGCAATGGACCACAGTTCTTTCAGGCTGGTGGAACGTATAGTGTCCCGCGGGATGCTCATAGAAAGTACCGCCGCGCCGTGCTTGCCGGCCAGGGTCACGCCCGCCGGCGACTGCACCGAGGCCACGGCCACCGGCAGGTGTGGCTGCTGGTAGGGCCGCAGTTGCAGCACCGCCTCGTTCAACTCGAACCAGTCGCTTCTGTAGGTGATGGGGTCGGTCTCGTTGAACAGGCGCAGGATGATGCCCAGGGACTCGTCCATCATTTCCCGCTGCCTTGCCGGATCAATCCCCAGCATCAGCGCGTCCGATGCCAAAGCCCCCGGACCCACGCCCAGGATGACGCGGCCACGGGTCAGGTGGTCCAGCAGCACCATGCGGTTGGCCACCATCAGGGGATGGTGGTACGGCAAGCTGATTACTCCGGTACCCAGCCGGATGTTGCGGGTCCGCTCAGCTGCGGTGGCGATGAACACCTCCGGCGATGCGATGGTCTCCCACCCTGCCGAGTGGTGCTCACCAATGTAAGCCTCATCAAAGCCCAGCATGTCCAGCCATTGGAGCAGTTCCAGGTCTCGCTCCAGAGCAAGGGTGGGATTCTCACCAACCCGGTGGAAGGGAGCCATGAAGACCCCGAATTTCATCCGTGGGCTCTGTCCGTTACCGTTGCCTGCCATGCCTGGTCCTCCCCTGGCGTTGCTTCCGCCTTCGTCCGGCTTTCGGCAACGTCCTGTACCAAGATTGCAGTCATTCTAACACGGGACACCCGGCCATTGGTATAGAGCATTGGACGTTCGGAACTGCTCCTGCCTGGTAACCGACAGCCCAACCCGCCAGGGTAGCGGCCCACCGTCAAAAGTGGTATCTTGACTCCCACCAACCATCAACGAAAAGGGGAGGGACAGTATGCCTCAAATCAAGCACATCGCCATTGCCACCAACGATGCCGACAAGACGGCCCAGTTCTATTCCGAGGTCTTCGGCCTCCGCCAGGTAGCCAAGCTGGACAGCGGAAACGCCATTGGTTATATGCTCAGCGACGGCAACGTCAACATGGCCATCCTCGACTTCCAGAACGACGCCGTCGCCGGTGAGCGCGGCAAGGACTGGGAAGGCATCCACCACATAGGCTTCGAGGTCGAGAGCCTGGAGGAGATCGAGGCCCGCCTGCTGGCCGCCGGCTCGGACGAGATGAAGTCCGTCAACGAAGCCCTCCACGCCGGCAACACCGGCCCCCGCCACCAGAACGTAGAAACCAAATACGAAGGCCCCAACGGCGAAATGATCGACGTCTCCCAAGTAGGCTGGGTAGGCACCCGGGGGTTGGATTAAGGGACTGGCTCCCCACCAACGAAGTCGGGAAAAGGGGAAGGGCCCGGTGGAAGCAATTTCCACCGGGCCTCTTACTTTAGTCGTCTCTGGCTTGTCTAAGTTCTTGAATGCAGGATTCAATCTGGCATGTTTAAGTTAGCTCGGAAAGGGCACTCTCCGCGTTGACGGCTCGGATAGGAGACCTTTCGTAATCCCTCAGGTTTCTGGTTACGATGAATTTGGCGCCACTGGCCGTGGCGGCAGCCACTTGCATTGCATCTTCAAAGTCTGCCATCGGAAGGCTCGCGGCATACCGTATTCCCTGGGTGTCCGTGTTTGCGACGGATACGAACCGGGTCAGTTCAATGATGAAATCCCGGGTGTCCGAGCTACCCTGGATAGGATTCATGATGTAGTAAAGATTGGAAACGCTGTGCCAGGCAATGCACGCACTCTCAACTCCACCCTCGATCAGATTGAGAAGTTCTGAAGCCGGACCCGAGTAAGGAATTCTGTCGAGGGCGATGTCAAGGAGAACATCGGTATCGAGGAGAATGATGAGAGGTACTTGTTTGCCATGGCGTCGTAGCGGGGATCATCCTTGAGCTCCGCCGCCCGGAACTTGCCTCGCCACTTAGTGGCGAATGCGGGAGTTTCTTCTTCCGCCATATCCCGAAGGGCCTGCTCGATCAGTGACGATAGCGAAATGCCCCTGGCCTCGGCATATTGCCTTGCCAATGGCAGCAGATCGGCATCCACAGTAATTGTAAGTTTCTGTTTCATGGCAATCCGAAAGTCCTGGAGTAATTGGGGAACCTCCGAAAAAGTATAGATATCTCCAGAAGACCCTTCAAGTCGGACTGTTAACTTATAGCGGACCTCTTTGGATTAGCTTTTGGCAAGTAGCCTTCATTCTGCGCCCGCCCAATAATCTCCACCGCCGACGCTATAATCGCCAACTGCGTCTCCCCGTCCCACCAGCGGTAGTCTCCTATCTCCTCTTTCAGCAACTCCACCTCACCCTCCGCTTCCAGGCAGCAAACATGGTGCCGCTGGCTGGGGCTCTCGTAGTCGAATAGGTACTCGGCGGACGTTACCACCAGCTTGGTCTCTTCATCCAGTTCCCGGGCGGCCGCCTCAACAGGGGCTTCCCCCTTCTTCATTCCACCGCCGGGCAGACTCCAGTGCTTCGCGCCCCGCTCCCGTACCAGCAGCAGCTTGCCCTCCCTGAAGACCAGGGCCGTGGCCCGGTTGCGCTTCTGCCTGACCTTCTTCTCAACCATTTTCAATTCAAACATGGATAGACAGGATACACAGGATTGGCAGATTCAAGCCAGCCGACATGACATGCCACATCCTGTTCATCCTGTCTATCCATGTAAATTTCAGGCCGGCACGAAGGCCAGGGTTGGCCGCTCCTTGTCCTGGTCTTGCACCTGCAGGGCCAGCGCCAGGCCGGTGCTAATGTTCTGGGGATTTGCCGCGTCCACTCCCAGAATAAGGGCGCTGATGCGCGGACCCTCTTCCAGCGTAACAATGCCCGAGCAGTACGGGTTATTGCGCCCGAAGCCCTTCTCCCCCATGGCGTTGGGCACCACGGAAATACAGGTAAAAGCGCTAAGCTGCCCCCGCCCGCTGAAGGCAAACCACTCTACGTCGCGGCTGTGGCAGACCTGGCACATGGGGCGTGCCTCCGCCGACAGCTTTCCACAGGCCCGGCACCGTATCCCCATCAGCCTGCCCTCCTTGAGGTTGGCGAAAAAGGAAGCGGCGTTAAAGGGCATTGTCTCAGTGGTCATGTCGCCTACCCCCGCCGCAGGATGTTTACCACGCAGGTGCCGCCCGTGCCGCCCACGTTGTGGGTCAACCCAAGTTCCAGGTTGACATTGGGCACCTGCCGCGGACCGGCCTCGCCCCTCAGTTGGTGGAAGGTCTCGATGACTTGCGCTACGCCCGAAGCTCCCACCGGGTGGCCCTTGGCCTTCAGACCGCCCGAAGTGTTAATGGGCCGGTCTCCCGTTAAAGCGGTGCGTCCCTCGTCCACGGCCCGGGGCCCTTCTCCAGGCTCAAAGAAGCCCAGGTCCTCGGTGGCGATAATCTCGGCGATGGTGAAGCAGTCATGGACCTCGGCCACCTGGATATCCTGTGGCGTTACCCCCGCCATGGCGTAGGCCTGGGCGGCCGCCTCCCGTGCGGCGGACAATGAGGTCAGTTCCTCCGCGTCGTGCAGTGGTCTCCCCGAAGCCTGCCCAGTACCGGCGATGTGCACGGGCTTGTCGGTGAAGTTATTGGCAATCTCCGCAGACACCAGCAGCACGCACGACGCGCCGTCGGTGATGGGCGCGCAGTCGTACAGCCGCAGCGGCCACGCAATCCAGGGATTGGCCCGCGGGTCGTTCAGGAAGTCCATCTCGTCCTGCCAGTCCGGCACCGGCTGCCCCTGTTGCTCTGCCCTGGCCTTCCGGCGCTCCATCATGTCCCGCAGGGTCGTGTTGAACTGCGCCTTGGGATTCAGGGCGCCGTTGGTGTGGTTCTTGATTCCCACCCTGGCCAGGTGCGCCAGGCTGGTCTCGTACCGGTCCATGTGCGCCTTGGCCAGTGCCCCGTAGATGCCCGGGAAGGTCAGCCCCGCCGGCACCTCGTACAGCCCGTCGGCGGCGGAGGCCAGCACGTCGGTAACGCCCTCCGTGGGTAGGTCGGTCATCTTCTCCACGCCGCCCACCAGCACCACGTCGTACATGCCCGAGGCGATGGCCATCATGCCTTCCCGCAGGGCGCTGCCGCTGCTGGCGCAGGCGTTCTCAATACGGGTTATGGGCGTCGGCGTCATCCCCAGCCAGTCCGCCAGGATGGGCGCCGTATGCCCCTGCCCCTCGAACAGGTCCGACGAGTAGTTGCCGATGTAGCCGCACTCAATGTCTTCAACGTCGACGCCCTGGTCCATGTGGTCCAGAAGGTCCTGGAACGCCTCGACGAACAGGTCCCGGGTGGTCATGTCGCGAAAGGCGCCAAAACGAGAAAGACCGGCGCCCACAATGGACACGGGCCGCCCCAACTGCCGCCGCCTGACAGTAGAAATCGTAGCAGCCATGCAAGATAGCCTCCAACGGAGATTGTCCCTGCCATTATGGTAGGGCGAATGGGTTGCGTCAATGTTGGGGTATGCTGGGACTCCGTCCCCCAGTCAGAGTCAGGCGGGTTGCCCACATACATTAACAATTGGGCAGTGACGTCAATCACGCTCTGGGCGGCAGCACCGGCCTCTTTCCTTCCTGCAACATTTCCTGAACGCTAATTATCTGTAGTCTTGGGTAGTTTTTTTGCGCTCTTGCTACAGTGGTAAGAGACACTTCACCTTGTTGTTGGGCATAGTTTCGCAGTCGGTCGGATACCGGATAGAGCGTCACCATAAGTGCCATTGGAGCATGTTGCCCTTGATTCTGCAATGAGTATTGAACTCCTTGGAGTTGTTGAAGCTCCGGACGGCCCACAGATGATGCCCGTCCATGCATTTTAACTTGTACAGGAATTACTATAGGCATACCCTTGACAATATCTTTCCCACCGTAGTAGCGGACATCAATGCCGCCGTCTCCGGTCTTGCTTTCGTTGGGGACAGCCTTGAGGATTCTGGCCACTTGTTCTTCGGCCCAGGCCCACCCTGGGATCCCGTCTTGCGCGGATTCTTGCCGCGCCTTTTGCTCAAATTCCTCCCATTCCATTGCGATAGTTCGAAGAGAAATTCTATTGATCACCTTGGTGGCTTCAGAAGCGACGAAAGAATCCTCAAGTCTTGGTGGCAATACTGGCACTTTCCGTTCTCGTACCATTTCTTGAAGACTTAGTATCTGAAGTTTGGGGTATCGCTTGTAACCTTCTGAACTTGTGGCCAGCGACACTTGCCCGTGTTGTACTGCGTAGGATTGCAGAGCTCCAGAAACCGGATAAAGGGTTACCATTATGGCCATTGGTGCGTGCAACCCTTCATTTTGCAAGCTTGTTTGAGAAGCAATCAATCTGTCAAATTCTGTCCGTGCTATTGACAAATGGCGGTCGCCAATACTCACTTGGATTGGCACTATTATGGGTTTTTTCTTGATTTGATCGACTGCTCCGTAATAATGACCGGCTATCCCCCGGTCATCTACTTCCGTTTCATTAAGCGCAGCTCTCAACGCCATGACCACCTGCTCGGTTGCCCAGACCCGACCAGACATTTCTTCATTATCGTTGGACGAAAGAGCTTTCTTCTCGAAGTCTTCCCACCGCATAGCGAAAGCATTTCGAGGATTCTCGGTTTTCGAAGTTAGCTGAGAATTTGCCAAATGGCCTATCCTTTCACTGGTCATATGCTCTTACTCCTACCGAGTGGCTAAGTCATCCTGAAGACCGGGCCAGGCGTCAACAAATTAACGGACTGTCCGAGGTAAGCCATCCGTCGGCAGGTCTCTTGGGGCCGTGTCGTCAACTCTCCATAAGCATTGTCATCATAAATGGGGGATTAAGACTATCGAGAATGCCCCAACATTGACCCTCCATACCTACCTCGGCTACACTCTAAATTAAGAGAACAGTTAAAGCAGCGAGGTATCAACCTGAATTCAGCAGAAGTAGCCCAGTTGGCCGTAGAGGTGGCTTCGGAAAAACTGGCCGAGGACATCGTAATGCTGGACCTGCGGGGCCTGGCCCCCTTCACCGATTACTTCGTAATCATGTCCGGCAATTCGGCGCGCCAGTTGGAAGCGCTGGAAGATGACCTTACCGATGCTATGAAGGAGGCCGGTGTGCGCCGGTTCCACCGCGAAGGTACCCCGGCGTCGGGTTGGATTCTGCTGGACTTTAGCGACATCATCGTCCACATCTTCGGCCCCGAAGAGCGCGAATACTTCGAACTCGAACGCCTCTGGGCCCGCGCCCCCCAGGTAGTTCGGATCCTGTAGCTACTCATTCACCCAGGAATCCACGCTCCGCTCGTAGGTCAGAATCTCCTCGGGCCGGAAGAACAGGTTCACCTCCCGCTCGGCCGACTCCGGGCTGTCCGACCCGTGTACCAGGTTGCGTCCAATATCAATGCCCAGGTCTCCCCGGATGGTGCCCGCCGCCGAACCTACCGGGTTGGTCTGCCCCATGGAGTTCCGCACGATTTCTACCGCGTTATTGGCCTCCCACACCATGGCCACTATCGGCGACGAGGTTATGAAGCTCACCAGCCCGCCAAAGAAGGGGCGGTCCACATGCTCTCCATAATGCTGACGCGCCAGTTCATCCGACACCTGCATCAACTTCATGCCCACCAGCTTCAGTCCCCGCCGCTCCAGCCGTGAAATCACTTCCCCCGCCAGCCCCCGCTGGACCCCATCAGGCTTCACCAGTACCAGTGTTTGTTCTGCCATACTTTGTTCAATTCCTTTCTTGGTTTTCCAGGCCCCGTTGCCACAATGGAAACCATTCCCAATCTAATGCCATTGTGGTACGTGTCAGCAACCCCTAATATCGCAGCGCGTGTACCGGCACCAGGCGATTATGGACCGGGTCCACAGCCAGCAGGGCCTGTTCCAGCGTTACTACCCCCAGCAGACTGGGTTCGTCTTCTGCTGCAAATATTACATTGGTAGGAAAGGTCTTTCCCCCAAGTCTCACCATGGTCCAACCTATATCTACGGGCGCAGTGCTGCCGTCGGCCAGGTCCGAAGGGACGGTTTCATCCACTGGCACTCCAAGCTCATGCAGAATCTTTGCTGGCAACGCCGTGAACGTGGAACCGGTATCTACCGCCAACTCCACTTCCCGAAAGTTCCGACTCTGACGGTCGCCCACCTCTATGGTCACCGTTACCGTTCCCATTAAACTCTTCCTTTGTGTGTTGTTCCATTTCCGCTCACACTGGGAGCCTTTTCCCTACCGCCCCTGCCTTACCCGGTCCCGCCGCTTCGGTCCGCCAATGGACGGCATCCTCAGGTAGTAAGGTTGCAGGGTAGCAACGTCGTCCGCATCCCCTGCCTCCAACCTTCCCTGCCCCAGCGCGGCCAAGGCCCACAGGCGGGACGCCGGCGAGTGGCCCACCATGAACGCCCTGTCTCCCATGCGCCCGCGTACCGCTTCCGCGTGGGACAGCGCCCCTTCGCCGCAAACCAGGGTCGGCCCCGCCAGTTCCTCCAGCAACTCATCCGGCGCGCAAATCCGGTCTTCCCGGATGCGCTGGCCGTCGCTGCCAAAATAGCCCGACGACACCTCGCTCCGTCCGGCGTCCAGCAGCGCGCACACGGCCATCCCCGATTGCAGGTAGGGCTGAGCCTCCGCGTCCAGCGTGCCGATTCCAGCCACCGGCTTCCCCGAGGCCAGCGCCAGGCCCTTGGCCACGCTCATTCCCACCCTCAGCGCGCTGAATCCGCCCGGTCCCAGCGCCACGGCAAACCCATCCAGGTCATTCACGGCTAGACCGGTGCCCTCCAGCAGTTGCGCCACCGCCGGCATCAGTTCCGCGGTGTGGTTTACCGCCGACCTCCACGAGCGCGAGGCCACCACCTGCCCGTCGCGGGCCAGGGCCACCCCTGCATTCCGTGTCGATGTGTCAATTGCCAGAATCATCTAAATTGGCGTACCTTCATTGGTCCAACTGCAGATTGGCAGACCCGCCATAAGAAAAGTCAACCAAATCCTGTCCATCATGTTCATCCATGTTTGAATCCCCTCAGAGACTCAACCATGGCCCGGTAACGTGGCGGCGCGTCAGATATGGAAATGACGCGGCCCTCACTGTCCTCCGCATAGTCCAGGTCAATCCACAGGCAGTCCGGCGGGAAGACCTCTTCCGCCCTTTCCGCCCATTCCACCACGCAGGCCCCGTCCCCGAAAATCTGCTCGTCCAAGCCCAGGTCCCAGGCCTCCAGGGGGTCGTTGATGCGGTAAAGGTCAAAGTGGTACAGCGTCAGCCGGCCGCGGTAGCGGGTCATTATAACAAAGGTGGGGCTGCGGGCGTATTCAACCACGTCCAGCCCCCATGCGATTCCCTGGGTCAGGCAGGTCTTGCCCGCCCCCAGCGGCCCGCACAGCAGGAAAACATCCCCTGGGCGCGCCTGTTCCCCCAGCAGTCGCCCCACTGCCTGCGTCTCTTCCGGAGACCCTGTTTGAATCTTCAGCGACTCACTCACCGTGTTTCGCCTGCCCCGAAATGGTCCCAGCCGCCCCGTCCGATGGTCGTCTCCTTCCCATCTTCCATCAACAGCGTAACCTGGCCCGGCGTCCCGTTCGTTATTTCTCCCAGGACGGCGGCCCCTTCAGGCAGCGCCGGAATTACTTCCCGCATCACTGCCTCCGGAGCGGTGAACAGCAGCAAGTAGTCCTCGCCCCCGTACAGGGCCAGATCCAGGCAATCGTCCGGGAATGCGCTCCTCAATGCGGAGTGCATGGGGACCTGGCTGGCAGTTATACGGGCGGCCACCCCGCTGGCCAGGCACAGTTTCGACAGGTCGTCGGCCAGGCCGTCGCTCGCGTCCATGGCAGTCTGCACTCCTCCCTGGGACAATAACTGCCCTTCGTCCACCGCCGGCCGGGGTCGCCGGTGGGCTTCCCGCAGGTATTCCGCCGCTTCCGCCGGAGCGTCAATGCCTTCCAGCATCAGCTTCAGGCCGCCGCCCGATGACCCGACGCAATCCGTTACCGCAACTTGGTCGCCCACCCGTGCGCTGGTCCGCAGCATGGGCGGGCCGCTGCGTACCCCCGTCAAGGCCACGGAAATGAAGGCCACGGGAGACCGCACCATGTCGCCCCCGACGATGGCTACCCCGTACTCTTCACCAATGTCCAGCATCCCCCGGTACAGGTCTTCAATATCCGCTACTTCCGTCTCCGGCGGAAGTCCCAGCGTTATCAGGGCGTAGAGCGGCAGCCCCCCCATGGCGGCAATGTCGCTGATGTTGGACGCCAGCGACTTCCATCCCAGGTCTGGCCAGGGGGTCGTCTCCCGGGTGAAGTGGATGCCTTCCACCACGGTGTCGGTGGTAAATAGTTCGGTGGCTGCGGCGGCCGTCCACGCGGCGGTGTCGTCACCGGTATCCACCAGCAGCCGGAAGCCATGGGCGGCGCCATTGTCCCGGCCCCGTCTTTCCCGGGTCACCAACCGGTTAAGACGTTCAATAAGGCCGAATTCGCCCAGGTCTCTTATCTGCATTACCGTGAAGTTCGGGGAAAGCCGTGTGGATAAAGGGGAAGAGTGTTAGTCACGCCGGGTTTCAACTAGCCCGTCGCCGCCTGCGCCGACTTCAGTTCCTCGGCTACCTTGCGGGCCTGCTTCTCGCACTGGCTCCAGCCTAGTGTCTCAGGAATTACTTCCTGGTCCGGCAGGTGGCGCCGGAAGGTGACGATTGTCCCCATGCGTTTGGCGTTTATGCCCAGGTCCCGCACCAGGTGATCGTTCAGGCTGTCCAGCTCCATGAAATTATCTTCCAGTTCCGTGCCCAGGTTTACCACCGCATCCCCCAGTTCCCACATCTTGCGGGCCGGTATGGGGATGCGCCTGCCCTTCAGCTGCTCAATGTCCGCCAGCACTTCCCGCATAACCGCCATCGTGCGGCCATAGGAATCGCACGCAACCTTCAGTCGCTCGTCCGGCCTGTCTCCCAGTCGCTCCAACTGGGTCAACGGTATCGACGCCACGAACCCCTCGCCCCGGGGTTCCAGTGCAACTATGGCATGATCACCCAACGCAAATTCCTCCGGAAAGGGGAAGGAGCCCTAACTGCAGGACTGCAAGCCCGCGCGACCATTCCCCCTCGTATTTTCAACTGGAATTATAGCTTGGCCCCTACGAACGAACAAGGCAATCCAGCAACTGCGGTCGTCGCCACCCTTACGCCCCGTAAAGCCTTATCGCCCCCGACTCCGGTATCAGCCCCGAAAACAGTTCCGGATGGATCATCTCCGCCATAATCTCCAGGCCCACCACCAGCCGCGGCCCCGACCGGCTGGTATAGGCCCCCGCGTCGATGGCATAGACCCGGTTGTTCTTCACCGCCGGCAGGCTGGCCCACTCCTCCCGCTCCGATACCAGCGGCACGTCCTGCACCGCCCGTTTCACGTCGAACCCGCAGGGCATCATGATGATAACCTCCGGCTGGCTGGCCACCACCTCATCCCATTCCAGCCGGAAAGACCCCGTCTCCTTGTCCCCGAAGCAGTTCTCCCCGCCAGCCATCTCCACCATCTCCGGCACCCAGTGGCCGCCGCACATCAGCGGGTCCACCCATTCCAGGTGCAGCACCCGGGGCTTGCGGGTGACGTCCGCCGTCCTGGCGGCGATACTGTCGATGCGCTGCTGCATCTCTGCGGTAATTCTCTCCGCCTCCGCCTCCGCTCCCGTCGCCTGCCCCACCCGCCGGATGTCCTCCAGCACGTCGCCCACGTACTGGGGGTCCAGCGAAATCACCTGCGGCTGCTTGGGGAGGCTGACGCTGACCTCGGCAACCTGCCGAGAGGAAATCGCTCAAACCTCGCAGATGGCCTGCGTCAGCAGCAGGTCCGGTTCCGCCGCCTCCATCGTGGGCTGGTCGATTTCGTATATGCCCAGCCCCTGCTCCAGCCGCTCCGAGATAACCCGGCTGATTTCCCCGCTACTGGGCTGGGGGTCCATCCCCTCGAAAACGCTGCGCACCACCCACGGCTTACTCCTGGCCTCCGCCGGGTAATCGCACTCGTGGGTAACACCAAAAAGCTGGTCCTCAAGCCCCAGCACGTAAACTATCTCCGTAGCGCTGGGCAGAAACGAGCAAATGCGCATGTTCTTCACCTCACAATAGTAAGACCACGCCCATTATAACCCCCACTCTTCATCGCCCATACCCCCTAATCATCCGTGGCGGTCAACTGCTCGTGAAATTCCCCGTCGTGGGAATACAGGTGCGAGTCCTCCGCCAAGTAGTCCCACTGGTGTTCGTCGTACCGGTAGAACTCCGACGCCCCTAGGAAGGTGCGCCGGAAGGACGCCTCCAGCGTCCCGTGAATCTGGAAAGCCGCGAAGGCTACCACCGCCACAATCACCAGCAACCCTATGGCCAGCAGGGGCGCAAACGTCCCGCCCAGCAAAAACAGGTGGATGGTGAAGGGCAAGGTCCACACCACGGGCAGCACCAGCACCACGATCAGCAGGCTGTTGCGTATCACCCGCTTCAGGTTCTTGGTGGTTACGTTCTCCGGCGCCCGGCGCCAGGGCGGCAGGAAATAGTCAATCACCTTCTCGGTCAGCGTGTGCAGGTTGTGCCAAATCGCCACAACCGACGGCACGCACGCGGCCAGCAGGGCGCCCCCTATGATCAGGGTGTCCAGCCCCTCGCTGATCCCCAGCCATTGCGAAATCGGTTGCGCGTAGTCCAGCCCTATGGTGCCAGCCCCGATCACCATCACGATTATCCCCACGTTCAGCATTATCCGCTGCACCGAGTGGGTTACTTCATCGGCCAGGCGCGCGCCCAGCACCGAACTCCGCCTTGACGACGTTAGCCACACGAACAGCACCCCGCTGAATTGCCGCAGCCACCCCGGCGATGCCCTGGCGATGAAGTTCGCCACCGCCACCGGCGACCGGAAAATGAAGGGATAGACCAGCGCCGTTATGGCCGTTGCCAGCGTCAGGGCCGGACTGAAATAGGCGGACACCGACCCGTGGTCCACCCCCGTCTTGGCCATGGCCAGCGAAAACTCGCCCAGTTGCGGCATTCCCGTCCCCACCTGCAGCGCCGTCCGCCCATCCTGCCCCGCCAGCAACGTTCCCAGCGTATCGGCCAGCACCTTTCCCACGATGAATACCCCGGCGATTATCAACGCCGGCCCCAGGTAGTCTCCAATGCTGAACACGTCCATCAGCATCCCCAGCGACACGAAGAACAGCGCGGCGAACATATCCCGCAGCGGATTCATCAGCCGGCTTATCTGCTCAGAAAGCTCCGTGTCCCCCAGGATCATCCCGATGAGGAAGGCCCCCGCCGCCGCCGACAGCCCCAGTTGGTGCGCCGCCAGCGCCAGCCCGAAACACAGGGTCAGCGTGGCGATTAACACCATTTCTTCCGACTCGTACCGCGCTATGTAATGCATCAGCCTGGGCGCCAGCAACGCCCCCACGGTCAGCACCGCCACCGCGAATATCGTCAGCCGCGCCGCCAGCGCCCCGATGTCTCCCAGGCTGGTGGCGTCCGCCGTGGCCACCCCCGCCAGCACCGTCAGCAGGATGACCGCCACAAAGTCCTCCACCAGCAGGATTCCCACGATCAGCTGGCCCCGCAGTTCGTTCAGGCTCCCCGTGTCCCGCAGCATCTTGATGAGGATGGCCGAACTGCTGATCGACAGCGCCGCCCCCAGGAAGATTCGCTCCGTCTGCGTCCAACCCAGCCAGTGGGCCAGTTCGTAGCCGATGGCAAACATGGTCGCCATCTCCACCAGGCCGATGACGATTACCTTGAACCCCACCTGCCGGATGCGATGCCACCCTATTTCCAGCCCAATGCCGAACAGCAGCAGCACCAGTCCCAGTTCGGCCAGCAGGCGGATGGTCTGCAGGTTCTGCACCGGCCCCTCGATGCTGGCCAGGGGCCCGATGTCAATTGCGGACAGGGTGAAGGGCCCCACGATTACGCCGGCCAGCAGGTAGCCCAGCACCGGAGGCATGTGGATAGCCCGGAATACCACCAGGGCTATTCCGGCCACCGCCATGGTGACGGCAAAGTCGCGGATCAGGCCAATGCTCTCGTCGCTGGTAGCGCTGGCCACTGAAAGCAGAACGTCTATATCCGATACCTCCGGAGCGTCAGCAGCACAGGCCCGCAACCATCAAGGCGCAAACCAAGCCAGCAGCCACCGGCCAAAGGGTAAAGCCCAGGGAGGAAAGAAGAGGAAAATCCCCGCAAAAGCACGGCAAACCCGCCGCATCTTTATCAGCACATTATATACTATATATAGCGATTATGCCTAGTTATGCCGGCCATCGCCGTTCAACCACTTGTTGCCCACAATCGGCAAAACCTAACGCCCCGGCCGGCTCACAGCGAGCGGCGAAGCAACTAGCCAGGCAGCGTGAAAGTCACTTCCCAAGCCCCTCGTTGATGGCCGCAACTAGTTCCACGAGAGGCAAGCTCTCCCCGTTGGCCTTGGCCGCCTCCAGAACCGGGGTAAATATGAGCCCAGTCGCCATGTATTCTTCGGTTAATCTCCATGCCCTGTCGCCTTCAATGACCCAGTTCGTGTCTAGCCAGACCAGACCTCCCGACCCGCCAAGAGCAGCCAATTGCTCTTCGTTATAGCGATACATTCTTTTTACGTCGGGCAGCTCATCCTCCGCCAAATGGGTACGGACCACGTAGAGGATGTATTCTTTGCCCACCTCCAGCGCTTGATTGGAGGCAAACTCTGGTGCGACCATCTCGTAGCCCTGGGGCAAGGTGCTGTAGTAGCTTTCGTTTATCTTGAGTTTCGAGCGCCGCCAAGCAGCATATTCATCCTCGTTCTCCAGCTTGGTGTAGTAAGGAGGACTGAATAATCCCTCCGGCCAGTTTATGTCCAGATTAGGTTCCACGACACGGTGGGCGGTAACCTCGGCGCGGACGATGGCTCCTCCGGGGTAACCCTGGCTGAAATCACTGGCCTGCTGCGTAACTTGAGCCGTCAAGGAGGGTTCCGGCGTCTGGGCTATTGCGGCCATTCTCGCTCGGTGTCTCGCCTCCTCCTCGGCCACTTCCTGGGGGATCAGGCGCCAGCGTAGGGCGGGGTGTGTTGGTGGGAATATATGCTATAAAGGGTTCCTCAGTGGGCGACCCCGGAAGCGGCCTCAGGTCCTCAGTAGGTGGAGGAGCTTGCGGCGCGTCTTGGGGGGACCCGATAGGCGAAGTTACAATCCCTGCCGGTTCATCCATTGGGGAAGGCGCCGCCGTCCCACAGGACACCATCACCACCGCAATCAGAGCAGCAACAAACAAGCAGCGCCGCAAGCACCTAACCATGAGTCCCTTCCCGCTCCATACCGACAAAAGACAGCAACAGCGCCACTCCTTCAACCGAGCTTCCCCGCAGAACGCTCCCTGACCGTCGGGAGGCCGACTCTATCTGTCCCACAGCACCCTTCTCCCCTGCCTTCAACCACCGCATATCAAGATAACCCATACCCTGCTGCCTGCGTGTGGCACAACGGTGTAAAACCCTCCCATATCGGATGGCAATGTCGTGCAATTTGGGGACTGAACGGGGGATTGTAGGGGGAAAAGTGGTCCTTCAACTGGCCCAGAATGAGCGGAAAAGCGGGTAATAACCAAACGTTGCAAGCGTTTTACTAGACAGGTGGCAAACCACCAAAGCTAGTGCCGTTTCTCTCCCACCCTCGGCCTGCGCCATCTGCATTTTTAAACCAAAACGCCAGGGCAGAGGCACCATAACCGCCTCCACCCCGGCGTTTCCGGGAGCCTGGTTCCCCTGTTGCCGGACTAGCCCAGCGTTTCCGCCAGCTTTTCCAGGTTCGTCAACTCCGGCGTCTCGGCGTCACCGTTTTCCTTCCACACGCTGGACGCTTTGGCCAAGTTACCTTGCGCCCCTTCCTTTTCGCCTCTTCCGGCGTTTACCCGTCCCAGCGAGAAAAGGTCCCGAGGCGTCTCCCGCCTGCTCAACCGCTCCTTCAGCATCCCCTCCGCCTTGTCGAACTGCTCCGCCCGCAGGTAGGCTTCCAGCAGGGTGTCCTCGAACACCTCCCGCTGGGCGTGGCTGCCCCCGATGCGCGTAAGCTGCGGGAACACCGGTTCCAGGTACTCCACCGAAGTCTGGTAGTCCTCCTGCCCGAAGGCGTCAATGCCCTGGGCCAGGGGCAGGATAATCTCCCTGGCGAAGACGTTGCCGTTCTCCGCGTTGGTCCGCAGCCGGTCGATCATCTGGTCCATCAACTCCCGGTCGCCGCTGGCCGCGAAGGCCAGGGCCGCGTGGGCATCCCGGAAGGCCGCGCCCGGGGTGGTGGCCGCCGGCGCCGCCTGTTCCTTCACCTCTTCCCAGGGCATGGGCGGCTTTTCCCCGCCGTAGATGGTCAGTCGCCACATCAGCGACGCGCTGTCCGACAGGCTCGAAATGTTCTTGGCAGCTACCGTGGGACGGATCCAGTCCTCGTACAGTTGCAGCGCTTCCCCGTACCGTCCCAGGGCCAGCTCAAACAGCGCATGGTGCCACGACAGGTGCGTATGGTAGTGGGCCCGGGGGTCGAACCCCTCCAGCCAGTTGCCCAGGAAGTCGCCGCCCGAGGCCGCGTCGCCGTACTCAAAGTAGGAGTGGGTCACCGAGTGGGCGGCCACGGCGTTGCCCGGGTTCATCTCCAGGGACCGCTCCGCCAGGCTCAGCGCCTTGTCCAGGATGCCGTTTTCGTGGTGCGCAAAAGCGTACTGTCCCAGGAAGGCCCAGTCGTCGCCGCAGTGGGGCGCCAGTTCGTTCATCAACGCCAGCAGCGACGGCGGGAAATGAGGGTCGCCGGCCCCGCTGCAGCCCAGCATGTAGAGCCGCTGGGCCAAACGCTGCAGCACCGCGTCACGGGGACACTCGGCCAGGTGCTCCTTGGCCAGGCGCAGGGCGTCGGGGCCCTTGCCGTTGGCCCACAGGTTAATCGCCTCGATGTGCCGACACTCCCGGTCGGAAATCCCGTCGGCCAGTTCCAGGCCCCGCTTGGCGCTCTCCCGCGCCTGGTCCGGGCGGGCCCGGGTCATGTGCAGAAAGGCCAGGCAGCCGTGGGCGATGGCAAATCCCTCGTCCAGGTCAATTGCCTCCTGCAGCTTCTCCTCCGCCCCGTAGGACTGCGACAGCAGCAGGTCGATCCCCTCCTGCCAGCGGTGGGCGGCATCGGGAGAGTTGGTGGACAGGCTCATTCCGTATCGGTCTCTCATGTTTCCGGGCATAACCAGACCTCCTCACAATTGACTGGGACTAACCGGTGGCAGTTCCGCCTCTTCCTCCGCCGTAAACTGCTCCCCAAAGGCGGCCTGCTCGCTCAACGGACGGGTGAGGGTTCTAAGGAGCATTGCTTGCGTCGCCTGTTGTTCCGGCGTCAATTGCACGTCCTGGTGCGGCGGCGCCTGCCGAACATCCGCCAATTCCTGGCAATATGACCTGGCCGGTTCCAGATAGATTCGTAGCTCTCCCGGGAACCACTGGTGTTCATAGGCATTGGAGTGCATGCTGTCAAAGGCACTGAAGGCAATCTGCCAGTCCGGCCGGCCCCACTCCATCGACAAACAGGATGCTACGGCGCGAATGTGGTTGTGATAGCGGTGATTCCAGCCGCGGTGTTGCGCAATGGCCTTCAGTTCATGAGCAACCGCCAGCCATATCTTTTCCGAAGCTTGCAGCACGTCGCTCTTGTCCAGTTCTTCCTCCGCCTGCTGCAGCAGGTGACGGCTGATTTCCTCATACCGGTTTGGCGACGAAGGCCGTAGCCTTGCGGGTTGGGGAGTGGTCATGTTTGGATACCCTCATAGGCGCGTTTAGCAGGTATATGGCGGGACGAATCAGCTAGATGTTATCACAAGGCAGCTTTGCGCCGTACTCCTGCACCGGAGACTTTCAGGCAGGTTGCCTACGCATCCGGTATGCGGATGACCGACCGCAGCGTCTCGCCTCGTTCCATGGCTTCAAAGGCGGCCTCAGTATCTTCCAGGCCGATGACCGTCGATACCACCCGGTCCAGGTCCAGCTCTCCCGACAAGTAGTAGTTGGCCAGCAGCGGGAAATCGCGCGAGGGCAGGTTGTCTCCGTACCAGCTAACCCGCAGCGACCCGCCCAGGCCAAAGAACTGCAGCATGGGCACGTCCACCACCATCGTCGGGTCCGGTACCCCAATCAGGACGCAGGTGCCGGCCAGGTCCCGCGACCACAGCGCCTGCAACAGGGTCTGCGGCATCCCCACGCACTCGAAGGAGTAGTCCACCCCGTTCCCGCCGGTCAGTTCCTTGATGGCCTCCACCGGTTCGCTATCCGCCGCATTGACCACGTCGGTGGCCCCGAACTCCCTGGCCCAGGCCAGCTTGTTCTCGGCAATGTCCACCGCGATTATCCTGCTGGCCCGTGCCAGCCTGGCACCCATAATCACGCTGGAGCCGATGCCCCCGCAGCCATACACGGCCACAGTGCTGCCCCTCCGCACGCCGGCGGTGTACAGCACGGCCCCCACGCCGGTGGTCACGCCGCACCCCAGCAGGCTGGCCTGTTCCGGCGGACAGGCGATGGGCACCGGCACAGCCTGCCGCGCCGCCACCACCGTATGGGTGCAGAATGTCCCAATGCCCAGGGCCGGATTCAGCACCGCCCCGTCCCTCTTGGCGGTCATACGGGGCAGGGCGTTCAGGCTGGCGGAACACAGGTTGGGCTGTCCCAGGGCGCAGAACCGGCAATACCCGCACGGCGCCCGCCAGGCCAGCACCACGTAGTCCCCGACTTTGGGGTCCGTAACCCCTTCGCCCACAGCCTCCACGACGCCCGAACCCTCGTGGCCGAGGAGGAAGGGAAACTCGTTGGTAATCTTGCCCAGCTTGTAATGCAAGTCCGTATGGCATACCCCGCTGGCCTGTATCCGCACCAGCACCTCGCCCGGCCCCGGATCGTCTACAACAATGTCCTCCAGCAAAGCCGGCTCCCCGGCCGCCCTGGAAATAACTCCCCTTCCGTCAGTGGGCATGGCGGTTCCTCCGTGTTGTGGTTGAGTGTTGGTTACGCAATGCTAAGGGAGCTTCGATCAGCTTGAAGACTTGGCAGGCTTGACCGCACCTTCCTTGGCCTCTTTCTTAGCTTGAATTGCGGCTTCAAGTATGGGCAACAGAATTTCGGCGGCGTGCTCAATCATAACTGCGTTGGGCTGCGTCATTTCCATATCGAAAAAGACAGTAACATTTTCAGCTATGTCGTCCCCCACAGGAGTTGGCTGGCCATTCCCGAGCCAAAGAGTGTCGGACTGTTCATGGTAGTCGATTTGCAGCTTTTCTATCATGGTCTCCCCCATCTCCGTAATGCGCCGCCATCCATAAAACGGTTAAGAAGCTGTCCGTCTTCAAGGATGACTCTTATCCATTTATCTACTTCTTCAATGTAGCCGTAGTAACGTATTCTACCATCGGGTTGAGTTTCCGTGTGGTAAGGATTTGCTAACACCCTGATTACCCATTCGTCGGCTACCTCCGGGTGTTTGAACTTTGCTCTTCGCTCGTAATATTCAGTTGTTTCCATCTCCATACCCCTAAACCGCCCCTTCCCCCTCCAGCCCCGCCAACTCCCCCTCCGTCATCCCCCCAATTCCGCACAGAACCTCCCGGTTATGCTGCCCCAGCAGCGGCGCCGTCTCCGGCTCAATGGTCTCGCAGTCCAGCAGACGGACGGGCGTGCGCAACGAGCGGAAAGTACCCCCTGCCGTGTCGCCCGTTTCCACGAACATGTCCCTGGCCTCAAGTTGCGGACAGCGGGCCAGGTCTTCCGTGTTCTGCGCCACGCCCATGGAAAACCCCAGTTCCGTAATCTTCCCCGCCACCTCCCACTTGGGACGCTGCTGCGTCCACTCCTCCAGCGCGGGGATAACATGCTCAACAATGAAGTCGCCGTCGCCCGGGGCCAGGTACTCAGGGTTGTCCGCCAGGTCATCCCTGCCCACCAGCCGCCACAGGTTGCTCCACCGCTCCTGTACCCTCGCCCCGGCCATAATGACGTAGCCGTCGCTGGCCCGCAGCGTCATGCCGGCGTTGGCCAGCCGGCTGTAGTCCCGGGTATACAACTCACCGCTGGCCTCGTAGCCGTACATATTGCTCAGGGTGTGGAGCACCATGCACTCGTACATGGCCATGTCCACGTGCTGCCCCCGCCCCGTCTGCTCCCGGCTGCGCAGCGCCAATACAACGCCCAAAGCCGACCACACTCCCGGTATCGAGTCGCCAATGTTGTCCCCCACGCTCTGCGGCGGCCGCCCCGGCTCTCCTGTCAATTCCATCCACCCCGCCATTCCTTGTATCGCCAGGTTGTTGGCCGGCCAATCGGAATATGGCCCCCGCAGGTCGTCGCTGTCCCCGTACCCCGTAATGCTGGCGTAAATCAGGCCCGGATTGAGTTCTTTCAGGTATTCGTAGCCCAGCCCCAGTCGCCGGAAGGCCCCGGGCCCCCAGTTGTCCAGCAGCACGTCCGACACCTTAACCATTTCTTCAAATGCCGCCTTGCACCGGGGATTGCGCAGGTCCAGGGTAACGCTCTTCTTGTTCCGGTTCAGGCCAATGTAGCGGGAACTTATCCGCTGCCCGTCCTCCTTGGTAACGTAGGGCCCCCGTCCCCGCACCAAATCGCCGGTACGCGGCCTCTCAATCTTGATAACCTCGGCCCCCATATCCGCCAATATCTGAGAACAGAAAGGCCCGGCGACGATATGAGTGGCGTCCAGGATGCGGATTCCAGTCAGGGGAAGGGGTGAATGATCAGACATGGTCAAACTCCATTCGGAAGATATTCAAACATGGATAAACAGGATGTACAGGATTTTCCCCGAATTTACAAGAAGCAAGGCAAGTTCTGAACCCAAAAGTCAAAAGAATGGGGGCGGGTCCCACAGAACCCGCCCCCATCAAAACCCCTTCCTGTATATCCTGTCCATCCATGTTTGTTTACGTAGCAGTTACGTCCGAAGGCGTGGCCCCGAACCGCGCCGCCTGCAACTGCTCCGACGTGGCCGGTGGCGTTTCCGCCAGTTCGTCCGCCAGCCCCGCTGGGGGCTCCACGTCCTTCAATGCCGGAATCACCTCCTCGCCCATCAGCCGGATGGAGCGCATAATCTTCTCGTGCTCCAGCCCCCCGAACATCATCCAGTTGCTGACGTTGGTCACCCCCAGTTCCGCGGCCTTGGCAAACTTGTCAATCACCGTGTCTGGACTGCCAAAGTAGAGCCGTTCCATGAAGCCGTCGTCGTCCAGTTCCCCGTCGTAGGGCCCCACCTGCACCCGGCCGTCCACCACTTCCAGGCGGTTAAGCGCCCGCCCCGCCCGGTTTTGCCAGCGGGCGTAGGGCAGTTGCTTGCGGGCTTCGTCATCCGTCTCGGCGACGTGGGTTATGGACTGCAACCCCAGCTCCAGTCCGTGGTACGGCTTGCCCAGTTCCTTGCGGGCGTGAATCAGCGATGCGTAGTGGGTGCGGACGCCGGCGCCGCCCAGCAGGCCGGTGGTCAGGGGCATCATGTCCCACTGTGCTGCCATCTTCATCGACTCCACGCTGGTTCCCGCAATCCAGAAGGGTGGGTGCGGCTTCTGCATCGGCTTGGGCCACACCGTAGTGGCGTTCGAAATGTTGACGAACTCCCCGTCGTAGGTAAACGATTCGTCCTGGGTCCAGGCCTTAACCAGCACTTCCATGCTCTCGTTGAACTTCTGACGCGAGTCCTCCAGCGTAACGCCGAAGCGCGACATTTCGTGGGGCTGGTATCCCCGGCCCACCCCGCAGATGAAGCGGCCGTCAATCAGGTTGTCCAGCACCGCCACCTCTTCCGCCAGCCGCAGCACGTCCCAGATGGGCACCACGATAATGCCCGTGGCTATCTGGAGCTTGCGGGTGCGCTGCCCAATATAGAGCGCCTGCATCAGGGGAGCGGGGGAATTGCCGTAGTTGGAGAAATGGTGCTCCGCAATCAGGCAGTACTCGAACCCCATTTCCTCCGAATACTGGATCTGCTCCACCCCCTCTTCAAAGAGGGTCTTCCAGTTGCGCAGGTTGGGATTTGGCCATTCGTAAAACAGGCCGAATTTCATGAAAGGATTCTCCTTGTCCCATGGCTGAATATCGCCGGGCAGTTTAGCGACTGTCAGCGCTGCCAGTCAACATTCCTGCCGGACGGTCAGGCTGGTCTCACTTTGATTGAGGCGCACCCTCAATTGACTACCCTTTCCCACCTATGTTAGGCTACGTTCAAGCAGAAGTTTAAGGAACTTCCGCACTCTGGCATTTGTTTATGGAGTGTTGCGACATGGAAGTAACCCCTCTGGCCATTGAAAAACTCAAGGAAGTACTGGATCAAGAGCAGGAGATAAGCAGTTCCCTGCGGGTGATCGCCATGCCCTCCGGCGCAGGCCTTCAGTACATGCTCACCATGGAAAAGGAAACCCAGCCCGACGACACCATACTCAGCCTGGAAGGCCTGAGTTTCCTTATGGACTCCGACAGCGCCCCCTTCCTGGAAGAGGCCACCATCGACTACGTCGAGGAGTTCGGCGGCCAGGTGGGTTTCGTTATCAACAACCCCATGTACGCCAGCGGCGGCGGTTGCGGCAGTGGTGGCTGCGGATGTGGCGGCGGTGGTTGTGGATGTGGCAGTGGCGGCTGCGGCGGGCATTAGGGCCGGCCCCTGGTAAGTTAGATAGAGTTTACGGGGCGCCTTCGCGAGGGCGTCCCGTAGTTATTTGGCAGGAGCTATATCCCAACAATATCCCCACACATCATTTCAATAGCGGCAGGCTACTGGGGAGCAAAGACCTTCCCCCTAAATCTCGCTGTAGCCCGTCCCCGGCAGCGTAACGCCCCTGCCCTGCGCCTCCCTTATCCACCCGAATTCCTGCAGTATCTGCTGGCTGTACGTCACCCTCCCCGTCACCGCATCCAGCGGTTCCGTGGCCAGCAGCAGCGCGGCGTCGGCCATCACCGACATGGGCTCTCCCCTGGGGTCGTCCATCCCCGATACCAGGTTGTGGTACACCGTCCCCGGCGTGGGCACCACCAGCGACGGAGAAACGCAGGTAACCGAAATTCCGAACTCGTACACCTCGCTGGCCAGCCCCTGCGTGAACCGCTCCAGGGCCGCCTTCTCCGCCCCGTAGCAGGCGCCTCCGGCAATGCCCGCGCTGTCCCTGTAGGGGCCCCGTCCCGGTCCTACTGCGGCCCCCGACGAAATGTTGACAATGCTCCCCGACCCGCGCGGTATCATCTGCCCCAGCGCCGCCTTGCTCAAGATGAACGGAGCGTGGAAGTTCACCTCCCACGACCGTATCCACCGACTGGTCGGAAAGTCCTTGACCGGGATGAAGTACGTCAGTGCCGCGTTGTTCACCAGCACGTCCACCGGCCCGTAAAGCTCCTGGGCCTCCTCGATCAGCCGTTCGCACTCCTCCGGACGGGCCAGGTTCACCGCCACTGCCGTCGCCTCGCCGCCTGCCTCTGTGATGTCGGCCACTGTCTTCTCCAGCGACCCCTCCAGCGGGTGGTCTCCCTCCCGCACCGTCCGCGCCGCGCACACAATCCTGCCGCCTTCCCTGGCAAAGCGGGCGGAAATCTCCGCTCCAATCCCCCGGCTGGCTCCCGTAACCACCACAACCTTGCCGTCCAGTTTACCCATCTTGTCGCTTCCTTCCTCTTTCCGGCTCAAGTTTTCGTATAATAGCACAGTGACACCGACGCACCGCCTCTACACCGACCTGGCCTGGCTATGGCCCGCCTTCAGCCCGCCCGAGGACTATGCCGACGACGCCGACCACTGGCGACAGGCCCTGCGGCAAAATCTTGGCCCCGGCCGCCACTCCCTCCTGGAACTGGGCTCCGGTGGGGGCCACACCCTCAGCCACCTCACCTCGGACTTTGACATCACCGCCGCGGACCTGTCGCCCCAAATGCTGGCCCTGTCCCAAAGCCTGAATCCCCACGTTCCCCACCACCTGGGCGACATGCGCCACATTCGCCTCGGAAAACAATTCGACGCCGTGGCCATCCACGACGCCGTCTGCTACCTGCTTAACGAGAAAGACCTCCTCGCCACCTTCACCACTGCCCGCCATCACCTCCGCCCCGGCGGCGTCCTCCTCATCGCCCCCGATTATGTAAAGGAGTCCTTCACCGGCCCCCGCGTCCTCCACTGGATTTGCGCCGACGCCAACCCGCCCTTCACCGTCATCGAATACTGCCACGACCCCGATGAATCCGACACCACCATAGAGTCCCTGTTCTTCTTCCTAATTCACGAACCGACCGGCCTGCGGGTGGTGGAAGACCGTCACACCACCGGCCTCTTCAACTCAACGACCTGGCTCCAACTCCTGGACCAAGCGGGCTTCGACGCAGAACTCGTCACCCTCCCCGGCTACGTGGGCGGCTACGGCGGCCACCTCTTCATAGCAACCCTGCGCCCCAAAACCACTACTTCCCCACCTTCAACCGGCACCTGCGGCTGATCCGGTATCGGTTGGCCGCAACCCACCCATACGCCCGCTCCCCCAACCAGCTGACCCCCGGCAGCCACAACAGCGGCGCCAGCGGAACCAGCGGGGGCAGCCGCAGCGTCAGCATCCGGAAAGCGTAAAAGCCCCGGTATAACTTTCCCCCACTTCCGGCGCCGGCCCTTGCGTCACTTCCCCTGTCCCTAACCACCAAATAAGGCGCAGCGTCCAGGTCATCCCACGCCAGGCCCCCGGGAGGTTCGGCCAATTCCTGGTAGGCCGTCCACGTCACCACGCCAAAAAAATCGGCAAGGGCCAGCGCCCGCACGCAAAAAGTGCAGAACCCGCACTCCCCGTCATAATAGAAAACCCAGCGTTTTTCCATTTCAACGTCTGCCATACGTCCATTCTATCCGGCCCCATAGCCCGCTGTACGCAATGTTCATCACCCCGGAAACGCCTCCCCCGCCTCCGCATAATGCCTCGCATCCTCCTCGTCCGCCGCCTTTGCCCCCGACCTCACGTCCACCCAGGTCAGCAGCACGCCCCCAACCACTATCAGCACCATGATGGACAATATCGCTACCCGCGTATCAATCAGCCCCGTCACCACCACGTACAGCAGCGGCCCGAACACCGTTGACACCCTACCCATGAACCCGAAAAAGGAAAAGAACTCCCCGCTCCGGGTATGGGGCACTATCTGCGCAAACAGGCTCCGCGCCAGCGCCTGGCTGCCTCCCATAACCAGCCCGACGCCCACTCCCAGCATCAGCCACTGGTACGGCGCGTCCAGCCCCAGCGGTTCCCACACCAGCTGGCGCATCGTCGCCGGCCACCGGTCTATGGGCCCGTCTCCCAGGTTAGACCGGTGCAGCCTTCCCGTAGCTCTTCGCCCGTCCAGCCCGCCGCCCCGCAGCGAAATGGTATAGGGTGCGCCCCCCGACTCTTGGACCTTTCCCAGCAGTCCCTCCGCCTTCTCTTCCGACAGCATGTCGCCTTCACCCGGGGCCTCCCCTGACTCACCTATCAAGTCGGCCAGGGCCAGTTCCTCCCGCCACGCCCTGTCCATGGCCGAGTCCTCCGGTTCCGGCGCGCCCGCCACCAGGTACTCTCGGCTCTCCGTCTGGTACTCCAGCCTGTAATCAAAGTCCTCGTGGCCTTCCGGCGCCAGCGGCGCGATGCCCACCCCGAAAAGCACCAGCAGCGACCATCCCGCCAGCGTCACCATCAGCGCCCACTTGGTGGCTATCCGCGATGCCAGCCAGGAAAAACCCATGGCCCCGAAGGCCGCCACAAACTGGATTATCAGGATGGTCGCCATGTTGAACACCAGCGGTATCCCGATGGTATCCGCCCCGTACGCTCCGGCCACGTTCAGCACCGTCTGTACGCCGTCGTTGAACAGCAGGTAGGACACCAGGTAAATGACGATTACCCGGAACCCGCGCAGTTCCCGGAAGGTGTGCGACAGTTCCCGGAAGGCCAGCCGCACCGCGCGCCGGGGCCGCAGCCCGTGCATCTCGTTGGGTATGTGCGGTTCCGGCACCACCTTGAACGTCCACAGCGCCCAGCCGAACCACCACACTCCCGTGGACGCGATGGCCAGCCGGGTCACCAGGTCGGCCCATTGCGTGTCCTGCATCGCCAGTATCAGCGCCAGGTGCGCCGCCAGCAGCAGCCCTCCGCCCACGTACCCGTAGGCGAACCCCCGGCTGCTCACGTCGTCCAGCAGTTCCCGGGGCGCGATGTGCGGCAGAAAGGTGTTGTAGAAAACCAGGCAGCCCGCGAACCCGATGTTTGCCAGGATGAACATGGCCAGGAACCACAGCCACGGCTCCCCGGTGTACGCTGAGAAGAACATGAGGACGGCGGCCACTGAACCCACTGTGGTATATATCCACAGCAGGGCCTTCTTGATGGCTACCCGATCGGCGATTACTCCCAGGACGGGACTGGATACGGCCACCAGGGCGGTGGCGAAGGCAATGCCCAGGCTCCACGTGGAACTGCCGGTGAAAGTCATCCCCAGGAAGGATACGGACTCCCCCAGCGAGTCCTTGAAGAGAAAAACGAAATAGACGGGAAAGATGGCGGCCCCGCCCGACGTGGCATATCCCGAGTTGGCCCAGTCATACATGCACCAGGCCCGGATTACCCTGCGTTGCGCCGCGGAAAGGTCTTTCAGCTTGCCGGCTACCACCAGAAAAACCTGATGGGCAGGTGGGAACCCCGGCTGTCCCGCCGGCGGGCGTCCCGCCAGAACACCCGGCGCGGGTCCCTGGCAATTATCACCACCACCACCAGCAGCGCCGCCAGGAAAACAATGCCTGCAATCATCAGCCCACCCAGCAACTCAAAAATCCCCCCAAGTATATACCATCCCCCCACCATCCCCATTCTTAATTCTTAACCTGTAAACCAAATCGCAATAACCCCGTATGCCCAGAATATCCGGTTTTCATTTCCTACCTGTCGGTGATATTATTAGAGGGTTACGCCCCATACAGACCCCGGAACCCCAACCCGGGCGCAACTCAATTCAGCGCTTATGCGGCAACCACCCCGGTTGCCGGTGAATCGAGGAGAAGGCTAACCATGACCACCGAGGCAATCAACCTGGAACTGGAACCCAGGACCATCCTTGGCAAGAAGGTCAAGCAGTTGCGTCGCACCGGAACCATACCCGTCCACCTTTACGGCCCGGGCATCGAACCCCGTTCCCTCCAGTGCGAAAATCGCCGCTTGCTCCGCGTGCTGGCCCAGGCCGGCAGCACCAACCCGGTCACCCTGTCCATCAAGGGCGAAAGCGGTGAACGCCTGGCCTTCGCCCGCGAAATTCAGTGGAGCCCCATCCGCAGCGAACTCATCCACGTGGATTTCCTCGCCGTTTCCGTTACCGAAAAGGTTACCGCCCAGGTCCCCATAAACACGGTCGGCGAATCTTCCGCGGCCAGGGAAACCGGCGGCTCCGTGGCCCAGGCCCTCTACAACCTGGAAGTGGAAGCCCTGCCCCTGGAAATTCCCAATGAAGTCGTCATCGACCTGTCCGTGCTGGTGGACACCAACTCGGTCATTCGCGCCGGTGAACTGCCCCTGCCGGCCAACGTAACCATGCTGACCGACCCCGAGGCCATGGTCGTGCGCGTGGACGCCGGTCGCCTTGCCATGGGTCGCCCAGAGGAAGCAGCGGACGCCCCCGTGGCAGAGTCCGGCGACCCCGCCCCTGACCGGTCCGGTGGCGACGAGGCGGGTTCCGGAGACTAGCTGCCCGGGAAAGGTTGCCGGCTCGCCCGGCAGGTGGACCGCCATGCTGCGGTTCCATCGGTTCGCACGGAGACCCTGGCCACCCGAATTTCAGCGGAGGCAACCGAATGTATTTGGTTTATATTGGTGAATCCGGCGACACCGGCGCCAGCCTGAACGACCCCAACCAGCGCCACCAGGTCTATTCCGGGCTGATTGTCCACGAGAACCAGTACGTCGCCATCAATGGCGAGTTCAACGCCCTCTGCCGCCGCCATTTCGGTGAACCCCTGGGACGGGGCGACACCCCCCGCCAGATTAAGCCCGCTGACGTTTACCAGGGTCAAGGCTTCTTCCGTTCCTGGGCCCCGGCCCGCCGCGCCGAGCTGATCCAGGACTGCCTCAACATCCTCATCCGCCGCGAGGCCCCGGTGATTATCGCCTTCGCCGACAAGGTGCAGTTGGCCCAGGCCCGCGAAGACGGCAATGAGGCGGTGGCAGACTGGAATGCCCCCTCCGAAGCCATCACCAGCAAGTTCCTCTTCGCCCTCAATATGTTCATGGACGAGGCCGCCGTCGCCGACATCCCCCCCGACCACATAATGGAGGCCACCGGCCCCATCCAGGACTACGCCCTCGTGGTCGCCCAGTCCGGCAAGTCCGTCCAGCCCGAGTACATGTCTCGCTTTCTTCACGCCGAAATGGAGATTCCCACCCCCATCGTCCTGGAGAACCTCTGCTTCACCGTCGCCGAAGAGTCCGTCTGCACCCAGCTTTCCAACATTTGCGCCTACTTCTCCCGCCGCTGGCTCCAGAACCCCGGCGGGTCCCACGGCTACTTCGACGCCCTCCGCGACGGCCGCGTCATCCAGGTCGTTTACCCCGTCCAGTTCTAACCGCCCCTACTCGAACTTGGACATCTTTCGCAGCCAGGCGCTCAGGAGGTCCACCCCCATCACCAGCAGCAGGTACCACAGGATGATCAACGTCACCTCGTCGTACTTGAAGAAGCTCAAACTCAGCCGGAACTCCTGCCCCAACCCTCCGGCGCTGACAAACCCCACTACCACCGTGGTCCGTATCACCACTTCCCACCGGTATAGCAGGTAGGTAATCAGGTGAGGCAGGGTCTGGGGCAGCGCGGCATACAGGAAGATTTGGAACATTCCAGCCCCCGAGGACCGCAGCGCCCTCGCCGGCCCCGGGTCCATGTCTTCCACAACTTCCGCCGCCAGCCGCCCCACAATCCCCAGGTTGTGCAGTCCCAGGGCAATGGCCCCCGGCAGTATCCCCGGCGACAGGAAGAAGACTATCAGCATCGCCCACACGAGTTCGGGCACCGCCCGCGTCAGGGAGTAGAAGAGCCGAAGGAAGTAGTAGAGCGTCGACCCAATGAGGGAGGGAGTGTTGCCCAGCGCCCCGTTGCTGACGTTGCGCGCCGCGAACATAAAGGTCAGGAAAGCTCCCGCGCCCGCAATGCCTATTGCCAGCACACTCATTGCCAGCGTGTCATAGGCCAGCTTCCCGGTGGCCCACCACTCTTCCGGTCGGAGAAAGGCGGGTGTCTCTTCCATCCCCATCCCGGCCATCCGCCGCAGGAAGTCCCCGGCGTTCTCCCATGTGCGGCTCCGGAACAGGTCGCTGAAGCCGCTGTCTCCCTCCATGAATATGGAAACCCAGGCAACCGCCACCAGCAGGAGGAAGACGTACAGGGACACCCTGGCGAAGGTTGGCGGACGCCTGGCACCCCGGAGACGCAGCGTATGACTTTCGTGACTGGTCATGACGTCAACAGGCTCTGCCGGACGCGCCCGCTCCAGAAGTCCACCAGCGCCACCAGCGCCACCAGCATGAACAGCAGGGTCCAGACCTGACCGAACAGCAGGTCTCCCAGCGACAGTTGGATCTCATACCCGATGCCCCGTATCCCTACGAAGCTCAATATGGCCGCCGACCGGATGGAACACTCGAAACGGTAGAACGTGTAGCTGACCAGGTCTGGCAGGGACATGGGCAGTTGGCCGTACAACAGGGTCTGAAGCGCTGAGGCGCCGCCCGAGCGCAGCGCCGCCAGCGGTTCTCCCCGTACGTCTTCCAGGAATTCAGCGTAGATGCGGCCCAGGATGCCCGCGTACGGCAAGCCCAGCGCAACTATGGCGGTCAGCGGCGACAGGCCGATGGCGGCAACCAGCAGGACGGCCCACACCAGTTCATGGATGGACCGCATGGCGCCCAGGACGAAGCGCGCCCCCACGACGACGGGCATCCGCGTCCCGCCATCGGGGGCCACCAACGCCCCAGATGCGAGAATCCCCAGGGGAAGCCCGATGGCCACCGCCACCGTCATGCTGGCCAGGGCGATGACCAAGGTTTCCCACGCCGCCCTCACGCAGACCAGCAGAAACTGGAGTGACAGGTCCGGCGTGAACATGGCCAGCAACAGGGTCAGCGCGGACCGTCCGCCGCCGGTGTGCACGATTGGGCCGCTCCAATCTATGCTGGTAACGCTCCAGGCAACCGCCAGCAACAGCAGCAGGGTGAGGAAGTGGGGACTCTCCAGGTACAGTCGGGCCGGCTTCATGGGGCGAAAGCAGGCCTAGTGCCAGGGAACATCGGAGTCTTCGTGGTCCAGGCTGTAAAGGTCCGTTTGAATTGCCTGGGTGAGGCTCTTGGCAGGTATGTCGAACTGTATTTGGCCATCCCGCATCCCTATGGCGCGGCTGAAGAACTGCTGCACCAGGTAAGGCGTATGCATGCTGGCCACCAGGGCCCTGTCCGTACCCTCGGTCAGCGCCGTCAAGAGCTGCAGAATCTCCTGCGCTCGGCCCGGGTCCACCGAGGAGACGGGTTCGTCGGCCAGCACCAGCCTGGGCGACTGGACCATGGTCCGGGCAATGGCTACCCGCTGTTGCTCCCCTCCCGAAAGGTGCGAGGTTCTCTCCTGGACCTTGTCGGATATTCCCATCTGTTCAAGGGCCGACACCGCCATGTTGTAGTCCTGGGCCCACACCATGGATAGGAAAGAGCGGAACATTCCCCACTGCCCGAAGCGACCGGCCAGCACGTTGTGTACCACCGGCAGCTGGGGCACCAGGTCCAGTTGCTGGTGAATGATACCGACCATGGCAGACAGTTCTCGCCTTGGCAGTTTCTCCGACAGAGCCTTTCCCGCCACGGAAAGCGACCCGGAGTCGGGCTGCAACGTCCCGGACAGGAGGTTTAGGAGGGTGGTCTTGCCGCTGCCGCTGGGGCCCACCAGCGCCACTCGTTCGCCGGGGAAAATCGACAGGCTGACGGAAGCCAGCGCGGTCACTCTGGGGAAAGACTTGGTAACCTGGTCAACTATGGCTAAGGGAGCAGCCACGGGCAAACCCGTTTGGGGATCGTGTCCATTTCTTGACAGGTCTTCCAATTCGGCCCCCGGCAGGGTCACTCGATTATGCCAAGCTCTCGGGCGACATCCTCGATGGTGGAGTAGTTCCCATTGTCGGTTTCAATGAACCCTTCGGTGCTGAAGAGCCCAAGTATATCGGCGTGTTCGCTGGTGTTCAATTTCAAGAGAGCGGCTTTCAACCGTTCCGTGAAGCCCTCACCATAAGCCTCGTCCAGGTCACCCTGGACAGTCCAGTTATAGTCAAGGTACGGTGGTGTAGTGTAGAACTCCTTGACCAGGGTTGGGTCTGCCGTGTTCGCCTCCACGGCCCGCTCCCAGACCTCTTCGCTCAGGGCGCCAACATCGTAAGCCCCTGACTGGACCAGCACCCAGGTGTTGTCGTGGGAACCGGAATAGCTGGGCGGAACCCGGAAATCTGTTTCCGGATCTATTTCCGCTTTGGCCAGGAAATGCCGGGGCATCAGGTGGCCGGAGGTGGAGCTTTCGCTGCCGAACGTAATTGACAGATCGGACGCCTGCTCTTTCAGTTCCTCCAGGCTCGACAGGTCCAGCTCGGCCCTGGAAATGAACTTCGAGTGGAACTCCGCATCCCTCTCTCTTTGGGCAATGGCGACGGCCCCGGGGTTCTGCAACCTGGCCTGAACTCCGGTCAGCCCGCCAAAGAAGGCAAGTTGCAGGTCGCCCTGCCCAAAGGACGTAACTACCGCGGCATAATTGGCGCTGGGCACATATTCCACGTCGACGCCCATTTCCTTAGCCAGGTAATCGGAGAAGATCTGGTACCGCCTGGTCAGCCTGGCAACGTCCTGGTCGGGAATGCCCCCAACCTTAAGCACCGGTTCGGGGTCTGCGGCGCACGCCAGCGAAACGACCAGCACACAGCATACCATCAACGCCAGAACTGCCTTCGTGACGCCACCGGAAGTATTGAAAGGCAAGCCGCTAAAGTCGATTCTTCTAGGGAAGAAGTGCATAGTAAACCCCGTCTTCAGTAAGTGGTTCCAAGCCAATGTTTGTTGAGGCGGGGTTGATAGACAATCCAGCGCTGCGGGGCAGCAGAAGGGACAAAGTAATGCCGTATCGTGGTTCCGCCGGCCTGCCCAGGTCCAGACAGGCCACACTTAGCTGATGCCATTAGTCGTAGCGACGTACCTGATTGAAATTAAAAGACAGGTTAATGAGAGTGTAAATAGTAGTTTATGAAGTGTCAATAACAAACGGCCAATCCTCAGGGCTGCAGCATAAGGTAATGGTAAGCACTCATCGTTCCCGCCTTTCACCGAAAGACCTGGCACGCTATAATCTGGTCGTTATGACATCCCAACCACCTGATATCCTGGCCGGCTTGAACGATGCCCAGGCCGAGGCTGTAATTACCACCGAAGGCCCGTTGCTCATTGTCGCTGGCCCTGGCAGCGGAAAGACCAGGGTGGTCACCCACCGGATTGCTTACCTGGTCAGGGAGTGTGCCGTAAGGCCCTACCGCATTGCCGCAGTTACCTTTACCAACAAAGCGGCCCGCGAAATGCGTGATCGCATTCAGGGCTTGTCTGTTCCCGACGCAGAATCCGTATTTGCCGGGACTTTCCACGCCTTTTGCGCAAGAATGCTGCGCCGTTATGGCGAGGGTGTGGGCCTGGATTCCAACTACACCATATACGATGCCGAAGACCAATTGGGCCTCATAAAGCAGGCCATGCAACTGGCCGAGGTGGACGAGAAGCGCAATCCGCCCCGAGCTATTCAGGGTTCCATTTCCCGGGCCAAAAGCCTGCTGATGGATTCGGTGGGTCTGGCAAAGCGGGCACAGACCGAGGGCGACTACCACGCGGAACTGGCCGCCCGCGTCTATCACCACTACGAAGAACTGCTGGGCCGCAGCAACGCAGTCGACTTTGATGACCTGCTGATGCGGGCGGTCCAGTTGCTTCAGGAGAACCAGGATATAAGGGAGGACTTCCACCGCCGGTACCGGTACCTGATGGTGGACGAGTTCCAGGATACCAACATTGCCCAGTACCGCCTGGCCAGGCTGCTGACCGGCCCCGAGCAGAATATCTGCGTGGTGGGCGACCCCGACCAGTCCATCTATTCCTGGCGAAACGCCGACATCAGGAACATTCTCAGTTTTCAGGAAGACTATCCCGACGCCCGGGTCATCGCGCTGGAACAGAACTACCGCTCAAGCCGCAACATACTGGATACAGCCTCCGCCCTCATCGCCAACAACGGGATGCGGGTGCCCAAGGAGCTGAAAACGGAAAACCCCTCCGGCTCCCAGGTTATGGTACATGAGGCCTACTCCCAGGACGAGGAAGCCGATTTTGTGGCAAGACAGGTCCTGGAACTGGCCCGGAGGGAGAATGTCAGACCGGGCAACTGCGCAGTGATGTACCGCATCAATGCCCAGTCCAGGGCCCTGGAAGAGGCTTGTTTGCGGCTGGGCATCAAGTACCGCATCATCGGTGGCATCCAGTTCTATCGCCGTCGAGAGATCCGCGACGTCATGGCCTACCTGTCGGTGCTTCACAATCCCCAGGACGATGTTAACCTGGCCCGGGCCATTAACACGCCACCCCGGGGCATTGGCGACAAGACCATCCAGGAACTGACCCGCTGGGCTCTCGGACAGCGCATTCCCGTTTTCGAGGCCATAAAGCTCATTGCCCAGGCCAGGGCCGCAAGCCTGCCGTGCCCGGCTCCTCTGGCTGCTCGGGCCTACACCGCCGTGGCCCGCTTCGGCGAGCTGATGGCCAGACTGGAAGAACTGAAGGACAAGCTGCCCGTGTCCGACCTGGTCGAACTGCTGGTCACCGAAGCAGGCATGGAAGCCCACATACGCAGGACTGACACGAATCCCGAAGAACGAATGGAGAACATCCAGGAGTTCATTACGCTGGCTGCCGACTATGAGTCCGAGTCACCGGAGAACGATCTGGCCGCTTTTCTGGAGCGAGCTTCGCTGGTGTCAGACGTAGACAGTTACGAGGAATCGGAGGACACTTTTACCCTGATTACGCTTCATCAGGCCAAGGGGCTGGAATTTCCGGTTGTGTTCATAGTGGGGCTGGAAGAGGGAATGCTGCCTCACAGCCGTTCCATGGACAGCAATGCGGACATGGAGGAGGAACGGCGGCTCTGCTACGTTGGCATTACCCGGGCCAAGGAGCGCCTCTATCTTTTGCGGGCCTTCCAGCGTGGCATGTGGGGACACAGGCCGTCCCCCACCCTCGCCTCCCGGTTCCTGGAAGAAATACCGGAGAAACTGCTGTCATTCGCCCGCACCCCCGGAGCTACTCCGGTTTCCAACGTTACCACCCGAACAAGCTACGACCGCAGCCTGACAACCTGGGACCGCGAAATCGACGCCGACAAGGCAAATGGACCCGATTACGTTCCCGCGGTGGGTGACGTGGTAAAGCACGACACCTTTGGGCAGGGAGAGGTTGTGAAGTGCGACAAGTGGGGGAACGACTACGAAGTGGCGGTCTGTTTCAGCGGCGGGGAACTCCGCCGGCTGCTTCTCAGCTTTGCCGGCCTGGAGAAGGTAGCGGGATAGCAAAGTAGCATTGGGCGCCTAATCAGCGCAGGATTCGCTCTTCTGCCCTACTGCGACTGTGAAAGCTCGGTAAAAGCCCTGCGCCAGGCTTCGTCATCGCCTGCGCCCATCCCTTCTCGATAAGTGATTATTCCCTGCGAATCGAAGGCAATTTTGGTGGATTGAATCGTTACCCCCAGTTTTGCCATCAATTCAGTCGGGGCCGTGGCTACCGGCCAGGGGTAGCCGTTTTGCTCCTTATAGGCCTTCAGTACCGTCATTTCCTCTTTAAGCCCCGGGTGTATCCCAACGGCATAAAATGCTACGTCGTCAGCATAGTCGGGATAGACCTCCTTCATTCGCCGCAACTCGGCGGTGCAGACAGGTCAATAGGTGGCCCAAAAGAACAAATAAGTTGGCTGCCCTGCCTCCACCAGGCTGCTGGACGTCACCGAGCTGCCGTCGTCCAGGAGCAACGTGAAGTCTGGCACCCGGTTACCAACCTGGTTTCCAGTCTCGGACGGTTCCGGAAAATCCTCAACGGTCAGTATGACTTCGCTCTCCGTTTGGAGACTGTCCGAAGAGAAAATGGTCAGAGAACTGCCCGTTGAACCAAGGTATGCGGATAAGGCAAACCCCACAACTGGGACCAGAATGCCCAGGCCCAGGAGGACTTTGCCAATCCAACCCTTCCAGTTCATTTACCACCGCCTATATCAGGCTGATTATACATCGCTATACAATGTATTTCCATAGCTATCGCAACAACAAAACCCAGGGCAGCGTCGATTATGCTGCCCTGGGTATGTCTTAGTTGCGCGTCCCGATATCGCACGGCAACAGGCGATTGCCAGCCGAGGCCATTACTGGTTGGCCAGGTCCGTGAATACCTCGTGCCAGGCATCGGGGCCGCCGCCGCCGAACCCGTCCCGGTAAGTTATGACGCCTCTTGAGTCAAAGGCTATTTTGGTGGACTGGTATGTCACGTTTAAGTCTGCCAGGGCCTGCTGCTCGTTTGCTGCGTTGGCCACCGGCCAGGGGTGCCCGTTCTTCTCCCGGTGGCTTTCAAGGCGGTCAAGATTGTCGAAGGCCCTGGAGACTGCCACCGCATAAAAGTTAACCCGGTCTGCATAGTCCGGGTAAATGGTCTTTAGCTGCCGCAACTCGGCAGCGCACTGGCCTCAAGTTGTAGAGGTGAAGAACAGGAAGGTTGGCCTGCCCTCCTCAATGAGGTTGGCGGTTGAAATGGTGGCGCCGCCAACCAGGTCCAGGGTAAAGTCGGGAACCCGGTTGCCGACCTGGTTGCCCGTCTCGGGCACGGGTTCTGCAACCACCGGGTCCGGGGCCTGGGTAGACTGGGGGGCCGCAGTGGGTTGCGGCGCTACTACGGGTTGGGGCGCGACAGTGGGTTGCGGAGATACTTCTACCGCTGCGGCGCCCGCAGTCTCATTGGGAGAAGGCGCTGCAGGATCCACGGCTTCATTGCTGGCCGTCGTTGGCTCACTAATTTCGACGGAAGGCTCCGCCGGAGGGGCCACTGCTTTGGCGACTGGCTCCGGCTGGGTCTGGGCCGGTTGTTCCGTCATGGGCTTGGGAGCGGATTCGGGTTCCGCGGTCATCTCCTTTGCCATGGCGGGTTCAGAGCCTGTACTGGAATCCATGACGGCTGGAATGGATTCCTCGGCTTTGGCCCTTTCTCCGGTACCTTGTTCCATGGGTGCAGTTTCCGAGGTAGTTGGCTCGGTAACGGACTGCGCGGGTTCGACCTGGCTTGCTTGCGTGGATGGTTGGGACGGTTCCCGGGGTTGGTCAGCCGTCCCACAGGCCAGCGCCGCGATAACAAGCAGCGCAGTCGAACCCAGCGTGACCAATCGCAAGGAGCGGCGCAACCGGAACGCGCCTTTCGAGGCAAAGAATCTCACTGCAACACCCCTGCTCTAAATTGCGGTTCATTCATTGCATGAGCGCCCGCTGATTCTAACATACGCTCTTGCAGCGGCATCGGATTTAACCCGTCTGGACAGGGAAACTCAAACGCTGAAGTCAACGCGCCGGAACTACTCTTCGCCCCTAGCGAACCCGCCCTGCCTGAAGCCAGGACCGGCCGTCCATGGCCAGGAAACGGTCGGCCTCCACCGGCCCCCAGCTTCCTTCCGAGTAGTAGTAAGGTCGCGGGGCATTGGCGAGGCTGAAGCCGGCAATGATGGGGTCAACGATGCTCCACGCCTGTTCAATTTCGTCGGCGCGGGTAAAGAGTGAAGCGTCGCCATTCAGGGCATCCAGAAGCAGGCGTTCGTAGGCATCCGGTATTGCCTGTCCGCTGAAGGCCTCGTGGTAGTGGAATTCAAGCTCGGCTTTGCGCATCTGCAGGCCCGCCTCCGGGGTCTTGGTCTGGAACTCCAGGTGGAAACCCTCGTCGGGCTGCACAAAGATGGCCAGGGTGTTGGCGGGAATCTCTTCATCTTCGTCCAGCGGAAAGAGCATGTGGGGAGGAGTGCGGAACTGGATGAGGATTTCGGTGGACTTGTTGCGCAAGGCCTTGCCCGAACGCAGGTAAAAGGGCACACCTTGCCAGCGCCAGTTGTCCACGTAAAGGCGCAGGGCAGCGTAGGTGGGGGTTTCGGAGTCCCCGGAGACACCGGGTTCATCCCGGTAGGTGCGGTACTGGCCTGGAATCCCGTGATGGGCCACGTCCTCGGGGTGTATGCGGCGGATGGCGTTGAGCACCTTTACCTTTTCGTTTCGCAGGGCCTCGGCCTCGAAGGCATGGGGAGGTTCCATGGCCACCAGCGTAAGCAATTGCAGCAGGTGATTTTGGAACATGTCGCGGAGCACTCCCGTCTGATCATAATAGTCGCCCCGCTCGTCAATGCGCAGGGTTTCAGCTACCGTAATCTGCACATGGTCTATGTAGTTGCGGTTCCAGATGGGCTCAAAAATGGCGTTGGCGAAGCGGAATACCAGCAGATTCTGGACGGTCTCCTTGCCCAGGTAGTGGTCTATTCGAAAGACCTGGTCTTCCCTAAAAACCGAGTGGGCAATTTCGTTGAGTTCTCGGGCGGAAGCCAGGTCGGTGCCGAAGGGTTTTTCGACCACCAGTCGCCTCCAGCCGTGGGCATCGTCGGCCATGCCGGCTTCTCCCAGGCCGGTAATGGCATGCTGGTATAGCGAAGGAGCAAGGGAAAGGTAGTAGAGGCGATCACAGGGTGAGCCGTCCCCTTCAATTTCGGCCAATTTACTCTTCACCGCCGCCAGGTCATTCGATTCCGTAACATCGCCGAGGGTATAGTGGATGCGTGAGGAGAAGTCGGACCATTGCCCGGATGTGGGCCGGGTCATCCCGTCGCTGCCCAGAAACTCTTCCAGGAGAATTCGAAACGCCTCGTCGTCCAGGTCGCTCCGGGCGACACCCAGAATCTGCAGGTTGGCAGGCAGCCGTCCCTTGCTGTGCAGGCTGGCCAGAGCCGGTACCAGTTTCCGGCGAGTGAGGTCGCCACTGGCGCCGAAAATTACCAGGGTGATGGGCTTGCCGCTGTCCGAAGCTATATCAATAGTCGCCATCACCGGACCTCCTGACCGGATGCCCGCCGAACTGGTTACGCAGGGCCGCCAGCAACTTGGCTCCGAAGGGCTGAGCCTGGCGCGACCGGAACCTTTGCTGCAGAGACAGCGTTATTACCGGGGTAGGTACAGCCAGGTCCACCGACTCTTGAACTGTCCAGCGTCCCTCTCCCGAATCTTCAACGTAAGCCTGCAAGTCCGACAGGCTGGGGTCCTCTTCCAGAGCCGAGACCACCAGGTCCAGCAACCAGGACCGGACCACGCTTCCGTGGCGCCAGGTGTTGGCGATTGTGCTCAGGTCCAGGTCGAACTCCTCCTTGGCGGCCATGAGTTCGAAGCCTTCGGCATAGGCCTCCATCAAGGCATACTCCACGCCGTTGTGGACCATCTTGACAAAGTGGCCGGCCCCAACGGGCCCAACGTGGCTGTAACCCCGGTCCGGCCCTGGCGCCAGGGACTGGAAAATGGGCTCTAGTCGTTCATAAGCTTCTTTCCTGCCGCCCACCATCAGCGTGTAACCCTCGGAAAGACCCCAGATGCCGCCGCTGATTCCCACGTCCATCAACTCGATGCCGCGCTCGGCCAGGGATTCGGCTCTTCGTAGGGTGTCCTTGTAATTGGCGTTGCCGCCATCCAGGATTACGTCGCCGGGCGAGAGAAGGGGCGCCAGACTGTCCATTGTATCTTGTGTAGGCTGTCCCTGGGGCAGCATCAGCCAGACCGGCCGGGGCGGAGAGAGGTGAGAAGCCAGGTCTTCCAGGGCCAGGGTTCCAAGGGCGCCCCCGGATTCGCTGACGGCAACCGCGTCTTCGTTGGTGTCGTAAGCCACTACCCGGTGTCCGGTAGCCAGCAGGCGCTGGGCCATATTGCCGCCCATCCTGCCCAGGCCGATCAATCCCAATTCCACAGGTCGTCCTCCACTGCCGCTAAGGGGCTAGATTTGGTCTGCCAACTCCATGATACCCGATGCGGGGTCGGCTCCGAGATGCACCCGCCCGGCGCGACGGCCCAGCTCCAGGAGAGCCTGCAAATCACCGACGGACTGGGCGTCGGCCAGGGTGCCGAAGGAATATGGCCTGCCAGGTATGGCTATTTTCTCAGGATGGTCGGCAGTTAGCTGAATAAAGATTCCGGTATTGGGCCCCCCCTTGTGCAGTTGACCCGTCGAGTGGAGATAACGGGGCCCAAAACCGGCTGTGGTCGGGATGCCGTACTTCTCGGTGAGGCGTTGCCGGAACCGGGCCAGTCCCAGGCGCACATCTTTGTCGTCGGGAAGGTAGGCCAATATGGCAAGGTAGTCCCCGGGGTTCGCGAGGGACATAAGCCCATTCAGCGATTGCATGGCTTCCACTTGGGGCAGTCTGCCCGTGCCCGTGTATTGTTCCAGGACCAGGTCGGTCTTGTCTTTGGCGCCCTGGACATTGGGCTGATCGAAGGGGTGTACGCCAATAATGTACCCTGCCACCGCCGTTGCAAATTCCCAGCGGTAAAACTCGGCTCCCAGGTCCGACCTGTCCTTCAATTCCAGTTGTATTGTGGGATGGTCCACAGACAGGTTGGCGAAAAGAGAATCACAAACGGCGTTATCATCCCCCCGCAGCCGCAGATAGACAATCAACCGGTCATCGCTGTAATGCTCTACGGAAAGTTCCGGCTCTCCGGCAACCGGTATGATTCCCTTGCCTGACTTCCCCAGGCTTTCCGCCAGTAGTTGTTCCACCCACAGGCCAAACCCATCAAGAGCCGGCGAGGTTACCAGTGTCAGCTTATCGCGCCCCTGGAGGGCAAGGCTACCCATGATGGCTCCCAGGCGGGCGCCGGGATTGGACCTGGCCTCGGTTACGGCACAGTTATGCTGCATTGCCGTTGCGCGGCCTATGAAATGTTCCAGCTCCATTCCGATCAGAGTGGCCGGCGCCAGGCCAAAATAGGACAATACTGAGTACCGTCCCCCAACTTCCGGCGAGTTCAGGAAGACGCGGCGAAATCCCTCTCGGGTTCCGGTCGCTTCCAGGGCAGTGCCCGGATCCGTAACCGCGACGAAGTTCCTGCCTGCCGCGGCCGCCCCGATTGTTTCTTCAACCCGCTGGCGGAAAAAGGAATACAGGGTGTTGGACTCAATAGTGGTCCCGGATTTTGAAGAAACCAGGAAAAGGGTCTTGGCCGGGTCGATCGCTGCCGAAACGGGCTGGACCCATGAGGGCAGCGTCGAATCAAGTACCGTCAACTCAGGAAAGCCCCGTGCACTGCCCAAAGTGCGGCGCAGTACCTCTGGCCCCAGGCTGCTGCCGCCCATTCCCAACAGCACTGCTCTTTCATAGCCCGCTTCCACTACCTCCGAACCAAAGGAATTGAGCGCTGAAATGACGCCACCCATGTCCTCCGGCAGGGTAAGCCAGCCCAGCCGGTCGGTGATTTCGGAGGGGTCCTCGCTCCAGACATGGTGGTCGCCTTGCCAGATTCTCGCGACTAGACTGTCCGAATCCATCCGGGCGAAAGTGGATTCAGCCAGGGCTTTGTACTCGTTCAGGTTCTCAACGGTGGGGGCTATGTCAAGCAAGGGAACCTCCGGTTTCCGGCAAGCAACCGGCAGATGGTTCAAGGCTGCAGGGCAACCACAAGATAGCATACCGATTCTCAATAGGCCAAGACAATAGGAACGTTTGAAGGGCGCAGTTCTGGAACTTGCAAGGACTGTGTCGCTCCGGTCCCGGTGTCACCGTGCTATAATCCCCGCACGCGAAGGGTGGAGCTTTCTTGAGGAATCCCAACGCAGTACAGGAGGCCCTGCATTGACCAGCCCCAATCAGGATTCCGTAGCGTTTTCGGAACGGCGCGCCGCCATCGGCGAGCTGGAGGTTCGCTACCTGGAATGGTTGCCCGGCAGCCAGGCTTCTGCCGACCCTGTCGTTGCCCTGCACGGCCTGGCCTCTTCGGCAAATTGGTACGAGCGTCTGGCCGCCAGGCTTTCAAGCACATACCGCGTATACGCCCCCGACCAGCGGGGCCATGGCCAGACCACCCAGGCATCCAGCGGCTACGACTGGCAGACCCTTGCAACCGACGCCGTCAGGTTCATGGACTACCTGGGACTGGAGCGAGCAGCGGTCCTGGGCCATTCCTGGGGCGGCAACGTCGCCATCAATGTGGCCGCCAAATTCCCGGAGCGAGTAAGCAGGCTGGTGATGATTGATGGTGGCTTTCTTGACGGTCACCTTTTGCCGGACGCTTCCTGGGATTTGTTTCGGAACCGGTTTGCGCCCCGTAACGTGTCTGGTAACCGGCAGGAGTTTCTTGAGAGAATCAGCACTCAGATGGAGGACTGCTGGGCCGAGGACCTGGAACGTATTGTCCTTACCATGGTTTACGAGGACGGGGATGGGCAAATCCAGGACATCCTGCGGCCATCCAACCATGCGCAGGTGCTTGAGGCCATGTGGGGGGAACCCCCGTCGGTTACTCTTCCCAACATCCAGTGCCCCACGCTGATCGTGCCTGCGGGGCCGCGGGCCGACCGCGTGGGCAGTGAGTTCAACCGAACCAAATCAGTGATGGTTGAGGCCGCGTCCGCTGCGGTGCCTGACAACCGCGTCCACTGGATACCGGAAACCATCCACGACATTGGCTACCACAAACCGGCTGAACTCGCGGAGGTGATCGCGGAATTTCTTGCGGAAGGGTGATGACGCGAAAGGGTCGGGTTTGACGAAAATGCAAGGGGCGGGAATGAATCCCGCCCCTGCTCTGTGGCCCGAGGTTGGTTTCTCGACTGACCCTAATCGTTATCCGCCGGGGCCGGAATCAGCGAGCCGCCCGCCGGTTCGGCTCCATTGTCGTGGGCCAGGCCGTAGTTAATGGCGTACAGGCGGGCGTAAAAGCCTCCCTGGCGGAGCAGGTCCTCATGACGGCCTACCTCGACGATACGGCCCTTATCCAGCACCACAATCTTGTCCGCGCTGCGAATGGTGGAAAGGCGGTGCGCAATCACTATGGAAGTGCGCCCCTCCAGGACATGGCTCAATGCTTCCTGGATGAGGATTTCAGTATGCGTGTCAATGTTGGCCGTTGCCTCGTCCAGAACTATGATGCGCGGGTCGCCGACGATGGCCCGGGCAAAGCTGATTAACTGCCGCTGACCGACGCTCAGGTTCACTCCCCGTTCCGCCAGCATGGTATCGTAGCCATCCTCCAGCGCCATGATGAAGTCATGGGCGCCCACAGCCTTGGCGGCATTAATCACGTCCTCATCCGAGGCGTCGTCGTAGCAGTAACGAATGTTGTCCTTAACGTTGCCGGAGAACAGGTATGGCTCCTGCAGCACCATGCTCATCTGGCCCACCAGGGACTCCCGCCTGACGTCTCGCAGGTCGTAACCGTCAATCGTAATCTTGCCCTTGGTTACATCGGCAAAGCGGTGTATCAGGGTAACCAAGGTACTCTTTCCGGCGCCGGTTGAACCCACCAGGGCCACGTTCTCGCCGGGGCGGATGTGCAGGTTTACATCCTGCAACACTTCCACGCCCTCAACGTAGTGGAAATTGACCTCTTCGAACCGGATCTCCCCCCGGACGGGAGGCATCTCAATGGCGTCGGCCTTGTCATTAACCTCCGGTTGCAGGTCCATCAATTCGAAGATACGAACGCCGGCGGCCATGGACCGCTGGAAGACGCCGTACTGCATAGTCAGGTGGCGAACGGGCTCAAAGAAGCGCTGAATCCACAGGGCGAAGGCGACCAGGACCGGCCACTCAATGGAGCCGCCCTTGGCCATGATGCCGCCCACCAGCACGATGCCGAATCCCATGCCGACGCCTATCAGGAACTCCACCATGGGCTGCAGTCCGCCGGAGAATCGGCTTGCTTGCAGGTTGGCATCCAGGTGTTCCTGGTTCAGTTCCTTGAAATGCTCAAGGTTCTCATCCTGGCGGTTGAGGCTTTGCACGACCCGGACGCCGGTGATGTTCTGGTTGTACTCGCCGTTGACCATGGCTATTGCCCGCCGAATCCGCATGAAGGAGCGGCGGGCGAATCTCTGCCAGTAGCCAAGAATGAAGAAAAGGACCGGCACAATGCTCAAGCAGACCAGTGCCAACTGCCAGTCCACCATCAGCATGAACATGACGATGAAGGCCAGGGTCAAAACATCGGCCAGGGCCAGCACCAGCATCTCAAAGGTTTCCTGCAACTGGAGCACGTCGCTCTGGCTGCGGGACATGATCCGCCCAACCGCCGTCCGGTGGAAAAAGGAGGGCGACATATCTTGCAGGTGGCTGAACATCTGCATGCGCAGGGCATAAAGAATGCTCTGGCCTACCCGGGCCATAAAGACGAACTGGAAATAATTGGAGGCAAAGTGGACCAGGGTGAGGGCAAGGAAGCCAAGCCCGAACAAGTGAAGCGGGTGCCAACTCCAGAAGTCTCCGGCGTTGGCCGGTATGGTGAAGAGAGTCCAGCCGAATATGGTCAGGTCCCAGGGATTGCCAGTGATGCCCTGCTGGATAGCCAACATTATCAGGCCCGGAATGCTGGCGTTGGCGATGGTGTATATGAACACCGCAATCAGGCTCTTGATGACGTCTGACCTGAAGGGCCCCATGTAGGAAATCAGGCGCAGGACCACCTTGTTGTTGTAAACCGCGCCCAGGGCGTTGTCATCGCTAAGGTTGTCCATGGTGGGGGAGTTCATGCCGCCCGCGTGCAGGCCGCGCATGCCTCCCATCATGCCGCCGAAGCCGCCTCCCACTCCGCGCATTAGTTGTCACCTCCGTCGCCGCCGGCTAGGGAAGCGTCCAACAGAACTTCTTCCTGGGGCCGTAATTGCAGTTCATAGATGTCGCGGTAGATGCCCCGCTCGGCCATCAATTCGTGATGGTTCCCTTTTTCGACCACGCTGCCGTCCCTCAGCACCAGGATCTGGTCGGCCTCCCTCACGGTGCTCAGGCGGTGGGCAATAACGAAGGTGGTCCTTCCCTTCATCACGTTAACCATGGCCTGGTGTATTTGCCGTTCCGTTTCCACGTCCACGCTGGAGGTGGAGTCGTCCAGTATCAGAATGGGCGGGTTCACCAGCACGGTGCGGGCGATAGACAACCGCTGTCGCTGGCCGCCCGACAGGGTGCTGCCCCGCTCACCCACCCAGGTGTCGTACCCGTTGGCGAAGGACATTATCTGGTCGTGAAGCTGGGCAATCTTGGCTGCGTTGATTATGTCCTCTTCCTTGGCATTGGAGACACCGTAGGCGATGTTGTCTCTGATGGTGGCGTCGAACAGGAAAATATCCTGCTGAACCATGCCTACGTTCCGCCGCAGTGATTCCAGGGTAAATTCCCGGATGTCTTCCCCGTCTATGGTTACCGCGCCTCCGGTAACGTCGTAAAAGCGGGGCAGGAGATTGACAATAGTGCTTTTGCCGCTGCCAGGGGCGCCCAGGATCGCGGTAACCTGCCCGGGCGGGGCGTCTATTTCCACGCTTTTCAATGTGGCCGAACGGGCGTCATAGGCGAAGGAAGCGTGCTCGAAACGGACGTGGCCGCTGGCCCGGCCCATCTCTCTGGCGTCGGGCCTTTCTTCGACAGGAGAACTGCTGTCCAGGACTTCGAAAATACGCTGCCCCGATGATATGGCCCGGGAAAAGCTGTTGATAATCTGGGCCGCCGAACGGATGGGGAAGGTCAACTGGTTGAGGAAAAGCAGGAAGCTGCCCATTTCGCCAGCAGTCAGGTCGCCACGGATGATCTCCCAGCCGCCGAACCAGACGATGATGCCCAGCGCAAAGGTGAAATAAAGGCTCATCCAGGCGCTGTTGGTTCCCTGGAGGCGCTCCGACTGGTAGTATTCGCCCCGCAGTTCCTGGGCCTTCTTATCGTATTTCCGACGTTCGAAATTCTCCGAACCGAAGGCCTTGACCACGTGGATGCCCACCAGGTTTTCCTGGAGCACCGTCACCAGTTCGCCGTTGACTTCCTGCACGTGCAGCCACATTCGGCGCAATCGGCTCATAACCAGGGTAGAGCGGATTACCAGGAAGGGCACGAAAACCAGGCTGATCAGGGCCAGTTCCCAGTTGATCCAGACCATCACGCTGGTTACGGCGATGGTCCGCACCACCACTTCCAGGGAGCGAATCAGGCCCATGTTCACGAAACGCCGAATGGCCTCCACGTCGGCGGTGGCCTTGGACATCAGGTTACCGGTGTGTTCCTTGTCGTGATAAGCGAAACTAACGTGCTGCAGCTTATCGTAAATCTGGTTGCGGAAGTCGTAGGTAACTAACTGGGAGAGGGAGTCGGTAGTATAGGTGCGGGCAAAATCGAAGAACCCTCTCATGATGCTGGCGCCCAGCAAAAGGCTTGCCAGCAGCAGAAGTTGTCCATTCCCGGGGTTCAGGGGAATTATTTCGGTCTCGTTGATGACGAGCAGGGTGTCAATGGATTTTCCGAATAGCCAGGGGATGAGCAGAGAAAATCCGATGGCAATGAAGAAGGAAACGTAGGCCAGAATCAGCCGCGTGCGGTAGAAATAGGCCATCCTGGTGATTCTCACCAGAGTGTTCATGAGACCGTCCTTACGAGGTGCAAACCGGCCTCAGCCTGGCAAAGAATCTGGGGTCAGGGGATTGCACCGATTCAGTATAGGGCCGGGGTATGGCCGGAATGCCGTCGAAAGGGTTTGCCGGCAAGGAAAGCATCGCTGGAATCTGGCGTGTTCACCCATGTGGTAGGGGAATAGCCGTCGACATAATATACCTTATGCACTGATAATTCAAGCAAGTTTGAATTGGAATTAACAATAATTACATACTTTAACGGTTGTATAAGCAGGCGCTCAGCTTACAGCAAATCAGGGATGGCCCCGTACTCAGCCGGGGCCATCCCTGGTTTCGCTGCATATCCACTTCTGCGTTATAGCTGAATGAAGTCCAGCGTGACCTACATTCGCTCCGGAGCGCTCATTCCCATCAGTTCCAGCGCGCGTCGGAACACTATCTGGGCCGATTCCACCAATTTCAGGCGGGCCAGAGTAATGTCGTTGTCTTCGGAGTTTGCCGAAATTACCCGGCAATTCTCGTAGAACCAGTGGAAGGCCGTCGCCAGTTCCATGGCATAGTGGGGCAGGTGGTGCGGTTCCAGACTACGGGCCATCTGGTCCACCAGTTCGGGCAGGCGGATCATGGTGCGTATCAGGTTCAGTTCATTGGGGTCGGTCAAAAGCGACACGTCCCCCTGGCTCCAGTCAATGTTGCGGCTGCGGGCCAGATTGAGAATGCTGTAGTTCCGCGCGTGGGCATACTGGATGTAATAGACCGGGTTCTCTGATGACTCCTTCTTGGCCAACTCCAGGTCAAACTCCATCTGCGTCGACGGCGACCTGGCCAGGAAGAAATAGCGGCAGGCGTCGGAACCCACTTCATCGGCCAGTTCGCGAAGCGTTATGAAGTCCCCGGTGCGCTTCGATGCTCGGACAACTTCCATTCCCCGTTTCAGGGTTACCATCTGGGAGATCAGGATGGTCAGGGCATCCGGTTCAATCCCCATCGCCTCCACCGCCGCCTTCATGCGAGGTACGTGGCCCTGGTGGTCGGCTCCCCAGATATTGATGACGTGATCGAACTGCCGCTTGACGAATTTATTGTAATGGTAGGCAATATCGGACGCGAAATAGGTCGGTTCGCCGGAAGACCGGACTACTACATTGTCCTTGTCGTCACCCAGCATTGTGGAATTGAACCACAGAGCGCTGTCGCGCTCCGACAGGTAGTCCTTCTCCCTCAATAACCCCATCGCTTCGTCGTACTCCTGGTTTCCGTACAACGATCGCTCGCTGAACCAGTTATCGAAAGCGACGCCAATTTCCTGCAGGTCATCGCGTATCAGGGATACCATTTTTTCGCGAGCAATGTCGCCAATCTCCCGAATCGCCAGGCCTTCCTCCAAATTCAGCAGGCGGTCACCCTCTGAATCGGCAATTTCCCTCCCGATGTCGAAAATGTAATCGCCGGCATAACCGTTGGATGGAAAATTGAAGTCCCTCCCGAGGGCCTCTCGGTAGCGGGCGTACACTGAGCGATAAAAGGCTTCCATCTGGGTGCCTGCGTCATTGACGTAATATTCCCGGGTGACTGCGTAACCCGCGGCATCCAGGGTATTTGCCAGGGCACTGCCCAGCACCGCTCCTCGGGTGTGTCCCACGTGCACCGGTCCGGTGGGGTTAACGCTGACAAATTCCACCATCACCGGTCGCCCGCCTCCGGCCGGAATGTTGCCGTAACCTTCCCCGGCGCTGCGGACCGCTTCCACCTGGCCTTGCACCCACCCGTCGTCCAGATAAAAGTTAATGAAGCCGGGGTGGGCCGCTTCTACCTTTTCCACTTCTGCCGCACGGGGAATGAACTTTACCAGGGTTTCCGCCAGTTGCAGCGGGTTAATCCGGGTGGCCCGGGCCAGCCGCAGGGGCAGACTTGTGGCAAAATCGCCGTGGTCCGGGTTGCCCGGCCGTTCCACCAGAATGTCGGGCATAGACTCCAGCCTGATGGCCCCTTCCTGCCGAGCGCGACTGATAGCCTCCGCTACCATTTCCTGGATTCTGTCCCGGACCAACGCGGTTGTCATTTCACGAACCTTCAAACTCAATCTTTTCCCCGAAAATTGGCTCCAATATCGGAGCAGCAGATTTCTATTCTAACCCATGCATAACGTGGATAACATATCCCTGGTTACGGCAATCGGCGCTATCGAACTAGGTCTTGTGTAATCCTACGTTCGCTGGGGCCCGAGCTGGAACGGAAGTGGCCCAGGCCACACCCCGATTGAAATAATGGGCCTGGACCCGGAGAAGCTTTCCTCGATTAGCTGATCCGCTAGATGGACAAGGCCACGTCAACCAGTGCGATTCTTCCTTCGTTCACGGCTTCCAGGCCCTTCTTGAGGGCAGGAACCAGTTCCGCCGGGTCCTCCACCCGTACGCCGTAGCCACCGAAGGGGTCCACCAGCTTGGGATAGTCCGGGCCGGGTATGTGCACACCGTGCCAGATGCCCGAGCGGGCGGCGTCCCCATCCGGATAGTAGTGCATGTGGTTCCGGCGCATGGCCTCGTAGTTGGCGTTGTTGAATACGACGGTAAGGAAGGGCAGGTTCGCCTCGCAGGCAACTCCAAAGCTCTGGGTGACCGGGTTGTAGAGAAAGCCGCCATCTCCCATCAGGGCCACCACCGGGCGGTCGGGCATTGCCAGTTTTACGCCCAGCGCCAGGCCCAGTCCCTGGCCCAGACCGCCGTTGGGATGGAAGTAACTCTGGGGTCGGTCCCACCGGACGTGGCGCATTACCTGGCCCCGGTGGGAGGTTACTTCCTCCGCATAAACCGCGTTATCGGGCATGGCCTCGCTGATGGCGGCGCAGAGCCATACGGGGTCAATGGGCCGCCTGGTGCGGGCCGCATCCTCGACGGTCTGCCTGGCCGCCGTCAACCGATCATGCTCGGCGCTCCACTGTTCGCGCCGTTCGGCGATTTTGGCGGCATTGGATCCGCCTGTAGCGCCGTTGGCCTCCAGCGCTTCGATCAGCAACTGCAAGGTAATGGTCATGTCGCCTTCAACATACATATCTGCCAGCAGGTTCTGATAGGCCATCTGGCCCTTCAGCGGGTTTTCACCCAGGGCCACGACGGTAGCGCTGGCGGGGCCCGCGTTGGGCGGATACCAGGGAGAACGGCTGCCCAGCAGGAGCACCAGGTCACACTGGTTAAGGTAGGCTTCCGGAGTCCCCAGGTACAAAGGATGACTCTTGGGGAAGTTGGCATGGATGGACGCGCTCTCGGTCACCGGAATCGCCATCAACTCGGACAGTTTGACCAGATTGTCAAATGCGGCCACGTCCTGTCCGGAACCCTCAGCAATCATCATGGGCCTGCTGCTGTTGGCAATTAGGTCCGCCAGACGTTCGATGGAGTTGGTTGCCGGCTGGGTCTTGGGCGCCTGGGCGACCCTGCGAATCTTGGCCGGTGGCGCCCAGTTGTGGATCATCGTCTCGATGGGGACGTCCAGGAATGTGGGACCCTTGGGCACCCGCTGGGCCATTTCGCCTGCCCGCACCAGTTGTTCGTACAGTGTGTAAGGACTGGTGGCCTGGCCGCTCCATTTGACAAAGGGTTCAACGAATCGATTGGGGCCGCCCACTACGCTCAAATTCCGGTACCACTGCCCCTGTGGGTCAAGTTCCGGGTTCTCACCGTAGCTCGTAGCCTCGCCGGAACAGACCACCATAGGCACTTCGCCCAGGTAAGCGCTGTGGATACCGACGCCGCCCTGGAGCAGTCCCACGCCGGCGTGCAGCAGGACGGCCTGCATCCTGCCGGTAACACGGGTGTAGCCCAGGGCCATGTCTACGGCCAGGGTCTCGTGCCAGCAGTTGATGTAGGTGGGGCCGTCCACTTCGTTGATTTTCTGGCGCGCCAACGCCTCCCACACCGGCGCCCATTCCGAGCCAGGTGAGGAGATGATGTAGTCGACACCCAGGTTGCGGAAGGCCTCCAGAATAGCGTCGCCGCCATCCTTGGTTTGAGCCTGAGTCATGGGCTTGCCTCCTGATTATGGATTCAGACACATACCTGTTTGCATTAGGGGCGTTGAATCCAGGTTGCTGCCTGTAGGCGGCCTGGTTTGGCGTAGAGAAGTTGAGTATAGGTATGGCCTATTTCTGTGTCAACGTAACCGCTGACCTCCGCAGGTTGTTTACAATCCCCGTTACAGGCTAAACTCACTCACAACTGAATCAGAACAATGAGTGCGAGAGGTGTTTTATGGCTGGCCTATATGGGACCTACGAACCGCCGGTACCGTCGAGGATTGTTTTCGGACAGGGCAGGGCGGCGGACCTGGCCTCGGAGCTTGACCGCCTGGGCAGCCAGCGAGTGATGGTGCTATCCGGCCGCAGCATTGCCGAGAAGACGGACACCGTGAAGCGGGTGGAATCGTTGCTTGGCGACCGGTGCCAGGCCGTTTATTCCAACCTGCCCCAGCGCGCCCCCCTGGCTACCGCAGTGGAGGCCACCCGGATTGCCCTCGAAAACGAAGTGGACACGCTGGTGGGGGTAGGCGGAAGCACTATTTCCGACGCCGCCCGTATGATCGGGGTGATGATGGCCGAAGGCCTGACTTCCGAGGATGCCCTGCGGGAACGGGGACACCAGGGCGGCGGCAACTTCCAGTCCACCGCCGACGGCGAAAAGCTGCCCAAACAGGTGTCCATTCCCACCACCCTTTCGGCCGGCGAGTTCAACCTGGGCGGCGGCAACGTCCTGG
>DAOUJN010000048.1:0-158479 GCA_034422655.1 Dehalococcoidia bacterium
GTCCAGCAGTGCATTGACGAGGACAGCTGTCTGGAAGCCCCGCAAATCGTCCGCGCCCTGCTGCCCTGGGCCTGGAACCACCGCTACGACGACATCCTCTGCGGCGAAATCTCCGCCTGAGCGGTCCAGGGTCCTTGTAGGGGCAGACCTGCGTGTCTGCCCTGGCCAAAGTCCCATACCCCACTACGGGGCCAGCCGGGAATGGGAGTGAATAGTCCTTTCCCCCCGCAATCGCGCCAATACCCGCCGACCCCGCAGATTGACTACCATTCACCCTTGTGATAAATTGGTCGAACCCTTCCTGAACAGGGACCGTTACGATATTTCGTCGGAGGTAGGAGAGCATAGCGAGGCAGTATAGAGTAAACGAGCAGATTCGAGCGCCCCGCGTTCGTGTTATCGGAGAAAACGGAGAGCAGCTTGGCCTGATGCCCCTCGGCGAGGCGTTGCAAAAGGCACGGCAGGACGGTGTCGACCTGGTGGAAGTGGCTCCCAATGCAGACCCCCCGGTTTGCCGCCTGCTGGATTACGGAAAACTGCGCTACCTTTACTCCAAGAAAGAACGAGAATCCAAGAAGGCCCAGAAAAACGCCGAGTTGAAGGAAGTCCGCTTCCGTCCCAATATCGGCGACCATGACCTGGACGCCAAGCTCCGCAAGGTGAAGGAGTTCATTGACGACGGCTCCAAGGTCAAGCTGACCGTCCGCTTCCGTGGCAGGGAGGCCGTGCATCAGCAGTTGGGCCTGTCCTTGCTCAAGAAAGTTGCCGACGACCTCAAGGAAGAGGTCCGGCTGGAAAAGCCGCCGGCAATGGAGGGCCGGGCCCTGTCCATGATCCTGATTCCCAACCCGGCCAAGGGCGAAAAATCCGACAAGAAGGTAGAAGACCTGGCCAATGCCGAAGCTTAAAACACATAAGGGCGCCAAGGCCCGCTTCCACGTCACCGGTTCGGGCAAGCTGATGCGGCGCAAGCGCATGAGCAGCCACCTGCGCCGCAAGAAGCCCAAGAAGGTGACCCGCAAGTACGATTCCAAGCTGCTGGTGGACCAGAAGGACGTCAAGCGGTTCAGCAAGCTGATCCCCTACGACGTTTAGCCGTCCCCAATATTTCCCGGAGATTCAGAGTTGTCCAGAGTTAAACGAGGCGTCACCAAGCGCCACCGACACAAGAAAGTATTGTCCGCGGCCAGGGGCTTTCAGGGTTCTTCCAGCCGCAACTACAAGTGGGCCAAGGAGGCTCTGCTCCACGCCTGGAGCTACTCCTACCGCCACCGCCGCGAACGCAAGGGCGACTTCCGCCGCCTGTGGATCGTCCGCATCGGCGCCGCCTGCCGCCAGTCCGGCACCACCTACAGCCAGTTCATGCACGGCCTCAAGCTGGCCGGTATCGAGGTGGACCGCAAGATGCTGGCCGACCTGGCGGTCAACGACCCAGCCGGCTTCGAAAAGCTCATAAGCATCGCCACCGAAGCCCGCGCCGCCGCCTAGCAATCCCACGGCATCGCCAAGACGGATTGGGGTTTACCGTCATTCCGGCGAGAAACGTTGGTCTGGGGGACTACCGTCATTCCGGCGAAAGCCGGAATCCAGCCCTTCCCTTGGGCCGCAATGCCGCTTCCGGGACTACCGGCGCCATTCACTGCACAAGAAAACCGGGACCAGGGCAATCAACCCCGTCCCGGCCTATCTTCCGTTTCCCTGGGGACAATGCCCCGGGCAGTTCCGCCGCCTGCTCCTATCCCCCCGCCCGCGCGAACCCGTAGTAGTCGTCACTGTCCAGGATGCGCTCCAGGTTCCTGGGGGAGATGTGGATCGGGCGCACCGGGGTGGCCCACCGCTCCGTCAACTCCCGGTGCAGGTCGGTCAGCAGGATGGGCTCATTCCGCCGCACCAGCAGCGTCCTGAAGACTATCTCCTGGATCGGCATAGTCGAGTCAATGAACTCTTCAACGTCGTCGTAGAAGTCGGCTATCTCATCCAGCAGTTCCTGGGGATTGTCCAGCTCATGGTCTTCCTTCATCATCGAAGGCGACATGGGGCTGCGCCTCGCCGCCAGCAGGGTAATCGCCGACCGGTTCAGCTCTTCCAGCCGGTCGAAGCTGATACGGTAAAGGGGTGTCTCCCCCTCCTGCTGGGGCGCTTCCGGGTTCGGGGTCGTCATATATCCACCTCTTCGTTCCAGTCAAGCATGATGATGTCCACCCTCTCACCGGCCTCCTTGCGCGGCACGTCCTCCGGACAGATGGCCAGGGCGTTGGCCCGCGACATGGAAGTCAGGATGTTGGAGCCCTGCGGCCCGGTGGGGTTGGCGTAATAGACTCCATCCCGCGTCTCCACCTCCACCCTAGCGTAGACCCGGCGGCCGTCGCTGTTGTAGATGGGAGCCGTAAGGACTCCTTCCACCACGGGTCGGGCCAGCTTCTGCCGCCCCAGCATCGTCCTGATGGCTGGACGGGCGAACATCTCAAAGGCTACCATGGCGCTCACCGGGTTCCCCGGCAGCCCCATGAGGGGTATGGGGCGCCCCGTTCCGCTGACGGCGTTCCCCCGCAGCATACCAAAGGCCAGGGGTTTGGCCGGACGCATCTGCACCGACCAGAAGTTGATATCCCCCCGCTCCGTCAGCACGTCCTTCACCACGTCGTAGTCGCCCTTGGACACGCCCGCGGAGGTTACCAGCAGGTCCGAGTCGGCCACCTCCTCCAGCTTCCGGTGCATGTCCTCCAGGCTGTCCCGGGCAATCCCCAGGAATCTCGGGATGCCGCCGGCCGCTACCACCGATGCCGCCACGCTGAACGAGTTGCTGTCGTAGATCTTCCCCCCGGCCAGTAACTCTCCCGGGGCGGTCAGTTCGTCGCCAGTGGACAGAACGGACACCACGGGCCGCCGAATGACCTGCGTCCGCTCCAGCCCCAGCGATGCCAGCACCCCCATCTCGGAAGGACGGATCACCGTGCCAGCTTCCAGAACCAGTTCCCCCGCCCGCACGTCTTCACCGGCGGGGCGCACGTTGCACCCAAAGGGCAGGTCCGCCTGGATATCAATATCGGTCAAGGGCCGCCCCGTACTTCTCCGGCTGATTTCGTCGGTCTCCTCAAAGGGGACCACCGTGTCCGCCCCTTCCGGCACCGGCGCGCCCGTCATAATCCTGATGGCCGTGCCGGGCTCCACCGACCGGTCGGGAAGCTGGCCCGCGGCCACCACCCCGATTACCCGCAGGTTGCGCGGCGCCTGCCCGGAGGCTCCGGCGATGTCGTCCCGCCTCACCGCATATCCGTCCATGCCCGAATTGGCCAGGGGCGGCAAGGCAAGGGGAGAGCGGACTTCAACGGCCAGCGTCTGCCCCAGGCACTCGAGAATGGGCTTGTCCTCAACTTCCAGGGGTGAGAAGCAGGCCATAATCTGCCGGTAGGCCTCTTCCACCGTCAGCATATCCTCGTCAACGTGGCGGTGCCCGTGGTCCTGCGCCTGCGGACGGTGATGCCCGTGTCCACGATGTTCGTGATGACCATGATTCGGCGATGCCATAATTCCTTCCTGCTGAGTCCTTTCCGCCCTTTCCGACGGTATTCTTGCGCGACAGGGCTGGGTCGCCATTGCTTACTGCGTGGCCTGGCTCTAGTCCCTCAGGACCGCCCCCACGTCCCGCTGCAGTGTGCGCAACAGGCCGTCCAGGGTGCGGTTAACTTCTTCCGCCGTTAATGTCCTTTCCGGCGACTGGAAATAAACGTGAAAGGCCAGCGACTTGGCCCCCGCTTCCAGGTTCTCGCCGGTGTAGACGTCGAACAGTTCCACCCGGTCTACCAGCCTGTGCCGGTCCAGGATTTCCTGCACCTTGCCTGCCGGAACGTCCTCCGGCACCACCAGCGCCACGTCCCGGTGCGCCGCCGGGAAGCGGGTCAGTGACCGGAAGTTGCGTCCCGAACGGGCGGGCAGGGACAGCAAATCGTCCAGACGAAGCTCAAACACCGTCACCGGACGGTACCGCAGGTCGAATCGGTCCGTCACCGTGGGGTGCAGCTCTCCCAGCACGCCCACCTGAGTGCCGCTGCAGACTATGCGCGCCGTGCGGCCCGGGTGCAGGGCCGGCGCCTCGTCGGCCTCCGCCGGTTCCCAGGAAGGCGTCAACCCCAGCAGGGCCAGGGCCGAAGTCAGCATCCCCTTGGCGTCGAAAAAGTCCAGCGGCCCGTTGTCCGCCAGCCAGGAAGGCTCCGAGCGCAGGCCGGAAATCACCCCGGCAGCCACCTCTCTTTCCTCCGGTAGCTCATTGGGACGGGGCAGAAACACTCTCGACTGCTCGAAAAATCGGAAGGGCCCCTCGTTGTAGCCTTCGTTATAAGAAAGAGTGCCCAGCAGGCTGGCCAGCAACGTGGGACGCAGGTGGTCGTGCTCCGTGCTCATGGGGTTGGCTAACCGCAGCGGGCTGGCCGCTTTAGCGTCATAATTGACCTTCTCCAGGTCATCCAGGCTCAACACCGGGTAGCTGACTGTCTCCTGCAGGCCCACCGCAGCCAGCGCTTCCTTCACCCTGCCCCTTAGTTCCGTCATGGGCGCCGGCTGGCGGTAGGGTATCGGCGTGGACAGCATGGTGGTGGGCACGTTGTCGTACCCTATGATTCGCACGACCTCTTCTATCAGGTCTTCCTCGATGTTGATGTCGCTCCGCCAGTAGGGCACGATTACCGTCACTGATCCTTCGTCAACCCGTTCCGTCTGGAAGTCCAGCGACCGGAAGACCTCCTCAACCTGGTCGATACCCACGTCCATGCCCAGAATCTGCTTCAGCCGCCGCAGCGTCATGGTCACCGTAGGGGCTGGCTTGTCCGCGTCCGCGTAAATGTCGTAGATGCCTTGGGCGATTGTTCCCCCGGCAACCTGCTGGATTAGCTGGGTGGCTCGGCGCAGGGCAATGGGCGCCAGTTCCGGCCGCAAGCTCTTTTCGAATCGCTGGGAAGCGTCGGTATGCAGGCGGAAGGTATCGGCGGTGCAGCGGTTGTTATAGCTGTTGAAGGTTGCCGACTCCAGCAGCACGCTGGTGGTCTCCGGCCCAATCTCGCTGTTGGCCCCACCGATAACGCCACCCAGTCCCACCGGGTCCTGGGAGTCGGCGATGACCAGCACCTCGGTGTTCAGTTCCCGGGGCATTCCGTCCAGCGTTTCCAGGACCTCACCAGGCTTTGCGCGGCGGACAATGATGGTCTTGTCCCGCACCTTGTCCAGGTCGAAGGCGTGCAGGGGCTGATTGAACTCCAGCATCACGTAGTTGGTCACGTCCACCACGTTGCTGATGGGGCGTAGACCCGCCCTGGCCAACCGGTCCTGCAGCCACTGGGGTGAAGGCCCGATTTTCAGGCCCTGGATCAGGCTGGCCGTGTAGCGGCCGCACAGGTCCGGATCCGCCACCGAAACGCGTGCCTCCTGCTTGATGGGCGGCCCGTCCTCGCTGTAGCTGACTTCTGGGACCCGGACCTTCTTTCCCGTTAGTGCGCCGATTTCGTGGGCCACCCCCAGGATGGAGAAACAGTCCAGCCTATTTGGCGTAATCTCCAAATCCAGGATGGTATCCCCCATATAGGAGTCCAGGGGCATTCCGATGGGCGCATCCTCGGCCAAGACAACTATGCCCTCGTGTCCTTCTCCCAGGCCCAATTCCAGTTCGGAGCAGATCATGCCCTCCGAAACCACGCCCCGAATGCGGGCGGCCTTCAGAGTCTCGTGCTTTTCGCTGTGGGTGTTGTAGAGACGGGCGCCGACCCGGGCAAAGCATATTTTCTGTCCGGCGGCCACGTTGGGCGCGCCGCACACCACTTCCATTTCCGTCCCGTCGCCGGGGTTGACGCGGCAAAGCTGCAGGCTGTCGGCATTGGGGTGGGGATTCACCGCCAGCACCTCGCCCACGCAGCAATTCTCCCAGCCCCCCAGTTCGATTACCTCGCCCACTTCAACCCCGGCCATGGTCAGCCGGTGGGCCAGTTCATGGGGCGGCAGGTCGATATCCACATATTCCCGCAGCCAGCTTAAAGGTACTTGCATCTGTTTTGGCTAGTGCTCCAGTACTATTTCTTAATCTGCCAATACTCACGTTCTTCGCTGACTCTTACGGACAGCACATTAGTGAATATTCGTGCTCATTCGTGGATGAAGTCTCTAAAACTGCCGCAGAAACCGCAGGTCGTTGGAATAGAAGTGCCTGATGTCGTCAATGCCGTACTTCAACATGGCAATGCGTTCCGGCCCCAGGCCAAAGGCAAAGCCCATGTACTTCTCCGTATCGTAGCCCACCGCCCGTAAAACGTAGGGATGCACCATGCCCGCGCCCAAAATCTCTATCCACCCGCTGCCCCGGCAGATACGGCATGAACTGTCCCTTCCCTCGCACAGGAAACAGTCAATGGACATGTCCACGCCCGGCTCCACGAAGGGGAAATAGTCGCAGCGGAAGCGCACCTGTCGCCGGGTGCCGAATATCTGGCGGGCGAATTCGTACAAGGTGCCCTTCAGGTCGGCGAAGGTAATGCCCTCGTCCACCGCCAGACCCTCAACCTGGTGAAAGTGCCACTCGTGGGTGGCGTCGGTGGCCTCGTAGCGATATACCTTGCCGGGGACGACTATGCGCACCGGCGGCTCCATGCTCTCCATAACCCGTGCCTGCATGGGCGACGTGTGAGTCCGCAGCAGCATGGGCCGCTGGCCCTCTTCGTTCACGTAGTCCACCCACAGGGTGTTCCACATATCCCGTGCCGGGTGCCCCTGCGGGATGTTCAGCATTTCAAAGTTGTAGTGGTCCCACTCCACTTCGGGCCCTTCCACGATGCTGAACCCCATCGCCACAAATGCGTCGGTAATCTCCCGCAACACCTGCGTCGTGGGGTGAAGACGGCCTGTGGCAATGGGCCGCCCGGGCAGTGTGACATCAATGCGCTCCAGGTCGGCAACCTGCGCCAGCCTGGCTTCGCTGATCTCCTGTCCCCGCCTTTCCAGCCCGTCCTCCAGGGCAGACTTGGCGCGATTGCCCATAGCGCCCACTTCACGCCGCTGCTCCAGTTCCAGTTGGGACAGGCCGCGCAGAATGGTGGTCAGCCCGCCGCGCCGTCCCAGGTAGTGGACCCGCCACTGCTCCAGGGCTTCGGGGCTGTCTAGTTGCGCCAGTTCGGTGAGAGCGATTTGCGTCAGGTCTTCAATGGACTGGGCGGTGCTTTGCGACACGCTGGCTTACCTTTACCGGAAGGGTGGACGGGATAGGGGCCTTTTCCCGCCACGCCATTATAGGATTCGTACCTGGCAGGGTCAAGCTGAAACCCGGGAGTGCAGCAAGATAACGGCGCATGGTTACCATATTTCGTAGGGGCAGCCCTTGTGGCTGCCCAGGACTGGTTGATAACCGCAGGGGCGCACGGCCGTGCGCCCCTACCACGTAATCCCGGCCATTTCCATTCGGGCCGATGCCACACGGGCCAATGCCCAATTCACCTAGTTGGGCGTCCAGGCCAGGGCCCGCACCTCCGTGAACTCCTTCTTCAGCTTGGCCCAGTTCTCCCCGCCGTCCTCGCTGCGGTACAGTTCCCCGTAGACGCTGTTGGCCAGGATAAGTTCAGGGTCCGCCGGATGCGTGGCGAAGTTCCATACCGGCGAGTTGGGCTCTACCGGCAGGGGCCGCTCCTCCCAGGACTGGCCGCCATCGGTGGAACGGCGGATGGTGCCCGTGTTTCCGATGGCCGCGTCCCCGTTGGCCACGAACATGGTCTGCGGGTCGTCCGGCTTCACCGCCACCCAGCGGCAGTAGGGCATTTCCAGTGACGACGAAGACATCAGGGACTCGAAAGTGGCCCCGTCGTCCCGGCTGGCGAAAATCTCGCGGGGCGTGCTTACCAGTACCGTCTTCTCTTCGCCCAGGCTGAAGGCCATGCCGTGAATATCCGGATTGGTAATTCCCTGTGCCACCTGGTTCCAGGAATCCCCGCCGTCCCTGCTCACATAAACGCCGTCAATCTCCACCCCGGCCAGGATGGTGTTGCTGTCCACCGGGTCCACCAGCAAGGCCGTAACCCGCGGGTCGCCGATGGCGCATTCCTGGGCGATGTTGGCTTCCAGCCTGTCCCACGTAGCCCCGCCGTCCCGGCTGCGGAACAGGCTGGCCGGGGCGGTGCCCACGAAGATATTGCCGGAATTTGACGGGTCCACCGCGATGGACCAGATTTTCAGTCCTTCCATGGGCGAGTCCAGCTTGCTCCAGGTCATGCCCGAGTCTTCACTGCGATAGATGCCGTTCTCCGCCCCGGCGAAAACCACGCTGGAGTTGCTGGGGTCGACGGCCAGCGCCCTTACCTGGGACTCGCCCGGGAAAGGACTGCCCACCCGACGCCAGCTTTCCCCGCTGTCGGCGCTGTGGAAAAGACCGGCGCCCGTGGTCCCAACCATTATGCTATAGCTTCCTGCCATTGCCTTAACCTCCGCTACCGGCAACAACGCCGGCTGATAGGACTTGCCGGCCCGCCAAGCCGGCCCTACGGAAAGTATCAACCAAGTCCCTTGCCCCTACGCAGTCGCCTGCGCCGGCATCTCCAGCATCTCGTCCCACGGCCCTGGCATGCGGCCCTTCTGGGTGCCCCCGATCATGTAGCCGCTGGGATCGTGGCCCCATTGTTCGGCCGGCATCTCGTAGGACAGTTCGATTCCGTTGCCGTCCATATCCCGGATGTAGATGCCGATGGCGTGGCCGTGGTCCGACACCCGCTCAATGGGGATGTTCTTTTCCTTGACCCGGTTGTACAGTTCCGCCAGGTCTTCCAGGCTGTGCATGTACCAGGCCATGTGGTTCAGGCCCACCTGGCCCCGCTGCGGCCCCATGGCGTCCTCGCCCACTTCCACCAGCGCAATCTCGTGGGAGTTGCCGATGTCGGCGCTCATGAAGGCGGCCCGCCCCGGGGTGAAGCCTTGTGTGTGCAGGCCCAGCAAATCTTCGTACCATTCCCTTGCCCGCTCGGCGTTCCGCACATAAATGTTCACGTGCCCCAGTTGTCGCGGCGTATAACCCATAATCTGCCTCCTCTCGCTGCTCAAATGAGACTCTTGGGTATCGGTAAGGCGATTATATCAGTAGGCAAAGTGCCAAACAATTGCGGAAACCGCTTGAGGACCTGTTCAGGATCAAACGAAATATTCAATCTCCCAGAACCGTCATTTCGGAGAAAGCCGGAACCCGGAAGGGCGAGCAGCCGTGTCGCGCACTGGCGGCAAGGCCACTGCCGACCGGTTTGCGCCGTTATGACAGGCTTGTGATAGTATTTCCCTTCAAACCTGTGTAGCGTCGCCACCCTGTCGCCACCTCTTTACAGTGTTGCGGACCTGCTATCGACCTCTTTTCAGATCAGGTAGCGCCTCCCGAATTTCGTCGGCGTGAACGGCGAAAAAAGTGCCCACCACTCGTTTCCCGCCGGCCCTGGTCTGGGCTGCGCGCACCAGGCCGATAACCTCGCCCTTGCTGTTGAACACCGGCCCTCCGCTGTCCCCGGGATCCACCGGCACGTCCATCAGCAGGTTGCGTACTTCCATTGCCTCGTCGACATAGACGATTTGGGACAGCACTCCCCGGTTGGCGGAAGCTGCACCAACAGTTCCGTCATCGTGAGGAGAAACGGTAGAATAGCCCAGCGCCATCAACTCCTGGGCTATCTCGCCTTCCGGCACGTCCCCTAGTGGCAGCGGCGCCGCCCGGCTGCTCAGCGGAACAGTGTCTGGGTCGAATTCAATCAGCGCCAGGTCCCTTTCCCGGTCCACTGCCAGCACCCGAGCAGTGAACTTGGGGTCTTCCGCCTGCCGGACCGTAACCGTTCGGTAATGCTCTACCACATGCTCGTTGGTTATGATCAGGTCCTGCTCCAGCAGCCAACCCGAGCCCCGGCTGTTTCCCGCCTCGATCATGAATACTGCCGGCCAGGCCTGCTGGTGAATGGCCCGGAAGTCGGTAACGGGTTGAGGCGTGGCCGTGGGTTGCGGTGTGGGGGTATTGGGAATGGTTACTGGCGTGGCCGTGGGTGGGAAGGTTACCGGCGTCGGCGTGGGCGCCGGTGTCGCCGTGGCCGGAAACGTAATGGGTGTCGCTGTGGGATGGGGCGTTACCGTGGGCACGGCAGTCACGGTGGGCACCGCCGTCGCCGTCGCCACCAGCGTGGGTGTGGGCACGCGCGTCGGCTCCGGTATTCGCGTAACCGTAGGTTGCGGCGTGGGCGTCGGCAGCGGCGTGGGAATGACCTGGGGTGTAACAGTGGGTATCGCGTCCACAATGGCACGCGCCCGCTGGTCAATAAGCTGGTTCAACTCCTCTTCCGACGGCCCGCACGCGGCTAAAAGCAGGGCCGGAACGATCATCACCGCTCCGGCCCTGACCAGTACAGAGTGGATGGACTTTCTCTTCCCCACCTAAATAAACCGCGCCCGCTCCCCAGCTGCGTCGGCGTAGTCAATATAGACGGTAATCACCTCGCTGAAGAAATCCACCGCCTCCACGCCCTGCTCCCGCTGGCCCACCCCCGACGCCTTCAGGCCGCCGAAGGGCAGGTGGACCTCGCCGCCCAGGGTGGGGGCATTGACGTGGACCATGCCGGCGTCCACCGTGTTGATGTACCGGTAGGCCCGGGGCAGGTCCCGGGTGTATACCGACGACGACAGGCCGAACTTCACGCTGTTGGAAATCTCCACCGCGTCCTCCAGGTCCCTAGCCTTGAACACCGTCAGCACCGGCCCGAAAATCTCCTCCTGGGAGATGCGCATATCCGGCGTGCAGTCGGTGAAGATGGTCGGCTCCACGTAATAACCTTCGTCAAACTCGCCGCCCGTAACCGCGTGGCCGCCGAAGGCCAGATGCGCCCCCTCTTCCGCGCCAATGCCGATGTATTCCAGGACAGTGTTCAACTGGGACTGGCTGGACAGGGGACTCACGTCGGTGTCCGCCGCCATCCCGTCGCCCACCTTCAGTTTCGACGTCCGGTCGATAAGCTGCTCCATGAAGGTGTCGTACACCCCTTCTTCCACGATCACCCGGCTGGTGGCAGTGCACCGCTGGCCCGTCGACCCGAAGGCCCCCTGCACTATGCCGCCCAGGGCCTTGTCCAGGTCCGCGTCCGCCAGCAGGATGACCGCGTTCTTGCCGCCCATCTCGCATTGCACCTTCTTCAACCGCTGCGCTCCCTCGGCATAGATGCCCGTGCCGATTTCCGTGGAGCCCGTGAAGGAAATTCCGTTAACGTCCGGACTCTCCACCAGGGCGTTGCCCACCGACCCGCCGGGCCCGGTAATCAGGTTCAACACCCCCGGGGGCAGCCCCGCCTCCTCGAACACCTCCGTCAGCTTCACCGCGCTCAGCGGCGTGATGGACGCCGGCTTGAACACCAGGGCGTTGCCGCAGATAAGGGCCGGCGCCATCTTCCACGCCGGTATGGCAATGGGGAAGTTCCACGGGGTGATGATGGCCACCACTCCCAGGGGCCGCCGCACCGTGTAGGCCACCGTGCTGGGCAGTTCCGACGGCGTGGTGTAGCCGAACATCCGGCGTCCCTCGCCCGCGGCGTACTCGATGATGTTCATCGCCCGCCGTATCTCACCCTGGGCATCGGGCAGCGGCTTGCCCTCTTCTTTAGTAATGGTGCGGGCCAGTTCGTCGCTCCTCCTGCCCATAATCTCCAGGGCGCGGAACAAGACCTGGGCCCGCTGCGGTGCCGGCGTGTTGGCCCACCCTTCCAGCGCCTCCTTCGCCGCCGCCACCGCCTTCAATGCATCCTCCGGGGTCGAAGTCTGGAACTCGCCCAGCACCGTCCCCTTGTGGGCCGGATTGGATATGGGGTAGGTGCGGCCGGACACGGACTCAACCCATTGCCCGCCAATGAAATTCCGATGGGTAGCCGGAGCTGTGCTTGTCATAAGTTGGTTCCTCGTTACTCGGTTAAATGTTCATCGCCAGGGGCGGGATACTACGCAGTAAAGTACCATTCCAGGCCTCAACCGGCAAGCTGACGTAGGCAATGGACATCACGGCGAAACTGGCTGCTGGGTCCGGTCAGACGTTGGGGCAGACCTGCGTGTCCGCCCTGGCCGCTGGCAATCCTCCCCACTCCCTTCGTTGACCTCCGGTGCTTCCCCTCCGTTTATCAGATACAATGCAGGCGTGATAGCACACACGCACACTAAAGGAGCAGCAAAATGCCAGGTTACATGATCGCCGACGTCAACGTCACCGACCCGGAGGGATTTGAGGAATACCGCAAGTTGGTCAGCGCCACCATCGAGGCCTACGGTGGCCGCTATGTGGTCAGGGGCGGCGCCACCGAAACCGTGGAGGGTGACTGGAACCCCAGCCGCCTGGTTATCCTGGAATTTGACAGCGTGGAGCAGGCCAAGGCTTGGTACTACTCCGACGAGTACGCCGGCCCGAAGGAAATGCGCCACAACTCCGCCACCACCAACGCCATCTTCGCCGAGGGACTGTAGCCGCCGCCGGGCCGAAGTCAGGCACAAAACTAGGGGCGGGTTTCAAACCCGCCCCAACCGACTCAGTCTATGCGTAGGGCTGCCGATCTTTGCTTGAAATGCCGGCCGCCTAGTGCCACTCCGCGTGGTACATCACCTCGATCAGGTTGCCGTCCGGGTCTCGCAGGAACCCGGCCAGCTTGCCGCTGTCATTAAGCTTGGGCGCCCGGCCCGGGGCAAAGTCCACCCCTACCTCCTGCAAGTTTGCCAGCCAGGCGTCCCAGTCCTCAACCTCGATGGCGAAGTGGTTGGTGGGATGGGGCTGCGGGTTGGCTTCAACGTGCAGGTGCAGTTCCGTGTTGCCAAGCTTCAGGAACCGGGGGCCCTCCTCTGTCCATTCGGCGCCGAACACCTTGCCGTACCACTCCTGGCTCCGGGGCACGTCGCTGGTCTCCACGTTGGTATGCTGGATCATGCTTGCCTTGATGCTGCCCTTGGTAAATGTGGGCATATAGGGATTGCGTTCCGGCATGTCTGCCACCTCTCATGAATATTTTCGGGCAGTTTAACCGCCCTGCAGGGTCTCATGGGTTAACCAGAATATATTACAGTGAAGGGATTCGGTCAATCAGCCGCCAGCTACCCCGATGCCGGCGCCCCCTTCGGGATATCATCTTCGTTTCCCGCCTGTTCAGTCCCCGATGAAGCCCGATGGCCGCTCCTGGGCAGCAATATGGTGAACTCGGCAAACTCTCCCCGGACCGTATCCACCGTCATGCTGCCCCCGGCTCGGCTCACCACGTCGGCCGCTATGGGCAGGCCCAGTCCCGCGCCCAGGATGCCGTCCCGGGTGGTGAAGAAAGGATTGAATATCCTGGGAAGCGCCTCTTCGGATATCCCCGTCCCGTTGTCCCGGAAGGCAACCAGCACCTCCTCATCCGTGACGCTGGTGGACACCACCAGCTCCGGCGAGTACCCGTCGGTAAGTGAATTCCGCTTCTCCAGCATGGCGTGGCAGGCGTTGGAGACCAGGTTCACGACCGAGTTGCCAAAGTCGCCCTCGGCCAGCTCAAATTCGCCCACCGCCGGGTCCAGGCGGTACTCGACGGCCACCTCAAACTCCGGATTCATTGCCTTGAAGGAATCCAGGGCCACCTCCACCGCTCCCCGGACATCGGCGTTCAGCTCCACCCAGGCCACATCTCCACCCGCCACCCCAAAGCTTCGCATCCGCTCTACGATGGCCAGGGCCCGGCCACCGTTGGAACGTATCCTGGTCAGGCTGTCGGTCATTTCCTCCTGCAGGTCCGCCAGGGTCTGCCGGTCTTCATCCTTCATCCCGTCCCGGTAGTTCTCCACCAGCTCGGAGAACTCTTCGTAGAGTTCCAGGGCCCCCTCGCTGAAGTTCTGCACGAAGTTCAGCGGGTTGCTGATCTCGTGGGCCACCCCGGATACCAGCTCGCCCAGGGCGGCCAGCTTTTCCTGGGCCACCAACCGGGCCTGCATCCGCTGCAGTTCCTCGTTGGCCTGCTGGAGCTCCCCGTACAGTTTCTCCACCAGGTTCAGCCGCTCCACCTCGTAGGCCTGTTCCCGAAACACCTCCAGCGCGTGAGCCAGCTCGCCCACCTCGTCCCGGCCCACCCCGGGCACCGGTGTCTCCAGGTCTCCCGCGGCCATGCCCCGCATCCGCTCGGAAAGCCGGGACAAGGGCCGCACCAGCCGATTGCCCACCCACAGCCAGGCCGTCAACGTCGTGCCCACCACGCTGGCCACACTCACCAGGAACAGCAGCACCCGGCCCTGGTCGAATTCGGCCACCGACGAGACCAGCGACGAACTGGCCGAATCCGTCGCCGCGTCCACCAGGGACGCCACCGACGAGTCCAGGGATTCCCCGGCCTCCTCCATAGCTTCGGAGAGGAACACCAGCCGCTCCAGGGCCGAGAACTCCAGGGCCCGGGCCTCGTACACCCTCAGCCCCAGGTCGGCGGCAACCGCGTCCAGGCCGTCCAGGACCGAGAACTCCGCCCATAGGGACTCCAGGGAAGCCGCGCTGTCCGATATCAGCATCAGGGAAATCAACGACACAGCCCCGGCGGAGGAATCGCCAGCCTGGGCCAGGGCTGCATGCTCGGGAGAAAGGGCCACCACTTCCAGTCGGGCCTCCTCCAGGGCCGCATTGGCCACCACCAGGTTGTCGATAACCCCGGCCAGCCGGTAGGCATCCTCCTGCACCACTGAGGCCAGCGGGCCCGCTTCCGGGGACACTGAAGCGCCCACCAGGGCTGCGTCAAGGGAAGAGAGGACTGCGTCAACGTCGCCAGCCTGGCCGCCGTTACGGGCGGTCTGGGCAAGGATAAACAGCCTGTCAGCGTGCCTTGCGACCTCCCAGGAGGACTGGGCGGCAGGATAGGACTCTTCCCGCAGCAGGTAGCCGGCGTCACCACCCCGCTCGAAGTAGTACACGCCCACCCCGCTGGACAGCAGGGTCAGCATCACCGCCAGGGCCAGGGCCAGGTAGAGCCGGGCCCCGATGCTCCGCCAGGCCCGGACCAGGAAGAAACTGTTGTCGGCAGGGGAAGAGGCAACGCTCATTGAAAGAACTCCAGGACTATGAGAGATTCGGAGAGCCGGTGGGGTTCAGTTCGGTCTTATGGTATTGACCTTCCAAATTCTACCACGCATAGTCTCACCGCTACGGCGAAGGCGGTTAGTGGCAGGGCTATCGAATTTCAGACTTGGGCAAAATCCGTCGACCCAGCGGAAAGGGAACCTCGAACCTGGTCTCCATTCTCGGGTGACAGGGACGTAGTTCTGTATAAGTCCAAGTGCGATTGCCATGCCCACCGGCACAAGGCCCGGGGCTGAAGACACCCCCCAAATGATATAATTGCCTTGGCAGCCAATGGTAACTCTCAAGCTGCTCCGGCATCCGGGAACGGGAGGTGTGTATTGTGTACGAACTCAGCCAGCAATCCAGGGACCGTCTCGCCGACCTGGAACAGTCCTTCCAGGAAGCCTCGGCCCACATGTTGGGCTACCCCTCCAATCTCAACTTCAACTACGACGAAATTCTGCCCTTCCTCAAGTTCAACGCCAACAACGTCGGCGACCCCTTCCACGGCACGAACTACCGGGTCAATTGCCACGAAATCGAGCGGGAGGTGGTGGGCAGGTTCGCCCAACTGATGCGCCTGGACCCCGATGACGCCTGGGGCTACGTTACCACCGGCGGCACCGAGGGCAACATGTACGGCCTCTACATGGCCCGTGAACTCCACCCCCAAGGTGTGGTCTATTTCTCCCAGGACACCCACTACAGCATCCTGAAAATTATGCAGGTGCTGAATATGCGCAACATCATGATTAAGAGCCTCGACAACGGGGAGATTGACTACGAGGACCTGCGCGAGACCATCCGCATCAACCGGGACGTGCCTGTCATCATCATGGCCAACATTGGTACCACCATGAAGGGCGCGGTGGACGACCTGGCGAAAATACGGGGAATCCTGGACGACCTGGCCATCACCCGGTCCTACATCCACTCCGATGCCGCCCTCAGCGGCATGATTCTGCCCTTTGTGGATGACCCCCAGCCCTTCGGCTTCGACGCCGGCGCCGACAGCCTGGCCGTCAGCGGGCACAAACTCATCGGCTCCCCCATACCCTGTGGCATGGTGCTGACCCGGAAGGAATACGTGGCCCGCATCGCCCGCTCTGTCGAATACGTGGGCGTCATGGATACCACCATCCCCGGCTCTCGCAACGCCTGGACTCCCCTGGTGCTCTGGTACGCCCTGGAGCGCTACGGCGAACGGGGCTTCCGGGATATGGTTTCCCGGATGCTCGAAGTTGCCCGGTATGCCGAAAGCCGGTTCAACGACAGCGGAATGCCGGCCTGGCGCAACCGCAACTCGGTTACCGTGCTTTTCCCCAGGCCGCCCCAGGAAGTGATCAACAAGTGGCAGCTTGCCCCCTACGGCGACATCGCCCACCTCATCGCCATGTCCCACGTTACCCGCGAAATGGTGGACAGACTGGTGGACGACTGCCTGGCCCCGGTCGCCGCCTGACCCGGCCCGCTAGCCCTTATTGCTTCTAACGGAGGTTTCAGGATGGAACGAATCGTGATAATGGCCCGGGACGAGGTGGGGGTCCTGGCGGACATCACCGCTACCCTGGCCCAGGCCAGCATAAACCTTGAATCCATCAACACCCAGGTCAACGGCGATCAGGGCACCATCATCATCAGCACCGACGATACCGACCGCGCCCTGGTGGCCCTGGCCGACGCCGGCTATTCGGCGGTAACCGATGAAGCCATGCTGATCCGGCTCAAGGACGAGCCCGGCGCCCTGGCCCGCATCGCCCAGCGATTCAGCGAAGGCGGCATCAACATCCGCAGCGTCCACATCCTGGACCGCAAGGACGGCGTTGCCACCATCGCCCTCTCTACCTCCCCCGAAGACCGGCAACGCGCCGAATCCCTGGTGGACTCGTCGGAACGGGTGTAACCGGAGGGCGGCATTCCCCGCCCACATTCTGTTGACTGCCTCGCCGCGCCAAACCTATAATTCCCGAAACCATCCGACTCCGGTCATTCCGAATATATGGACAGAACCCTGTCCGGTTGGAGGATTTCATGGGAGAAATACTTGGCATTGGCGCCACTCACTATCCCCCGGGATTGGTTCCCGACGAATACAAGCCCTGGCCCCTGATCCGGATGCTCAAGACCGACCGCATCCCCGAGCACATGAAGGACCCCGCCAACTGGCCCGCGGAAATGCAGGCCGAGTGGGGCAATGACGAGGGCATTACCGCCCACAAGGCCCACCGGGAGAAGGTGTTCAACGCCTTCCGCAAGCTCCGCGAGGAGATCGACGCCTTCAACCCCGACTTCATCCTCCTCTGGGGCGACGACCAGTACGAGAACTTCCGGGAGGACATCATTCCCCCCTTCTGTGTCCTGGCCTACGACCAGATCGACTTCCAGCCCTACCACCGCATCGGCGACCGCCCTAATGTCTGGGGCGAACCCAACGAGAAGGTCTTCAGTGTCCCCGGCCACCAGCAGGCCGGCCGCTACCTGACCAGCCGCCTGATAGAGCAGGGCATCGACATGGCCTACGCCTACAAGCCCCTGCACGAGAAGGCCGGCCTGGGCCACGCCTTTGCCAACACCATCCTCTTCCTGGACGTGGACCGCAAGGGCTTCAACTATCCCATCCTGCCCATGGCGGTCAACTGCTACGGCAGCAACGTAGTCCGTATGCGCGGCGGCTCCGACGTCTTCGAGAACGAGCCCGATCCGCCCTCGCCCACACCCGGCCGCTGCTTCGAGGTGGGACAGGCCACCGTCCGTGCCCTGCTGGACAGCCCTTACCGGGTGGTGCTGATGGCCTCCTCCAGCTGGTCCCACGCCTTCCTGACCGAGAAGAACGGCTTCGTCTATCCCGACCTGGAGGCCGACCGCGTCCTGCTCAATGCTCTCCGCAACGGCGAGTACGACACCTGGAAGAACTGGACCCTGCACCAGGTGGAGGAGTCGGGCCAGCAGGAAACCCTCAACTGGCAGTGCCTGGTGGGCGCCATGGCCGAACTGAATCGCCGCGCCGACTACCTGGAATGGGCCGAATGCTGGAGCTTCAACGCCCCCAAGTGCCTGGCCGTGTTCAAGTAGGCAGAAAACAATTGGCTGGCGGCCATCGGAAGAACGCCCATAGGCACAGTTCTTTTCATGGCCGCCATTTCGCAGGGAACAGGTGAAGGGTTCCGCTGACTCCCCGGAGAGTAATGCAAGCAAGGGGCCAGGGCAGGAAGGATGAACGGTGGGAGTGGAGGGCATGGTACCGGCGGCAGCGGCCAGGACTGCCCTGTAGTGAACCGCCGCCCGGCAGCCTGGAGCGCGACTGCCAGGCGCAAAGAACTAAAAGGTCAGCAACCTTTGCAGGTCCTTCTCTCCGTCATTTGGTCCCACCATCGCCAGTCGCAATTTGTCCGGGTCCAGTAGCCGTGCGCCAACTCGCGCCACGTCTGCCGCGGAAACCGCGTCGATCATCTGCACCGTTTCGTCAACGGTGGAAACCTGGCCCAGCAACAGTTCTTGGGCCCCCAGCCATGCGGCCACCGACCTGGTGTCCTCCATCCGAAGCAGCAGGCGTCCCTTGGCGAACTCCCTGGCCTTGTTCACCTCGGCTTCGGGCACCGTGTCCCGCATACCGGCCAGTTCCGTCACCACCGCCTGCACCGCCTCCGTAGCCTTACGGGGTTCCACCCCGCAATAGACCACCAGAGAGCCACAGTCGCGGAAGTGGTTCAGTGAGCTGGAAACGTCGTAGGCCAGACCCTGTTCCTCTCGCAGGTTGAGGAAGAGGCGGCTACTCATGCCGTCACCCAGCACCCCGTTGAAGATGGCCAGGGCATACCGGTCAGGGTCGGTGAGGGAAATTCCTGGTAGGCCCAGGCAGATGTGGGCCTGGTCCACCTGCCGCTGTTCCACCTTCGCCACGGAGCCTATGCCCCGGTCAGCGTAGTAGTCCACCACGGGCTGCCAGTCCAGCGAAACGCGGGGTTGCCAGTCCCTGGTGGCCTGGCCTACCAGGTCTACTACATCGTCGTGGTCAATGTTTCCGGCCACCGAGATTACCGTGTTGGCTGGATTGTATTGCCGCACCATATAGTCCCGGATGTCTTCCAGGGTGATGTTGTCCACCGACTCCAGGGTTCCGCCCACGTCCCGTCCCATGGCCTGTTCCGGCCAGAGCAGTTCGTCTATGAGCAGGTCCACCCGGTGGGACGGGTAGTCGTAGGTCATTCGCAGTTCTTCCTGGATGACCTCCCGCTCCTTCTCCATCTCCTGGGGGTCCAGCAACGGGTGAAGCACCAGGTCCAACAGTACCGAAAATGCCTGCCGGAAGTGCAGGCGCGCCACCTTGCACCAGAAGACCGTTACCTCCCGGTCGGTGCTGGCGTTCATGATGCCGCCCACGCCCTCGATCGCTTCGCTGACGTGGCGGGCGGTTGGCCAGCTTTCCGTTCCCTTGAAAGGCAGGTGTTCCAGGAAGTGAGAAAGGCCGGCAAGTTCGTCCGGTTCGTGGCGAGAGCCCGCCCCCACGACGATAGTGACGGACACCGACGTGGAGTGGGGCATGGCGGAGGTTAAGACCCGTAGTTGGTTATCCAGTACGGTACGTTGGAACATCTGTGCCTCGAACTGTGGTTGCGGCGCCTTTTTTTGACCCATTTGGGTCGAATGCAGGGTCAGCCCCGCAGTTCCCAGGGGTTAGTCTTGCCCGGACATGTCGTTGACCGTGTAGCCGGCCTCCTGCATCTCCTGGGCCTGGGCGGTGCTTATCATCTTCGATACCACGCATTCTGGGCCTTCGCCAGCCTGGCCCTGGATGCCGTAGCGCCCGTTCTTATAGCGCACCAACTTGACGTCGTTGACGGGAACCTGCCGCCGTGCCTTGAAACTGTACGCCATTATTTCAGCCATAACATTTACCTCCTCTGCACTTCATCCTGAGATGCCAATTATCAATGATACTGGCTATCACAAATAACAACATTACCAAATACTTGAGACTCTGTCAACGCGCGTGGGAAGTCCTGTTGGCCCGTTTGCAAGGCAAATCGACGGTTTGCAGCGCACGTAGTAGAGATAGCAACAGCCCACTCATGCCAGGCTGCTCGAAATAACTGTCGCCCTGGCTTCCCGTAAAACGAACCAGGGAAAGCTTGCCCATCAGGTCCTTTGGCATGAGCGGGTCAGGCAGATGACAAGGATCCGGTCGGAAGAGCCGGCGTCAACCGCCTATTCGGTTTCCAGCCAGTCTATATCTCCGAAAAGGTCGGGCGCGTGGGACTTGGACGTGAAAACCTCGTAGCGCCTTCGAGCCTCCCCGATAGTGGTGTCCATCGGGCCGTGGCCGGGGTAAACCGCCACATCGTCCGCCAAAGTGAGGAGCTTGTCGCTGATGCTGCCCAGAATCTGCTGCAGCAGTTCGGGGCTGCGTGTCTTGCCGGGTCCGCCCGGGAACAGGGTATCGCCCGAAAAGAGATGATTGCCTGTCAGGAAGCAGGTGGCTCCTTCGGTGTGCCCGGGGGTGTAGATGGCCCGTATCGTCTGGTTCCCGAAGGTGATCGTGTCGCCGTCGTTCAGGACCGTCTCCGGAGCCCGGGGTAGCCCGTCCACGTCGTTGGCGTGTACCGCCACGGGGGCGCCGATGGCTCCGGTGATTTCGTGAAAGCCGAGGAGGTGGTCCTGGTGCTTGTGGGTAATCAGGATGGCCTTTATCTGAACATCCCCCACCTGGTCAATCAGCTTTTCCGGTTCGGCGGGGGTGTCGATGATTATGCCCTCGTTGGTTTCCGGGCAGACCACGATGTATCCGTTATTATCGTAGGGGCCCATGTTTATCCTGGCGATTTTCACTTCGCCATCATAGTGCAGATCCATGGTAGCTCCTTCCAGTTATATGGGGTTAAGTCGTGGCTATTCTACCAAATAGGGATTAGGGTGGCTACGGGGAGCGGCCCAAGTAAGTATTGGCTTAATTCAACCGCTGCCCCGGCCCGCTGGCGGCATACCAGTCAAATCCCTGGGGCTCCACACGGACACATACATACTTGGGCGCCGTGTATTCGTGGACAAAGTCAAAGCTGCCTTCGCGGCCGTACCCACTGTCCTTGAACCCTCCCCAGGGTATGCCCGGGTGCAGCCGGTGGTGGTCGTTGATCCACACAATGCCGGCCTCAACTTCTCCCGCCACGCGGTGGGCGCGGGCCACGTCCCGGGTCCAGATTGAACAACCCAGCCCGTAGGGAATGTCGTTGGCGATGGCCACTGCCTCTTCTTCTGTGTCAAAGGGAATCACGCACACTACCGGCCCAAAAATCTCTTCCTGGGCCACCGTCATGTTCGGCCGTACGTCGGCCAGAATGGTTGGCTCGATGAAGTAACCGCTAACGAACTCGGCTCCCTCGGGGTGTTTGCCTCCGTGAGCCACCCGCGCCCCCTCTTCCCTGGCCCCTTTCACGTAATTGAGGATGCGGTCGTAAGACGGCCTGGAGACCACAGGTCCCATCTGGGTATCAAACTCGGTGGGGTCGCCCAGTCGGATGTTTGCCACCTTGGCCGAAAGCTGCTCCACGAACCGGTCATAAATCGAGCTGTGGACCACTGCCCGGGAACCCTGGATGCAGGTCTGGCCCGATGCCACGAAGGACGCGAAGGCGCAGCCATTGACCGCATCCTCCAGGTTGGCGTCGGGAAAGACGATCACGGGCGCTTTTCCGCCCAGTTCCGCCTGGAAGGGAGTGAGATTGCGGCCCACCACTTCGCCGACCGCCCGGCCCGTTTCCGTACCGCCCGTCAAGTCCAGCTTGCCCAGTCGCCGGTCTCCGGCCAGCGCCTTGCCGGCCGTGGGGCCGAAGCCGTTCACGATGTTCAGTACGCCCGGCGGCAGCCCGGCCTCCAGGGCTATATTGCCCATTTCAGTTGGCGTCAGCGGCGCCCACTCCGATGGCTTCATAACTACAACGCACCCGGCGGCCAGCGCTGGGGCCAGCTTCTTGGAAGCAATCATCAGCGGGTGGTTCCAGGGCGTCAGTTGCCCCACCACGCCCAGGGGAACGCGCACCGTGTAATTCAGGTGCCCCCGGTCGGTGGGGACCGTGGAGCCCTGAATCTTGTCGCAGAACCCGGCAAAGTAGCGGAAATAGCTGGCCACCACCAGCATCTGGGAGGAAGTCTCGGAAATGGGGCGCCCATTGGATATGGACTCCATCCGGCCCAGTTCCATCCGCCGCTCTTCCACGATGTCGGCAATGCGCCAAAGAACTTTCCCCCGTTCCGAGTCGGGCATCGTAGACCAGGGGCCGTGCTTGAAGGCCCGCTCTCCGCTGGCTACCGCCTCGGCGACATCCTGCCCTCCCGAGTTAGCCATTCGGGCCACAGTTTCGCGGGTAGCCGGGTTTTCCACGTCGAAGTAGTCGCCGCTGGCGGCTGCCTTCCACTCCCCGTCAATCAGCAGGTCATATTGCAAGGTCTGGGTTTGGGTCATGGGTTCCTCTCATTGACTCACACGGATGGACAGGATTTACAGGACTTTCTGATTTGAACAAAGGAATCCTGTCAATCCATGTTTGAATTTGTTAATCATCCCCCACCGCCACCGGTTCCTTGGCCCGCTTTCGCGGCGTCTTCTTCGCAGCCTTCTTTTTGGGCGGTTCCGGCACAACATCCTCCACTGGCGTTGCCAGCGGCGCAACGGTCAGCGGTTCCTTTCCGTTTACTTCCAGCAGGGGTTTAAGGAAGCGGCCCGTGTGTGACTCGGAATGCCGGGCTAACATTTCCGGTGTCCCTGTGGCGATTAGTTGTCCGCCCCGGTCCCCGGCGCCCGGGCCCAGGTCAATAATCCAGTCGGCGTTCTTGATCAGGTCCAGGTTATGCTCAATCAGAACTATGGTGTTGCGGTTGTCCACCAGTCGGTGCAGCACTCGCAGCAGGGCAGCGCAGTCCTCGAAAGAGAGGCCGGTAGTGGGTTCGTCCATTAAGTAAAAGGTTTTTCCGGTGGCCCGCTTGGCCAGTTCCGTGGCCAGTTTGACTCGCTGCGCTTCTCCGCCGGACAAGGTGGTTGCCGGTTGCCCCAGCCGGATGTAACCCAGGCCCACGTCCCGCAAGGTTTCCAGCTTGGGCCGGATGCGCGGGAAGTTGTAGAAGAACTCCAGGGCCGTGTCCACCGTCATGTCCAGCACGTCGGCGATGCTTTTGTCCCGCAGGGTTACTTCCATGGCCTCACGATTGTAGCGGCGGCCATGGCAGATTTCGCAGGGGACGGTTACGTCTGGCAGGAACTGCATTTCAATCTGGTTGTAACCCTCGCCCTGGCATGCCTCGCAGCGGCCGCCCTTGACGTTGAAGGAGAATCGGCCGGGCTTGTAGCCCCGTACTCTGGCCTCGGGGAGCGACGCGAATAGCTCCCGAATGGGAGTGAAGGCACCGGTATAGGTGGCGGGGTTGCTGCGGGGTGTCCGGCCGATGGGGGACTGGTCGATGTTGACCACCTTGTCGATGTGTTCCATCCCGGTAACTTCGTCATGATCGCCCGGGTAGTCCCGCGCCCGGTTTATTTCCTGGGCCAACCGCTTGTAGAGAATGTCGTAGGTGAGGGTGCTCTTGCCCGACCCGGAAACGCCGGTCACGCAGGTCAGCATCCCCAGGGGTATGGAAACGCTGATGTCCTTGAGATTGTTCTCACGGGCGCCGGTTATGGTGATGTGCAGCCCATTGCCGGGCCTTCGACCCTCGGGCAGCGGAATCTCCTTGGCTCCGCTCAGGTATTGGCCGGTCAGGGAACCCGAGTGGGCCATCACCTCATCAATGTTCCCCGTTGCTATCACGTGGCCGCCGTGCTCCCCGGCCCCCGGTCCCAGGTCGACAATGAAGTCGGCGGCCCGCATCATCGCCTCGTCGTGCTCAACTACTATTACCGTGTTCCCCATGTCGCGCAGGCGGGTCAGCGTATTTATCAGGCGGTGGTCATCGTGGGGGTGCAGGCCCACCGTGGGCTCGTCGCAAACGTAGAGTACACCCGTCAGGCCCGAGCCAATCTGGGTGGCCAAACGCACGCGCTGGGCCTCGCCGCCCGACAGGGTGCGGGCCGTGCGGTTCATCGTTACGTAGTCCAGCCCAATTCCGTCCAGGAACTTCAGCCGCCCATCGATTTCCTTGAGTATCTGGTTGGCGATGGACTTGTCCCTGCGGGTCAGCACTTCCCCTGCGTGTCTGCCTTCGGCGTCCGGGTCAATATCCCGCACCCATTCGACCCCCTGGGCAATGTTCATTGCGGTAACTTCCATTATGCTGAGACCGCATACCTTGACCCCCAACGCCTCGGGCTTGAGGCGCTGGCCCTTGCATGCCTGGCAGGGGCGGGCAGTCATGTAACGTTCAATTTCCTGGCGAGTGTGGTCGGAGTCCGTTTCCCGGTAACGACGCTCCAGGTTGGGAATGACGCCCTCGAACCGGGTCTCCCAGCTATAGGTCCGCCCGTTGTGGGTGCGGTGCCGAACGGTTACCTTCTTGCCCTTGACGCCATACAGGATCACCTTGAGATGATCCTCGTCCATGTCCTTTACCGGTACCTGGGGAGAAAAATCGTGGGCACGGGCCACCGACTCCATCATGCTCATGTACCACGACGACGAGGCTCCGGTGCGGTTCCAGGCCACCACCGCCCCTTCCAGCAGGGACAGGTTCTTGTTGGGGATAACCAGGTTGGGATCTACCTCCAGCTTGAAGCCCAGGCCGGTGCACTGGGGGCAGGCGCCGTGGGGATTGTTGAAGCTGAAAGTGCGGGGTTCTATCTCCGGCAGGCTGGTGCCGCAGCGGACACAGGCGAACTGCTCGGAGAAGACCAGCTCTTCATCCTTGCGGCCCTCTTCGCGTGGGTGTTTCAAGACCTGGAGAACGCCTTCGCCCTCCCGCAGGGCCGTTTCCACCGACTCGGAGACACGGCTGATTTCCGTGTCGGGACGGACGATAATGCGGTCTATCACCAGTTCAAGGTAATGCCACTTCTGTTTGTCCAGGATTACGGTGTCGGTCTCGTCAAGCATCAGGATTTCGCCGTTGACCCTGATGCGAACGAAGCCGGCGCGCCGTGCTGCCTCGAAAACGTCCTTGTGCTCTCCCTTCTTTCGGCGCACTTTGGGGGCCAGCAGGGTAATCCGGCTGTCCTCGGGGAGGTTGAGAATAGCGTCCACAATCTGCTGGACCGTTTGTCGTTCCACGGGTCGGCCGCACTTGGGACAGTGCGGCTTGCCCACCCGGGCAAAGAGCAGGCGCAAATAGTCGTAAATTTCGGTAACGGTCCCCACGGTGGAGCGGGGATTGTGGGAGACGCCCTTCTGGTCGATGGAAATGGCTGGTGACAGGCCCTCGATGTAGTCCACGTCGGGCTTGTCCATGCGGCCCAGGAACTGGCGAGCGTAGGCGGACAAGGATTCCACGTACCGCCGCTGACCCTCGGCGTAGATAGTGTCAAAGGCCAGGGAGCTTTTGCCGGAACCCGATACGCCGGTGATGACCACCAGCTTGTCTCGGGGAATGGTTACCTCTACGTTCTTGAGGTTATGCTCCCGGGCGCCCTTGACGTGGATAAAGTCCTGTGGCATAGGCCGACATCCTTGGCGGAGTAAATCAAGGCAGATTTTAACACTTTAGGCGTGCAATTAGCCATGAAGGGGCAAGGACGTTCGCTTCGGGCGAAGTGGAGGTCTGCGCTATTGCGAGACGGCTACAAGTTCGTTTCCTTCCACTGGCAATTTAAGGGACTCTGCGTATTGGGCTTCCAGCCGTCTGTTCCGAACCCTGAAGCTGGCCAGTTCCATGTCCTGTTGGGCGAGCAATATTCTCAGATCGCGCCGGGCGTGGTTGATTTTGCGCAATTCGCTGACTACTGTCCATGCGGCCAGGGCCGGCCCGATTACCCAGCCCACCACTGAAACGGCGCCGATGACGGCGCGGATTGCCGTGGATGCGGCCAGGGAACCTCCAGTGGATGCGACGCCGCCCCCCACGGAGATCAGCCGGGGGGCGAAGCTTGCGGCCCTGGCCCCCAGGGGCTGCGCCACACGCATAATGTTGGAACCGGTGGTCCGCCAAACCAGGGACCAGCCTACGCTGAAGGAGTGCCTTCCCACAATTGCCCCGGCGGATCCGGTGGAACCCTGGGTCAGAGTGGTCTTGGGTTTGCGCCAATGCAGTTTCATCAGCAACCGAGGCAATAAGTTATCGTCCGGCTCCTGGCCATCGGCCCCCGGGGGTAATGTGGAGGCCGGACGGTAGGGAGGCGAAAGGGTCAACTGGCGGCAGAGGAATTCCTGGCGCAGGAAGTATTCGGTCAACAATCTGCGGTGGCGCGAACGTGCACTTTCCAGGTCAGCCCGCAATTCGTTGAGCACTTTCCGTGCCCGGAGCTTGGCGATGACCTGGGCCACTGCGGAAATAGTGGTTACTGCCAGGGGGACCGCCAGCCATCCGTAGGGAATGCCCAGGGTCAGCCAATCCAGGGACATGGCAAACTATTCCATCTCGATCAGGGCATCATTGGCCCCCACCGAGTCCATGGGCTGAACGTATATCTCCTTGACTACGCCGTTCCGGGCGGCCCGGATGCTCTGTTCCATCTTCATTGCCTCGACGACGCACACCTCGTCGCCGGTGGCCACCCGGTCTCCGGGTCGGACCCGAATGGCTATGACCCGACCCGGCATGGGCGCCCGCAGCACCTTGTCCGAGGGGTCGAAGGTTGGAACGGAGCCGCCAACCCGGGGCAATGCCGGTGGAGCAACCCGGCTGGGAGGACGTCGTCCCCGGCGGGTAGGCGGCAGGGTCGGCTCTTCCGGCGGCGCATCCACTTCCACGTAGAAAGTCTGCCCGTCTACGTTGACCTCTACGGGTGAGCGGCTGACGTCGCCCACCTCAACGGTGTACATCTGCTCGCCAACTCTTACGCGGTAGGTGGGCACTCGCTTACCTTGAATCCCTTTACAGGACCTGCAACGGCTTCATGTTTAGGTCGAATACGCCGTTCTTGAAAATTAGTGTATCGCAAGCATGTGGGCTTTGCAAAAGCGGAGGCGTACGTAGTCGGAGGACTTGATCGCCACGTCCAGGCGCAAGGAGTACGTTCACCTGCCGGCTGCGCCGGCTCCTTCGGTGCGGGCAAGGTGATTCAGGAAGGAGTTGCTGCGTATTTCCTTGTCCAGCCAGTACTGGACTGTTCCGGTGAGAATGGCCTTGAGTTCCTGGGTCAGTTGCGGGTCCAGGAACAGGGTGGGGAGCCGGGCAGCATCGTTGCGAGCCAGCAGGCGCAGCACCTTGAGGGCTCGCAGCGAAAGGGGACGCAACCCGGCGTGGTCGGGTACGCAATCGGGGCAGAAAACGCCGCCGCCGTCGGTGCTGTAGCGGTGACGGTCGGGTTCAATCTCTTGGCGACATTCCACGCAATTCTGGAGTTCCGGCATCAGCCCCGAAACGGCCAGCAGGTGCAGCTGGAAGTGGAGCAGCGGCAATTCGTTTCCGGGAGCCTGGCCGATGGCCGCCAGGGTGGCCAGGGCCAGCTGATACAGGGGTTCGTTGGGGCTGGCCTCCGAACCGAACCCATCCACTAGTTCCGCCACCTGCAGACCCCTGGTTACGGCGGTAAGGTCGGTCTTCAATGGCGTGAAATTGTTCAGGGTTTCCGCCTGGTTGATCATGTCCAGGGTGCGGCCCCGCGACAGGGCCAGGCGGGTAAGGGTGAGAGGTTCCAGGTGCCCCACCAGCTTGGCGGTGGAGCGGCGCGCGCCCTTGGCCACGGCCCGTATTTTGCCAGCTTCCCGGCTGAAGAGCGTGACCAGCAGGTCGGCTTCTCCCAGGGGAGCGTTCTTGAGCACCAGTGCTTCGGCGCGGTAAGTGCGGGGCAGTGGCATGGTTGGCTCACATCCATTATGGCTGGCGGGCTATATGTCCCCGAAGGACAGCAAAGAACGGGAAGAGTGCTATTCCACCGCCTGGCGACCCTGGAACGCCCGGCTGAGGGTGAGTTCATCGGTGTATTCCAGTGAGCCGCCCACCGGCAGCCCGCGGGCCAGGTGCGTAACCTTGACGTTAGCGCCAACCAGGTTGCGGGAGATGTACATGGCCGTTGCCTCCCCCTCCAGGGTGGGGTTGGTGGCGATGACCACTTCCTTAACCGCGCCATCCGAAAGGCGGGCGAACAGTTCCCGCAGCTTGATCTGGTCCGGCCCTACCCCGTTCAGGGGCGAAAGGACGCCGTGCAGCACGTGGTAGAGTCCCCGGTAGCAATGCGTCCGTTCCAGGGCCAGTACGTCAAGGGGTTCTTCTACAACGCAAATCTGCTCACGGTTGCGCTGGCTGCTGGCGCAGATGGAACACGGACTGGCGTCCGTCAGGTTCTGGCATTGTCCGCAGAACATGATAGTCTGCTTGACGGCAGTAATGGCATTGGCCAGGTCGCAGGCCTCTTCCTCGGGCAGGCGGATAATGAAATAGGCCAGGCGCTGGGCGCTCTTGGGGCCGATGCCCGGCAGCTTGTTCAGTTCCTGGATAAGCCGCGCCAGGGAAGGGGCGGCCGATGGCATATGCTCCAGGGTCATGTCAATTCTTCTAATTTAACGAGAAATCAAACATGGATGTACCGGATATGCAGTATATGACTGCTCTTCACCACCATCCCAACCTTCCCCCGTCAAGGAGGAAGGGACCGGTTCGGATGTTCCCTTAGGTCAACCCCGGAATATTCATGCCGCCGGTAATGGCGCTCATCTTGCTGGCGGCCAGTTCCTGGGTCTTCTGGTTGGCGTCGTTGAAGGCGGCGGCCACCAGGTCCTGCAGCAGTTCCACGTCCTCGACGGCTTCCGGTTCAATGGTTACCGACTCCACCGACTGCTTGCCGGTCATCACCACCTTTACCACGCCGCCTCCGGCGCTGCCCTCTACGGTGGCGGTCTCCAGTTCTTCCTGGATTTTTTGAAGCTGGGCCTGCATCCGCTGGGCTTGTCGCATCATGTTCCGGTTCATTCGATTGTGTCCTCCACGATTCGGGCCCCCATGTTCAGTGCAGTGCGCACCAGCGGGCTGTGCTGGTTGGGCCGGTTGGGCTGAGCGCCTTCTTCTGTCTGTCCCGCCAGGGTTATCCGGAAATTGTACGGAGTCCCGAAGAAACGGGTTACCGCCTCCGTCACCTGCTTGCGAGAACCCGGGTCTTCCAGTTCCTCTTGCATCCGTTCCATGTTGGGGCGGTGCACGAAGGGTATTAACAGTGTATCACCTTCCAGGGTTATGGTGTTGGCTTTACAGTCCCGCAGCAGCGCTCCCAGGTTGTACCTCTTGCCCGTGGCGCGGTTCAGGGCCTTCACGGTTGCCTGCCACATGCCTGCCACATCGTTGCCACCGTTGCCAGCCATGCCGGAAGCCTCGTTGACCATGGCCCCGGCCTGGGGACGCACCGGCGCAGTCCTGGGGCTGTCCTGCTGCCGCGGCGGCGGGCTTGCCGGACTGGGGGGAGCATCGGGCGGCGTGGCTGAAGGCGCCGGCGCGGGGCCAGGGGCCGGTCTCCGGCTGGGCGGCGAGGTCATGGTTGGGGCCGCGCTTCCGGCCCCGGCGGCCTCCGCCGGTGGAGCGATGTCGTCGTTGCAAATCTCAACCACCGCCAGTTCCAGCGGCAGGGTGGAGGGAGCGTCGTAGCGCATGTTAACGTCGCCCCAGATACGCAACGCCTTCACAATGCGCCAGTTGGGCAGGTTGGCCACCAGTTCCCGCATTTGCCCGGCGACGTGTTCGGGCAACTCCAGGGCGTCGGCGGCGCCCCATTCCAGCAGCATGGCGGCCCGCAGCAGTTCCAGGGTTTGCCGGTGCATCTGGCGCAGGTCCACCCCATCCCACGCGGCCCGGTTGATGACCTCCAGCGAGGCCGTCGTGTTGCTCATCAACAGGTACCTGACCAGGTCCAGCCAACGGTCGCCGTGGCCCAGGCCCAGCAGTTCTTCCACCTGGCCCAGTGTGACTCCGTCGCCGTAGGACACTACCAGTTGTTCCAGCAGATTCTCAGCGTCTCGCAGGCTGCCGGCGGCATAACGGGCCACCAGCCTCAGGGCGTCCGGGGCAACCGATGCGCCTTCCCCCTCGGTGATTTCCGCCAGGCGCTGGTATATGCGTTCCGACGGCAGCCTCCGGAAGTCAAACCGCTGACAGCGGGAGACGATGGTCGGCAGAATGCGGTTGGCCTCGGTGGTGCACAGGATGAAGATGACATGGGCCGGCGGCTCTTCCAAAGTTTTCAGAAACGCGTTGGAAGCCTGGTCGGTGAGCATGTGGGCTTCGTCGATGATGTAGACCTTCCGACGACCCTCCCCTGGCGCAAAGTTGACTTTGTCCCTTATCTCCCGAATGTCCTCGATGCCCCGGTTGCTGGCGGCGTCCATCTCAATAACGTCCATAAATCGCTCTTCATTGAAGGAAACGCAGACGGAGCATTGATTGCAGGGATCGCCATCCTGGGGGTCGATGCAGTTGACCGCCTTGGCCACGATCCGGGCAGTAGTGGTCTTGCCGGTGCCGCGTGGCCCGCAGAAGAGATAGGAATGGGACACCCGTCCCTGCCGGATGGCCTGGCGCAGGGTGGTAGCGACGTGCTCCTGCCCCACCAGGTCGGCAAAGCAACCGGGCCGCCACTTGCGGTAATAGACCTGGGAGGTCATGACTCTTCCTCCTGGTCTGCGAATATCTGGGCCAGCGCCGCCTGTTCCAGGGCGCGCATCTGGCCTGCCTCCTCCGGTTCCAGGTGGTCGTGGCCCACCAGGTGCAGGGCGCCGTGAACTACCAGCAAGGCCAGTTCCCGCTCCACGGAGCCATCCAGCGCCTGGCGACAGGTTTGCGGGTAGGAGATGATCACCTCTCCCAGGGGAGGAAGCTCATTGGGGGGCAGCACGAAATCGGGCCAGACTTCATCAGGACCGATGTATGGCCCGTCCTCTCCTTCCCAATGTCCCTGGTGGATTAATGAGAAGGACAGGACGTCGGTTGTTTCGTACAGGCCGCGGTAAAGTCGATTGAGTTCCCTGACGGTTTCGTCGTCGGTCAACAGGAGGCTGATCTGCCCCGGTTCGTCGGGGTCCAGGGCATAGTCCAGGGCAACCGACAGGACTCGCTCCAGCCAGGCGATTGAAACGTCCTGCTGAAACTCCTCGGCAACCGTTACATAAGCCTGGCGTTCCGAGTGAGAAATCAATGGTGGGTCAAGCTCCCGCGGCATGGGCAAGATTGGGGTGGAGCATCATATTAGCATGGAGCCAAATCCGGGCGTCAAGGTAGGGGCCGAATTCCCGGAACATGCTACAATTACCGCCACATCAGGCCCAGCAGGAGCGAAGACCTCTTATGGCTACGGACCACCACACCAATGGCGATGAACCCCAAGTGGAGGGCCTGGTGCTGCCCGCCGAGGGCGTGGAGGACCTGACCGACCAGTTGACCCAGTACATGACCGAAATCGAACTGGGCGGCCTGACCGATATTATGGGCCAGGTGCTGGACGACTTCCTCGACCAGTGCGGAGGAATGCCCGAAGACCTGTCCGACTCGGCGGCTTTCGACCGGATTACCGGCGGCCAGTTGGCGGTAACCCTGGCTTACCAGATTGGTCGGCTGGAGGGCCGCTCGCCCCAGATTGTGGAAAGGCTGGTGCGCCAGGCAGTGGAAAAGTGGCGCGCCCGCGATCTGGTAACTTCGGAGGAGATCTCCGATGCAGACCTGCGAAACCCCAAGGAACTGGTCTATCCCCGCCTGCGCCGCATGCAGTTCGCCAACCCGGACGAAGAAAACGGTTAACCATGAATGAGCAGGATGCAAGCGGTATGACTCGCGAATTGCTATGACGGTGCTACTCCCAAGTTTTCCGACTAATAGAGGAAAATCCTGTCCATCCTGTCTATCCATGTAAGTTAGGAGGCCGACATGACCACCGCTCCCGCCAGCTACGACCTGCTGCTGAAGGGTGGGACCCTCCTTGATCCTGCCCAGGGCATCCATGACCGACGGGACATTGCCTTCCAGGGCGGCGCGGTTGCGGAGGTGGCCGATGACATTGCCCCGGAACAGGCCAGCAATGTGGTTGACGTATCAGGAAAGGTGGTGACGCCTGGCCTAATCGACTTGCACGGCCATTTCTATCATGGCGGCAGTGGAAGCGCCGTCCATGCCGACCAGAACTGCCTTTCTGCGGGCGCTACTACCGGCGTTGACGCGGGCAGCGCCGGGTTTCTGAACTTGGGAGCCATGCGGGACTACGTTTTTCCGGCCCACCGGACCCGTCTGCTGGCCTTCCTGCACATAGGCGCTGTCGGCCTGGCTGCCAATCGGGTGCTGGGCGGTGGTCTTCAGGACCTGCGCATCATCGACGTGGACCAGACTGCCGACGCGGTGAAGAACAATTCCGGCTTCCTTTTCGGTATCAAGGTGCGAATGGAGTTGAACGCGGTGGCCCACTGGGACGCCCCGGAGGCCATGCGCCTGGCTCGGGCAGCCGCCGACAAGTCCGGCAGCAGGCTGATGGTCCACGTCAGCGGCACGCCCATTCCCCTGCCCCAGATACTGGAGTTCATGGGACCGGGCGACATCGTCACCCACGCCTTTAACGGCAACCACGAGGGCATCCTTGACCGCCATGACCGCCTTCGCCCGGAAGTGCGGGAGGCTTCGGAGCGCGGCGTTATCATGGACCTGGGCCACGCCGGGGTGCACTGCGATGTGGAAGTGGCGAAAGCCGCCATCCAGCAGGGCCTTCCCCCCGACACCATCAGCACCGACATCCATTTGCCCCCGCCCGGTCGTAGGGTTTATTTGATGAACGATCTGGTCAGCAAGTTCCATGCCATGGGCATGTCCCTGGAGGACGCGGTGGCCGCCAGCACATCCCGCCCGGCCCGGGTGCTGGGCCTGGAAGAAAAGATCGGGTCCCTGGCGCCCGGGATGTCCGGCGATGCGGCCGTCTACGACCTTCGGGAGGGCCGGTTTGTGTGGCACGATATGGCCCGCAACAAGGTGGAGGGCAAGGTGAGGCTGGACACTTTTCTCACGGTGCGAAACGGGACCGTTGCCTGGCGCGAGGGCAAATTGACCGAGATGGGGCCTTGCTGAAATACCGTGACCGGCCAGTTGCATTACTAATCGCTGCGGCCATCGCGGTGACGTTCCTGGCATGCAGCCAGCCTGAGCCCGGCCCGCCTCCAGAGGATACTGCTCCCGCATCGGCTGGCTCCGGCCAACCCGCCGGTACCCAGACCGCGCCCGAACGCGCTGCCAGCCCGACAACCGCTCCCCGGACTTCCGGGTCGGCGGCCATAGCCATAGCGGAGGCCACTGCCGTCGCCCCGCCTCCCGCCACTGCTTCACCCGCCAGGGTATCGGATGCACCCGTCCCCGCCGGGGCCCCGGTCCCAACTGCTACCCAGTCCTCCATGCCGGGGTCCGAAGTCCTGTCTTCTGTATTTCCCGAAGGGGAAACATTGATTCAGCTGATTGACCCGTTGGACGAACCCGAATTCTACTGCGTGGACGTACGCGGATTTGGCTCGGGGGCCCAGCTTGACCGTCCCCTGCAGGCCCACACTTGCAAGCCCGGCGGGGATGATGAGCTGTTCCTGGTCAACCGGCCCGGCGATGGTCAACTCTTCATGCCCGCCTACGAACTGTGCCTGGAGGCCGTCGGGAATGAAGTATTTGTCCGGCCGTGTTCCGATGCTCCAACCCAACGCTTCACGATAGGCACAGACGGCTCGCTTCGTGCCAACGATGGTCAACTGTGCCTGGCGGTGGCTCCCGGCGAGGGTGAACAGGCCGGCGGGGTATCCCACTTGCGCCGGGACCTGCTCTTGGTGGCCTGCGCCGAGGGTCAGCGGCACTTGGCCCGCTGGATTCTGCCGGGCAGAGACCCTAGCACTGCGGAAGCCCCGTCCACCCAGTTGATGTACGACGCCCTTGAGTCCGCCCAGCGCGGAGACCCATGGGGCCTGGCCAAAATTGGCGATTCTGGTGACCCCACTTATATACCTGTATTGTTGGAACTGATGCGTTTTCCATGGTGGCAGATCGACCGGGACGTGGAGGACGCCCTGTTTCAGGCGCTGGACCACATAGCGGAGCGAAACCCGGAGATAGCCGACGTTGAGTCCGGTTCTGACATCGACGAGTGGGCCCGGTGGGTGGTCTGGCTTGGCAAGCACCCGGAGGTATGGCCCCCGCCCGGGTTTGCCGGATGGAAGGGCCAACTCTTTACCGATTTCGTTGACCCGGCTATGGGGGCGTTCCTGTACGACGGTATGCGCGCCAATATTCGCGTGGAAGAGATTGTCTGGGGCGGCGTCCGCAAGGACGGAATACCCGACCTGACCGACGCTCCGGTGATTGACGGCTCCGACGCCGACTACCTGGACCCGGAAGACCGCGTGTTCGGCGTCTCCTTCAACGGGGAACATCGCGCCTATCCTCACCGCATAATCAACGCCCACGAAATGGCTAACGACGTCGTGGGAGGGGTGCCCTTCGCTCTGGCCTATTGAACCCTCTGCGGTGCGGGAATCGTGTATTCCACCAACATCGATGGCGAGAGAGTAGAGTTCGGCACTTCGGGCATGCTGTACCGCAGCAACAAACTGATGTACGACCGCAAGACCAACACCCTTTGGAACCAGTTCACCGGCGTCCCCGCCGCCGGGCCCCTGATTGGTACGGGCATAAGGTTGGAACTGCTGCCGGTTGTAACCACCACCTGGGGCGAGTGGTTGAAGGCCCACCCCGACACCACCGTGCTGGACCAGGAGACGGGCCTGTATCCCGGCAGGTTTTACCAGTCGGAGTGGGACGCCCGGTCCATCTACTTCAACTACCGGGAAAGCCCCCTGACCATGTTCCCTGTGTGGCAGAGTAGCGACGACCTGTCCACAAAGGGCCAGGTTATCGGGGTGCGCATCAATGGCGAAGCCAGGGCCTATCCCCTGGAAACTTTACGTAGTCAGACAGTTGTCAACGACGAACTGGGAGGCCAGCCCCTGGTGGTGGTTACCATCGGGTGGTTAGGCAGTCGGGCCTACGAACGAGGTGACCAGACCTTTATCCTGGAGGAGGGCGCCGGGGAATCTGCGGCGGTCCTCACCGACAGCGACGGACGCCTCTGGCAGGTGGAGGAGGATGCCCTGGTACTGGCGGACGACCCTTCCGTGCGTCTGGCTCGAATCCCCACCCACAACGCCTACTGGTTCGGCTGGTATTCCTTCTACCCGGAAACGGAGGTTTACGGGGCAGGGGAGTGACGGAAAAGATAGCTAGCCTGCGTCTGAAGCGTTGAATGAAGGCGATTTGCCTGGTCCCTTCGTAGAGGCAGTCCTTGTGGCTGTCCCGTTTGCTACCTTGTGCTTACCCCATCAGGCTCACAGGCCGCAAACCAACGGGTCTTGTAAAAGGAACCTGGCGCTGTCAAACTATAGGCCATGAGACTTGGCGAATTTGAGCTTAAGGAATCCCTTCCCGAACTGAAGGAACCGCATCTCCTGGCAGTTCTGCGTCCCTGGATTGACGTGGGACGGGTGGGCAGCCTCAGCCTGGGCCGCATCCAGCGGCACCTGAGGGCGAAGGAACTGGGCCGTCTGCACCGGCCGGGCCTGTTCTACGATTTCACCCGCTACCGGCCCCGGTCCTTCTTCAACCAGGGCAAGCGGGAAGTGTCCATCCCCAACACTATCATCCGCTACGCCCAGCGGGAGGAGGGGCCCGACATACTCCTGGGCCATTTGCTGGAACCCCACCTCTATGGGGAAGACTATGCGGATGCCATGCTGGACATGCTCCGCCAACTGGGCGTCAAGCGGTATTCCCTGGTCGGCGCGATGTACGACATGGTCCCCCACACCCGGCCGCTGCTGGTATCAGGCTCGGGCGTGGGCGGCGACCTCGAGGAGGAGCAGCGGAAGACTGGGGTCAAGACCAGCGACTACGAGGGTCCTTCTACCATCACCTACCTCATTCCCCAGGAAGCGGCTAAGGAGGGCATTGAAACCCGAACCTTCGTGGTCCATCTGCCCCAATACTTCCAGGTTGACGAGGACCTGATGGGAACCGCCCGCCTGATGGAAATCCTCTGCGCCCAGTACAACCTGCCCGACCGGCTGATTGAACCCGACCGGGGCAAGGAACAGTACGATGGCATCGCCGACATGGTCAGCAGCGAGGGAGAGGACGTATCCTCCCTGCTGGCCCAACTGGAAGAGCACTACGACCGCGAGCAGCGCGCGGAACAACCCCCGCCGCCGCCCCTTTCCGCCAACATCGAGGAGTTTCTGCGGGATCTGGATATGGGGTTCGACCGTCCGGCGGAAGGCTAGGGGATTCCCATTTCGCGAAAGTGGCTGACTTTGGAATCCCGGCGAATAGTTGCCAGGCCCCGCGATTTATGGCCGTAAGCTCGTTCCCGGCAAAAGGCGGGAACCCGGTAAACACTTACCCGCTGCGTCTCCCCTTCGTCCCCAACGAAAGCGCCGTGCTCATGCGGAACCCATGTCCTCGAACTTAAAGGTCCGCCGTACCGAACGCTTGGCAATCACCTATGGGGGCAGTATAGTATCCCATACTCTGGATTGGCCCTGCTGAGGCTGCTCTGAGCTTCTTTCTTGTCCATAACCTTCCATGCCTGATTCTGACTACGACTACATCATCATCGGCAGCGGCATTGCCGGCCTCAACACCGCCCTCCTGGCGCGGGAACACGGTTCCACCCTGATTCTGACCAAGGGCCGGGTGGACGACTGCAACACCCGCTACGCCCAGGGTGGGATTGCCGCGGCCGTGGGCGCCGGAGACACCCCTGCTCTGCACATGCAGGACACGCTGACCGCCGGGGCCGGCCTCTGCGACCCGGATGCGGTGGAAGTCCTCACTAGCGAGGGACCCCAGCGCGTCGCCAGCCTCATCCAGTGGGGCGTCCCCTTCGACACCAGCCACGGCGAAATCTCGTTGGGCATGGAGGGCGCCCACAGCCGGCCGCGAATCCTTCACGCTGGCGGCGATGCCACGGGCCAGCACATCGAACTTACCCTGGCCGCCCGCGTTGCCGAATCGGACATCAAGGTCCTGGAATATACCCTGGCCACCCGCCTTGTGGTCGAGAACGGCCGCGCCGTGGCCGTGGAAACTCTAAACAGCGAGACCGGCAGAAGTCAGACCTTCAGTGGCCGGAACATCGTCATCGGGGCCGGCGGGGCCGGCCAGCTTTTCAGGTACACAACCAACCCTGAAGTTGCCACCGGAGACGGCGTGGCCCTGGCCTTCCGGGCCGGCGCCAGGGTGATGGACATGGAATTCTACCAATTCCACCCCACTGCGCTGCGAATTGAGGAGGCTCCCACCTTCCTGCTTTCCGAGGCCATGCGCGGCGAGGGTGCGGTGCTGCGGGACCGGGAGGGCCGTGCCTTCATGGCGGACTACCATCCCCTGGCCGACCTGGCCCCGCGGGACGTGGTGTCCCGGGCCATTGCCGCCGAAATGGAGAAAATGGAAGGCGCCAGCGCGTACCTGGACATCTCCCACCTTCCGGTCAATGTAATCCAGAGCCGCTTTCCTACGATCTACCATTTCTGCCTGAACTACGGGGTGGACATAACCAGAGAACCCGCGCCCGTGGCTCTCGCCGCCCACTACATGATGGGGGGCATCAAGATCGACACCTGGGGCCGCACCAACCTAGAAGGGCTTTACGCCTGCGGGGAGGCGGCCTGCTCGGCCGTCCACGGGGCCAACCGCCTGGCCAGCAATTCCCTGCTGGACACGCTGGTGTTTGCCCGTCGACTGGTCGCCAGCAGTCTTGGCCAGGCTCCCCCGTTGGCCTTTTCCAGCCCGGAGGACATCATGCTGCGGCGGGTCCCAGACCGGGCGCCCGTTTGCGCCACCATGCCCGCACCCTGCCTGGAGAACCTGCAGGACCTGACCTGGCGGAATGCCGGAATCAACCGCAACGGTTCCCGCCTGCTGCTGACCGCCCGGATTCTCAACCTGTGGCAGCGGACGATGCCATTGCCATGTGACCGGCCTTCCTGGGAATTGAGCAACATGGTACTGCTGGCCCGCCTCATGGTAGAGTCTGCCCTGTTGCGGCAGGAAAGCCGTGGCTCCCACTTCCGGCAAGACTTCCCCGAGACCAGTCCCCAATGGGAGAAGCACGTGGTTCTGACCCAGGAGGAGGTACTAGCATGAGCCAACTGCCCCCGGAGGTCTACGCCCTGATTGACGCCGCCCTTACGGAGGACGAGACCTTCAACGACCCCACCACCGGTCTGCTGATACCACCGGACATAAACGGCGTGGGGATGCTGAGGGCCAAGGCCGTGGGCGTGCTCGCCGGGCTGGACGTGGCTGGCGCCGTTTTTCACCGGGTTGACCCTGATTTGCTTTATGAACCGCTACTGTCCGACGGCGCCCCGCTAAGCCCCGGCGTCGACATCGCCCGGATTGAGGGCTCGGCGGGCAGCATCCTGCGGGCGGAACGCATCGCCCTAAATTTCATCCAGCGTATGAGCGGCATCGCCAGCGACACCAACCGCTACGTCAGGGCCATCGAGGGCTGCCGTGCCCGCATAGTTGACACCCGCAAGACCGCGCCGGGCCATCGTTACCTGGACAAGTACGCGGTGCGCATGGGCGGCGGCCACAACCACCGCCTGAACCTCGCCGATGGTATATTGATCAAGGACAATCACATTGAGGCCCTGGGTTCCCGTGAAATGGGCCTCGGGGACGTAATAAGGCTGGCCCTGGAGAAGGCCTCCCATACCGTCAAGGTCGAGGTGGAAGTGGAGTCCCTGGCGGGGGTCAGGGAAGCTCTGGACGCCGGGGCCCACATCATCATGCTGGACAACATGCCCGTCCCCCTAATGCAGGAAGCCATGGATACCATCGGCGAGCGGGCCGTGGTCGAGGCTTCCGGGGGCATCAACATGGAGACGGTACGGGCGGTGGCCGAAACCGGCGTCCACCTGATTTCCATTGGCGGGCTGACCCATTCAACCCAGGCCCTGGATATCAGCCTGGACCTGGAGTTTCCATAAGCTACCTAATTTTAATCCGGGCGCCCATCCGCTACGGCGTAGCCCGCCCGAAGGGGCCCGAACGAACGCGAAAGTGCCGGAATAACTTGCACGTAAGGAGAAGACGAAAATGGCGCGACTACCCAATGTGACCAGGGAAGAACTTTCACCCGAAGACCAGCACTTCTTCGACGAAATCGTGGGCAGCCGGGGCAGCGTCCGCGGGCCCTACGGAGTGTTGCTCCATAGCCCCAAGCTGGCGGCCCGGGTGGCCCATACCGGGACTTACGTCCGCTTTGACTTTGACATTCCGGAAGCCTTGAAGGAAGTAATCATCATCGCCACCGCCCGGGAAATTCGTAACCAGTACGAGTTTGCTGCCCACGCCCGGCTGGCTCGGGGCCACGGAGTCACCGAAGACACCATCGGGGCCATCGCCCGGGGCACGGCCCCTGACGGGCTTTCCGGCGATGAAGCCCTGGTGGTCAAGTACGTGCAGGAACTGCTTCAGAATCGCAAGGTCAGCGATGCCACCTTCAACGCCGTGATGGAGCGTTTCGGCACCCAGAACACGGTTGACATTACCGGCCTCATTGGTCACTACCTGCTGGTGGGCCAGGTTTTGACCGCTTTCGAGGTGGAATTGCCCGAAGGCGCCAAGGCCGAAATCGTGGACTAAGTCCAGACAAGAGGTGAACATGCCCGTAACCGACGGAATCGTCACTGCCCTGGAACGCAACTGGGACATGGTGGACCGGGCCCTGGAAGGGATGGACTACGAGACCATGGCCCGGCGGCCCAATGATTCCTCCAACTCCGTTTCCTGGATTCTGTGGCACATGAACCGGGTGTGGGACACGCTGCTCAACACTTACCTGCTGGAAACCCCGCAGCTGTGGATTCGGGATGGCTGGCACGAGAAATACGGTATGCCGGCCGACGCCGACGACCGCGGAGTGGGGTGGACGGCGGAACAGGTTGCCGTGTGGGAACCGCCCTCGGTGGAGGCGCAACTGGGGTACTACGAGGCGGTAAAGGCCCAGGCTGCCCAGTACCTGGCCTCGGTAACGCTGGAAGACCTGGAGAAGCCCATCGTCATCCCGCCCTTTACCGAACCCCGCTCGGTTGGTTCGGCCATCGGCCAGCGCACCTGGGACAACGTGGCCCACGGCGGCCAGATAGCCTACCTGCGGGGCTACTACCAGGGCATGGGCTGGTACCCACGGTAATTGAGAGTTAAGAGAAGCCCTTGCTCAATTCTTAACTCTTAGCTTGCTACCGTCTTGGCCGGTGGCGGTCGGCGCTGTCCAGCATCAAGGTCACCGGCCCGTCGTTTTGCAGGGAGACCTGCATGTATTCCTGGAATACCCCGGTGGCCACGGTCAGGCCGGCGGCTCGGAACAGACCGACGGTGTGTTCGTACAGGCGTTGGGCCTGTTCCGGCGGTGCTGCGCTGGTAAAGTCCGGGCGGCGTCCCTTGCGAGTGTCCCCGTAAAGCGTGAACTGGCTCACCACAAGTATCTCCGCCCCGATGTCCAGGGCCGAATGGTTGAACCGGTTCTGCCCGTCTGCAAAGATTCTCAGGTTGACTGTCTTGTCCGCCAGGTACCGGGCGTCGGCCTCCGTGTCCTCCGCCGATACGCCCAGCAGCACCACCAACCCCCGGGCGATGCTCCCCACATCCCGATTATCTACGCTGACGGACGCTCCCGTTACCCGCTGTATCAACGCCCTCAAATCTCTCGACCTCTTTGCCCTCCCCCGCCAGTGAACTGCCTCCCATAAGCACAGGCCCAGAAATTAATCTGGGCCTGGACTGAACATTGACCTGGGGAACTGAATTTCAGGCGGTAGTTTCCGCTGCCGCTGGCGTGGACTCGCTGCTTGACTCCGATGGTGACGAACCGTTGGAAGAACTGGAAGACTTGCCGTCTGAAGACGAGGAGCCTTCCTTTTCCTTGGTCTCCGAGGGCGGGGACTTGGGCCTGCCGTAATCGGTGGTGTAGAAGCCCGAACCCTTGTAGATTACTGGCACGGCGTGAAAAACGCGCCGCCCCGCGCCGGAACACTGCGGGCAGGTTCCCGTACCGGCCTCTTTGAAGCTCTGGACCAGCTCAAACTGGTGGTCGCAAATGGTGCATTGATAATCGTAGCGGGGCAATTTATTCCTCCCACGGAACTGCGCCCGGCCAACGCCGGCTGGCTTATCACTAGCGCAATCATTCACTTTGTTAATAATTTCACCAACAATCTATCATTGGGTTGGGCCTGTGTCAAATACGATGACGGCGCTTTTCCGTTTCCTCGCGCCGGTTCTGTCGATGGCCCAGGATTTAATGCCCCCGGCTCTGAACAAATACCGCATCACCCCAGCCTTGACCTGCTGTTACCGTGGCAATACCATTGTGCAATTAGCAGACGATTCTCGGCGGCAAGCGGGAGGGATTCATGGGTGGAAGAAAGAGGCTCTTATTGCTCTCGGTGGTGGGCTTTATCATCCTTGTGGGGGCGGTGCTGGCCTTCTTCTTGCTGCCCATGCTGATTGCCTTGCCGGTAGCGATAGCAGCTCTGATAATTGTGCCGCTGATGTTGGCGGCGCCGTCACAACGCAGGTGGGACGTGGTGTCCCGGAAGGAAGCGGAGGCGGCCCAGCGGGGAGACCAGGCAATGTTCCTGGGCGACCGGCACGACCACCATACCTTCTAGCAATTCGCCGCCGGAAATAGTCCCCTAGCCCTGCCCGCCAATTTTGCGTGCCAGTGCCATCAAGGCCTCTTCGGAGCCCTTGTCACCCAGCAGCGACAGCCCCACGGGCAGGCCATCCACCTGCGCCAGGGGCAACGAAATCTGGGGTCGCCCCGTGTTTCCCGCGATGGACGTCAGGGCGCTGTTGCGCAGCCTCAACTCGTGGCGCTGGGACACGGCCTGCCCCGTGGGCGGCGCCGGGCTGATGGTAGTAGGCAGGCATACCACCCTGCTTCCGCCCTGGAACACCTCGTTCATCCGAGCAACGATTTCCTCGCGTCGCAACTGGGCCGAGGCCACCTGCTCGTCGGTCACGGACCTGGCCAGAACGTAGCGGTCCGACACCTCGAAACTGAAGGCGGGGTTGACCCGGTCAACCCATTCCCGCACCGCTTCCCACGCCTCCCGACTCTGAAGGACCTGCTGCTGGTTTGACCAGTCGGCAAGGCTGGTGGGAGAGAGCCGCACCGTAGTAACCGACACGAAAATAGTTCCCAGAGTCTCCGCCGCGGCGGTCAGCGCTGCACGGGTCTCCGGTTCGGCCAGTTCAAAGGCGTCGTCCGCGATGACCAGGTGATCCGGCAGCGCCGCATCGGCAGAGGAGACTAGTAACACCTTCCCAACCCGCTCGAAGGTCTCCGGGTCACGGGCGAACCAGCCGATGGTGTCATAGCTGGGGGCCTGGAGCAGCATGCCGCCCCGTGGAATGCGCCCGTGGGTTGGCCGCAGCCCGTACAAGCCGCAAAAGCTGGCTGGAACCCGTACCGACCCGCCAGTATCGGATCCCAGGGCAAAGTCCACCAGGCCCCCGGCTACCGCTGCTGCCGAGCCGCTCGATGAACCTCCCGGTACCCTCCCTGGTGCCCGGGGATTTACCGGCGTACCGTAGTGGACGTTCTCTCCGAATATCCCCCGGGTCAGTTCGTCGGTGACAGTCTTGCCCGCCAGTTCCGCCCCGGCGTCCAGCAGTCGCTGCACCACCCAGGCGTGGGCTTCCGCCGGACCGTGGGTGGCCTGCCATGCGGGGTTGCCCCCTCCGGTAACTGTGCCGGCAACGTCGAAGATATCCTTGGAGGCGAAGGCCAGGCCGGCCAGGGGTCCTTCACCGCCGGGCAACCAGGTATCATCTCCAGGGACAAAGGCATTGAGGGTGTCGTGAACACTGCGGCGGTTCTGAGTCATGCAAGCATCTCCCGGGCGTTGAATACGGTACTCGTCAAACAAGAAAACGGCCCGCGAAACGGGCCATTCCTTACTGGCAATGGGTTAGTGATGCTCCGGCCTAGCGGCGCTGGCGGCGGCGGCGGCGGGCGGCGCGCTGGGCGGCCAGGCGCTCCTTCTGGGCCTTGGAACGGAAGAAGCGACGGTCCTTCAGCTCACGCAATATACCGGCATGCTGCACCGACGCGCGGAACCGGTTGACCAGACTTTCGGGGCTTTCGCCTTCTCGTGGAGTTACAAACGCCATTCAATTCTCCTTCGCCTGATTCAGGATGGTGATTACCGAAAGCGTACCACACGGGGCAAGGGCAGGCAAGGCAATGGCAAAGGACATTCAGCGTGAGGGTGGCGGTAATTCCGCATCAAGCGGGGAACCTACCCTCCATTCCGGTCAATGAACTCCCCGTCGGCCATTTCCACGCGGCGGGTGCACATTCCCGCCAGCGCAAGGTCGTGGGTGGCGGTTATCACTGTCACGCCCCGTTCGCGGGCGATGTCCCGCAGGATGGTGGCGATGGTAATGCCCGTGACGCTGTCCAGTTCACCCGTCGGTTCGTCGGCAAACAGCACCGATGGGCCGGCCACCAGGGCCCGGGCAATTGCCACCCGCTGCTGCTCGCCGCCGGACAGTTCGTAGGGACGGTGGCCGGTGCGGGAGCCCAGGCCTACCAGTTCCAGGGCCTCCGACGCCCGCTGACGTCTCTCCCGCCACCCGGCGCCGCCGATGTGCAGGGGAAGTTCCACGTTCTCGAAGGCTGACAGCAACGGTATGAGACCGAATGACTGGAACACGAAGGCGATGCGGGTGCGGCGCAAGTCCACCAGTTGCGCCTCGGAGAACTCGCCCAGGTTGCGGCCTTCGAAAACTACCGCGCCCGCATCGGGTTGGTCCAGGCCGGCCAGCAGGTTGAGCAGGGTGGTCTTGCCGGAACCGGAACGGCCCGTGACGGCAAGGAACTCGCCAGGCATGATGTCCAGGTCAACATCCTTGACCGCCGTAACCGCCTGGTCGCCGGACCCAAACACTTTGGTGAGTGCCCGTGCCGATATGACGCTTGAAGCGGGGATGGGGGTGGGGGCCGTAATATCGGTTGCCGTATCAATTCCAAAGGTGGGCCGGTTCATTGGCGAACGCTCCTGGCGCTGTATCTCTTTCCTGATTCCGTCATTTCGGACAGACCCGATGGCAGTTCTAGGGTAGGACTCTAGCTTAATCGTCCGCGCCGTCCCTGGGCGGTCGGCGGAACATGGCATGAGGGTCGGGGGCCGGCGCTTCCGGTTCCGCAGCGGCGGCCACCGGTTCGGGCCCGGATTCTTCTGGGGGCGGAGCTTGCGGCGCCGCCTCCTGCACCGGAACCTGTGCCGTCTCCGGTACCGCTTCCGGGACTGCTCCGGCTTCGGACTCGTGCCCGGCCTGCAGCGGGGTTGGGGCGGCGTCGGGTCGCCCGGCGGGGCGAATCGTTACCTGGCCTTCCCCGTAGTCCGCGGCCGCCAGCCCGGCCAGTCCGTTGCGCCGCAGCTGTTCCACGTGGTCCGGGGGGAGCTGCAGACGACCCACCCGGTCCACCACCAGGTACTCCTGATGCACCGTATCGCCGGCCCGACGGTAGGTGGTCTGCATGAAACTCTCCGAACTGATTCGCCCGTCCCGGATGTTTACCACCCGGTTGACGTGGCGTGATACTCCCGGATAGTGAGTAACCACCACAACGGTTACGCCGAAGGCCTGGTTCATCTGCCGCATCAGGTCGAATATCTCGTCGGCCATCTGGGTATCCAGCTCACCCGTCGGCTCATCCGCCAGCAGCAGGGGAGGCCGGTTCGCCAGGGCCACCCCGATGGCAACCCGCTGCTGTTCGCCGCCCGAAAGCTGGTCGGGATACCGCTCCGCCATTGCCTCCATGTGCATGGCCGCCAGCAGTTCCTCGCTGCGCTGGCGGCGCTGGGCGCGGGGGGCCTTGGCAACGGCCATGGGCAGCTCGATGTTGTCCCGGACGTTCAGGTAGGGCACCAGGTTCCGGGAAGTAGACTGCCAGACGAATCCCACTTCCTGGCGCCGGTATATGACCAGTTCCCGGTCGGAAATGTTCAGCAGGTCCCGGTCGCCGACCCGCACCTGCCCGGCCGAAGGGCGTTCCAGCCCGGCCAGGATGTTCAGCAGGGTGGTCTTGCCGCTGCCGCTGGCCCCAATGATGGCGGTAATCTCTCCCGGGGCTATTTCCAGGTCCACTCCCCGCAGGGCTACCACTTCCAGGTCGGCCAGCTTGAATATCTTGAACAGGTCCCGGCAGTCCACGTAGGGTAGGGGATGACCGTCAGGACCAATCGCTACCGCCGGTGTTACCGGCTGAGAGGTGGGTGTTCTCTGCGCATCTAAGGCCATTGCAATGTCCTGCCATTCAGGTTCAACTGTAGGGAATATCAGCCGGCTTCGCCGGCGCGCAGCACCTGCTGTATGTTCAGCCTGGTAGTGAACCAGGCCAACCAGATTACGTTGCCGATGGCCACCGCGGCCAGGGCGAGATAGGCGACGGCCAGGGTGACCCAGTTGGTCTCCAGGGCCATGGGCGGCGTAACCCTCACGCCCCCTTCGGACACTTCAAGCACCGGAAGCAGGGTAGCGCCTATCTGCTGGCCGGCCCAGGTTCCCAGAGCCACTCCGCAGATCACCATCAGCAGCAGGTTGAACCAGACCATACTGTTCAACTGCCCGGCGGAACTGCCCAGGGTGCGCAGCAGGGCAAACTCGGTGCGGCGTTCTCCGGTGTCCACGTAAGAGAAGAGAATAACCCCCGAAGCACTGGCCAGCACCAGGGCCAGGAACATCAGCGCCAGCAGGCCACCCCAACTGGCATTGGCCAGCGGTTGCTCAACCCGCCGCCGTATCTCCTCCGGGGTGACGAAAGAGTCCTCAACCGTCAGGCCCATGCCGGTAAGGGTCTCCGTCAGTACCTCCACCGCTCCAGATTCGTCCAGCGCCGATGCCCATACCTCGTTGGGCCCCGGCCCGGGGCGCCGTCCCAGGCGGTCGTTATAGAGGTTGAAGGCCTCCAGGTCCAGCACCACGAAGGGCTGCTCTCGCGGGTCCAGGGTCGGGAAGTAGTCGACAACCTCGACTATACGCACCGGAAAAGCCAGGTTGGATGTTGCCACGCCCACTACGTCGCCTACGCTGGCATCGGCCAGCTCCAGAATCTTCGGCGAGACGATGGCTGCTACGGGTGTGTCGGGAGGGCCTGGGCGGATAGCGCGCAGGCTCACTCCTCCCGGCGCCCAGCTGTAGGCCGCAGACTGCTGGCCGCCGCCCCGGCTGACCGCCTGGCTGGCTTCCAGCGCATACAGGCCTGGCCTGGTATAGTCTTCCGCCACTCGCCAATTCTCGAGGGACTGAAAGTCCGCCACCGGAACCTCCCCTTCGGGGGTGATGGCCGTCAGGTCGTCAAGGAACAACACGCCGGGGTCGCTGAGACCGAATCGACTGAACACCTGCACATTCACCAGGGTGAAGGGCGGCTCTACTCTTGGCGGCGGGCGGTTGCCACGACCCGCCCGGGGTTCAAGGTTGCCGGAAATCCGCTGCCAGCCGGGCTCGCCGGGTTCGCCGATAATGGTGTCAAAGGTGTAGCCGGCGCTGTCACGGAGGCGGGCTCCCACCGCGAGGCGCGCCCTGGGCTGGCCGGGATTAGCCCACAGGGCCAGGCCGGTCGTGTCGGGAGGCAAGGGAATACCGGCGGCGCCGCCCGACAGCGCCGCCGGTGAAATCTGCAACTCTGCGGGCTGCCGCTCCTCTGTCAAGCCGGGCGGGGGCTGAATGGACCGCATCAGCCCGCCCAGGGTTTGGCCGTCGGCAAAGTCCTCGCGAAACCAGGCGACCCTGGAGAATCGCGAACTGTCTACGGCCAGCAGGTCGAACCGTTCACTGCTGAAGCCCTGGGTCAGCAGGTTGCCGGTCAGCCTGGAAACTTCTACAACCTGTAACCCTGGGACTTCTTGCAATTGCATGTTACCCAGGCCTAGGTTGGCGACCGGCAGGCGGTTTCCGGTGTGCTGCACCCTCACGTCGGCCCCCACCTGGTACCGCGCCCGGTCCTGCTGGCTGCGCTCCAGCGTCGAGCCAAACGCGCTGCCGATTACCCCCAGCGCGGTGGCCAGCATCAGCAGCACTACCAGGCTGCCCGGGGCAATGGGGTCCCGGCCCACCCGTCGCATGCCCTGCACCAGCCAGACCGGGCCAATGGGCTCGATGAGCCGTGCCAATAGCGCCACCGCCAGCGGGAAAAAGCGCAGCACGATCAGGCCCAGGGCCAACAGGCCAAGGACGGGCCCAAGCAGCAGCGTGAAGTCGATTTCCAGCTCACCCCGTCCCACGGGCCTCAGCAGGAAGGAACTGCGGCTCTGTATCTGCCACCAGATGAGGCCGATGAGGGCCAGCAGAAGAAAGTCCAGGTAATAGCGGTGGAGCAGGGGGGCTCGGGCCGGCCTTGCGCCAGCCTGCCGGAACTCCACGATGCCTTGCCGTGCCGCCACCAGGGTGGACAGGGTCAGCACCACCACCGACAGCAGCGCGCCCGCCGCCCCAAGCATGAAGGCACGGGAGGACAGGACGATCAGGATGCCGTCCCGCTGAATGTCGAAGAACAGGCTGCCCAGGATTCCCGCCACGGGCGCGGCCAAGAGTGTCCCAACCACTACCGCCGGTACTCCCAGCAGTAGGCCCTCGACGAACACCATCAGAGCTACCTGGGGCGTCGTAGCCCCCCGGCTTTTCAGCATGGCGATTTCGGCGCTGCGTGATCGGATGGTCAGCGCCGATACCAGCGCCAGGTAGTAGGCCAGGATGCCCACCACCAGGAACACCATCAGGTAAAGGGGTATTCGCGACAACACAAGCTGCTCGGAGTATTTATCCAATAACCGGTCCAGCTTCAGGGAAACGGTGGAGTTATCCAGCAGAGAAACCACGTCCCGCCGCATGATGCGGATGCTCTGCTGAATCTCGTCCACCTGGTCGAAGCTGAACCCCTGCCGGTCCAGGTCGTAAATCCAGGTAACGTTGGAATAAATGCCCGGATACTCGGTGGCCATTTGCTGGAGGATGCCGGCCTCGGTGGTGAACATGGGGACCGTGGGCCAGTCGCCGTTGTGGTTGCTGAAGTTATGGTCCCGCCCGTGCCAGAAGTCGTCCTGCGGGTCGTTGCGTTCAAAAATGCCAACAATGCGGACGTTTATCGTCTTTTCTTCCGTGTTTCCGGTGGCCGGGTGAACGGCCAACACCTCGCCCAGGGAGATGTCCACCAGGTCAGCCCCTTCTCGTTCGATAGCCACCTCCAGCGACTGTCCGGAAGCTGCGGCTGGTTCGGCCGGCCAGCGCCCCTCCAGAAGGGTGCTTCGGTCCTCGTCGAACAGGCGGGTCATGTACTGGATGCGCCCCCTGGGCCGGGCGTCCTGCTCCAGTTCAAAGCGATGGTCACCGGTATAGAAGAAGGTCGATGTCTCCAGCAGGTGCGCCTTGTCGGCCACGTAGGGGTCGAACACCTGGGTCACCCGCTGGTCAACCAGGTCGAGGCTTTGCTGGTATACGGAAGCGCGCTGGCTGGCGATAGTTGGTTCTTCCAGGTTGATGAAGATGCGCACCCAGAAGTTCACGTCGCTGGCATCGGCTTCCCGCAAGGTTCGGCGCAGGGCCGCCTCGGCCAGGAGGTCGGAGAAGACGACGCTGCTCGAAAGGAGGGCCACCGAGAGGAGGATGCCCAGGAACAGCACCAGTTCCAACCGCCACGCCGTGGCGATTCTCCTCCGCGCCATTGTGTAGGCCAACTGCAGAAAGGACATGCTACCTCGGGGACAGGCACCGTCGCTGCTGCCGGAGCAGTGGGCTGGCGTTGAAATTAATCATCTGGCCTAGCCCCTGTTGCGAAGTATATCAGAGGGACGCAGACGCCCCACGGCCACCGTCGCCACGACGATGGCCAGGCCCGCCGCAATTGCCAGGTTCAAGACGACCAGGACAATCAGCCAAACTTGCACCGTAAACACCATGGGCGGGACTATGGGCAACCCGCCAGGCGTCAGCCCCATGTAGCCCAGAGTCCAGCGCCCCAGGTAATAGCCCAGCACCGCTCCCGCCACCAACCCGATACCTGCCACCAATATGCGTTCCAGCACGAGCAGACCCACCAGTTGGTTTCTGGAGAACCCCAGGGCCCGGGTAACCGTCAGTTCCACCCTGGAACCGTTCACCGCTACGATGGCCTGGGTGGCGAGGGCCAGCGTTACCACCAGGGTCAGCGCGCCCAGCCCCAGCAACGTCAGCCCGTTCCAGCCTCCACCGGCCAGGGGGTCCTGGTCGAAACGCTCCAGCAACCTGGACCGGTCGCGAATGGTGGCAGACACGGAGGTTGCCTCGCGCACCGACCGGATGGCCTCCTCCCGGTCCACCCCCTGCTCCAGGCCCAGCCAATATTCCCTGGCCGGCGTGGGATTGCCCCGGGGAAGGCGAGCCGTATAGTCCTGCAATGACTTTAGGGACACCAGCAGGAAGGTCGCGTTGCGCTGCCGCACTGTAGGGAAATAGGAGACATTATCCTGGACCACCACCGGCAAAAGTTGGGTGCCCAAGTTCAGCCGAAGCGTTTGGCCCGTGGGAAGCAAGGAACTGCCAATGGCGGCCAGGGGAAAATCTCCAGGCGGAATGAGGATGCCCCTGGGGTCCTGGAGCAGTGGGTCCTGCCAGGTGAACTCCATTCCCTGCCCGCCATCGATACCGGCTTGCTGGCTGATGCCGGCCTGATCCGGAACGTCGCCGTCGTGAGGCAGCGAGACCCAGCGACCGACGTCCTCGAAGTCTTCGATTACCTGTTCGCTGCCCTGGTCCCCAGGCGAAGGCTTCGTCCTGACGGTGATGTCGTCAACGTAGATGGAGCCGGGCGGCATACGGTACAGGGACCGGCCAACGAAATAAACCGCCACCACGTTGAAGGGCGGGTCCAGCCACACCTTTTCCACCGGCATGGGCGCCTCATAATAGGTCCACTGATTGCCGCCCAGGGTCCGCTGCAGGCCGCCGGTGGAGAGTTCCACGTCTCCCATGTCCAGGTTTTCGTGGCTGCCGCTTGCATCCGCTATCCTCATCCACATGCTGAGCGACTGCTGCACCGCGCTGTCGGCGAAAGTCTCCGTGTTGACCCACACGCCGATGCTCTCCGCGTGCTCCGGTATTGGTATGCCCGAAGGCAGGTTGCCGCTGAGGTCCGGCAGGCGCGACTGTCCTCGGCGCAGGGGCGTCACCAACTCGGAAAGGGTCTTTCCCGCAGGGGAAAAGTCATCGCGGAACCAGGTAATGTTTGCCAGGGATACCGGATCGAAGGCCAGCAACGCCGCCGAAGTACCGGGAGCGGCGTCCAGCAGCGTAACTGAATCCCGCTTTACCGGGGTGAAAGAGTGGACCGCGGGGATGGACGCCAGGTTGGTTACGGTATCGCCGGTGGGCGCGATTACGTGCACTTCCAGGTCTCCGCCCGCCCGAAACAGGGCCTGCTCCTGCTGGCTGCGGCCCAGCGTGGACTGGAAGGAGGCCCCGAAGACGCCCAGCGCGGCGGCCAGCATGACGATGACGGTCAGGGACCCGTAGGGCAGCGGGTCGCGGGCCACCCGCGACAGGGCGAAGGCGGCCCAGGCCGGCGCAACCAGCCTGGCGACCAGCGCCAGCGCCCGTACCGCCAACGGCAGCGCCCGCAGCGCCAGGAATGCGGCCGTCAAGAGCGCCAGGGAAGGGGCTACCAGCAGGCTAAGGTCCAGCTGAGCGTCGCCGGTCGCCAGGGTGCGTTCCAGGAAACTTCCCCGCTGCTCTATCTGCCACCACACTACTCCCAGGGCAATTACCACCAGCGCGTCTATGTAGTAACGCTGCAGAAAGGGGATGGTCGGCGGCCGCGCCCTTTCCCGCAGAAAGTCCAGCAGACCCAGGCGCGCCAGGTTGAAGTTGGCCGCCAGCAGGACAACCAGGCTCATCAACCCGCCCACGGCCCCCATGATGAACATGTCGGCCCTCAACCCCACCTCGAGAGCATCGGTACCGCCCTTGGGGTCTATCGTTCCGAATAGCGCCAGGCGAAAGATGAGCAGGGCCAGGAGGGGGCCCACCGCCGTGGCGGCCACCACCAGCAGGGCTTCGGCCAGGGTGATTACTCCCCCTACCTGCAGCATGCTGGCCCCTCGGCTGCGCAGGAGGCCCGCCTCCTCGCTGCGGGTCTTGGCCAGCAGCCCGGTGACCAGGGCCAGGAAGTAGAGGATCACCACCACAACCAGGGAAATGAACAGGAATATGGGCGCCCGCGCCCTGGTAACGGCCTGCTGGTATTGGGCCAGCAGGCCCGTGTCCCGGCTGTTCTCCAGGAGGGAGAGGATCAGCGAACGGGGTACCCGCTTGTTGATGTCCGCCTCCATGCTTTCGAAGGCATCCCTGGTGGGTTGCACCAGGTCGGCGTTGAGCACGTCGGTGTCCAGGTACAGGTACCAGCCAAAGTCGCCCACCAGGGTGGGGTAGCGGGAGCCGATCCCGTTGAAGAACAACTCTTCGGGCACATAGAGAGGCATCAGGACTATCTCCCCCGCTTCCTGGGGGCCGAAATAGTCGTAGAACCCCATCCAGTATTCCTCTTCCGTGTCCAGGGGTTCGATGAGCCCCACTACCTCAACGTGAATCTGCTGCTCCAGGTCGGACCGGTAGGGCAGAATGATTGCCTCGGAGCCCAGTTCCCAGAACATGACGGAGGCCGTGTCCTCGCCGACCGCCACCTCGATGGAGAGGCGGCCTTCGTTCTCCTTTGGTACCGGCGACGGCCAGCGGCCGTCGATCAGGCGGGTATGCTCCTGGAACTCGGTCTTGAAGAAGGGGCGGGCCGATGGGGCGCCCAGCACCTGGGTGGACCGGAAGGGCTCGTCGACCAGCAGTATTTCCGGCTGGGGGCGCCCGTAGCGCTGGATGTCCCGGATCATGTAACCCAGCCGGTTCTGGACGATGTCCTCCAGGTTGGCCCGCAGGTTGTCGTAGTCTGCCGGTCCCAGCGGTCGGTTCTGGGCGATGATGTGGGTGTTCAGGATTTCCTGTGATGTGGTGGCCAGGCTGTGCTGGAGTCCCGCTTCGGCGAGGGCGCGGGTGTAGACGGCTCCCAACGACATGAGGGTGACCGCCGCCAGAACTCCGAAGCCGGTAATAGCCAGCAGCGCCCAGGATGAGCGCAGGCGCCTGGGCAGAATCCAGAACAGGGAGCCGATCCAGTTCATATTTGACCCTATGGCTGGGAGATAGGGTAATATCGCAGGGAATCCGGATTTTGTCCAGCGGGGATGTCAGGAAGGGCCGCTCCCATCGCCGTCACGGCGACCATCAGTGCGGGCGGTCAAACCTCACTCTCCCGCCTGGCTGCTCCTCTGGGCGGCCTCCAGCCGGTCCTTTTCCTGCTCCTGCTGGTACCACATTACCATGACAATTCCCGCGGCCACGATGCTCATCATGTCGCCGATCACCCACAGCAGGAGTCCGCCCAACTGCTGGTCGGTGATGGCTGCCAGGGCTATTGGCTGGGGAAACTCGGAATAGGCCTGGTACATAACGCCCCGGGAGAAGGTTATCGCCGCCCCCAGCACCGTATTGGGCAGCACGATCAACCCCAGGTAGAGCACCCGCAGCCCGTAGTGCATGCGCGACCGGTGGGGCTTGGGGTCTATCACCAGCCACCAGAACAGGAAGCCGGAAAAGAGCATGGTGATGTGCATCAGCTCGTGCACGTAGTCGTTCCGCACCGCGGTGTCGTGGGGCAGGGGAAACTGCCAAAAGTAAAGGGCCCCCATGAAGATGCCCACGGCCACCACCGGGTTGGTCAGCTTGTCGTACGCCCGCCGCACCCAGGACTGCCGCACCATGGTGCGGACGCCGCCCTGCAGCAGCCACAGGGGCATCCCCCGCAGCATGGGCGTAAGGGGGGCCCCCAGCAGCACCAGCATCGGCCCCACCATGCGGATCATCAGGTGCTGAACCTGGTGAACGAAGAAATAGTGCTCGGCCAGGGGGTCTATGGGCGATTGCAGGGCCAGGAAAATGACAAGCAGGCCCGAGAAGAAGGATATCTTGTGCCAGACGTTGACGGGGTGGCTGGGCCTTTCCCACTTGCCCAGCCCGTTGACGTACAGGTAAGCGGCAACGAAGAGAAACAGGGTGGGCAGGGGATTGCCCGTGTTCCAGGCCAGCCACAGGTTGTCGCCCGGGTCCACACCGCCGTGGGCATAGGCCACGGGCGCGTCAACCAGCAGTTGCCACAGGATTAGAGCACCCAGCCCGCCCAGCGCCCAACCCTTCAGGGATACCAAGGCGGGCCCCCGGTAGTTCGCCCTGGGGCGGGCTTCCTGGTCAATTTCCTTGTTCACGGCTCTCGCTTGCCCGGGTAGTCTTGGAGGAACGGTGTGGCCCTAAGTGGCATTGGCCGCTTCCCGTTGCTTTTGCGCACGGCGGATGGTCCAGACAACGTAGATCAGGCCGCAGAGGAGGACTCCGGACATTCCGGCGAACACCACGGAGCCGACCCAGTACTGCTTCGGTTGGGGAATGGACACCTTGCCGACCACGGTGGCTTCCCGGCCCAGCGGCCCGTCCACCTCTACGCTCATGTCCCACTCACCGGGAAGGTCCAGCTTCATCCTGGCGCGGTAAATCTCGGGCCGTTCGGGCACCGGAAGGGCCGTGGCCCAGCCCGTCTCACCGGTTTCGCCATGAATGGTGTGGATGACCAGGTGGGCGCCGGGCACGGGTTCTCCGGTTTCGGCGTTCAGGACGGCCACACTCACCAGGGCGGTGCCCAGCGAAAGGTTGGAAGCCTCGGCCTCCACGAACAGGCTGTAGCCGCCGACGATAACATTCCGGTCAATCCGCACCGGCCCCGCCAGTTCTTCCTGCTGTCCGGCCTCCTGGGCCTGGGCCGAGCCCGGGACCAAGAGGGAAAACAGGAGCAACGCAGCCAAGGCAAAAGTGAAGGCGCGGGAAGTCATGCAGCGCAATTTGGATGTCCTTGTCATGTTGAGAAGACGCTACAGGTATCGCTGCCGTTTGCCTCTACCGGGGGGACCGGCAAATGGAAACCTGGCGCGTACCAGTTTACCAGATTCATGGCGCGGCGGGTTTGGTTGGCGTTGCCTGGAGAGACATGAAGGATGAATACGGGGCGGGATTGCGACCCGCCCCTGCATGGTGGATACTTGCTAGTCCGTTGGCCCGGACAGTCCGCCTAGATCTGAAAGGTCTTCTTCCACACGCCTGGAGAGCCGGGAGCATGGGTCATCATGGGCCGGATGCGCTCGGTGGACGGGTCGATGTCGCGCTGGCGGTCCCATTCCTCGCTTTCCGACACCAGTTCGTGTTCGAACTCGTACACGGTGGCGTACATAGGCGTGCCCCTGACCGACTTGTAGCGGCGGCCCCGGATGACGCCCGGGACTTTCTCATAGTTGGGGACGTAGATGCCGCTGTACCAGCGGTTCCACTCATCCTCGTTTTCCGGGCCCACGTCCATGCGGCCAATCTGCAGGGCGGGGGCCAGGTCGCTGGCGGCGATTTCACCGGTCAGCTCGGTGGGGTGAATCATCTCATAGACGTTGCTGATGAGGGTGGTGGCGATGGCCGGGCCGGAGGCCCGATTGGCCCATTCCGAGCGCGGCGGCCGGTTCTTGAAGGCGTCGGAATCCACCACGGCGGGGCTTTCCAGTTCGTAGCAGGCCAGGTGCTTGGGGCCGCTCTTCACCGCCTCGTACCTGGCGGCGTTGAGAATGCCCGGGATGGCCAGCAGTTCGGGTATGTGTTCCTCGTTGTACCAGGCGTTGAAATCGTCCTCCTTGTCGGCCGGCACGTCGGCCCACACCATCAATAGCCCGGTTCCCTTCTTGTTTGGCATAGTAGCCTCCTTAATTTTCGGCTGGAAAACAATAGACTTGCTGCCAGACCTGAACAAGAATGCAGGTTAATTGGATGGTCGAATTCAGGCGCTGACGGCATCCGACTTGCGGCGGCGAACCAGAGCAAGATCATAATACGCTTGGCGCCGCATCCAAAAGGCAGCGTTGCTCCAACCAATGGATTCCAGGGCCACCGCAACTTCGGGTGAAATACTACAGCGTCCGTTTAGCAGCCTTGAAGCAGTGCTGCGGCTGATATCTAGCCGATTCGCGAATTCAGTAACACTCCATCCTTCCGCCTCAAGGCTGTCGCGGAGACTGGCAGCCGGATGAGTGGGATTTGCAGCGGACATCCCCAACCCCCTAATGATAGTCTTCAAGGTCAATTTCCACAGCTTCAGAGCCATCAAATCGGAAAGTAAGGCGCAGATTGCCAGATACCCGGACACTCCAAGTTCCCCGCCGATTACCGGACAACTGGTGGAGACGCAAACCCGGCAAATCCATGTCCGATGGAGTTTCAGCGGCGGCCAGATCGTCCAACAGTCTATTGATTCGTGCTATGTAGGCAGCAGGCAAGCGGCTGGAGTCATCACGCTCCCAGAATCTCCTCAATCCGGAGTGCCTGAACCTCATTACGGCATCCTACTGTGTGGCGACACTTACATTAGCCGACACTTGGAGGGCCATTGGGTTTCCTTTCGGTCCTTGTGGGTGCAATTGAAATGCCTGACAAACCTTTACCTACCTCATCCTCAACTCGTAAACGTAGTCGGTGGCGATGCCCGGCACCGGCGCTTCGATTTCAATGCCAACGCCGTAGCGGTAGTCCGGGTCTTCGCCAACTTTGGGTCCCACGGTGTTGCGGAGGGTGCCGAGGCCCTCAACCTCGAATTCCACCACGTCGCCGGGTTGGAGCCAGCGGGCCTCGTAGCCCTTGCGGATGGCCTCGCCGATGGACCCGCCGCCCACGGTGCCGCAGCCCAGCACGTCTCCCACGGCGATGCGGCTGTCCTTGGACGCCCGTTCGACCATTGCGCCCCAGGTGTGGTAAGAGAGGCTGCCGTCGCTGTCTTCCACCCAGGGCACGCCGTTGACCCGGCCGGAGCACTTGACGTGGAGCCGACCGTCGCGGATGTAGGGGGCCAGTTCGTCGGTGGTAACCAGGCAGGGACCGAGGCTGGAAGCTCCGTCCTTGCCCTTGGCCGGCCCAAGGCCCACGGCGCTCTCGTCCCGCTGCAGGTCGCGGGCGCTCCAGTCGTTGAAAATCAGGAACCCCGCGATGTAGTCCAGAGCATCGACTTCGGCCACGTTGGCGCCTTCCTTGCCGATGACGCAGCCGATTTCCAGTTCGTAGTCCAGCATATTTGACGCCGAAGGATGGGGCACCGTGGCCTCCGGGCCGTAAACGCAGAGCGGGTTGGAGAAATAAAAGATAGGCATCCGGTACCAGGCCTCTTCCCGCTCCCGGGTTCCCTGCTGGGTAGCGTGCTCCTCGAAAATCATGAAATCGCGAATGGTAGGAGGCCGCAGGATGGGAGACTGGAGCTGCACGTCTTCCAGGGCAAAGACCGGGGCCGATGAGTTTTCCTGGGCCAGGGCGGCCTGTACCCGTTCCAGGGCATCCTCGCCGGTCTCCAGCAGCGCCTGCACGTCGCGCAGGGGTTGGGCCGCGCCCACCAGGGCGGTTACGTCGATGACCGAATCGTCCTGCAGCACGCCGCAGCGGGGTCCGGTTCCGGTGTTGTAGGTGACCAACTTCATTGTTCATCCTCCGGCAGTGGAAGGTTGTTGACGTACATATGTGGGGCTTCCGGTTCGTAAATATACCACAGGGGAACGGGGGAAAGTGAGGCGGAATGACCGGAAAGGTAACATTCCGCATCGGGTAGTTTGAACGGTCAGCTGGCAGGGACAGGCCTGAGTGTCTGCCCTGGCCCAAGGGAATACCGCCTCAATGGAACCCAGTCGACCGGAGAGGGACGGTTGCTTTTGCGGCGTGGTTATAGTTAATATTAGCCAGCCTTGGCAATACAGGAACGGAAGGAGGTCGAGTATGGCGGAACTGACCCTGGCCTATCGGGTAAGAAGCTACAGCACCGGCACCCCGGGGCGCGCCATCTGCAATACCCGCAACCACCACTGGGTGGCCGACGGTACCGGCGGGGACGAGGTTGGCGCCGGCGAACTCTTCCTGTCGGGCATCACCGCCTGCGCGGTGAACATGGTGGAGCGTATCGCGGGCAGCGAGGATATTCCCGTCAACTGGATGGAGGTCAGCGTTGAAGCCTACCGAGACCCCGACCACGCGCCCATCGCCGACGAGGACAAGGTGAGCGTGTACGACGATATCAAGGTCCATTTCCAGATATGGGGCCTGGACGACGATCAGGGCCAGTACCTGGTGGACCAGTGGAAACGGCGTTGACCCCTCTACGGTTCGGTCGCCGTGGCGACCCCGACTACCAGCGTAACGGCTGAAATCTTCGCCCAGCCCCACCACTAGGCAGCTTTTCACCACGCACCTGGTGTGCGTTTGACGGTAAATCGGCGAAGTTTGGAAGACTTCGCCGATTTTCTTTGTCATTTGCTTCATGGATAGAGGTTTTGTCCCCGTTTGGCAATCCTGAGTCGGCAACTTCCGAAACCGGACGCTTTATGTTATGCTCTACTTGCCCAAGCCCGTGCTTTTATTTTTGGGCTGGCAGTTTTGTTCGCCGCGCCGGTTTTGTTATTGATTTAGGGCGTCAGGCGGGAAACGCTGCTAACTTTTTTCTAATTCTTTTAGTTATCCTGCGTAGGCCGTTGCCAAAGTCCCGTATACATTTGGGCGGTGGTGAAGTTGGGGGGTGGGTGTACCGGCAATTGCATCGGACTTGAGAATAGACGGAAGCCGTGGGCGTCGGCCAGCGCTGGGAGAGGAGTAGGTTTTCGTGTTCGATGTTTGGACCTTACGAATTATCGGGGCGGGAGGATTGGGTGCCCTGGGTTGGCGATTGGGGCCCTATGTGCCGGATTTTCCCTCCGACAGCAAACAGATAATCCCATGGGGCATTGTACTGGCGATAGTGGGAATACCCGTGGGGGCCTTTATTACGCCTTATCTCCTGCTGCGCCCGTGGCGCAAGATGGTCGGTCATATTAACTCCATCCCCGGTTCGACCCTCCTTTCATCCGCCTTCGGGGCGCTGGTGGGTCTTGTATTCGCGGCACTCATATCCATACCCTTTTATAATATTGACGGGTGGATGGCCTGGGGCATTCCCATAATGGTCAGCCTGACCCTGGGCCTGGCCGGCCTGATGCTGGGCGGCATTCGCGGCCGGGACGTGCAGGCCGTGTTTCCGTCCCTGGAGCATAGCAACCACACCAACGGCGTGGCCCACGAAAGCCGTAACGGCCAGATTCTGGTGGATACCAGCGTCATTATCGACGGCCGCATCGCCGACCTTACCGGCACCGGTTTCCTGGAGGGTACGCTGGTGGTGCCCCGGTTCATCCTGGACGAGCTTCGCCACATCGCCGATTCCAGCGACCCCCTGCGCCGTAATCGGGGACGCCGGGGCCTGGAGGTGCTGGGCCGCCTGCGCCGGGACGACAGCATTACCCTGGACATCCTGGACGTTGGAATTACCAACGGCGACGAGGTTGACTCGATGCTGGTGCAGATGGCCCGTTCCATGAAATGCCCCATCCTGACTACCGACTACAACCTCAACCGGGTTGCCGAGTTCCAGGGCGTTCAGGTGCTGAACGTAAACGAACTGGCCAATGCCCTGAAGTCCATTGTTCTCCCCGGCGAGGAAATGCGGGTCAACATTGTGCAGGAAGGCAAGGAACTGGGCCAAGGCGTGGCATACCTGGACGACGGGACCATGGTGGTGGTGGAGGGCGGCAAGCGCTACATCAACGCCTCCCACGACGTTACCGTAACCAGGGTGCTGCAGACGGCGGCCGGGCGCATCATATTCGCCCAGTCCAAGAACAACTAACCGGAACAACGGGGCCTGACAACCACAAGGGCGCGGCAATCGTGGAAAACGACCGACATCTTCCACGAGTTGTCGCGCCTTTTGCGTGTTTGCAGATTGTTCAATGGGTGGAAGCGGTTTGAGTCCAGAGACCAGCGCAGGAGTGATCATAGTTGCCGCCGGCAGCAGCACGCGCATGGAAGGCGTGGACAAGACGTTTGCTTCCGTGCTGGGCCGCCCCCTCATAACCCACACCCTAGACCGGTTCGAGGAGTTCTCGTCCGTAGGGGAGATTGTGCTGGTTCTGGCGGCCGAATCGCTGGACCTTGGCCGAGCGCTGGTGGAGGATGGGGGCTACAGGAAAGTCTCCCATGTCTGCGCTGGCGGGGCACGGCGCCAGGACTCGGTGAGGGCCGGGCTGGAAGCCCTGGAACCATGCCGGTGGGTGATGGTCCACGACGGCGCCCGACCAGGCCTGGACCTGTCCCTGCTACAGCGGGGACTGGAAGCGGTGGCAGGCTCACCCGATGGCGCCGCCATTGCCGGGGTGCCGGTTAAGGACACCATCAAGGTGGTGGACGGCAACGGTGTGGTTACGGACACGCCGAGCCGGGAAACGCTGTGGGCCGCCCAGACTCCCCAGATTTTCGGCTATGACCTGCTGCGCCGCGCCCATGCCGAATTCGCGGGCGACGCCACCGACGACGCCATGATGGTTGAAGCGCTCGGCTGCCAGGTACGCATGTTTCCCGGCTCCTACGAGAATTTGAAGGTAACTACGCCGGAGGACTTGGTGGTGATGGAGGCGGTGTTGCGGGGGCGGGGGTGAATTTACATGGATGGACAGGATGAACAGGATATAGTGAACTTTACTTGCTCCCACCCTGTATATTCCGTTAACCCATGGTGAATGACATCTCCGACATCCGCAACGGCATTGGCTTCGACTCCCCGTGGAACATCATTGCCCAACCGCGAAAACGCTGGTACATTTAACTGGTTAAAACAACTGGTAGGTGTTTGCATGCGCGAAGTTCAAGCTACACAGGCCAAAGCTCGCCTGGCGGAACTTCTTCGGGTGGTCGAGCATGGGGAAACCATTGCCATTACCCGGCACGGCAAGACGGTTGCGCACCTGGTCCCGGCCGCGGACCAGGACCGGGTCAGTCGAGAGAGGGCGGTTGAACTGTTCCGTCAACGCCGCGCTGGGTGGCAAGGCATTTCCTTTACTACGGATGAGATACTTGCCCTGCGCCACGAGGGTCATAGCCGGTGAGTGGCCTGGTTGTTGATGCTTCCATGGCTTTGGCATGGCTCTTCGATGACGAGGACCAACCGGGAATCGGGGCGGCCCTGGAGCGCCTCAAAGAGGATGGGGCAGTTGTACCGCAACTCTGGCACCTGGAAATTCGGAACGCCTTGCTGTCAGCGGAACGACGGGGGAGAATTTCCCTGGAGGACATTGGCGAACGCCTGGATGCCTTGAATGGCTTACCCATTCAAACCGACGAGGAGCCCAACTACCAGGCGGCCTTTGACCTGGCGAGGAAGCACGGGTTGTCCTTCTATGACGCCCTATACCTGGAACTGGCCAAGCGGCGAGGCGTGGATCTAGCGACTCTGGACCGTGCCCTGGGTCGTGCCGCGGCTTCCGAAGGCGTGCCCCTCTTGACTACCTGAGCAGTTGAGTTGAACCATGGCCAGGAGCATAAATGACCATCCCCGACATACGCACTGGTATTGGCTTTGATTCGCATGCCCTGGGGCCGGAGCGCAGGCTGGTTTTGGGCGGCGTGGAGGTGCCCCATGACCGGGGGTTGGTGGGTCATAGCGACGGCGATGTGCTGGTCCACGCCATTATGGACGCGCTGCTGGGCGCCGCGAACCTGGGGGACAAGGGGCAGCATTTTCCCTCTTCGGACGAGCAGTACCGGGACATTTCCAGCCTTGTCCTGCTGGAGGGGGTGGGCCAGCAGTTGGCGGCGGTTGGTTGGCGCATAGCTAACGTTGATGCTACAATGTTGGCGCAAAGGCCCCGGTTGGGGCCTTTCATACCGGAAATGAAAGACCGTACCGCCGCCGCCCTTTCCATGCCCGTGGAGCGGCTGAGCGTTAAGGTTACTACTACCGATCACCTGGGCTTCACCGGAAGGGAAGAGGGTATTGCCGCCGTGGCCATCGCCACCATCTTCCGCGATTCTTAACATGGATGAACAGGATATACAGGATTCCCGAATCTCATCCTGTATATCCCGTTCATACATGCAATTGCAAGTACCGGCAGTATTATGCGCCTTTACAATACGCTGACCGGGGAGGAGAAGGAGTTCGTCCCCGCCGACGGCAAGACCGTAAAAATGTACGTCTGCGGCGTCACGCCCTACTCCTCCACCCACGTGGGCCACGCCCTGAGCTACGTGGTGTTCGACACCCTCCGCCGCTACCTGGAGTACCAGGGCTACGAGGTGAAGCACATCCAGAACTTCACCGACGTGGACGACAAGATAATCCAGCGGGCCCAGGAGGCGGGCATCAGCGAAGACGCGCTGACCGCCCAGTACATTGACGACTTCTTCCGCACCATGGACGCCCTGAACATCCTCCGCGCCGACGTTTACCCCCGGGCTACCCAGGAAATCGGCTCCATCCTGGAAACCATTCAAAGCCTGGTGGACAAGGGGTATGCCTACCCGGCCAACGGCGACGTTTACTTCCGGGTGAACCGCAAGGATGACTACGGCAAGCTGAGCCACCGCAGCCTGGACGGCATGATCGCCGGCGCCCGCATCCAGGTGGACGAGGACAAGGAACATCCCATGGATTTCGTGCTGTGGAAGGGCGCCAAGCCGGGCGAGCCCGCCTGGGAAAGTCCCTGGGGCCCCGGCCGGCCCGGGTGGCATATTGAATGCACCGCCATGTCCCTCCGCTACCTGGACTACCCGCTGGACATCCACGGCGGCGGCCAGGACCTGATTTTCCCCCACCACGAAAACGAAATCGCCCAGAGCGAGGCCCACACCGGAATTACCCCCTTTGCCCACCATTGGGTCCACAACGGCCTGCTGCAACTGGGCGAGGACAAGATGAGCAAGTCCCTGGGCAACCTGGTGTCGGTGGAAGAGGCGCTGGCCAGCTACAGCGCCGACGCCCTGCGCATGTATTTCCTGAGTTCCCACTATCGCAGTCCCCTGCAGTACAGCGACGAGGGTTCGGCGGCAATGGACCGCAGCATGGACCGATTCCACCACGCCCTGCGGCCGGCCGATGCTGAAGCCGAGCCAGGTGCTGGTGGCGAAACCCTGGACGCCGCTCCCTTTCGCCAGCGCTTCCTTGCGGCCATGGATGACGACCTAAACACTCCCCAGGCCATCGCCGCCCTGTTCGACCTGGCGCGGGACATCAACCGGGAGCGGGATGCCGGCCACTCGGTTACCGAGGCCCAGGCCGTACTGCGGGAGCTGGGAAGCGTTCTGGGTCTGACCTTCGCAGAACGCGGCGCCGGCAGCGACCAGTTGGCCGCCAAGCCCTTTATTGACCTGCTGGTCAGCACCCGCACGGAATTGCGGCAGGCCCGCCAGTTTGCGCTGGCCGACCGGATACGCGACGAACTGGCCGCCCAAGGGGTGGTGCTGGAGGACTCGGCCCAGGGCACGGTGTGGCGGTACCAGCGGTAGGGTTAACCGGTTTCGCCTAACATTCTTGTTTCGTATTCAATCCAATAAAGACCTGTCTGAAAGAGAGCCAAAGAAATGACAATGGCAAACACCAGCCTATCTCAGATTTACCTGAACACCCTTGCCATAGTTGAAAACGCTTGCCGGGGGGAATATGGCATACCGGAGTTCCAGCGGCAGTTCGTCTGGAAACCAGATCAAATATTGGGTCTGACGGACTCACTTGCTAGGGGTTATCCTATCGGGAGTACGCTAACGTGGAGGTCGGAACACCTGAACCGAGGCGACAGTGAGAATGCTAAAGTTGACAAGTCGTGGCTTATCGACGGTCAGCAGCGAACCACAGCGTTGTGTGTGATCTTCCAGCAAAAGCCAGAGTGGTGGGAACAACTTGGAGGAAAACAGGTAGAGTGGAGTGAATACCTCCAGCAAAACACGGTATGTCTTGACATTGGTGACCCAGATTTTCGCTTTGTAATGCGTTCCAAAGACTCGAATGTTCAGAGTAAGAGATACATAAGCGTGTTTGAGATAATGAACTCAAGCATGATTGGCACTATGGCAACAGAAGTCGTTAATGCCAATTGCCAGTGGCCATTGAACGAGACGGAGAGGGCTAGTCAGGACCAAGTTCTAAACAGGCTAATGGACGTCCAGAGAATCAAAGATCGCTCCATCCCTGTTGTTGAGATTCCCAGGCAGGTCGACCCTACTGACGTAGCTGAGATTTTTAGTCGACTAAACTCTAGGGGAACAAAGGTCGGGCAAGGTGACATTTATCTTGCAATAGTCGCTGCACGCTCAGCAGGTTGGGTCAACACTGAGTTCATACCCTTTCAAGACGAACTAAAAGCAGAGTTTGGCTTCGAATTGGAACCTACTGTTATCTTTCGGGCGTTTACTTCTATAGCTCACGCGAAAGTAAAATTCGCTGAAGTTGAAGATAATTTCTGGAACGAAATTGATAAAGGACAAGGTTGGAATCAAACCAAGCAATCTCTCAGATTAGCTTGTCAAGATCTTCGGCGTTACGGTATCACCAACGAAAGCTACTTGAGCAGCGTTAACGGCATAGTTGCCTCTGCCATTTACCGGTCGCAGTTCCCAGACGAGGACTTCGGCTGCTTCCTCGCTTGGCTGATCCATGCGCTTACAAAAGGGTTTTTCAGTGGTTCGAGCGACACAAAAATGGGCCAAGTTATAAATGCCTTGAACAAAGGTAGCCGTACTGAGGCAATAGATCAGTTGTACGAACGGTTGTACGGATACTCCATACCATCTATACCGGCTGTTCTAAAGGACACGTTTAGGCAAGGAGATTTTCAGACTACATACCGTCGAAATAACAATGAACGAACAATGCTACGCCTGCTCACTTGTAGAAGTCAGGCTAGGGACTGGTGCAAGAATAAAATGGAAAGGAAGGTGGTTATATGTGAAACCACCGAAGACAGTGACATCGAGCACCATCATGTCTTTCCCAAGAAGCACTTGAGTAACAGCAGTGACAAGGGTCGAGTCGATGAACTCGCCAATATTGCTCTTATTACTAAACTGGCCAACAAGGAGATAGGTGGGGAAAACCCACCTGACGTTTACGTCTCGACACCTTTTCAAGATATAGATGATGACATTCTGGCCGAGCACTATCTACCTCCTTTCGGTAAAGCCTATTCTGACTGGCTTGATGACAGGTCATCTCTCTTGGCTCAGAAGTCTAATGAATTCTTGGAAGAGCTGAGCGAGGGACAATTCAGCCCGACTTCTGGGAAATCAGTGCGTAGCTTGACGTTCAAGTCACCGGGAACCGATCCCAAAACGTATCTATCAGCGTCGGATGACCAGCTCCAATGGGTGTCATTTGAAAGCTTTACTCTCACCCCTGGCAAGAGCCCTACTGCTGTAAAGTTTCCAGACGGTATGCGGGAAATAGGCTCTATGCAAGGGGTACTCATTGAGACTTGCGAATATCTCATTCGTGTTGGGAAGATAACTAAAAGAAGGTCGGTCAAGAACAAATCTACTGTTTATGTCAGTGGTAAGGCGGCTGAGGTTAACAAAATGAGATACCCCAGGCCGCTATCCAATGGCATGAGCGTCGAAGCCAATTTCAACCGATTGGGCATCTTGCGGCGTGTCAGGCTCCTCTTATACACCGTAGGAGAGCCCCTAGAGTCGGTTCAAATCAAAGAATGAATATCATAGTCTTCAGGTCAAGCCTGTTGTGTTCGCAATTTGTCATGAAGATAATTTACCTGTTCGCATTCGCTGTTCTCCAGACCACTTATTCTTCATGAGAAAAACGGCAAGTCTATGATTGCAACCTCCATCGTTGAATCCCTGTCCCGCATAGTTGGCGATGACAACGTTCTAACGGCTCCCTACGACCTGGACCGTTATTCCGCTGATGCCCTGACACCCTTCCGCGCTTACCGGGCCGGATATGCCTTTGAGCAACTGGCCGACGTGGTAGTGCGTCCCGGTTCGGTGGAAGAAGTATCCCGCATTGCGGCCCTGGCCACTGCTGAGGGCGTGCCCCTGGTACCCTACGGCGGCGGCACCGGCGTCATGGGCGGAGTGCTGCCCGTCAATGGCGGAATAGTCGTAGACGTAAAGCGGCTCAACAGAATAATTGAAATCAGCCCGCGCGACATGACCGCTACAGTGGGCCCCGGCGTCGTCCTGCAGGACCTGGCGGACGCCCTGGCCGAGCACAACCTGATGATCGGCCACGACCCCTACAGCGTTCCCATAGCGACGGTGGCCGGCACCATTTCCACCAACGGAGTGGGCTACCGGGCCAGCGCCTTTGGGCCCATGGGCCAGCAGGTGGTGTCGCTGCAGGTGGTGCTGGGCGACGGGCGGATCCTGGACACCCGTTCGGTGCCCAAGTATTCGTCGGCCCCCAACTTCAACCACCTGTTCATTGGCGGCGAGGGCGTATTCGGCATAATCACCAGGGCTACCATCAAGGTCTTCCGCATTCCCGAGGCCCGGGTCTTTGCCACGGCGGCCTTCGACGACTTTGAGCAGGGCTTTGACGCGGCCGCCGAAATGAAGGCCCTGGACCTGCACCCCACCCTGCTGGACCTTACGGAGGAAGACGGCCTGGTGCGCATGTTCCTGCTGTTTGAGGGATACCGGGAGGGGGTGGAAGCCAGGCACAAGCGGGCCATGGCCATTTGCGCCCAGTTCGGCGGGCGGGACATCGGTCCTGAGGACACGCTGGACTACTGGGATGGGCGCCACGATTCCGGCCATCGGTACAAGCGCAACGCACTGGACCGTCCCCGGGAAGAGCGGTGGAACCGGCAGTGGGGTCGCAGCTTTGACTACCTGCACATGGCCCTGCCCATATCGAAGGTGCTGGACTACCGCCGCCGGTGCCAGGAAATACTGGCCGCCCGAGGCGTGCGCATCGTGGAGTACGCCATCTGGAGCCGGCCCGAGTTGTTTTCCATGATGGTGGTGCCGGAGGACGCGGACGGCGAGGGCGAGGAGTTTCGCCGCAACCTGGCCGAAGCGGTGGAGGACGTGCTGACCCTGTCCCAGGATATGGGCGGCACCATGGAGTATTGCCACGGGGTGGGAATGAAGCTGAACCACCTGCTGGCCCGGGAAATGGGCGTGGGCCACGACGTGATGCGGCAGTTAAAGACCGTGCTGGACCCGGGTGGCATTATGAACCCGGGCAAGTTTGGCCTGTAGGCCCCAGGCAGATACCGGCGTTAACAAACTCGACTGCTGGAGGTGAACCACATGCCCGAACGCGTCTGGGAATCCTACTTGACCGAGCAGGACCGGGCCCACCTGGCCATGACCGGCGACAGGGAGGTGGGGTTTGGCAAGCGTCCGGCCCTGTTGCTGGTGGACCTGTACCGCTGGGTTTTCGGGGACGAACCCCAACCCCTGCTGGAGGCCGTCGAGGACTGGCCCGGCAGTTGCGGCCTGGCGGCGTGGGACGCCATCCCCCACATTCAAACCCTGCTGGACGCCTGCCGGCGGGCGGGTATTCCCGTGGTGCACGTTACCGGCCTGAGTGACTCGGGCGTGGAATCGTGGAGTTCGCTGAAGCAGCCGGCCGGAAACGCCGACCGCAAGCCCGGCATGGTGGACGAGGCGTCCCTGGACCGGCAGCGGCGCCGGTTCGACATTATTGACGAGTGCGAGCCCGTGGACGGCGAGGCGGTGTTGTACAAGACGGCGCCGAGCGCCTTCTGGGGCACGCCGCTTACCGGGCACCTGACGCGGCTGGGCATTGATACCATCATCACGTGCGGAGAGAGCACCAGCGGCTGCGTACGTGCCAGCGTGGTGGACGGCTGCACCAACCGCTACCGGATGATAGTGGTGGAGGAATGCGTCTTCGACCGGCACCAGGCCACCCACGCCATCAACCTGTTCGACATGCACCAGAAATACGCCGACGTCCTGCCCCTGGCCGACGTGCTGGAATGGCTGGCCGAGGGGAGTTTTGAGAAGGCCGGCAGTTGATCCATTTAATCCACGAATAGGCACGAATATTCACTAATGAATAATGAGCAGGTAGGGGCAGCCACAAGGGCTGCCCCTACGCAGTTTAGGGTGATTTGTGGACTGACTAGCCAGCACGTTCCAGCGGGGCGACGCTGAAGATTACGTGGAAGGGCATGCAGTAGATGATAACGCTGTTCTGGTCTTCCAGGTTGATGTCCGCCGGGATTTCGTAGTTCTGGTTGCCAATGTTGCCCTTGAGCTTGGCCAGGTGGGTGTAGCCGCCGGCCTGAAGTTCGTCCCGGCTCATGGGGTCGCCGGATTCGGCCAGCAGGACGCGCAGGTCGGGGCCGTTGGTGACCATGAAGTCCTCGAACCTTAGGACGTGTTGTCCGTCAGGAGTCTGGTAGATGGTGGCTGTGCCGCTGCCCCGGTGGAAGGAATCGGTGTCGCGGAAACTGCCGGAAGCCAGGGCTACGGGCTGGGACGGCATTGCCGGCGGCATGGGTTCGGCCATTGGCTCCTGGTCCATCCTGGCCATGGTCTCCATGACCATTTCCACCTCCGCCATGGTCATTTCCACGGGAATTTCGGCGTCGGCGGCGTAGGGGAATTCCTCGTCCACCGTGGTGGACAGGAACAGGGGTGACAGCAGCCACCAGGCGAAGGCCACCACCGGTACCAGAATTACTATTGCTCCAATTATGAAGATATTCCGCTTGCGCATTTGGGCTCCTGATGTTGAATGGCGCGGGATTGGATCAGCCACGCTCAGTTGTTTTTCGTCTCATACACTTGCGGGTTGGCACATTGAACCAGGGGCTTGCCCTCCAGTCCCGCCAGCAGGTTGCGGGCTGCCAGCATGCACATGGCCCCCCGGGAAACCAGCGACGCGCTGCCCACGTGGGGGGAAATCACCACGTTGTCCAGGGTCAGCAGCGGGTCGTCCGCTGGTACGGGTTCCGGGTCGGTAACGTCCAGGCCGGCGGCGTAAATCCAGCCCTCCTTCAGGGCCGTGTACAGGGCGGCGGAGTCCACCACCGGGCCCCGTGCCACGTTGACCAGGACCGCCGTGTCCTTCATCTGGCGCAACTCGGCCTCGCCGATGTAGTGGCGGGTCTCCGGCGTCAGGGGCACGTGCAGGGACACAAAGTCGGCTTCGGCCAGCAGCGTGGGCAGGTCAACGTATTCCAGGCCGTATTCCGCCTCTGCGTCCGGCCGGCGGGTGCGGGAATGATAGATGATGCGCATGTCAAAGCCGCGGCCCCGCCGGGCCATTTCCAGGCCGATCTGGCCCAGGCCGATGATGCCCAGGGTCTTTTCGTGGATGTCCACGCCCAGCCAGCGCAGGGGGTGGAAGGCCAGGGTCCACTGTCCGTCGCGCACCCACCGGTCGCTTTCGCCGATGCGCCGGGCGGCGGACATCAGCAAGGCGAAGGCCACATCGGCGGTGGCCTTGGACAGTACCCCGGGCGTATAACCCACCGGAATGCCCCGCCGGGTGGCTTCCGCCACGTCCACGTTGTCCAGGCCCACTGCCAGTTGGCTGACCACCTTCAGGCCCGGGGCCGCGTCCAACAGTTGGACGTCCACCCGGTCCATGATGTTGGTCAGCACGCCTTCCGCGTCGGCTGCCTTTTCCCTCAAGACCTGCGGCGGCGGCGGTTCTACCTCCGGCCACACTTCCATGTCGGTGTGGCGGTCAATCAGATCCAGGGCATCCTGCATGATTTTGCGGGTTACGAAGACTCGTGGCTTGGCGTTCACAACGGCCACCTGAAGTTTGTGAGATTAGGGGAGTAGAGAGACCTGAATTAACTGCCTTTAATAAATCTTACCAAAGGTATATCCGGTTGGCTACAAATTGGTTAAGGCTTATGCCGACATAACGGTCCTTCGGCTCAGGCCCGGCTGTCCTGGTGCTATACTTAGCGCCGATTGCGGCGCCTGGCGCCTTACATACCAAACCCTGGAGGAATTATGTCCCTGTTTCTGAATGAACAAGAGGTGGTGCAGTTGTTGCCCATGTCGGAGTGCGTTGACGTGCTGGACGAGGCCTTTGCCCACGCCGGCGCCGGCCAGGTGGAGATCAAGCCCCGCTCCCGCATCCGCATGCCCGGCGGCTTCTTCCACTTCATGGCCGCCGCCGATGCAGGCCACCAGGTCTTTGGCTACAAGGCCTACCCCTCCTTCGCCGGCGGGGCCAAGATGATGGTGATGCTCTACGACTACGCCACCGGAGAATTGCTGTCCTGCATGGAGGGCGGCCGCCTGGGGCAGATTCGCACCGGCGCGGCCTCGGGCCTGGCCTCCCGCTACATGGCCCGGGCCGATGCCGACAGCGTGGGAGTCATCGGTTCCGGCTTCCAGGCCCGTACCCAGCTGGAGGCCGTCTGCGCGGTGCGAGACATCAAGCGCGCCAAGGTTTACAGCCGTCGCCAGGAGCGGCGGGAATCCTTCGCCCAGCGCATGAGCGAACAGCTCAACATCGAAATTACGCCGGTGGATAGCGCCCAGGAATGCGTGTCCGACGTGGCCGTCGCCATAACCATCACCTCGGCCCGGGACCCGGTACTGGAGGGCGAATGGCTGGCGCCCGGTACCCACGTCAACGCCGCCGGCGGCAATCACTGGATGCGTCGGGAGGTGGACGAGGCCACGGTGCTGCGGTCGGCGGTAATCGCGGTGGACGACCTGGACCAGGCGAAGATCGAGTGCGGCGACCTGATGTGGCCCGAAGCCAGGGGCGAGTTCCGCTGGGATATGGTTTGCGAACTGCAGGACGTGGTGGCCGGCCGGGTAAAGGGCCGCCCCGACGACCAGGCCGTCACCCTGTTCGAGTCCATGGGGGTGGCCCTGGAGGACATTGCCGCCGCCCAACTGGTGTACCACAAGGCCCGGGAACAGGGCATCGGCCAGGAATTGCCCTTTTAGCCGGCCGACCGACGCGGAATAACCGGAAAACTGTAGCCCGGCCCGCCCTGCCGGATTCCTGGCCATGACCGGCAGGGAAAGAAGAGCGAGAGCCCCGCTTAACAGATTCAATGTGCCGAACCCTGCTTGCGGGGCAATGATAGAATTTCAGGTAGCCCATTAACGAAGCTACGACTTCACCTTCAACAGCAACGGCAGGTGAGATATGACCACCGGACCGGAAACTCGGATAGTGGAGCGGTTCAGACTGCCCGATCCTCCCCGCAGGGAGCCCGACGAAGTGACTGCCTTCGACCACATTTATACCATCGGCGACCTGGAGAACCTTTCCATCCATTTCGGCAACCCCGAAACCACCCTGGTAACCGCCGACCGTTGGATCGTGGCCACGCCGGAACAGTACAGGTCCCATGCCCGCCGGCCCGACCTGTTAATCGCCTTCAACGTAAGCCCGGAAGACTACCGGCAGAGTAACGGCTATATCAGTTCGGAGCAGGGCAAACCGCCGGACTTTGTGATGGAGGTGGCCTCCGTGACCACAGCCGAAGCCGATACAGGGGAGAAACGGGACTACTACGCGTCCATGGGCATTCCCGAGTACTGGCGGTTTGACGAAACTGGACAGCATTACGGGCAGCGATTGGCGGGAGACCAATTGGTGGGAGACACCTACGTTCCCATTGAGGTCAGGGAAGTGGAACCCGGCGTCCTGGAAGACTACAGCGAAGTTTTAAACCTGAGAATCCGGTGGCAGCAGGGGCAACTGCTGTGGATAGACCCCGCCACCAATGCGCCGGTGCCGCGACACCGTCAGACAATGGCGGAACGGGACCAGGCAATGACAAGAGCCGAGCAAGCCGAAGAAAGGGCGAATCGGCTGGAAGGGGAACTGAGCCGCCTCAGGGAAAACCAGGGGAACCCCTGACCCAGCCCCGCATTTGAGCCTTGAATTCGTCATTGGGGTTCTTGTCGGGGTTGCCAGGCTCCACATAAACACTCGGCTGCCCTGAACTATTGCCAAATTCGCCAAAGATTGACACATACCCGGGATTCAATGAAAATTATAATCAGCTTCGATACCTCGCAGCATAAAGGAGGTTGATTATGACCATGGCGCCCGTTTATACAATGGATGCTTTCCTTGACGACGTCAGGGAAACCTTCGCCACCACCAGCGACCCGATGGCCCAGGCCCAGGCGGTGGCCGACAATCTGAAAACCCTGATCAACACCCCCGGCTGGCTGGAGGAAATGCTGGACCTGCCTGAAGAGGGCGGTTATGGCCCCAAGAGCCTGCACCTGGAGGAGGAAGCCGGCCACCCCAAGCCCGGCTTCTGGCTGATGGCCTCGGTACAGGAAGACGGCCGAGACAACCTGCCCCACGACCACGGCAATGCCTGGGTGGTCTACGGCGTTTACGACGGCGCCATCGAGCAGACCAAGTGGCGCTGGTTCTACCCCGGAGAGGGTGTTGACCGCCTGCAGCTGAAGGAGACGGGCCAGTTCGTGCAGAAGAACGGCTCGGTAGCGTTTTTCCTGCCCGGCGAGATTCACAACACCCGCAACGTCAGCGGCGGCCGGGCCCTGGTGGTGCGGCTGGAGTCGCAGAAGCTGGACCGGCTGGTACGCTACCAGTACAACCCCGATGAGAACACCATGAGGTTAATGGATCGGTAGCCAATCTCCGGCAGCCCGGTTCCGCCGCCCCTATAGACGGGAATAAAACCGGCCCACCTGCTTTAAGAACATGCAGGTGGGCCGGTCCTTTTGTTCCATCAACGAATAAGCGCCAAGTTCAGAACATTTTGGCAGGACTCATTCGCGCTTATTCGTGGGGAAGTTCTTTTGCGCCAACGGGTGTACCGGGCGTTCGTTATTGCGTTTCCACGCCCATTCCGGGCTGTTCTTGTCCCGGTTGGGGAACTGCTGGTCCCGGATGTATTCGGTCAGAACTTCGTTCATGGCCTCGTGGCGGGCCTTTTCGTCCGCCTCCTTTTCCTCGAACCAGTCCAGGACGTACTTGTCCAGGGTGATGGTTACTTCCTGCTTGACGGGTCGGTAGAAAAGGCCGCGCCTGCCCTTGGAGCGATCAATTGGCCCTTCCGGAATATCGGAAAGGTCTATGTCCTCGTCTCGCATTTCTTCCAGAGCTTTCAGTTCGGCTTTCTGCTGGTCAGTGAGCTTGGTCATTACCCTCCTCATAGAGCCTTCTTTCTTTGCTGGTAACCTGTCTGGTGCTTATGATGCGCCCGGGTTCTTCAATGTTGGGCCAAGTATGTATTACTATGGTTAACATTCCTGAAGCGAATCCGATAGTTCTCCACCGCTCTTCGTAAGGATAAGGGTCGGGTTCAGTCCACATATTGCGGTCATCAAAGACCAGAATTGCGGTCTGGAAACTGATGCCATGCTTTCTTCGGTTTATTCTGTCCTTTTCCGGGTCCCATGTCCAGCGCATTGGTTGTTCCTTATTTATTTTCCTCCATTAAACCTCGGCTGGCATCAATTTCAAACCGGCTTCTGTCAGTAATACCAACGTCCTTTCGTAGCTGCTGTGACTTTCCCGGACATTGACTTTTAGAACATAAGTTCGTAAACTTAACCCGGCAATACTTATCCCATATCGGGAGTTGCCGGGACAAAATGAAGATAGCCTGTGCGCTGATTACCCACTTCCGGGTCAAGGCCGAACTGAAAAGGCAGCCCCACCTCTCCGACCTGCCAACCATTATAGTTGACCGTACCCACACCCGTCCCCTGGTAATTGACAGTTCCCCGGGGATGTCAGTGCCGCCGGGAACCACCTTGGAACGGGCCCTGGCTCTCCGGCCCAATGCCACGGTGCTGGAAGCCGACGAGCCCCACTACCGCCGGGTCTTCCGACAGGTGCTGACCGCCCTGCTGGGGGTCAGCGACCGGGTGGAAGATGCCGACCTGGGCGTCGCCTGCGTGGGCATCGACGGCCTGGAACCGATGTATGGCGGCGAGGCCCGGCTGGTCACCACCCTGCTCAACGCCATTCCCCGCTGGCTGAATCCCCGTGTCGGCGTGGGAGAAGGCAAGTTCCCGGCCCTGGTGGCCGCCCGTTCCAGCCAAGCCCTGGGCGCGACCCGGGTGCCCCCCGACCCGGCGGCCTTCCTGGCTCCCCACCCGGTGGACCTGCTGCCCCTGTCGGCGGGCACCAGGGAAGCCCTGCACCGCTTCGGCATCCACACCCTGGGCCAGATTGCCGCCATGTCTCCGGCCCTGCTGGTGGACCGTTTCGGCGACGAGGGTTGGCAGGCCTGGACCCTGGCCAACGGCAACGACGACAGCCTCCTGGTACCCCTCAGGCGCGAGGAGGCGGTGGTGGAGCGCGCCTCGCTTCCCTTCTCCTCCACTTCCCTGGAACTGCTGCTGGTGGCGGCGGATACCCTGCTGCGCCGGGCCTACGCCCGGCCGGAAATACGGGGCCGCTACGCCGGCAAAGTTTACCTGGAATGCGCCGTCTTCCGGGCCGCGCCCTGGCAGAAGTCCATCGCCTTCCAGGAGGGCGTCAACCGCTGGGAGCGGGCCTCTTTCATCGTCCGCAGCCGCCTGGAAGCCGAGCCGCCGGAAGTCCCCATAGACGATATGACTCTCACCCTGGCCGATTTCACCGGCGAGTCCGGCGCCCAGCTTGGCCTGCTGCCGGAAGTGCGGGAGACCCGGCAGCAGCAGCTGGCGGAGGTGGAACGACGGTTGCAGACCCGTACTTCCGGAGCCTCGGCCCTGTACCGGGTGGTGAATGTCGCCCCCTGGCATCCGGCCCCGGAGATGCGGGCGGTACAGGCCCCCCTGGACCAATCGGGTTCCGGCGGCATCCGCCCCTTGCTGGCTCCAGTGCCGGTGCTGGTGCGGGAACACCCCGACCACCGGCCCGCCGCCGTCCGGGTCGGCAACTATTGGCGGCGGGTGGACCGCATCGCCGAGCGGTGGAGTTTCGACCTGTGGTGGCTGCCCAGGCCGCTGACCAGAACCTATTACCGGGTGGACCGGGAGGATGGGAGACAGGTTGTCCTGTTCCGGGACCAGCGGGAAGACCGCTGGTACCAGCAGGGCCGCTAGAGCGACACGGGTCACGGCGGAAAAGCGTCATGTCCGGCGGCTACGTGGAACTCCACGTCAAGAGCTTCTACTCCTTTGGACTGGGGGCCTCCCACACCCACGAACTGCTGGCCCAGGCCCGGGAGTACGGCTATGATGCCCTGGCCCTGGCCGATACCAACCTGTGCGGGGCCCTGGAGTTCGCCCGCCTGGCCGGCAGCCTGGGAATCCAGCCCATCACCGGCGGCGAACTGACCCTGACCGACGGCAGCCGCCTGGTCCTGCTGGCCCGTAGCCGGGAGGGCTACGCCAACATCTCCCGCCTCTTCACCCTGGCCAACACCGCCGACCGCCGGGAGCCAAAACTGGACCCCAGGTACCTGCCCCAGCACGCCGACGGGGTTGTCCTGCTCACCGGGGGACGGGGCGGACCGCTGGACCGGCTGCTGGCGGAAGACCGCCGCCCCGAGGCCCTGCGGCGGCTGCGGGACTACCTGGACTGGTTCGGCAGAGACTCGGTCTTTGTGGAGTTGCAGCAGAACTTCCTGCAGGGCGACGCCGGTCGCAACCGGGAACTGGCCAGCCTGGCGGCCCAGGCCGGCGTTCCATTGGTAGCCACCAACGACGTCCATTACCACGACCCGGACCGCTACCGCCTGCAGCACGCGCTGGTGGCCGCTAAACATAACACCACCATGGACCAGGCACTGCCCTTCATCCACCCCAACCGGCACCTGTGCCTCAAGTCGCCCCAGAGGATGGCGCAGCTTTTTGAGGAATACCCGGAGGCGGTGGCCAACACCCGGCGCATTGCCGGAGAGTGCCGGTTCAACCTCAGCGCCGACCTGGGCTACACCCTGCCCGAACCCGACGTGCCCCCCGGCTACACTCCGGACAGCTACCTGGAGCGATTGTGCCGGGAAGGGGCCCAGCGCCGCTACGGCTCGGTGACCCGGGAAGTGGAAGAACGGCTGCAGGAGGAATTCAAGCTGATCGGCCTGCACGGCCTGGCCGGATTCCTGCTGCTATACCGGGAGATTGTCCTGCTGGCCCAGCAGATAATGGAAGAGCGGGGCCTCTCCCACCCGGAAACGCCCCTGGAGGAACGGCCCCCGGGCCGGGGTCGCGGCTCCTCCGTGGCCCTGCTGGTGGGCTACCTCATCGGCATCAGCCACGTGGACCCGTTGAAGTGGGGCCTCACCCTGGAGCGGTTCATCTCCGAGGATACCAGCCTGCTGCCGGACATAGACCTGGACTTCCCCCGCAACCTGCGGGATGAACTCATCACCCGGGTGCACCAGCGGTTCGGCAAGGAATACGCCATCCTCACCGGGGCCATTTCAACCTACACCGTCCGGGGCATCGTCCAGGATTTGGGCAAGGCCCTGGGGTTGCCCCGGGAGGAGCTTACCCTGCTGTCCAAGCAGCTCTATTCCTACAAGGCCGAGGACCTGGACCAGGAGATGCGGGAACTCCCCGCCTTCCGCGACAAGGCGGACGCCCCCGGCTGGCGTGACCTGGTGCAACTGGCCCCCCAGTTGATGCGGGCGCCCAAGCTGCTGAGCCAGCACGTAGGCGGCATGATACTCAGCAGTTCTCCCATCCCGGAGATGGTGCCCACCCGGGCCGGGGCCATGGAGGGCCGATACATTATGGACTGGAACAAGGACAGCGTGGCCGACGCCGGGTTTGCCAAGATTGACCTGCTGTCCCTGCCGGTGCTGGATCAACTGGAGGAGGCCCTGGACCTTATCGAGGCTCGGGATGGCCGACGCCCCGACATCAGCCGCATCGACCCCGAAGACCCCCAGGTGTACGACCTGATCAACCAGGGCAGGGCCAAGGGCGTCTTCCTGCTCCAGTCCCCGGCCCAGCTCAACATGGGGCAGCGGCTCAAGTCCCGCTGCCTGCTGGACCTGGCCTACCAGGTGGCCCTCATCCGCCCCGGCGTCGGCGTCCAGGGCAGTGCCGTCTCCCAGTTCGTGGAGCGGTACCGCCACGGGGCAGAGTGGGAGTTTGACCATCCCCTGGAGCAGCGGGCCCTGGAGCGGGGGTGCGGCATCATCGTCTGGCAGGAACAGGTGGTGCAACTGGTGATGGACGTGGCCGGCCTTACCGCCGCCCAGGCCGACGAGATGCGCCGTGCCTTCGCCCGTCCCAACAACAAGCACCTGATCGAGGAGCACTGGCAGCGGTTCCGGGAGGGCGCGCGGGAACGGAGCGTACCCGATGAGACCGCCGCCAAAATCTTCGCCAAGCTCAACGGCCAGTTCATGTTTCCGGAGTCCCACTCCCACGCCTTCGCCGTCACCGCCTACCAGGCCGCGTGGCTGAAGCGCTACCACCCGGTGGAGTTCTTTGTCTCCCTGATGAACAACCAGCCCATGGGCTTCTACCCCAGGGAGACGCTTAAGCAGGACGCCCGCCGATTCGGGGTACCCTTCTTGAATCCCTGCGTGAACCGCAGCGTGGAACGCTGCCGCCCGGAGGAGGGTTCGGTGCGCGTGGGCCTGGAGTTCATCAAGGATGTGGGCAGCCGTGGGGCGGAAGTGATCGTGGCCGAGCGGGAACGGGGCGGCCCCTACCGGGACCCTTCCGACCTGGTGCGCCGCACTGGCCTGAAACCCCAGGCCATCCAGTCGCTGGTGCAGGCCGGGGCCTTCGACGGGCTGGTGTCCAACCGCCGCCAGGCTTTGTGGAATGCCGGGCTGGACGTGCGCCCGGGCTGCAACGGCCAGCCGGCCCTGCCCCTGACCACCGTGGAACACGCTCCCGAGTTGCCCGACTTCACCGACTTTGAGCGGATGGCCGGCGAGTACCGGGTCATGGGCATCTACCCCGGCGGCCACCTGATGCAGTTCGTCCGCCCCGGGCTGGACCCGAGGGTGCTGCCCACCACGGCCATCGAGTCCCTGGAGGATGGGACGGAGGTGCTGGTGGCCGGCTGGCCCGTGGCCCGCCAGCATCCCCGTGGCCGTCACGGGACGGTGTTTGTAACCGTTGAAGACGAGGAGGGCGATACGCAGCTAATCGTCTGGCCGCCCGTTTTCGAGCGGTGCAAGCGGCAGTTGAGCAGCCAGGTCATTCTGGCCCGGGGAACGGTGTCCCGTTGGGACGGCACCGCCAACGTGATAGTATCCGACGTGCGGGCCATAGACCCGAGGGTGTCCATGCCGGACGGGCATGACTGGCATTAGGAACGGGCCAGGGACGGCGCCTACGCCTCTGAATCCCGACGGGCCAGTTCCGCTTCCAGTTCCCTGACCCGGGCCTCGGCGGCCAGGCGGGATGCCTGCTCCTGCTCTGCCCGGTTCCGCTCGTCATCGAATGTTGGTATGTGGCGGCCCGTTGCCGGATCGTACCAACCCAATTGCCCGTCTTCCCAGCGGAGAAAGAGGTTGAGCGCCGCGCTGTAGCCCTGAAGGCTTCCATCTTCGAGCGTCTCGATGGAAAGAGGCTGATATGCTCCGTCAACCAGCCGGTCGCCGGCCAGGCGAGTTCCGTGCGATTGTCCGGTCTCGTCGAACCGCCAATACTCGGGAATGCCCAGAGACGCATAGTAATCCCGCTTACTTGTCGTGTCCTCCCTTCCTGTACTGGGAGAAGCAATCTCGAGGACAAAGTCGGGTGGCTTGTCCTGCTCGGAAACGATGTAGCCGTTATTCTCCCGGTAAAGTTCCGGGTCGGCGTTGAACGCGATCAACAAATCCGGGACCCTTCGCATATTGGCGGGGGCGGCTGGCGAGGGAGCGATAAACAACTCGCTGCCGAATATGGTGGTCTCACGGTTACCCAGGTGCTGGATGAGGTGGTGAACGTTTCCGTTCTCGCCCAGGTGCTTGAAACTGGTCATATCCTCCGGCTCGCGCTCCGGCGGGTCCGGAAGTACGAATCGCTGGCGGAGCTTCTGAAGCTGTTTTGTCGTCCTCGGTTGTTGGGTAGTCATCGCTGGATCCTTCAATTGCAATTCCCAAGACTTTAAGTAGAACGGCCTTGCCATTATACAATATGCCACTTGCCGGACGGGCATGACTGGCATTGATGTTACAATGCTTTCCAGCCTGGTGAGAATACCCAGGGGGAAAAGGAGATTGCTAAACTCCACTGCTGCGGTCTTACCCGATATTCTCGCCGGTGTAAAATTGCGGCAGCAAAAGCCATAAGACAGGTGCAGCCATGGCCACAGCCGAACCTATAACCGGACAGGCGCCGCCGGAGGAAAAGGATCACTGCAAGTTCAGCAGCGACCAATACCACTGGCTCATCGATGCCGGCATCCTTACCACCGACCACAAGGTAGAACTCATCGGAGGACAAATCCTGACCATGCCCCCCATGGGAGACGAACACGGAGACAGTATAGGAGACCTGAACACCTGGCTAAGTGACCGACGCGGACAGGATTACGTGCCCAGGTGCCAGGTAACCATCCGGCTGGTGGAGGGATTCACCCCCGACCCTGATTTCATCCTGCTGCGGTACAAGGAGGCAGGATACCGGGGAGACAACCGGCCGACGGTTGCGGATGTTCTGCTGGTCATTGAAATAGCCTACTCCTCCCTGGCCCGGGACCTGGGGCTAAAGAGCATGGCCTATGCCCGGGCGGGAGTGCCGGAATTGTGGGTCGTGGATATCCCCAACCGCCAAATCCACCTATTAACCCAGCCATCGCCCGAAGGCTACCAGGGGAGGGCCACCGCCGGGGAAGAGGAGACCATTAGTCCGGCCCTGATTCCCAGTTTGCAGATGCCGGTACGGGTGGCTTTGTAGAAAGAACCGACCGGAAGTCAGGAAACCGGTCAGCATAGCCGCAATCCCCACAGGGCAATACAGAGGTTTGTAGTTGCCTGCGGCGAAGGAACACCACCATGTGCGGAAGATACAGCCTGATCGCCGATATACAGGAACTGGCGAGGCAGTTTGAGTTTGACGGGACCGGGTTCGAGAACTCGCCTCGTTATAACGTGGCGCCCACCCAGTCGGTGCTGACCGTCACCAACCGGGACCAGCGGCAGGCCGAATACATGCGCTGGGGGCTGATACCCTCCTGGGCCAAGGACGCTTCCATCAGCAACCGCATGATCAACGCCCGGGGCGAAACGGTTTCCCAGAAGCCCAGCTTCCGCAACGCCCTCCAGCGCCGCCGCTGCCTGGTGCTGGCCGACGGTTTCTACGAGTGGCAGAAGGTGGGCAAAGGCAAGCGCCCCATGCGCATCGTCCTCAAGTCCCGCGAGCCTTTTGCCTTTGCCGGCCTCTGGGAGACCTGGCGCAATCCCGAGGGAGACACGGTTCTTTCCTGCACCATCATCACCACGGGGGCCAACGACCTGCTCCGGCCCATCCACGAACGGATGCCCGTTATCCTGCCCCGGGAACTGGAGGAGTTCTGGCTGGACGGCGATATAACTGATCCAGCGGTCCTGTCGGAGGTCTTGTCGCCTTACCCCGACGAATCAATGGAGGCCTACCAGGTATCGCCCCAGGTAAACAAGGCCACTAACGACGGCGCGGACCTGATTCTTCCCGCAGGCGGGGGCCTTTTTGCCTAACCGCCGGACGGGTAGGTATGGTCGCCGTCAACACGGGCCGGGAAGGGGGTGGTCAACTTGGCGCGGTTCGGTTGCCTGGTAATCGGAATTCTGGTGGCCGTGGCTTTCCTGGCCTATTTTTTCCTCTTCCGACTGTCAGGCGGGGGATTTTAGCGGACAGGGAGAAAGGAATGAGGCGGGCCTGTGATGGCCCGCCCTTGCTTATGCCTGGGGTATAGTGGCGTAACCCTGGCCCACCGCCGTGGTGTCGCCGTTCTGGTTCTGGCACTGGACCTGGACGGTTACCTGGGTGCCATTCTCCACTGGGTCTTGCTGAATTACGGAACCGGACACGGTGATGGTGTCCCCGTCCTTGACCGGGCGCAGGAACTTCAGGTTGACGCTGCCCGTGTGGTTGAACACCTCCGGGCCGAAGAAGCGGCGCAGGGCCTCGGAGGCAAAGGTGACGGACATCCTGCCGGAGGCCAGGGTGTAGGTGGTCCCCAGCCGCCGGGCGGCCAGTTCGTAGTCGTTGTGGATATTCTGGCGGTCCAGGATGCCGCACGACTCAAACTGGAGGATGCTTTCCTCCGTAATGGACTTGGTCAGCGTGGGGATAGGTGCGTTATCTACGATTGAGGATGCCATTTCTTTCCCACCTCGTCTGGTTTTTTCATCTGGTACGTGCGCAGCCTTTCCAGCATGCGCCCGTCTTCGTCCACGGCGGTTGCCTCGATCACCATGTAGGGCTTGTCCCGCCGCAGGTATTTGTCATGGATTTTGCCCGTAACAAAGATCCTCTTCCCGACAACGGGGGGATTAAAGAATTCAACCTCGTTACCGGCGTTTACGCCACCCACCTGGTCGTCGTACACCATATTCAGGGCGGTGGCATCATGCTTCACGGCCAGGGTCGGGAAGCAGGCATCCGGGTCCTGGACGGAAGCCCGGAAGTTGTCCAGCATTTCCTGGGTAAGAACGTACTCGTAGGAACCCAGTTCTTCGCCGATCTGGACCTCGTCGTAGATGAAGGGTTTCATTTCCTGGTCAGCCATTAACCCAGCTCCTAAATTTGCAACTTGGCACTCATTATAACGATTAACGCAATACGGTCAACGACCACCGGCAAGGTCGGGGCAGTGCGCCCCCAGGTTACGACGCGGGGCAAATGCTACGGGGTTATCTCCCGGACGGTCAACAGCTATGGACAACCCTCCCCGGTGTTTCATATAATAATAGTTACCCAGCGAGCGGCAGTGGCTCAGTGGTAGAGCATCTCCTTGCCAAGGAGAGGGTCGTGGGTTCGAATCCCATCTGCCGCTCCAAGACTCAATGAATTCAGAAACTTGACCGCCGTCCAATGACGGCGGTTATTTCTTTGCGTCTTTTTGTTTCTTGCGGTGCCCCTTTTCCTCCAACTCGCCTGTTTGACAGCGGCAACGCCGGCGGTGTACGATGCTCGGCTCTGTAAGCGATACGTCATATCAATACACTCCAAGAAAGGATTCTGTATGAACGTGCCTGGCAAAGTACCCGTGTCCATTCCCACCAGCTTCCTCGGCTCCGGCAAGACCACCGTAAGCGACAGAATCCTCAGTCAGCAGCGCGGAACCGGACGGGTACATGGTCCCGAGCAAGGTTACGTTCGCTGTGAACGCAAGTACCCAGGTGGTCGTCGTCCGACCCAACCGAGCCGATAGCAGTGCCCAGTTCGATGCAATTGCGTGCTGCTCTTTGTTCACCAGGGGAAAGGGACCCTTAGTGGGCCGGACCGGCGAAGTCGGGCGCGGGTCCGCGTCCCCCCGGCGGGACAGCGCCGACAGTGTGTGTTGCAAAGATGATACATTATCGCAATAATAGCAGCGTGGGTAGTTCCCAATCTGCACAAGACATTGCAGGTATATACAATCCAAAGGAGGGCCCTGTATGAACATGCAACCCAGAGTACCAGTTACCATCCTCACCGGCTTTCTCGGTTCCGGCAAGACGACCCTGCTCAACCGGATTTTGACTGAGGAACACGGCAAGCGCATTGCCGTGATCGAGAACGAATTCGGGGAGGTCGGCATCGACCAGGCCCTCGTCATCAACGCCGACGAGGAAGTTTTCGAAATGTCGAACGGCTGCATCTGCTGCACGGTGCGCGGAGACCTGATTCGGGTGCTCAACAATCTCAACAAGCGCCGCGACAAGTTCGACTATGTGCTGGTGGAGACCACCGGGCTGGCCGATCCCGGTCCGGTCGCTCAGACCTTCTTCATGGACGAAGAGCTTCGAGCCGAATACGCCCTTGACGGGATCGTCACGCTGGTCGATGCAGCCCACATTGAGCAGCAGCTTGGCAGGAGCGACGAAAGCACGGAGCAAATCGCATTCGCAGATGTCCTCGTCCTCAACAAGACGGACCTCGTCAACGGCGAGACCCTGGACACTCTCGAAGCTCGTCTCCGAGGCATGAACCGCATGGCGCGAGTCGTGCGCAGCGAGATGGCGAACGTTCCCGTGGACACTGTACTCGACCTCGGCGCCTTCGACCTGGACCAGGTGCTCGAACGTCGTCCCACCTTCCTCGAGCCGGAGTATCCATTTGAATGGACGGGAGTCTATTCACTGGGTACTGGCCGATACGAACTAAGCCTGGTCGATGGACCTGACCCGGCGATGTCCCTCGTAGTAGTGCCCAATCAGGGCACGGATGACGCTGCCCTCCGGGAGAGCGCGGAGTGGTGCGTACGGCAGTACGCCGAACCTGCTAAGCACATTCAGCCCGGGGAAGCGTTTCCGGTAGGAGAGCACGTGAGCCTGCGGCTCGATTCCCAGGGGCGCAAGTCGTTCTTCTTTGAAGTAGATGCGCCGCTGCAGGTTGGCCTCTACGCCCAGCACCTTCCGGAGGAATTCGATCTCCAGCTGAGGAACGCGGATGGAGAGGCTTTCAATATGGCGGCCAACTTCTGCTCGGAGCCTGCCTGCATAGAGGAAGAGACAGACACAAAACGCATCAAGGGAGCGGCGGTTCCCGTCGCCGCCGAGCGGACCTGGGTCGCGCAACACGAGCACGACGATACGGTGGGTTCGATCTCTATCGAGATAGACGGCGACGCCGATCCCCAAAAGCTCAACGCCTGGCTGGGCCAACTGCTCCGGGAGCGCGGCGTGGACATCTTCCGAATGAAGGGCTTCATCAGCGTTGCCGGGGAGTCGCGGCGGTTCGTATTCCAGGGAGTTCACATGCTCTTTGACGGCCAGCCGGACCGCGAATGGGGCGATGCGCCCCGCCGTAATCAGCTCGTCTTCATCGGGCGCAACTTGGATGGGCAGAGTATGCGGGAGGGGTTCGAAGCATGTCTGATCTAAATGCCGGCGGCCCATTGGGCGTTCTTCGCCCGGGCTGGTCTGCGGAGGTTGGTGATTACGCCATCGCCGGGGGTTGGTGCCTGGGCGGCGAGGCCCTGGTGGCCGGTGATGCTGAGGGAAGTGTCTTCTCATTCGAGGGCCATTCCGGCGCGACCACATGGGAGCGGCGCGGCATTCACGAAGGCGGCGTACTCGCCGTGGCAGTCCACCCCAGCGGAAATGCCTTCGCAACGGCCGGCCAGGATGGACGGGTCTTAATCTGGGACGCCGCCGAAGGCCAGGTAAGCCGGGCTATCGACGTGGGTAGCGACTGGGTGGAAAACCTGGCCTGGTCGCGGGACGGCCTGCGATTGGCGGCCTCCTGCTCCAGACGAGTCCACGCGTATGACGCGGACGGCGCCGAGGTCTGGCAGTCCGATGATCATCCCAGCACGGTCAGCGCCATTGCCTGGTCGGGCGCGGGGGAACTGGCAACGGCCTGTTACGGTCGAGTGTCCTTCTTCGAGGCAGCCACCGGCGAGCTTCGGCAGAAGCTGGAGTGGCAGGGGTCCCTGGTGTCGATGGTCCTGAGCTCGGACGGGGGTATCGTCGTCTGCGGCAGCCAGGACAACTCGGTGCATTTCTGGCGTCGCGCAACGGAGCGGGACTCGGAGATGTTCGGGTATCCTGCCAAGCCGTCGGCCCTGGCATTTGATGATACCAACACCCTGCTGGCCACCGGCGGCGGGGAGTCGGTGACGGTCTGGAGCTTCCGGAGAAAGGGGCCCGAAGGTACACGGCCCGGCGTTCTGAAGTTTCATGTTCTACCCATCACCACCCTTGCCTTTGCGCCTGGCACGATGCGCCTGGCATCGGGAGGGCGTGACGGCGCGGTGGTTGTGTGGTCGGTACAGAGAGATGGTAAAGGCGGCCCGATAGGGGCCGAGGACCTGGGAGACTCAGTGGCCGGATTGTACTGGCGGCCCGACGGGGGCGCGCTTGCCGCCCTCGACGCCCAGGGCGGGGTGACGGTCTGGGATATAGGGCCGGCAAGAGGCCGAATCAGACGCCCAAGCCCGGACCTGGGATACAGCGAGGATGGCTGCTGAGTGGCCGCCCGCCCATCGGGCGGCCACTCCTGTTGCCCATGGACCCAGATAACGGTATTTGTCCTTCAAAGCCATTAGGAGATTAGTTTTGCCAAGAGTAATGAAACCAAGCATCGAAAATGTAATGGCGGGAGCGTTGGCCCTGTTTCTGGCGTTAGCGGTGGCCTGCGGGCCAGCGGCCAGCACCACGGAAGACGCCCCGCCACCCCCGGCCACCGAAGCGCCAGCGCCCCAGGTAGCCACCGCGGTCCCGCAGCAGCCGTCGCCAGCGACCGCAGCATCGGAACAACCGGCGGCCCCCACCGCCGAGAGCGCGCCGCCGGTAGCGGCAGCGGTGGAACCGGCCGATGATAAGGAACGTCCCATCCTGAGAGCCGGCGTCATCTGGCTCGACAGCCCCCTGGACCCGGTGGAGAGCGGCTGGGTCGCCAACCAATCGGGAATGTCCGAGAACCTGTTCCGGCTGTCGGGAACCACCCTAACCCCCGAACCATGGCTGGCGACGGAGGCCACACAAGTGGACCCCTTGACCTGGACTATCGGGATCCGAACTGACGTCAAATTCCACAACGGTAATGTGATGGATGCGCAGGCGGTCAAGGAATCCCTGGAGAGGGCTATCCGATTGTCGCCGGCGTCGGCAGAAATTTTGTCCGTTGACACAATAACGGTTGAGGATGCTAAGACCATCACCGTTACAACGACGATGCCGCAACCCACCCTGCCGGGCCTGTTGATCACGCCGTCGTTGGCCATCACCGACGCGGCGGCGGCGGACGCTGCCGGCGAGGGAAACTTCATTGCCGCACGCGCCCTTACCGGCCCGTACATTCCCACTGATTACATCCAGTTGGAAAAACTTGACAGCATAGCAAACGACGACTATTGGGGTGGAACGCCCCCTCTGGCCGGCATCAATCACGTCGCCATTCCAGACACCAACAGCCGGGAACTGGCCCTGCAGGCCGGAGATATTGACGTTGCCATCAACGTATCACCGGATGGCGCCCGGGCGGTCAACGACAACCCAGGCACACATACCGAGGCCTCCGACCTCGGCACCTCTATGGTGCTGTGGTGGGTCAATTTCGAGCGGGGAACGCTGGCCGATCCACTGGTGCGCCGGGCGGTGGCCCACGCCATTGACCGGGAGGGTATCTCCGGCCTGATAGCCCCTACCGGTTCCGGGTCCTTCGCTGAGCTGCTGCTCCCGGAAGTCCTGGCTTCCTGTCCCAGCGTGAGCGCGCCGGGTTACGATCCCGACGAAGCCCGCCACTTGCTGGCGGAGGCCGGCTACGAAGACAACGACGGCGACGGAGTCCTGGACAAGGATGGCCAGCCGTTGGAAATTGTTATCGGTGGTTATCCTGAGCGGTTCCAGCTGCCCATCATGGCCGAGGCGGCCCAGGCAATGCTGGCCGACGTAGGGATCAAGGCCGATGTACTTATCACCGAATGGTCGGTGGTTAAAGAGCCGGCATGGGACCTTTTTGGCTGGTACAGCGGTGTCGTGCAAGGCGGGGGAGACCCGGTGTTTAATATCGCCAAGTTCGCCGGGCTGCGGGCCGACGCCGGCGGCACCGGGGCCAACAATTATGGCCACTACGACAATACCCGTCTCGCGGAAGTAGTCGCCCCATCCGTCTCGATATCCGACCTGGAGGGTCGAAAGCAGATCGCCTGCGATGCCCTGGAGGTAATCACCGAAGAAACCGCATTCCTGCCGGTGGCGCACCTGAATCTGGTGTATGGCGTCAATGACCGGGTCACCGATTTTGAGGCCCACCCATCCAGCTTGTATTTCTTCAACCATCGCGTTGGGCTGAAAGAGTGACGATGGCCAGGTGTGAGCGAGGCTGCTAGAGGATTCCCAGCATGGGAGCATACCTGGTCCGACGGTTGGCCACTCTGCCGCTGTTGCTCTTGGGAATTTCGGCTGTCAGTTTCGCACTGCTGAATCTGGCGCCGGGCGACCCCGCCGAGATGGCCCTGCGCCATCGCAACCCCGGGCAGATGCCCAGCGCGGCCGCAGTGGCCGCCATGCGCGCCGAGCTGGGCCTGGATGCTTCCCTCCCGGCGCAATACGCTCGCTGGATTTCCAGGGCGTTGGCGGGCGACATGGGCTATTCCTACGTGACCGAGCAGCCGGTGGCCGCCCAGTTGGCGCGCCGTACCACTCCGACGGCCCTGCTGACCGGGGCGGCCCTGGCTCTGGCGCTGCTGGTCGCCATCCCCGTGGGCATCCTGTCCGCGCAGCGACGGGGCAGCGCAGTGGATGCCGTCGCCCGCCTGGCGGCCCTGGTGGGGGCGGCGGCCCCATCCTACGCACTGGCCTTCGGACTTATCATCCTGTTCGCGGTGAAACTGTCCTGGCTGCCAACCCTGGGCTACGGGTCGCCGGCCCAGATTGTGCTTCCGGCCATCGCGCTGTCCCTAGCTCCCATGGCCCAGCTGATGCGACTGATACGCGCCAGCATGCTGGAAACCCTGGGGCAAGACTACATCCGCACGGCGCGGGCCAAGGGACTGTCCGAACGGCCCGTCGCCTTCAGGCACGCTCTCCGTAACGCGCTGCTGCCGGCCATCGGAGCCACGGGAGTGAACCTGGGCTACCTGCTCAGCGGCGCCGTTATAGTGGAGACCATCTTTACCTGGCCCGGCCTGGGTCAGTTGATGGTGGGCGCGGCGATGACCCGGGACTACCCCGTGGTCCAGGGCTTCGTAACTTACGTCGCCGTGGTGGTGCTGCTGGCCAACCTGGCGGCTGACATTGCCCTACGCATCGCCGACCCGCGCCTGGGCTACGAACGAGACAAGGTGTAACAGGTAATGATCAGCAATGCCGAAACTATCCGGGAACGGCTCCCCTTCACCCTGGTCCACGGCCGTTCCCGGCGGCGCCAGCAGTGGACCGGACTGCTGCGAGAACCGGGAACCGCCGTGGGGCTGTTCCTGGTGACGTCCCTGCTGCTGCTGGGGCTGGTGGCGCCCTGGCTGCCCCTGGATGACCCTACTCAAATCAGCCTGTCCAACAGGCTGCTCCCGCCGTCCTTCGAGAACTTCCTGGGCACCGACCACCTGGGCCGGGACACCTTCAGCCGAATAATATTCGGCGCGCGCATGACGCTGGTGGCCGCCGCCGCCACCCTGGCGCTCAGCATGACCATCGCGCTGACGGTGGGCATAGTGTCCGGTTACAACGGCGGCTGGACCGACACGGCATTGATGGGGGTGGTGGACCTGCTGCTGGCCTTTCCTTCGCTGATCCTGGCGCTGGCCGTGGCGGGAGCCTTGGGCCCCGGCCTGTTCAACGTACTGCTGGCGGCCGGAGCCGTGTGGTGGGTGGGCCACGCCCGCATCATACGGGGGATAACCCTGGGGGCGCGAAGGATGGAGTACGTGACGGCGGCGCGGGCCGTCGGGGCCGGAAACCTGCGCATCGTCTTCCGGCATATCGCGCCAAACATCCTCGGCCCGATCATCGTGATTGCATCGCTGGACGTGGGCTGGATTATCCTGGGAATTGCCGGGCTTAACTTCCTGGGTCTTGGGGCGCAGCCGCCCACGCCGGAATGGGGCGCCATGCTCAACGACGCGCGGCCGCACCTGCAGACCGCGCCCCGCCTGCTGCTATTGCCGGGGGCGGCCATCTTCGTCGCGGTGCTGGGATTCAACCTGCTGGGCGATGGCCTGCGGGACCTGCTGGACCCCCGTACCCGGCGGCCAAGGGGCTGAGGAGGCAAACGGCCAAACGAACAGGGTAGACAGCGTCGGGCAGGAAGGCGGGGGCATAGTCGTGTGGGTGGCCACAAGGGCCGCCCCTACCGCCGCCCTGCGAGGTTCTCCGTTGACCGGGCACGGCTAACCGGCATTGCCGGCTAATCCCTCACTGGCGTCTCCTCTACCGGCATCCCCTGGTTCATCCATTCCAGGTAGGAGCCGTCGTACAGCCTCACGTCATACCCCAGTTGCTTAAGCGCCATGTAACCCACCGACGCCCGTATTCCGCTGCGGCAGTAGGCGATTACCGGGGCGTCCCGCCCGACGCCGCTGGCTTCAAGGAGTTGGCGCAGATTGGCCTCGGCCACCAGGAAGCTGTCGTTCCCGTCCACCAGTTGCTGCCAAACCAGGTTGACGGCCCCGGGGATATGGCCCGGGCGCTCGTCCACCTCCGGCAGGCCGTTGAACTCGTCCCGGCTGCGCAGGTCCAGCAGGGTAACCGGCGAAACGGAGGACGCTTCTTCCAGGGCGCGGGAAACGTCCTCCAGCGCCGCCCGCACCGCCGGATTCAACCTGGCCTCAAACCGGTTGGCTGTGGGCCGCACCGGGCGGTACATCTTTTCCCGTCCCTGGGCGGCCCAGGTCTCAAAGAAGGTATCCATGATGCGGACGTTGTCGTGGCCCAGGTATTCCAGCGTCCAGGCCGCCATGGCCGCGTTCCGGCCGTCCCCGCCGTCGTACATCGTTACTGGTGTGTCGTTCCCTACGCCCACCGAAGCAAAAAACTCCGCCAGTTCGTAGGTGGACAGCAGCTTGCCGTCTCGGCCAAACAGCCTGACCGCAGGCAGGTTGACGGCCCCCCGCAGGTGACCCTGCGTGTACCGCATGGGGCCGCGCGGGTCTATCAGCAGGAAGTCGGGGTCGCCCAGTTGGGACTCTACCCAGTCGGCGGAAACGAACTCAACCATTATTGCTCCAGGATTTTGATATGAATGCGGAAAGAGGGGCTTGACGACTGCAAACCGTAGGGGCGGGTTTCAAACCCGCCCCTACAAGGGCATCAAAGGGTTGCCGCGACTCTTCGTGTTCCTTCTTGTCCTTAGTCGAAAGAATGGGGCCTAGCCCACCATTTCGAAGTCGGTTTCCACCGACGTGGGGTTGGCTACCGACTGGGTAACCGGGGAACCTTCCACCGCCAGCCGCCAGATTTCCCGCAGGGTGGCCTCGTCGGCATCGGCCCGCACGAAGCATTTGGCCGAAATACGGCCATAGCCGGGGTTGCCCTCGTCCTCAACGCCGGCCCACTTGCGGATGTTGTCGAAGTACCCCTCAACGGCCACTTCCAGGTCGTGGATGCGGACGCCCTGCTTGGTGGCGTTCACCACGAAACCCACCGTCATGCAGCTTCCGATGGCGGACAGCAGCTGTTCGTGGGCGCTGGCGGCCACGTCGGTGGCGGTCAGATCGCCCGGCTCGTCCATGTCCACCTGGTGGTTGCGCATGTATGCCCGGGCCCTCATTCCGCCCTGCCAGGCAATGCGGGACTTCCAGGGGCCGGTTACGGCGTTGAACACCTCCGGGTCCTTGAACGAGTCCAGTACCTGGGTCAGCTTCTCCCGGGGAAGACCATTCAAATCACGTACTTCTTCCACCATATTCTTTCTCCTTTATATTTACATGGATTAACAGGATAGACAGGATTTGGTTGTTGAGCGCGGGGGGGATTTGCTTCCCTGGCGAAACCCCCTGCGAAATTCATTTCAATATCCTGTTTATCCTGTCCATCCATGTTTGAATAGACAAAGCCTAACCGAACTCGGAACGGAGTTTCTGGGCGGCCTCGCCGATTATCCGCATTTTGTGGAAGGCGCCGTCGGCGGTGTTGATGTTCCGCTCGGCGAAGGTGCCGAAGCCGCAGTCCGGGTTCAGGTAAATCTTGTCTGCGTCGAAGTACTGGAGCATTTCCTTGACCCGGTCCACCACCTGGTCCGGCGATTCCAGGTCGTCGATACGGGGGTTGACCACGCCCAGCCCGATTTCCTTTTCGTTGGCGTATTCCTTGAAGACCTCCATCTCCCCGGCCCTGGGGGTGGCGCATTCCAGCACAAGCTGGTCGATGTTCATCTGCACCAGGTAGGGCAGCAGCGGGCCGTAGTTGCCGGTCAGCAGCACCTCTTCCTTGCGGCTCCAGTTGCCCCGGCACACGTGGACGCCCAGCTTGACGCCCTCAATGCCCTCGGCCACCTCGTTCATCATCCGCAGGGCAAACTCCAGTTCCGTGGTCGGGTCCCGGCGTTGGGGCAGGGACGCGCACATGAAGGTCTCGCTGGACTCTTCACCCAGCACCACCTGGGCCAGGATGGGCTCGTCATACTGGATGAAGTCGGCCCCCATATCCCGCAGCTTGATAGTCTCATCCCGCAGGATTTGCACCACGTCCGTGGCCAGGTCCTCTGGGGAAGGATAAATCTTGTCGGACAGGCCCTCGAACCAGCTGGAGCGGGTCAGCATGTACGGCCCGGGAATGGGGACCTTGATGGGCTTGTCGGTGTGCTGCTTCAGGAAGGCCAGTTCGTCCAGCGACAGGCCCTCCTGGGTGGATATCCGGTCAATAACGATGGGACTCTTGATGGCAAAGGCGGGAACGTCCAGGGCCCGCAGTTGTTCTTCCAGGCGAGCCCGGTCCCTGGCGTAGTCCAGCAGTTCCGACACCTTCATCAACTGCATGCCGGCAATCTTGCCCACCACGTAGGAGTAGAAGTTGTCCCGCCGCTGCTCGCCGTCGCTGACTATGTCGACGCCGGCCTCGTCCTGGGCCTTCAACACCTCTATGACCGCCTTGTCCGCCACGGCGTTGAATTCGTCCTCGGATATTTCGTCGGCCTGGCGCCGCCGCAGGGCCTGGACAAGTTCCGGTGGCCTGGTCCAACTGCCTACCACCGTTACCGGAAACAGGGGAATTTCTGGCATTGTTCCCTCCATTAAGTTGCTAATTCTGCCACTGGGGTTCCCGCTTCTCCAGGAAGGCGGTGATACCCTCCTGGGCGTCGTAGGCCAGCAGGTTTTCCACCATGGTGCGCTGGGCCATTTCGTAAGCTGTGGGCCGGTCCACCTGCAGTTGCCGGTAAAAGGCCTGCTTGCCTATGGCCAGCGTATAGGAACTGGCCTGGGCAATGTGCCGCGCCAGTTGCGTTACCGTGCCTTCCAGCAGGTCGGCTGGCACCACCCGGTTCACCAGGCCCCAGTCCAGGGCCGTCTTTGCCGAGATTGGAATGCCCGTCAGCAGCATTTCCATGGCGCGCTTGGGGCTGACCGCCCGGGACAGGGCCACCGCCGGCGTGGAGCAGAACAGGCCGATCTGGACGCCCGGGGTGCAGAATCCGGCGTCCTCCGATGCCACCGCCAGGTCGCAGGTGGCCGCCAGCTGGCAGCCCGCCGCCGTCGCCAGCCCCTGCACCTGCGCGATGACAGGCTGGGGCAGCGTCCGGATGGCCTCCATTACGTCGGTGCATTCGGCAAAAATGCAGGAGTAGGACTCCTCGTCGGAGCCCACCATTTCCCGCAGGTCATGACCCGAACTGAACACCGGCCCCTCGGACTTCAGGACCACTACCTTGATGGTCGTGTCCGCTTCGATGCGTTCCAGCCGGTCCTTCAATGCCGCCAGCACCTCGCTGGACAGGGCGTGGCGGCGCGCCGGATTGTTCAGCGTCAGGGTGGCAATCTGGTCAACAAGCTCGTAGATAACCAGCGGTTCGGTCATGGGGCCGCTCCTGCATTGCAATATGCTCAAGTATCGGCAGGGGCAGTTTACCATTCAGCGATAATGGGGTCTAGTTTCGGGGCGGGCAGGCAGCGCCCGGGTTGCCTTGGCCGCTACCTAACCCTTCAAGGCGTTGCCGATTACCCATGCTGCGGCGGGGCAGCCAATCCCGAACCCGAAGAAGGGGCCAAAGTCGCGGGTGGCTGTCTGGCCGGTGAAGTAGAGGCCCGGAATGCTGGACTGGAATTGGTCGTCCAGCGCGGGAAAACCCTCTTCCACTGCCAGGGATTGAACGATGCTGGGATGCCGGAGATAGGGTTCTCGCGCCAGTTCCACCCGGTAGCCCGTGGCTAGGATAACCTGGTCAACTTCCAGCGTACTTCCGGAGTCCAGGGATATGGACACGGCCCCGTCAGTGTTCCAGCGTCCGCCGGTAATGCGGGTGTTGGGCCACAAGTGCACGTTGTCCCCCTGGATTCGGGGGTAAAGCCAGGGCTCCAGCTTCAGCCGCCCCTCGCCCCACAGTCGCCGGTAAATCTCTTCCCGTTCTTCCTGGTGAAGGCGCTTGAACCACCCCGGCGTCTGCCGCGTCCGGTCCATCAGTTCGTCGATCCAGTCCCAGTCCGATTCGGTGAAGGCTGGCGTGTCGTGGCGATACACGAGGTGAATTTCCGCGCCGGCCTCCTCGTTGATCAGGGCCGCCCATTCAAAGGCGCTCTGCCGCCCGCCAACAATCAGGCAGCGCTTACCCCTCATGTCGCTGAAGTCAACATAATCGGAAGTATGGACGTAGCTCCCTGGCGGCAGCACGGACGCCACGTCGTCCGGAATGTTCTTGTACTGGGTCAGGCCGGTGGCCGCCAGCGTCCTCCGCGCGCCAATTTCGGTCCCGTCGTCCAACGTTGCGGAGAACCCGCATGGTCCAACCGCAAGGTATTCCAGGTTCTCGACGTAAGCCCGTTGGATGTCAATTCCGCTCAGTTCCCGGAACCACTCCCCGTATTCCAGGTACAGGCCCAATGAAATTGGAGACACCTCCGCCGGCTCCAGGCCCCTCACCTGCAGGAATCGCTCAAAAGTCAACTCCCCAGCGGCGTCCAGATGCCAGGAAGTGGGTGAGCGCAGCTTCATGCCGGCAGGCATGTGGTCTCGCCAGAAACTCATGGGGTCGCCCACTACCAGGCACTCCAGGCCCAGCCTCTTGGCGTAGGAGGCCACGGCCAGCCCGTAAGGGCCTGCCCCGATTATGAGCAGGTCAGTTTCCTTCATGTCCCGTTAATAGCAGGGGCGCCTGACTCTGTCAAGCGAGGCCTCCGGCAACCCCCAACAGTGTGGGGGAAACAGGTAGTCAAAACCTTCAGATATTCCTGCTACATATATGTTATTCGCGGGGATTTGCTGCAATTCGTGAAATGAATTGACAGGGTCAAGTATATGTAATATAAAGCTGCAAGCTACGGACGGAAAGTAGTAATTCTATCCAAGGAGGCGACTATTCAACCTGTGGAAGTGCGATTATTGTCTACGTGATTCGAAATAATTGGAGGCAAGTTTTGGGAAACCTGACCAAGCAATGCACTCAATTTTTTAACCGCCGCCTGTGGGCAATCCTGCCCCTGATTGCGGTGCTGGCGGTGGCCTGCGGCGCCGCCGAAGAGCCGGCCGCAGCGCCCGCCGCCGAGCAGCAGCAGGCGGCCCCGACCGCCACCTTTGCACCCCAGATGATACCCCAGGCCACGGCAGCCCCTGAAGCCCCGGACAGCGCCGCCTCGTCTTCCGGACAACAGATGCAGGAACCGGCGCAGGCACAGGAAACCGCGCCCACCGCGGCTCCCGCACCCACTGCCGCTCCCCCGTCCGCCGATCCGGCCAAGAACCACGCAGTGGTGGTGACCGAAGCGGAACCGGCCAGCATCGGGGCCTGGAGCGAAGGCTGCTCTGCTGAAATTCACAGCATGGGCTGCCAGGACTTCGTAACCGACTTCCTGACCTGGCTCGACGACAGGACCGCCGAGATCGTTCCCCTGTCCGGCGTGGTGGACTGGGAACAGATTAGCATTGACCGCTGGCAGTTCAACCTGCGGGACGGCGTCAAGTTCCACAACGGCGCGCCCTGGAACGCCGCCGCCGCCAAGTACGGCATCGAGTACAACGCCTTCCCGGACAACCCCAGCGCGTCGGTGACGTGGACGGGTCCCGACATGACCGCCGAGGTCATTGACGACCTGACGGTCCATGCCGTCTGCCCGAACCCCTGCCCCATCTACCCGCGCACGGCGTTGTTCGCCGACTTCCAGGACCCGGAGTGGTTTGAGAACGCCACCGAAGAGGAACGTTCGTTGATGACCGTAGGCTTCGGGCCCTACAGGATTATTGACTACACCCCCGGCGTCAGCACCGAGTTCGAGGCCTACGAGGACTACCTGCCCAACGAGAACTGGTTCTCCCAGGCCCCCAGCATCCAGTACCTGACCCACACCTACCGCGCTGAAGCCACCGTGCGCGCGGCCATGATCCGGGCCGGTGAAGCCCACTGGGCCGCAGACATCGGGTTTGAGGAAGCCGAGACGGTGAATAACACGGTCAGCGGCAAGACCGCCGAGGTCTATACCCTGGTGTTTGACACCGTTTTCCATGAGGAACTGGCCAAGAAGAATGTCCGCCTGGCCCTCACCCACGCTATAGATTGCCAGACGCTGCTCGACTCTCTCTTTAACGGCCAGATCCCGTGCCACAACGCCATTTCAATGAATGGTACGGTGGGCATTACAGCGGAGAACTCCAAGTGGCGCGAATACGATCCTGAACTGGCAAGCGAACTATTGGAAGAAGCGGGCTATTACCAGGGCGCCAACAGGGAAGACAACCCGGAAATCCACATCAACACCCGCCCCGGTTCCAACATCCGCGGCGAGGAACTCCTGGAAGCCGTGGTCCAGTTCTGGAGGGACGTTGACGTCAACGCCCAACTGAACTCCTTCGGAGACCTGGGCGCTGCCAGGGAATTGCAGATTTCCGGTTGCGGCCGCTTCTCCGGCGAACCCGGCTACCAGCAGGCAATGGACTGCGCCGACCGGGATCCCCCGGGACCTGCTTTCCGTTCATCCCACGCCTACGAAGTAGCCACGTCCAACGAGATTCTGGACATGCAGCGGTTCAACAACTCGCGCCTTAGCTGCTTCAGCCGCAGCAGTCGCCACTGCACCGCGGAGTTCGAAGCCTGGAAGACGGAAGCCAACTCCATTCCGGAGGGCCCCGAACGCACCAAGGCCATGGAGGAAATTGCCGACTTCGCTTACGAAGACGCTATCTTCCTGCCCTTCTTCGAGGTTGTGTACGTATATGGACTGGCTGACGACATCGAATGGCAGCCCTACTACGCGCCGCGCCTCCGGGGCAACACCATGCGGTTCACCGAGTAAGGTGGATCGCAGCGGGACCCCCACGGGTCCCGGCAAGGTTTAGCCACACTGAAGGGGGCGGGAATTACACCCGCCCCCTTCCCTTGTTTACCCACTACAACGCAGGAAAACAGGACCTGCGAGACTCCACGTACTCCGCGTCTCCGAGGTTAAGCTATTCCCAAGAGGCGATTGCCCTGATTGAGCAATGGTACGATTGACTTTTAACTGTTTCTGTAATATAACCGGGCTATTATGTGTGGAATACAGTTAATTTAAGAAAAAGGAGGTATCAGTCACAATAATATACAACAATATAGTATGTGATTCGTAACGGCTGGAGGTGAATCGTGGGATACCTAACCAAGGCTTTCACAAATTCCTTTAACCGTCGTTTTTGGATAATTTTGCCCCTGATTGTAGTGCTGGCGGTGGCCTGTGGCGCCGCCGAGGAACCGGCCGCGGCGCCGGCAGCCGAACAGCAGCAGGAAGCCGTCCCTACGGCAACTTTCGCGGCCCAGATGATTCCGGCAGCCACACCGGTGCCTGAAGCTCCGGCCATGGCCGACCAGTCTTCCGGCGGCCAGATGGCAGAACCCGCTCCGGCACAGGAACAGCCGGCCCCAACCGCCGTTCCGGCTGCTGCGCCCGCGCCCGCGTCAGCCGACCCCGCCAAGAACCACGCGGTAATAGTTACCGAGGCGGAACCGGCCAGCGTCGGTATGTGGAGCGAAGGCTGCTCTGCGGAAATCCACAGCATGGGCTGCACCGATTTCGTATCCGACTTCCTTACCTGGCTGGATGACCGCACCGCCGAAATTGTCCCCCTGTCCGGTGTGGTGGACTGGGAACAGGTTGACCTGGACCGCTGGCAGTTTAACCTGCGGGACGGCGTCAAGTTCCACAACGGGGCGCCCTGGAATGCCGCCGCCGCCAAATACGGCATCGAGTACAACGCCGATCCGGAAAACCCCAGCGCCTCGGTGACCTGGACCGGCCCCTTCATGGAGGCCGAGGTCATTGACGACCTGACGGTGCATGCGGTGTGCCCGAACCCCTGCCCCATCTACCCGCGCACGGCCCTCTTTGCCGACTTCCAGGACCCGGGGTGGTTCGAGAGCGCCACTGAAGAAGAGCGGTCACTGAACAGCATCGGGTTTGGCCCCTACAAGATTATCGGCTACACCCCCGGTGTCAGCACCGAGTTCGAGATCTACGAGAACTACCTGCCCAACGAGAACTGGTTCGCGCAGGCCCCAACAATTCAGTTCATAACCCATAACTACCGGGCTGAAGCTCCGGTTCGCTCGGCGATGATCCAGACCGGTGAGGCCCACTGGGCCGCCGACATCGGTTTCGAGGAAGTGGACAACGTGGTCAACGCCGGTGGCAAGACCGTAAGCGGCAAGACCGCCGAGGTCTATACCCTGGTCTTTGACACGGTGTTCCACGAAGAACTGGCCAAGCAGAAAGTCCGCCTGGCGCTGACCCACGCCGTGGACTGCCAGACGTTGCTGGACTCCATGTTCGGCGGTCGAATCCCGTGCCACAACGCCATTTCCATGAATGGCACGGTGGGAATTACCGCGGAAAACTCCAAGTGGCGGGAATACGACCCCGAGCTGGCAAGGCAGCTGCTGGAGGAAGCCGGTTACGATCCGGAGAATGAGATTAACATCAACACCCGGCCCGGCTCCAACATTCGCGGCCTGGAAATCATGGAGGCTACCATCCAGTACTGGCGGGACGTTGGGGTTAATGCCAACCTCAACTCGCACGGCGACCTGGGCGCCGCCCGGGAAATCCAGTCCTCCGGCTGCGGCCAGTTCACCAATGAGCCCGGCTACAAGGCAGCCATGGACTGCGGCGACCGCGATCCCCCAGGACCGGCCCACGTTTCATCCCACGCCTACGAAGTAGCGACCTCCAACGAGATTCTGGACATGCAGCGGTTCAACAACTCCCGGCTGAGCTGCTTCAGCCGAAGCAGTCGCCACTGCACCGCGGAGTTCGAGGCCTGGAAGACGGAAGCCAATTCCATTCCTGAAGGTCCGGAACGGACCAAGGCCATGGAAGAGATTGCCGACTTCGCCTACGAAGAGGCTATCTTCCTGCCCTTCTTCGAGGTAGTGTACGTATACGGGCTGGCCGGCGATATCGAATGGCAGCCCTACTACGCGCCGCGTCTCCGGGGCAACACCATGCGGTTCACCGAGTAATCGCATTTTCTTCTGCTATACTTGCTTCGGCTCAGGCTGGAAGGCGATTCGGGGGTGGGATCAATTCCCACCCCCTCTTCACGTGGGAATACAAATGGCAATGGTCAAAGCCCTTACGGAAAGAGTATCAACTGCCGTAGTGCTGGCGGCGCTGCTGGCGTTGACGCTGCTGGCCGCCATCGCCTGCCAGGGCGTACAGGGAGTGGAAGGCCCCTCCGCTCAGGCGCCCGGGTTCACCCTCCAGTTGCTACACGCCTCCGATATGGACGGCGCCACCGGCGCCCTGTCCAATGTCGAGAACTTCTCTGCCATCCTGGACGGCTTCAGGCGGCAGTTCCCCGACAATACCCTGGTCGTAAGCTCCGGTGACAACTACATCCCTGGCCCCCGCTATTTCGCCGCCGCCGACACCGCCACTGCCGCCGTGCTGGGCGTCTCCGGCGAGGGGCGCGGCGACATTGCCCTGCTCAACGCCATGGGGTTTCAGGCATCGGCCCTGGGAAATCACGAACTGGACCGGGGCGCCGCGGCCTTCGCCGGCATGATTGCCCATGAGGAAGATAACGGCTACTACCCCGGCGCTAAATTCCCGTACCTGTCCAGCAACCTGGTTTTCGCGGACGACGAGAACCTGGCTCCCCTGGTAGTGGATGACGGCCAGGAGGCCTTCCTGGCGTCGGGCAGCCTGGCCGGCAGCGCCGTCGTTACTGTGGGCGGCCAGCGCATTGGCATCGTAGGCGCCACCACACCCTACCTGCCCAGCATCACCAGCGCCGGCGGCATTACCGTATTGCCGGAAGACGTAGCCTCCATAGAGGAACTGGCTGCCATCATCCAGGAGGACGTGGACGCCTTGACCGCCCAGGGCATCAACAAGATCGTCCTGCTGGCCCACATGCAGCAGATTGCCATCGAACAGGAGTTGGCAACCTTGCTGGAGGATGTGGACATCATTGTAGCCGGCGGTTCCAATACTCTCCTGTCCGACGACACCGACCGCCTCTGGCCCGGTGACCAGGTGGACGGCCATTACCCATTGCGGTACGAGTCAGCCACCGGCGCCCCGGTATTGCTGGTGAACACCGACGGGGATTACAAGTACCTGGGCCGGCTGGTGGTGGAGTTTGATGCCGGCGGCCTGGTTATATCCGGCTCCGTGGACCCCCATGAGAGCGGGGTGTATACCACCAGCCCCCGGGACGGGCAGCGGTTCGCGGGGACTCCTATCGCTGAAGTAACCGCCATTGCCGAGGCACTGCGCCAGGTATTGGTCGCACGGGATGGAAATGTGTTCGGGGCCACGGATGTGTTCCTCAACGGCCTGCGCGGCTCCGTCCGTACCGAGGAAACCAACCTGGGCAACCTGACCGCCGATGCCAACCTGTGGGCCGGCCGCATGGTGGACCGGGACGTGGCTGTGTCCATCAAGAATGGAGGCGGAATACGGGACAAGATTGGGCTGATTCTCCAGCCCCCAGGCGCCAACGATTCGGGCCTGGTGCAGTACCTTCCGCCCCCGGCCAACCCGGACGTGGGCAAGGTGGCCGGAGCAGTCTCCCAACTCGACATTGAAGGTACGCTGCGCTTCAACAACGACCTGGTAATCCTTGAACTGACGGCGGCCCAGTTACGGGACGTAATGGAGCATGCAATTGGCTTTGACGGCGTGGGGCAGGTAACGGCCGGGCAGTTCCCCCAAGTTGCGGGAATGCGCTTCAGCTTTGACCCGGCTGCCCCAATTGGGGACCGAATCCGGTCCCTGGCAATCGTGGACGACGGTGGAGAAGTGACGGACAGGGTCGTGGTGGACGGTGAGGTGGATGGCGACCCCGACCGCACCATCAAGGTAGTTACCCTTGGCTTCCTGGCCGACGGCGGTGACGGCTATCCCTTCCCGTCGCCCGCACCCGGGAGAGTTGACCTGATTGACGCACTGCCCGACCGCAGCCCGGGCCTGGCCGACTTTGCCGACCCCGGCACCGAGCAGGACGCCCTGGCCGAATACCTGGCGTTCCGCTATTCGGACACCCCGTTCAGCCTGGCCGATACCCCCGTCGAGCAGGACCGGAGGATTCAGAACATAAGCCTTCCGGGCGTGCAGGACACAGTGTTCGAACCGTAGAAAGTGCCTGGCTCCCAGAAACCGTAGGGGCGGGTTTCAAACCCGCCCCCTAATCCGGAATCACCCTCGAATCTTCACCAAACCATTCGCGCCCACCCGCGGATAAAGATCACTCGAACAGAATAACGCTGCGGGCCACGTTGCCGCCCTTCATGTCGGCGAAGGCCTCGTTCAACTGCTCCAGCTGCATGTGCTGGCTTACCAGTTCGTCCAGCTTCAGCCGGCCCTGCAGGTAAAACTCGATGTAGCGGGGCATATCGGTGCGGAACCTGTTGCTGCCCATGCTGCTGCCCTGGAGCTTGCGCTCTCGGCGCAGGAACCCGCCCGCGTCAATCTCGATCATCGTTCCCTCGGGAATCATGCCGATGACCGTGGCAGTGCCGCCGGGCCGCAGCATCTGGTAGCACTGCTCTGCTGTCTGCTTCAGCCCGATGGCCTCGAAGGAGTAGTCCACTCCGTCGTCGGTCAGGTCGCGAATCCGCTGCACCACGTCGCCGCTGGAGGCGTCAATAACGTCGGTGGCCCCGAACTCCCGGGCCATGGTCAGCTTGGTCTCCACCGTATCCACGGCGATAATGCGCAGCGCCCCGGCCAGGGCAGCCCCCTGGATGCAGTTCAGGCCCACGCCGCCGCAGCCCACCACGCACACCGTACTGCCCGGTTCCACCGCGGCCGTGTTCAGCACTGCCCCCAGGCCGGTGGTTGCCCCGCAGCCGATCAGGGCCAGGCGGTCCATCGGCACGTCATCCCGCACCTTTACGCAGGCGTTCTCGTGCACCAGCATCATCTCTGCGTAGGAACCCAGCTGGGCCATCTGGGTGATGCCTTCCCCGTCCTTCCGCAGCCTCGGCGGCTGGTCCGGGCTCCTCACTACGTCGGTGCGGGTACACAGGACGGGCTGGCCCCGCAGGCAGAACTCGCAGTGGCCGCAGAAGACGGACAAGCACATTATCACCGTGTCCCCGGGCTTCAGGTAATGGACCTGCTCGCCCACTGCCTCCACGGTGCCGGCCGCTTCATGCCCCAGGATGGCGGGCTTGGGGATGTTGTAGCTTCCCTCAACGTAGTGAAGGTCGCTGTGACACACGCCGCTGGCCCCGGTGCGTATCAGCACCTCCCGGGGCCCCGGGGCATCCACCTGCACCTCCTCCACCTCCAGGGGTACGTTGACCTCACGCAAAACGGCAGCTTTCATCGCCGCACCTCCGATTTAGTTGATTTGTCCACGAAGGGACAGGAAGAATCACGAAGGTTTTTCTATTGTTGCTCCCCACGGCAAATGAGTGAATTTGGGCAACCCCCTATCAGGCTTTGACCTGGCGACGGGGATTCTTCCGCCCGGTATTCAGTTTGGTACGCACCTCGCGCTTGACTCTGGCTGCCAGGCACTGGTCGTATTCGACCAGGAATGACTCCACCGCTGCCCGGTTATATTCCACCGCCGCCCGCAACGCCCAGGACAAGGCCTTCACCACCATGTCGTCGCCATCGGCCGCCAGCATCCGGCAGACGGGCATGGTGCGGGCCACGTCGCCGGTCCCGCCCCGGGCCTTCAGGTTCAGGGCCACGGTGCTGACCAGCGCCACCCTCCGCCACCATCGGTTATCCGACTCTGCCCACCTGTGGACGTCATCGTCCCCAATCTGACCGTTCCGCCATGCGGGCCCCGACAGGTACAGGGAGAATACGTCCACCGAGTCCCAGCTGTTTAAGCCCGCGCCCAGCCGTTCCAGGGTTGCCAGGTCGAGGGATGCCAGCGTGGGCCGGTGGTAATGGGCAATCTCATATCCCATCCACCGCACCTCGCGCGCCCCCTCCAGCAGGGAACGATCGACAATATCCCGCACCAGTGCAACGACCTCGTCGGCGCCTGCCCCTGCCACCCTCCGGGAAAACTCCCGCCGGATGGGGCGGATGGCCGGAACCGTGGCGGCGGGCAGGGCCGCCACCCTATCGAAGATTTCATCCACAAGGTTTGTCGCGTCGTTGGTCATTCAGGGGCCAGAGTCGTACGGGGCTAGATTGGGGCATTGTAGCAGAAAAGGGAGGTGGGGGCAGGAAGGCTATACTGCCATCATAGGGCAATAGCATTCTCATTAGATGGCCCTGTTACCGCGTTTCTGAGCCAGCACACTGCTCACCGAAGGCACGAGGAGAATCACAGAGTATCTCAGCGTCCCAGCAGTTAAGGGAATCCCCAAGACGCGATTGCCCTGTTGCCGAAATTCTTGACTTACTATCCTGGACAGGATAGATTGATCATGGAATTGGGCTGGCTCCGAACGGTCCCCTTCATGGGGCGCCTGCCTTTAGAGGCTAGGAGCCAGTCTTCATTTGTTCGTCCCTCGCGTAACTTCCTTTCTACGCAAATAAAGCTCGAACAGATTTGCGGACTCATTTCTCTCCGACATTGCCTGGCCAGTCATGCTGGCCACGTAATCGGCCAACTGTAGCAGATTGTTCCTGTGGGAATCCTGTTGCTTAATGCTCCTTATTAAGCGTCCTCCACCACCGGCGATTTCTCTGCCTCTCAAATACCGGAGCAAGTCAGTCCTCAACCTCCGGTTACCACCCTTGTCAATTACCAATGCAAGCTCATGGATATAAGGACTCGCGTTTATCATTAACGAAACTGCCAAGTTCATATACAGTTCGCGTGGGGAGGCAAATGGGAGGCCACCTGATACCCCATGGGACTTGTCCAAGACAAAAGTGTGGAAGCCAAAGTCGAAAGTTTGAATCGCATTTAGGAAAGCTCGCCTGACTCTCATGGAATTCACCGCATAGTGAAACTCGTAACTGCTGGACAAGCGCAGCTCTTCTCGCAGCGCGTCAATACGACGGTCGCAGCGCAAAGCCTCGTCGTCATCATTAAAGGTTACCAAAGCTACTACAAAGTAACGGCTTGATCCCTGGCCGACTTTCAGACCCGGGTCTCCCGATTCGTCGAAAAAGCCCAGCATCGGGCGATTATGAATGCCCCGGGCCCGCCGGCACAACAGGCCACCGTCAGTCATGGTCTCCCCCCTCCCCCCAATATGCTAAAATACCCCCCAACTTTCCCCATTCCACCCAACGGGAGGCGCGCTATGGCCGGTAATCGGGTTACGGTGGGCAACGTGGAGATTACTTCCCTGTCTGACGGTATTCTTGAGTTCGACCTGTGCAACTTCTTCCCCAACCATAAGTCCGACGACGAATGGCGGGGGTACCGCCAGCACCTGGTGGACGGGCACAAGGTCCGCTTCAACCTGGCCTCCTACCTGATCCGCTCCGACGGCCGCACCATCCTGGTGGACACGGGCATGGGCGCACGGCCCGCCGATGCGCCGGACACACCCTGGGGCGAACTGATGAACGACTTCCAATCCCATGGCGTCCGCCCCGACGATATTGACATGGTGGTGATGACCCACTTGCACCGCGACCACGTGGGGTGGAACCTGGCGCCGCCCGCCCAGGATGGCGGACAGTATGCACCTACCTTCCCTAACGCCCGCTACTGGTTCAGCGCCCTGGACTGGGAAGCCTGCCACGACCCCGATGTTATGCCGTCCCGATTTCCCAACGCTCCGGCCTGCGTGTGGCCCCTGGAAGACCTGGGTCTAATCGAATTCATGGAGGGCGAGCATGTTCTGACTTCAGAGTTGACAGCCTTCCCCTCGCCGGGTCACACTCCGGGACACATGAGCATCATGGTCAGTTCCCTGGGCGAACGGGCCATCATCCTAGGCGACGCCATCCACAACCAGGCCCAGGTCAACGAGCCCGACTGGGAGTCCCGTGCCGACATGGACCCGGAGCAGACCCGCATAACCCGCCGCAAGCTGATGGACCAGCTTGAGACCGAGGACATTCTCGGCATCATCGGACACTTCCCCTATCCGGGGTTTGGAAAAGTCGTGAGGGCGGAGGGCCGCCGCTACTGGCAGGCCCTCTGAATTAACAATCAGGAGTCAGGAATTACGAAATGAAATTCGGCCTCTTCCATTCGGTCCAGTTGCCAGACCCGTCAAAACAGAACCAGTATTACCGCGATGCCCTGGAGCAGGTGCTCTGGGCTGAGCAACTGGGCTACGATTCGGTCTGGATGACCGAGCACCACTTCTCCCGCCACGGCATTGTGTCCGCCTCGCTGACGGTGCTGGGCTACCTGGCCGGCCTGACCAGCACTATCCGCCTGGCCACTGCCGTTACCGTTCTGCCCTTCCACAACCCCATCCAGATTGCCGAGGAGGCCGCCACCGTTGACCTGCTGAGCAACGGCCGCCTGGACCTGGGTGTGGGCCGCGGCTACCAGTGGGGCGAGTTCCACAAACTCAACATTCCCATGGACGAGGCCGATCGCCGCTTCCAGGAATCCATTGACGTGATGACCCGTGCCTGGACCCAGGACGAACCTTTCGACCACCGGGGCGAGTTCTGGACTTTCAACGATATGACAGTGCTGCCCAAGCCCGTGCAGGAACCCCATCCGCCCCTGTGGGTAGCCGCCGCCAGCCCCGGCAGCATGGACCGCATCGCCCAGAACGGCTGGAATCTGCTGGTGGGCCAGGGCCTGACCTTCGACCAGGTAGGCGAGCAGGTGGCCTACTTCAAGGGCGCGGTGGGCGAATCCGGCGAGGACTTTGACCCTTATCGGATCAAGGTGGCGAGGGCCATGTACACCGCGCCGACCCGGGCCCAGGCCCGCGAGGACGCGGAAGAACCTTTCATGTGGTTCAAGACCACCGGCGACGAGGTGGGGGCGCCGCCGGAACGCCGGGGAGAACTCTTGCCCGAGAATTACCAGGCCTACCGCCGTCGCTTTGCCGCCGAGACCACCTTCGACTTCGACGATATGTCCGAGAAGGTAATCCTCTTCGGCAATCCCGACGACGTGGCGGAACGCGTGAAAAGGATGCGGAAGTCCGGCGTCAAGAGCGTCATCTTCTTCACCAACTACGGCGGAATTGAAAGCCAGAAGGTCAAGGACTCCCTGGAACTTTTCGCCACCGAGGTCATGCCCCACTTCCAGGACTAGCCGTACCCGTAGAATGAAGCACGGGGGCGACCGGCACCGGTCGCCCCCGTTATAATTGTAGGCAGTAAGTCAGAACAGTCGAATCAAGACCTCTGTGCGTATTCGTGTACCCCGTGGATAGGCACCTATGGCTTCGATTGTCACCCAACTGACCAGGGGCTTTCCGGCTGCTGTTCCCTTCCAGTGGCGGAGTCACGCCGCCGAACTGGCCCTATACGTTGGGTTCTACCTGCTCTATCTGCTGCTGCGCGAAGCAGCCTTCGGGGGACAATCGCAGGCCTTCGCCAACGCCGAACGCATCATCGTCCTGGAATCCTCCCTTGGTCTCTTCCACGAACCGTTTCTGCAGGAATGGTTCATAGCCAACGCCCAGCCCTTGGTGGTCTGCCTGAACTGGGTCTATATCGTTACCTACTGGCCGGTAATTCTGGCTGTCGCCTTGGCGCTCTACCTGTCCCGCCGCGACGTTTACGTGAAATACCGTACCCTGATGGCGGTCCACCTGCTCCTGGCCTTGGTCATGTTCGCCGTCTTTCCCCTGTCCCCTCCCTTTAAGAACGAATTCATGGTGGATACCATCCAACTATACGGCCCCACCTTTTACGGCAGCCCCGCCATGGCGGTCTTCTACAACACCAGCGCCGCCATGCCCAGCCTCCACTTCAGCTGGACATGCGTCTTCGCCTGGCTATTCGTAAGGGAACTAAGGGGGTGGTACCGGTACCTGGGAGTGGGCTATCCGCTGTTAACCCTGGTATCCATCGTGGTCACCGGCAACCATTATTTCCTGGATGCGGTGGTGGGTGCAGCGCTGATAGGCGTGGCGCTGGTATCGCTAAGGGTGGCGAAAAGAGTTGGACAAGGCTGGAGTACAAGCGTTCAGGGCGGACATAATGGGACTGTCGATGCTTTCGATTCCGCTGACCGGCCTTCAGCCTAGGAATTGACCCGGCACGGATTCTGGCGTGGACGCCTGGCCCTGACGGTAGTCAAACCCTTTAACGCTGCGCTCTGTTCCGCCTCCTCTGCCTTTGGTCTTGTTGGCCGGGAGGCGGCTCGTCAAAGGGCTGGCCCGCCTGCTGGGCTTCCTGCATCCTTTCGTGCCAGGCCTCCCATTGTCTGACCCTTTCTTCCGCCTCCTCTTCCTTCCTCTTGTCTCTTTCTCTAAGCCACTGTGCCAGCATGACGCCCTCCAAAGCCACGTAAGTGCTTGCCGCTATGTTCAGTATGTTGGCGGTCATGCCCCTCTGGACCGCCAGGATTAGCTGTACCGTGTTTTCCGACGCCCCGTGGGCAAGCTCATCCCAAATGGTCAGCCCGAGGAACACGAGGTACTGAAAAGCGAAAATCCCACCGTACCAGCGGCCCAGGTGTCCGGGAACACTCCAGATTGACTGTCGCTCTACAGGTTGTCTGGGACTGCTGTCTTGCACCTTATCACCGCCGCTTTATGCCTGGCAAGATTGTAGCCGAAGCGGCGTGGTGCATCGCAAGGCCCAGGTGTCAGTAGCGAGACGAGCCATTGCCGGGGAGTGGGAGCGGTTTAAGCCGGCGGTATCTGCCCCCACAGGGGATGTCGGAAGGTCGGCGCCAGGGCCGGGTTCATGTCTTCCCTGCGGCGGGCAGGCGTGGCGGGTTCTGCTTCTTCGTACTCTTCTGCGGCACGCGACCGGCGGTAGGCAGCGGCCGGCTGTTTGCGGGACGGCAGGCTGTTCAGGTGTCGGGCCAGCGATTCCAGGCTGCTCAGGTTATGCACCGGCAGAAAGTCGTCCACGTAGGGCAGGGCCGCCCTCATTCCCTGGGTCAGGGGCTGGTAGTTGGGGGAACCCAGCAAGGGATTCAGCCAGATGAGGCGGTGGCAACTGCGCTGCAGCCGCGACATTTCCCGGGACAGCAATTCCGGTTCCCCCCGGTCCCAACCGTCCGAGATAATCAGCGCTACGGGCCCGCTGCCCAGGGTGCGGCGCGCCCAGTTGTAATTGAAGGACTTGACGGCCTCGCCGATGCGCGTGCCGCCGGCCCAGTCGGGCACGGCCCGGGCCACCTCGTTCACCGCCTGGTCAATTCCGCGGTAATTCAGGTAGCGGGTTATCCGGGTAAGGCGGGTGGCGAAGAGAAAGGCTTCCACCCTGCCCAGGTCTCCCGCGATCGTGTGGATGAAGTGCAGCAACAGCCGGGTGTATCGCTCCATGGACCCGCTGACGTCGCAAATCAGCACCAGGGGACGGGTCTTTTCCCGGGGCTGCCGGTGGGACAGTTCCAGCAGTTCTCCGCCGTACTTCAGGTTCTCGCGGAAGGTGCGCCGCCAGTCCAGGGCTTCTCCGTATCCAAGCTGGGTGCGGCGAGTCTTGCGCTTGCCCAGGTCCCAGGACAGCTCCGCCATCATCGTGCGGGCCTGGGCAATCTCGCCGGGAGTATAGTCGGCGAAATCCTTCTGCCGCAGCACCTCCCGGGCGCTGTAGGTCTGGCTCATGTCTATGCCCGGCATTACCTCGGGAGCGTCGCCCACCAGGTCCGCTCCCTCCTCGTCGCCGGAAACAGGGGGGCCAACCAGGGGATTGCGGTAGCGACGTTCCTCGCCCATGCTGCGAAGGTCGCGGGTGCTTATGCCGTGGGCCGGACGCCGCCAAAAAATCTGGAAGGCATCGTCAAACACGGGGAAGTCCTGTTTGCGGTGTACCAGCAGGCACCGCGCGGCGGCCCGGAAGTCCTGCCTCCGGCCGATGGGAATGGTCTCGGTGGCCCGCACCAGGTCCAGCATGTTGCCCGACCCAAAGTCCAGCCCCAGCCGGCGCAAAGTCTCCCCGAACAGCATCAGGTTATGCAGGATGTGGCCGTCATTTTCGTGCTCAACATTCATGGCAAACTACGGGATGGGTTACCAGTCAAGAACTGGCAAGAGGCACAAACCAACTCTCCGAAGGTCAAGAAATCCTGTACATCCTGTACATCCATGTTTGAATAACTCTCTAACCCCGTCGCCCACCCCGGCGTGGGCCGCGATTCAGCGAACGCTCCAGGATGTTTCGCACCGGTTCGCCCCGCACCACCTCAATGTCATCCTGGTACTTCAGCATTATCCCCAGGGTATCGTCTATCACCTCGGCGTCCAGTTCCGTCTGGTTCAGCGCCAGCAGCGCCGACGTCCAGTCTATTGTCTCGGAAACGCCGGGTATCTTGTACAATTCCGTTTCCCGCAGTTCCTGGATAAAGCCCGTAACCTGCTGGGCCAGCCGGCGGGGAGCGTCTGGCAGCCTGGTGCTGACGATCTGCAGTTCCTTCTGGTAGTCGGGATAGTCGATCCAGTAGTACAGGCACCGCCGCTTCAGCGCGTCGTGTATTTCCCTGGTCCGGTTGGATGTGATTATGACGATGGGCGGATGGACGGCCCGGTACGTGCCCAGTTCCGGAATGGTTATCTGGAAGTCCGCCAGCATCTCCAGCAGGAAGCCCTCAAACTCCTCGTCGGCCCGGTCTAGCTCGTCAATCAGCAGCACCGGCGCCTTTTCCCTGCCCTCGTCAATGGCCTGCAGCAGGGGCCGCTTGACCAGGAACCGCTCGCTGAACAGGTCGTCAGTGGCCGCTTCCCGGTCCACGTCCCCGGCGGCCTCCATCAGCCTGATTTCCAGCATCTGGCGGGTGTGGTTCCACTCGTAGACGGCGTGATTGATATCCAGCCCCTCGTAGCACTGCAGCCGGATCAACTCCGTGTCCAGACCCTTCGCCAGGGAACGGGCGATTTCGGTCTTGCCCACGCCGGCCTCCCCCTCTAGGAAGAGGGGACGGCGAAGGGTCAGCGCCAGGTACATAGCCACGGCCAATCCGCGGTCGGTCACATACAGTTGGTCCCGCAGCAGGTTCTGGACCTGGTCTATGGACGCGGGAACGGTTTCGGTGGTGGTCAAGGTGGAATCTCCATCGCTTAGACGAGTAGAGTCGCCTGATTCGTTGAGGGAATCTCTTTGCTGTCCGCCCTTATTCTATCCCATCGAGTGTGCTTATTCACCCGCGGGATTGGGTAGAAGGAAACACAGTATCACCAGCAAAATACTCCCGCACCAACCCCTTCAGCGTTGCCCAGTGGTCCCCCAGTGATGCCTTTTCCTTCTGGGAAAGCTTGTTGTAATACTTGCCAATCTCGGGAAAGTACCACAGGGGGAAAACCCAGAACCCCGGCGCGTGCGGGCCAGGCTCCGCTTCCCTGGCGATGACGCCGCTGCCGCCCTGCAGCTCCCAGGCCTTCAGCGGCTTGCCCGAATCGGCAATTGCCAACGCCTCCATCCACGATGCTGCCCTTTCTGTGCCCTCGGCATTTCCCAGCAGTTGCAGCAGGCGGCTTCTGCGTTCGTCATCGTCGGCGGCGGGGCCGGCAAAGCGGTGGGTGTACCGGCTTTCCCAGTTGGCGCCCAGCGAAGGCACCAAGAGCCCCCCGTCGGATGCAATGGCCAGCATCCCCGCCAGCCGCGACCATTCCACTGCCTTCTCCACGGCAATGGCCTCGTGGGTTTCTGCAGTTTCGTCAGGGTCGGCGACAAGGCCCAGTTCGGCGGGCGTCACCGGATTCAGCGGCAGGCCTTCCAGCAACCCGCGCAGGGCCTGCTGCTTGGCCCGGTTGTTTGTGGCCAGCAGGATGGAGGTTGGGGCGTCGGAAGCGGTCATCGTCGAGAACTGGGGGCTACAGGCTACGGGCCCCGGCCCCGGCCGCCATACTTGAACTTGATGGGCAGCGCCCTCGGATCAAACTCGTGGATAAAACCCGACATCTATCGCACCTGCACTTCCACCGGGAAGACCATATTGTTTCCGTAACCCCGACCGTCCCACTGGTTGGGGAACTCCATCGGCTGGGTCTCCCCCAGGTTGTTGGTGGCGCGGGACATCAGGGTGTAGCGGCCCGGGCCTTTCGGCTGCCACTGGTACTGCCACCGGAACCATGCGTAGGAACTGGCCCGGGGCGCCAGGGTTGCCAGGTCCCAGGTCTCGCCGCCGTCGGCGCTGATTTCCACCTTCACCACCTCTTCCTCGCCCGACCAGGCGGCTCCGGCCAGGGTGTACCCGCCGGCGGGTATGGTCTCGCCGGGCGCCGGGTTGGTGATGATGGACTTCACCTTCATCTTGGTGTGGTAGGTGTAGTATTCGGGACTGTCCGGGCCGTTCTGAGTCATGTACCGTTCCGTCTGGTAGAAGCCGTCAAACTTCTTATCCAGCACATGGACACCCACAAGCCACTTCACGGAGTTCATGCCGTACCAGCCGGGAACCACCAACCGCAGCGGGTAACCGTGGTTCAGGGGCAGCGGTTCGCCGTTCATCTCGTAGGCCAGCATCGTGTCGGGATGCAATGCCTTGGCAATGGGCAGGCTGCGCTCGTAGGTAACGTCCGGGGGATCGCCCACCGTTTCGTCGGGCCCGTGGTCCGCACCCTCAAACATAACCTCCACCGCCGAGTCCTTGACCCCGGCCCGAGCCAGAAGGTCCTTTAAGGAAATGCCGGCCCACTCGGCGTTGCCCATAATGCCGTGGCCCTTGATCATCTCCATCACCGAACCCGTGCGGGTGGCCTTGGCCCAGTAGTCGGGCACCGGACTATTGCCGCAGCACTCGAAGGTAACCTGGAACCGCTGCTGGGCCATGCCAAGGACTTCGTCGAAGGACAGACTCAGGGGAGTCTCCACTTCGCCGTCTACCACCAGCCGGTAGGTGTTGATGTCAATTTCCGGGCAGTCGGTCCAGTGGTTGCGGATATAAAACAGGTCGTTGGGCACGACCTCCTCCTGCAGCGCCTCCGGCGGCGCCGCCCAGGTCCGGTACCCGGCGTTGGTGGGGATCAACTGGGGTTTGATTTCGGTGCGCACACTTCGGGTTGCCATTATTGGCCTCCTGGCGGGGTTGGCTTTGGATTGCAGGGAACGCGGAGACAGCCTGGCTTGCTCCGCTGATTATCGACTAATTTACCACAGACCGGGCAGGGATAGCAGTCTATTCCAGGTAGTCGGTTTCCTGCTCCGTGGTTGGGGATATTACCAGCAGCCGGACGGGAATCCACAGCTTGTTGACCAATTTGTGGGGAACACCCGGAGGCGCAAACAGGGTGCAGCCGGCCCGCACCGTCTGCAGCTCGTCCCCGATGATAAGCTGCACCGCCCCCGCCAGTACCATTATGGCTTCGTCGGTGGAATGGGTGTGCAGCCGTCCCTCCCAACCCGGGTGCAATTCGACCTCTTTCACGGTCAAGGAAACGGCGCCCTGCTCCGCCGATACGAAGGTTCGCTCAGCGTGGTAGTCCACGGGCGCCGGCATCCTGACTGTGCTGTGCTCGATTATGGGCATTGGTTTTCCTCGAAAGTTCTTGTTGAATGGCTCTCGCTTCGGTACATATGCCAGCGAAAGAGTGCGCACATCAATATGACGTAAGGATAGCGGCGCTAGCTCCTAGTTCTGTGGGTTGCGGGCCAGCGATTGAAGGGTTTGCTCAATCAGCGCAAGCCAGGCGGTTCCGCCAGTCTCACCGTCCTCCCCCGTTTGGCTCTTGAACCATGCTATCGTCTCCCGATCGAGAGTTATGGTTACATGTTCCAGCAAACCCTTTGTCAGGTCTTCGCGTCGTTTCCTCGATGCCTCTGCCAATTCAGGAAAGAGCTCCTGAGTGGTCTTGGCGCTTGCCCAGTCCTCATCGGTCCAATTATAGGAATCCGGGTCTTCCGCCAGTTGGGCTGCTATCTCTCTTTCTTCTTCGGGAGTCGGTCGGGTTATCTTAACTTCGGTTCTCTTCATACAGGGTTATTTCCCTCCCGTTGGCTTTTCTCAAGCTGATGATTCTGGTATGAGCGCCCCTTGGCGTCCACACTACATTGTAAAGCCGATTACCAATCAGGGTGTATGACGAGTAACGGACTTCTCCGGATCGTACCTGCCGGTGGTGAAGGGCCGTCGACCAGTCGGCCTGGTCGACTAGCATGAAGTCGACATCCCTAACCCTTATAGTTTCTTGCCGCTTATTCTCGTCCCATTCGTAGGGAGAACGGGGCTGCGCCTCGGCTTCCACCCTAACAGATTTCCCTGCAAAGTGGATATTTGCTCCCTAATTCCAGGTCATTTACGATGCCGCCGGTTTTGAATCGCAGGATTTCTTTACCCTTCTGCCCGTCGCGGGTTGTCCAAAGGCCCGACAATACCGCATTCCCTCGGCTACCCCGCATACTTCTCCCCCAGCGCGGTTTCCCAGCGCAGGTAGTTCATCATATCGGCGTAGTTCCGGTCTGGGCCGCTGGCTACCAGGTCGTTGGGCGGACTCATCACGCCGGTCAGCCCCGTTTCCACTGCCAGTCCGGCGGCTCGCCACGCGTTCATTCCCCCGGCCAGTACGGTAACGTCACCGTAGCCAAGTGATTTCAAGGTGGCTGCAGCATAAACCGAATTCTGGCCGTCTCGGCAGGTAACCGTCACCGGCGTAGTCTTATCAGACACCAGCCCGCCAATTTGGAGTTCCAGCCAGCCCCGGGACACCCATCGCGCACCGGGCACGTGGCCCTGGGCAAAGTCTCCGCTGGTATCCACAAATGCAACCGCGGAGTTGGGGTTGGATGCCCGCGCCTGTTCCAGTTCCTGCGCCGAAATCTCCCTGGCCTGTTCCTTTGCCTCATCCATCCCCAGCAAGGGCTCGACCGGGGCGCCCGTTTCCACGTCCAGCCCGGCCGCCGCCCAGGCGCCAACGCCGCCGGCCACCGCGTATACGTCTTTGTGGCCAAGCTGACGGTACCAGGAAGCGGTAAGGGTGGCCCGCACCCTGTCGTCGCAGGCGAAGATAATGGGCGTGTTCCTGACCACCGCCACCTCGTCCGACCGCTGCACCGCCTGCCCGCCCGGGAACCATCGGAACCCAGGGATGTGGCCCTCTGCGTACTCGGCGGTGGTGCGTACGTCCACGAAATAGACCGTTTCCGACTTGCTCCGCTCCATCATCGCCTGCAGGCCGGAAACGTCCAGGAAGCGGACCCCGTCTTCGTCCGCCAGCCTGCTGGCGTAGGCCTCTGCCTCGGCTAGTCCTTCGGCGGAAGGCTGGGGCAGGTCAACCCGGTCTGCGCCCGACTCCAGTTCGTAGCCGGCCAGAACCCAGCCCGACGTGCCGTTCTTGAGCCCAAATATATTCTCCCGCCCCATGCGCTGCAGTACCCGCGTGCCAATGATGCTGCGGGTGCGTCCCGCGCAATTCACGATTACCGTGGTGTCCGGGTCCAGGTCGGCGGTAATGTCGGTGATGCGCAGGGCCAGTTCCCCGCCGGGAACGCTGCGGCCGCCAGGGATGCAGAAGCGGCGGTATTCCTCCGGCGTGCGCGTGTCCAAAATGACCAGCTTGTCCCCCCGCTCGATGCGCTCGTGCAGTTCGGTGGCATCAATCTCCGGGACGTGATGGACCACCTCCACCTTTTCGCCGAAGTCCTTGCTGGGCACGTTGACGCCCCACTCGGTGGGCAAGTCCAGGCTGGCCCACCGGTTAATGCCCCGGTCCAGCACCGAGACGTTGGTGTAGCCCAGGCTCTCCAGGGTGCCGGCCGCCAGCGTCGCCCGTCGCCCGTCGTCATCGCAGAGGATGACGTGAGCCCCCCTGTGGGGCGCCGACGCAGCGATGCGGAACTCCAGCTCACGCCGGGGTATCAGGCTGGAGCCGGGAATGTGGGTGCTGTTGTATTCGCCCGCCTCCCGCACATCAATTAGCGCGAATGACTGGCTACCCTCCAGCAGGTCAGCGAGAGCCTCGGCCGATAGTTGCTGGGCCATATTCTCCTCACCTCTAATTGGCTGTTCAAAATCCCCCTGCATCCCCGACAGGGACGAAAGGGGGATTTATCCTAAGGCCTGGTATGGTATGTGTCGCTGGCTGAACGTCGGCGGAAAGACAGTCAGCAGTTATCGTACTTCTCGGTGGCAAAGGGCGTAATCTTGCCCGTTTCCAGGTTGTAGCGGCTGCGGTTCAGTCCCCGCAGGTCGTCGCCGTAAACGTGGATTTCCACGGTGGGGCGGTCGGTAAAGTTGTCCATCTGGTGAATCTCGTCCACCTCAGGAATGAGCAGGGTAATCTCGCCCGACGTGAACTCCACGCTGCGGTCCCTTTCCAGCTTGGCGTACCCGTCAACGGAACGGTCGTCCACCCGCCGGAAACGGGTCTCAGTCAGGTGGTTGCCCATAACACCGATCATGCCCCAAGTGCCGTGGTCGTGAGGGGAAGCGTGGTCGCCCGGGCCCCACACTACTGACGTAATCAACAGGCCGCTATCTCCCTGGTAAAGGGCGTATGAACCGTGGTTGCTGCGGGCGCCATGCCCCACCGGAACCAGGTACTCCTCGGGGATGGCGTCGGAATTGGCAATCAGCTTCTCCAGGTACGAGGAACCCTGGTCAAAAATCCGGTGCTGGTCAGGCTGCTCCTTCAGCAGCGTTTCCATGTCATGAATAAACTCGCCCAGCGAATACTTTACGGCGGCCACGGGAAAACTCCTGCAGAGGCACAGAGATACGAGGCGCTGTGCCTTGTTTCAGATAGCTTTGCAGGGCATTATGGTATTGGGTTATAGGTATGTCAAGGAAAGTTTGAATGAGCAAAAGAAAGCGGCACAGTCAAGACTATGCCGCCTTTACAGGGTTGTACTAACCTGATATGCGCCGAAGCTGACAACTGGGAATATAACGGTCAAGACACAATAATTTTTTGGGAACCTGTCAGCGCAGGAAGGCACTTTCCGAGTCGTGTATTTGCCCGACTCTTGGCCATTTCCCATCACACTTGCAATGTGGACTATCGCCTTCCCCCTAACCTATAATTTCCCCACCTTCCCCAGGAGATTCAGCCATGGCCGTTTTCCGCCCGTTTCGGGGCTGCCGCTATGTTCCCCAGGTCGCCGGAAGCCTGGATGACCTGCTCTGCCCACCCTATGACATGATAGGTCCTGCCCTGAAGGAGTCGCTGCAGGCGTTGAGTCCCTACAACGCCGTGCATCTGGAGGGAGGGGAACAGCCGGACCCTGTGAATCCGGAAGCGGGCTACCGGCAGGCCGCGTCGCTGTTTCGGGAATGGCTGGAGAACGGCGTTCTGCGCCAGGAAGACGTCCCCTGCTTCTATTTGATGCGGCACAGCTACCGGGATCAGGGTGCAACCAGACGGCAGTTCGGCCTTTTCGGAGACATTCTGGTGGAAGAGTACGGCGAAGGGTCGGTGCTGCCCCACGAATTCACCCGTGAACCCGCCGTCATGGACCGGGTTGCCCTGCTGGAAGCCTCCATGACCCAGTTCAGCCCCCTGATGACCCTGTACCGCGATGCGGCAGGCGAATTGGGACAGGTGTTTGATCAGGTTACGAACGCCGAGCCCGACCTCCAGTCATCCGGAAACCCCAAGAGCAACATTGGCGAGGTGGCCCTGTGGCGTATCGCCGACCCTGCTGTGCAGAGCAGGATCACCGAGTTCTTTGAGGGGCGTCCGGTCTTTCTGGCCGACGGCCACCATCGCTACGAAGCCGCCCTGCGGTACCGCAGGTCCCAGTCATCCGCCTCCGCCGATGCGGCCCACAACTACGTCATGATGTCTCTCACCGAATTTGACGACCCGGGGCTTCAACTGCTTCCCTACCACAAGGTAATCGGCAGTCTGTCCCCCGAACAATTGGAACAACTGGAAGAGCGTCTCCTGGAACTGTTTGTAGCGGAATCGGTTGATCTGGACCAGTGTGGCGGCGGCGAGGGCCTGGGCCGCCTGGTGATAGAGCGGGGTAGCCAGCAGCACGTGGTGGGGCTGGTGGGACCGGCGGCAAATCAGGCCAGGCTGCTCACTCTTCGCGCTGACATAGACTGGCGTCAGTGGGGCGAGTTGGCGGTGTCAGAGGCTTGGGTGCTGGACGAACAGGTTATCAAACCCCTGCTGGGCGATGCACTTTCCCGCCACGTGGACTACAGCCACGACGCCGCCCGCACCGCCGGCATGGTTGTTGACGGCTCCCAGCAGTTGGCCTTTCTGCTGAAACCCTTTCCCATGGATGCCTTTGAGAGCATAGTCGGCGGCGGCCAGCGGCTGCCCTCCAAGTCCACCTTCTTCTACCCCAAGCTGCCCACCGGCCTGGTAATAAACCGCCTGGACGGAAGGGTGTAACTAGATTCCTACGGCCCTCCTTGCCGCTCCATGTACCGGGCGGTGATAACCTGTTCCGCCAGCCTGCTGTGTTCCGCAATAAAGGATTCCAGCCTACGGATCTCAGTCAGCATCTCTGCCGACTCGCCTTCCAGCCGCGCCCGTCGCTTCAGGTTGGCCAGCGACCGTTTGGCCTCGTCCACCTGCTTCACCGATTCCAGCGCGGCCAGTTCTTCCATCGCCGTTTTCTTGATGGCCAGCAGGCGCCGCCGGTTAGCCTCCGTATCCGCCAGCCTTTCCTCGATCTCGCCCATGGACGACAGCGACACTTCCAGCGACGCCCGCCCGTAAATCGCCTGCCTGGGCACTCGTTGCAGTTGTGTCCGAAACTGGCTGATCAGGGCATCAAGCTGCTGTTCCTTGTTCTGCAACTCCACCAGCGTCATCCGCAGCGTGGCCATAGTCTGCTGCAACTGGGACATGGACATAGGCTACACCTTGCGAGAAAGTAGGGCGCGGGCCAAATTCAGGTTTAGAACCCCACCCGGGGCAGCACCCGGCCCAGGGCGTCCAGGACTTCCTGGATATGGTCTTCGGTAACGTAGCCCAGGTGGCCGATGCGGAAAATGTGGCCTGTGAGCTTGCCCTGGCCGCCCGCCAGCACCACGTTCTCCTCGGTCCGCATAATCTCCATCATCTGGTCGCCGTCAATGTGCGCCGGCATCTTGATGGCGGTAACCGTGTTGGAGGCGCGGGCCTCGTCGGAGCAAAGCAGTTCCAGGCCCATGGCCCGCACCCCGTCCCGGGTGAACTGTCCGATGGCGGCATGGCGGTCGAACACGCCCTCCATGCCCTCGGCCATGATGTTTTCCAGGGCCACGCGAAGCCCGTACATGGCGGAAAGGTTGGGCGTCCACGGGGTCTGGTTCCGCTCCAGGTACTTCCTGGCCTCGTCCAGGTCAAAGTAGAACCTGGGCATGGTGGAAGTCTTCTGGGCTTCCCAGGCCTGCTTGCTGAAACTGATGAAAGCCAGCCCCGGGGGAATCATGAACCCCTTCTGCGACCCGGTGGCCACCACGTCGCAGTCCCAGCCGTCCACGGGCAGGGGCACGCAGCCCAGGCTGCTGACCGCGTCCACTATCAGCAGTTTCCCGAACTCACCCTTGACCACGCTGGCGATGGATTGCAGGTCGTGGGTTACGCCGGTGGAGGTCTCGTTATGGGTGACGATTACCGCCTTGAACTCCGGGTCGTCCCGCAGGGCCTGGCGAATGGCATCCGGGTCTATGGCCTCTCCCCATTCAAAGGTCAGGCGCTGGGTATCCGTCCCGTAGGCGTCCAGCATATCGGCGAACCGGTCGCCGAAGGAACCCGCGCTGGCGGCCAGCACCCGGTCGCCCGGGGAAAGGGTATTCACCACCGATGCTTCCAGCCCGCCCGTGCCAGAAGAAGTAAGGATAAACAGGTCGTTCTCCGTCATGAACACCTGCTTCAGCTTCTCGGTGCATTCGGTTATCAGCTCAAAAAACTCGGGCCCCCGGTGATTGATCATGGGATCCGACATGGCTTCGTAAATGTCTTCCGGTATGGGCGTAGGCCCCGGGGTCCTCAAATTATGGGGTGCGATCCTCACTTTTCCTCCTGGTACCATCGTGGCTGCCCGCTCCAGGGCCAGCCGATTTCGTTATTATGGCGTCGATTTACGCACAAAATGTTCGCCCTGCGCAGGGCGTACAGCCAAGGATTATAGCACCAAGCCAAACCCGCCGCACACGCCTGCAATTGTCCGTGGCAGTTCAGATTATGACATCGACCCTGCACTGCCGCATTGCCTCCGCCGGCGCCTACGCCTGGCAGTCTTTGAACAAAACTTTACAATACCTGCTACCAGCCGTTGTTGACGCGATTGGCGGCGAGGACTAAACTGCTGGCATAGGCATGCTTCAGGCTTCACAGGAGATGTGAGCTTATCATTAACATGAACGGTAGTCCCATTTCAGGAGATGATGTAGCCCTTTTCATTGACTGGGAAAACTTCAAGATCAGCCTGGCCGGGGGCAACAGGACGCCAAACGTCAGCGCCCTCAAAGAGGAGGTCTCCAACCACGGGCGGGTGGTGGTGGCCAAGGCCTACGCTGACTGGGTTACCAGGTCTCCCGAACTCAAAGGGGCCAGCCAATTTATCATCGATCCCCCCGCCCTTTACGCCTCCGGCATTGAGCCGGTGTATGTCCCTACCCGCCTCCCCCTGGGAACTCCTTCCGCCATGAACTCCAGGACCACGCGGGTCAAGAACAGCGTGGACGTCAAGATGACGGCGGATTGTATCGAGTGCGCCCATTCCTACCCCAACATCGGTACCTACGTACTGGTGTCCGGCGACTCCGACTTCATCCACGTCATCAACTCTCTGCGGTCCATTGGCAAGCGCGTCATCATAATCGGGGTGTCATGGAGCACCTCCCGTCGCCTGGCCGACCAGGTCGACGGGCTGATTCTCTACGACATGGACGTAGACCCCGAAATCCAGCCCGAACCGGAACCCGCTCCCGTCCCTGGGAGCAGGACTTCCAGGCCCGGGAATGACAACCGCCAACAGGTCGCCGACGTGATGCGCCTCATCGAGGACATTGTGCGCTCAGAACGGCAGGCCGGACGTACGCCCCTCTTGACTTCCCTGAAACAGCGCATCATGCGCCGGGTTCCCGGGTTCGACGAAAAGAAACTGGGATTCTCGGGGTTCAAGAAGTTGATGCTCCGCACCGCCGAGGAGGGCAACATCAAGCTGGTTACGGTGGGTCTGGTGGACTGGGTCATCATGGCCGATGAACCCATTCCCGAAGAGGCCTTGCCCGAATCCCGCTCCGACCGGGGTTCTGTGGAGACCGTTGCCGCGGACGAAGAAGTGGTCCTTGACAGCGACGACCGGTCCGGTCCCACGGAAGAGCCCGCGGAGGCTGGCGAAGCGACTGCGCCCGCGGCTTCGGCCGACCAGCCATCGGCCGACGGTGATGCGCAGGACGCCCGGCAGCCGCATACCCTGGAAATGACAGCCCCTATTGAATCCGGTTCCGAAACGAGTGAAACCCCGAATGAAACGGAAGCCTCGAGCGATGCCGCGGAAACGGATGCAACGGAAGACGCTGTGCCTCAGCCCTTGAGTCCTGGACTCGCCAGCGTGCTGGAGGAGACTCTCGCCGGGCTGGAACTGCCCAGGGGACCGGGCGACGGTCAGGATGGCAGGCGAATCACCGACCTGGTCATCATGGCCGACATGCTGGAACATCAGGAAGGCGTCACCCACGTGGCGTTCAACTTCCTGCTGGCCGAGATATGCGCCGCGCTGCAGCAGGGCCTCGATGCAGACCATCCGGAGATTACCGGACGCTGGGGCGGGCGCACCTATTCCCGCACTTACGTAACCCGGCTGCTCCGGGAGTTGGGCGAGAAGGATATATTCACCCGGGGCTGGCACCAAGAGCGGGATGAGGAATCGGGCCGTAGTCGCCGGTTCCGCACCTTTAACCTGAACCGCGCCAGCGCGCTGGTGCGGGAAGCGCTGGTCAGCCAGTGGGGCCCAGACACCGACACCATGGCCCACGAACCGGCGGCCCCCGCCGACGCTGCGCCGGAAACATCGCCAGCGCCGGAAGCGCCTCCCGCGCCGGAAGCGCTGGACGAGTCGGACCTGTCCACTAACGGAGTCGTGGTCGAGACCCAGGCGGAAGCCGAGACCCCGGCAGAGGAAGCTCCGACCTCGCCCCCCGCGCGCCCCTACCGGCGCCGTGGCCGCCAGCGCCCGGCTGCTGAGGAGGAACCGCAATCTCCGGAGGCTGCCGATGCACAGTCGGTTGCAGGGGAAGCCGAGACAGCGGAATCGGCCGTGGTTGAGGATGCCGCGCCCGCCAGGCCGGCGCGAACTCCTCGCCGGCGGGGCCGCCAGTCCCAGCCAGCCGAAGAGACCGCGCAAGCCGCGGACGAGGTGGTTTCGCAACCAACGGTGGTAGAAGCTCAGGCCGAAGATGCCGCTCCTGCCCGGCCCGCGCGAACTCCAAGACGGCGGGGCCGCCAGTCCCAGCCGGCTGAAGGGACCGCGCAAGCCTCAGACGAAGTGGTTTCGCAACCGCCGGCAGCGGAAGTCCAGGCCGACGAGGCCGCTCCCTCCCGGCCGGCGCGAACTCCTCGCCGGCGGGGCCGCCAGTCCCAGCCTGCCGAAGTTAATTCGGAAACCCCGTCAGGGGCGCCGGAACCGGCGACTTCGTCCGCGGCAGAGAATCCTGTTCCGGATGCCGAACCGGCCCCGGTGGCATTGGACTAGGGCACTAGTCATAATTAGGGTATAAATTGAGGGGCGGGGAAATTTCCCCGCCCCTCATACTTCCTTATGTCAGACCAGTCGCCAGTCGCCCACTAATGCTGTAAATTGCTGGATCTCTTCGCGATGCTACATCTTCCTGGCCGCAGTGTTCGTTCGTGCCCCCTTCGTGGAATGAAGCGCTCTTGACCTACAAATCCAACACCAGCGTCGTCCACCCGAAATCCCTGGCCCCCAGTCCCTCTGCCGTGTAGGGCTGGTAGTACTCCCGGAACCCGGATAGCTCAATCGCCTCATGGGTTTTGGCCACGATGGTATCCGCCAGTTCCGGGTAGCCGTGGCCCCGCAGCGAGTGGGAGAGGAACCAGTTGGTGTTTACCCAGGTGGGGCCCCGCCAGATGAACCCCCTGGGGTTGCCCGGCAGGAACTTGGGGTTGGAAGCCGGTACCGAAGGCAGCGGGTAGGGCAGCCAGAAATGCTCCGGGTTCGACACCCAATCTTTCACCATCCGCTCCACCATATTGCGCGGCAGGTCGGCCAGTATCAGGGGCATTAACGAGCTGATGGTTACCACCTCCACCTGCTGCTCCGCCACGCCGCAAAGGTCAAAGAACGCGCCCGCCTCCTCGTTCCAGCACTTCTCAGCCAGGGCATCCCGGGTCCTATCCGCTTCACGCTGGAACTCCTCCGCCTCGGGCGACTCGCCAAGCAGCCGCGCCAGGGAACGCTGGCCAAAGGCATAGATGGAGTTAACCAGCACGTCCTCAAAGTGAAAGATGTCCGCCGCCAGTATCCGGCGGTCGTCGCCCCGCATGGGTTCGTAGGCTGCGTACACCTTTCGCAGGGCCGCGATGAAGCCCTGGTTGCTCAACTCCTCCAACCCCAGCGCCTCATCGTACTTGGGCGAACAGTCGGTTCCGGCTTCCTCCGGCTGGATGACGGCAATCAGCCCGTCCTCATCCGGGTCCCGGTGGTACCGCAGCCACCGGTAAAATGCGGTGAGGGCGGGCAGAGACGCATTCAAGAATTCGGCATCTCCCGTGGCCCGGTACACCCGCTCCACCGCGTAGGCGACAATGGGTGGCTGGATTGTGGCGCTGAAGTAGGGCGACGTCATTCCCACGATGTTGCGGCTCAGGAAGTCGGCCTGTTTTTCCATCTCCCAGAAGATTATGTGGGGAATGAACCCGTCCGGTTGGGCCGCGCTCAGCAGCGTGTTCATCTCTGACTTGGCCTGTTCCGGGTCCAGGTGGGTCAGGGCGATGGCATGAAAGCAGGAGTCCCAGAACCATTGAAATGGGTAACCCGTCAGCGAAGGCACCACGAAACTGAATTCCTTGCCGTTCCAGTCGGCGACGCCCCGCCGCAGGTTGGTCAGCAGTATTTGCCGCGCCTGTGCTTCCAGTTCTGCCCGTTCCACTCCGTTGCCTCCTGCGCCGTCAACCCTGGTACAGGGCCAGGTATTTGTCCGCCACCGCCGCCCAGGTGAAATCCCTTGATGCGTATTCCCGTCCCGCCTCGCCCAGGCGCCGCCGGTGGTCCGGGTCGTTTACCAGGCGCGCCAGTTCGCCGGCGGCAGCCTCCATGTCGGCGCGGGGGACCACCGCCGCCCCGTGCGTCAGCAATTCCCGGTTGGCCCCCACCTCGTGGGTAAGCACCGGTAGGCCGCAGAGCATTGCCTCAAAATAGACCAGCCCGAACGCCTCGTACTGGGAGAAGAGGGCAAAAATGTCCGAACTGCCGTACCGCCGGCCCAGGTCTGCGTCGTCCAGTTCCCCGGTGAAGACTACCTCATCCTCCAGGCTGGCCGCTTTCACCTGCGCCCTCAGTTCAGCTTCGGCATCTTCATCCCTGCCCACCAGGACCAGGCGGGCCGGATGTCGAAAATGTAGGCGGGCCTGCCGGTAGGTTTCCAGCAGCCAGGCCTGGCCCTTGTGCCGGCTCAGTCGCCCCACGCAGAGGATGGTTACCCGGCCATCCGACTCGTCGCTTGGCGCAACCGTCCCGGCTGAGGTGTCTTCCATGGTCGAAGCGCCCCAGCCTATGACTTCCAGCTTTTGCTCTCCAACGCCGTAATCGCGCCCCACCTGGGCTGCCTCCTGGCGGGTCAAAGAGACAACCTTGTCTGCGCCCCGGCAGATAAACCGATTCACCGGCTTCAGCCACGCCCGCGACCGGGGCAGCGTGTGGTATGAAGGGGTAAAGACGAACCGGGCCCGCCCCCTCCGGGACATCCAAGCCCAGAAGTGTCCCCAGAACCAGCCATCCCCCACAAAGTGGATAACGTGGGGGTTGAACTCTTCCAGGTATTGGCGGATCTGCCTCGGCGAGAACCACACCAGCGGCGCCGAATAGAAGGGAAGCGCTTTGGCAGGAAATCCCCCCAGCCTGAAGATGGAGAGGCCATCAGGCGTCCTCTCCCGGTCCGGCCAATCCGGGTGCGGCGTGGGAGGGAAGGAATACTTGGTTGTCAGCACCCCCACCGCTTCCACCGAAGGGGATTCCAGTAGCTGGAGGGAAAGCCGCTCTATGGCCCGTTCGATCCCGCCCAGGTAGGGCCGGAAGTAAGGGCTCAGAAACATTACCCGGAGGGGGGACTTGTCCATATCTATACCGCCTCCACCCAGGACCCGCCTCTCGGCTGGCGCCCGGAGTCTGCGAGGGGTTTTCGCAGATTCTAGGCGTCCTTGCCGTGCAACGTCAAATGGTGGACAGGGCTTTTACGTGAGTAGATTGGGGAGTAACCGTAGTTCCCCCGAAGGAGGTCCGCCCCTAGCGGAGAAGCCGGCACACCCCTTTTCCGGCAAGAACTCCGGCATCTATCAGCTTCCCCGTGACTTCGCCGCAATCCATGCCCAGGGCCCTGAATCTGCCCCGCCTTGTGTTATATTAGGGTCGAAACCAAAGGGAGGAACCGGACAATGCTGGCATTCCTGGGCGGGACCGGACCCGAAGGCAAGGGACTTGCGCTGCGCCTGGCCATGGCCGGAGAGGACGTGGTTATCGGTTCCCGGGACGCCCAGCGGGCCGAGGCCGCCGCCGGGGAACTGGCCGGCATGATTCAGGACTCCGCCGGGCATGGTCGCATCGAAGGCGCCGACAACGAGGTTGCCGCCCGGCGCGCCGACGCGGCCTTCCTGACCGTTCCCTACGAGGCCCAGCGTCCCATGCTGGAGCAACTGGCTGAACCCCTGTCCGGCAAGGTGGTGGTCAATGTCATTGCGCCCATGCGCTTTGAACGGGGACGAGGCGCCATCGCCGTCCCGGTGGAAGCCGGGTCCGCTGCCGAAGAGGCCCAGTTATTGCTCCCCGGTTCCCACGTCGTGGCCGCCTTCCAGAACGTCAGCGCCGAACAACTTCAGGAACCCGGCCGCATGATGGAGGGCGACGTCATTATCTGCGCCGACAACTCGGATGCCAAGTCGCTGGTAACGGCCCTGACGGGCAAGATACCCGACCTGCGCCCCGTGGACGGGGGCGGCCTGCTGAACGCCAAGTACGTGGAACAGATAACCCCGCTATTGGTCAACATAAACCGCATCTACAAAGTCCATTCAGGAATCAGAATAACGGGTGTCTAGGGGGAAAGAGGTCCGCCCTCTCTTGAAGGGGGAAGGTCATAGCCTGCCCTGAGCTTGCCGAAGGGATGGGCGTGAAGACTGCCCCGACAAGCCACCCCACCCCCTCAAACCCACCCGAATTGGGTCGCAACCTTAACATAGAACAACGGAGGAAAGGACAATGCCCAGAGGAACACTGAATCTCCAGGACCCGGCAGACCTTCAGGCAGTCAACGGCGTGTGGCGGTGGGCCCCCGGCCTGGTGCCCGGCGAACCCAACGAGGGCCTGGTTTCCCAGCTGGAAGGCAGTCCCGCCCGCCTGCCCGACTATGACGATTCGAGCTGGGAAGTCTGCGAAGACCTGACGGAATGGCGCTCCCGGGGCGTCACCTTCGCCTGGTACCGCATTACTGTCACCCTGCCCGAGCAGGTCGATGGCCGCGATCTCGCCGGCGCGCGCTGCATCTTCGAGACCTGCATCGACGACTACGGCGAACTCTGGATTGACGGCGACTGCAACCGTGACCGGGGCGCGGTGCAGGGCTTCAACGTACCGCAGCGGGTCGTGGTGGATATCGAGCCCAAGCCGGGCGACCAGCACACCATCGCCCTGCTGGCCGTGAACGGCCCCCTCGGCGCGCCCGGCGGCGCCGTCTTCGTCCGCTACGCCACCCTGGCCTTCGAGTGGCGAACGCCAGGATACTGAATGACTTCTCTAACAGAGTCTCAAATAGGAGGTACTCAAATGGCTCTTTCCAGGGATAAGTTCGAACAGGGAATGACCACCCAGGAGTACATCGAATACATCAAGGTGAACAAGCAGCCCTTTATCGACATCTATAACGAAGTCGAAGTGCCGGAGGCCACCAGGGCTTTCTTCGATGGGCTGGAGCAACCTCTGAACCTGGCCGTCTTCACCTCCGATTGGTGCGGCGATGCCATGAGCACCACTCCCGCCATCCTGAAGCTGGCCGATGCCACCGACAAGCTCAACCTCCAGGTCTTCAGCCGCGACGACGAGTTGGAGACCACCAACAGCTTCCTGCCCGAAAACCGGGCCGGCACCGTGCCCGTCTTCGTTGCCTTTGACGCCGAGATGGGCGAAGTATCCCGCTTCATCGAAACCGCCCGTTCCCTGGTGCCCCAGATTGATGCCATGGACGACGCCATTGCTCAGGAAGTGGCAGCCGAGGGCGCCAGCGGCGACCAGGTCCGGGCCGCTACCCGGGGCAAGCGCACCGCCTTCCGCGTCGGCAAGGCAAAAGAATGGGGGGACGTAATCCTGCGCGAATTCCAGCAGGTGGTGGAGGAAGGCCTCCAGATGGCCCCCGGCCAGCGTCCCTCCGAGGGCGGCACCCAGTGGCCCCCGCCCGAAGAATAGGTAACTAAAGAATAGGATTCAGAAGCTCGACAAAAACCCGCTCATCCTGACCCTGTCGAAGGGCACATAATGAGCGGGCTTTCCATTTTACCGGTCTCCGTAGGGGCAGCCCTTGTGGCCGCCCTGGCTTCCACCGGAATCTACCCTCACCGAACCGCTATCTTGCTTCCCCTGTTATTGGCTTGCCATTTGCCAGGCAGTATAATTGGCGGCGGGCTACTCAATCGCACCGGGTACGGAGTTTACCGTTGGAACACTTGAACTTCAGCTGGGTACTGGAGGGTTATCTGGCCGGCGCCATGGGGCCCACCAGTCGCCGCGATCTCATCTTCTTCCAGCAACAGGACATTCGCGCCGTCCTCAGGATGGAAGAAAACACCATTTCCGCCGAAATCTGGAATCTCTACGATATGTTCGAGCCCGTGCCCGACTTCTCCGCTCCCACCCTTGAGCAAATAGACCGGATGTGCCGCTGGATTGAAGACCAGATTGAAAACTGGGAGCGCCCCGTGGTGGTAACCTGCCATGCCGGAATCGGCCGCACCGGTACCGTCCTGGCCGCCTACATGGTTTACATGGGCTTCGAACCGCAGGCTGCCGTCGACCTGGTCCGCCAGGTCCGGCCCGGTTCCATTCAGACTCCCGACCAGGAAGGATCGGTCTTCGCCTACGCCGACCATCGCAAGAACACGGGCGGGGCCCGCGTCCGGACCGGATAGGGAACGGCCGGCTGCCAGGACAGCCGGCCGTCTTGCCGGTTCACCGTATCTCCGAATATGGTACTAAATCCAGGCTGCCCGCGTACCGGCAAATCTGGAAGGCATCAGGCCGCCAGCTTCCTTTCGGCGGTGTCCGCCAGCGGTTGAAGCGTTGGACCAAGGTCAATGATGCGGCCGCACTGCAAGCACTTGCGGAAGTACCCGTCCAGGTCGCGGTCCTGGACCATGTCGCCCCCGCACTTTGCGCAAGATTTGAAGAAGAACCTGGTATTATTTTTCATAACCGCATCTATCCTTTCCCCTCGCGGGTCTGCGTGATTCTCACCGTCGATTGTTACGTCCAAATTCCTTTCCAAGATTCATTCTGGTAACTTATTTGGAGTCACGCGACGGTTATGATTATCAATTATATATCGTTAGTAATTAGTTGGCTAGGATTTATAAACGAATCTTCATAAAGTTAAACGCCTTCTTGTCGCGACCAGGCGGGGCGCCCACACTGCATGAAGACTAACCTGGAGGAACCATGCCCTCAGTTTCAGAAGACCGGCCTTCTATCCAGCCCGTAGCAATAGACCGCTCCCTGCTGGAAGCGGTTTACCGTGAAGCGCGGACCGGCTTCCCCAACGAATGCTGCGGCTGGCTCTCCGGCCCAAGCCAGGGCAACGCTGCCACCGACATCCACCCCTGCGTCAACGACCAGGATGCGGGCAACCATCCCACCGTGGCCGACCGCACCGCGGAACGGGCCTATGTGTTCAGCGCCCGCGACCTGCTGGAACTTAACCGCACCCTGGATGGGGAGCGCCCGCCGCTGGTCATCTACCACTCCCATCCCAACGGCCAGGCCTATTTTTCGCCCACCGACCGCCAGGTCGCTGCCAGCCCCTGGGGTGACGGCCCCGCCTACCCTGTCCAGCAACTGGTGGTCGGCATAGATGAAGAGAAGGTGGTGGAGGCCGCCCTGTTCGCCTGGTCCGATGACGAGGACGGCTTTGTAGAGCTTTGCCGCTACGAAGGGGCCAGTTTGTAGTCCGCCTGCCCGCATTGACCCGATTACCAGGTAACGAACCGCGGAGGGAATGTCCCATGTTGATAATCGACACCCACAGTCACGCCGGCGTCAACTGGTTCGAACCCGTGGAGACCATTCTTCACCAGATGAATGTGAACGGAGTCCAGAAAACTGCCCTGATCCAGCACGCGGGCAACTACCACAACGACTACCTGCTTGAGTGCGTGAGGCGTTTCCCCAATCGCTTTGGCGCCGTCGTGTGGGTGGATGTGGAAAACCCAGATGCTCCGGCTGTCCTGGAGCAACTGGCCCGGCATGAAGAGGTTATCGCCTTGCGGCTGCACCCCTACGAGCGCTCCCCTGGACCCGACCCGCTGGCCATCTGGCGCAAGGCCGCCGAACTCCGGCTTCCGGTGAGCTGTTACGCCCGCAGCGCCGCCCAGTCGGCGGACACGGGGTTTCAGGCCATCGTCGAACAGTTTCCCGACTTGACCATAATCCTCGAGCACCTGGCCGGGGCCTACCGGCCGCAAAGCCCAGAGTCTGTCACGCCGCCCTACGACGACTACAAGGCTGCGCTCACCCTGGCCCGGTTCCCCAATACCTTCATCAAGTTTGGCGGCCTGGGCGAGTTCTGCGTCCGCCCCCGGCCGCTGGCGCCCCATTTCATGTTTGAAGATGTCCCGCCCCTGGTGGACATGGCCTACGATGCCTTCGGCCCCCAGCGGATGATGTGGGGCAGCGACTTTCCCCCGGTGGGAGGCCGGGAAGGCTACCGAAACTCCCTGGAAGCCCTGAAAGAGTACCCCTGCTTCAAGAACCGGGAAGAACGGGAATGGGCATTCGGCAAGGCCGCCCAGGCCGCCTTCCGCTGGCCGTAGTCGGCATGATGGCGTACCAGTCCATGTAAGTATGGCTGGCAGTATCTGCTGCAAGCACTCCCGGCGCTTCAGCACATCATCCTGTCAGCCCTGTCCATCCATGTTCAGTCTGAAGAAATTTACAATCTAATTTCATACTTATGATTGCTTTTCATTATTGCAAAAAGGAATATAAAATCCGTTGCCCCATAGTATTGACAAATAAAAACACAACCTTTATCTTTACCCCAAGACTTGACCATAGGTTCAAGATAAGCAAAGGGAGGAGAAGCTATGCTCAAAATCGGACATGAGGTTGTTCGACCCGGCAAGAACGTCGGCGATTCTCCGGTAACCATTCCCGTTCCCGAAGAATTGGAGACGGTTCCTGGTATTCCCAAGATTCAGCGCGAAGTTGACTGGTACGCCCGGGAATATCCCGTGGAAACCATGAACATCACCGAGCGCGCTTCCCGCGACTGGGCCAACGCCATTCGCGACCAGCACGTTGAGATGCGCGAAATCCGCAAGGAGCACGACAAGCTCAACCGCTCCCTGATCATGGGCGCCCGCCTCACCGGCGACCTGGAGCCCACCGCTGAGCCCACTGGCGAAGACGTCAGCGAACTGATCAAGGCCAAGGCCCGCGAACTGGGTTATGTGGAAGTCGGCATTACCGCCTACGACCCCCACTACACCTACCAGAGCAAGAAGGACTGGGTGAAGTTCCCCCACGTCATTTGTCTGGCCTTTGAGCAGGACTTCGAACCCACTCAGACCATCCCCAGCGTTGACGCCGAGATCGTGCATTCCAGCACCTATCGGACGGAAGGCGCCGCCGGTCTGGAACTGGGTAACTACGTCCGCAGCCTTGGCTACCGCGCCCAGGTCCACAGCCCCAACGACAACACCGGCCCCTACATCCCCATGTTCGTGGCCGCCGGTACCGGCCAGCTGGGCGCTTGCGGCTACCTGCTGACTCCCCACGTCGGCTCCCGCTGCCGCATCATGATGATTACCACCGACGCCAACGTCACCTATGACAAGCCGGTGGACTATGGCATCCACGCCTTCTGCCAGGTTTGCCAGGTCTGCGTGAACCGCTGCCCCGGCCGCGCCCTGATGCGCGACAAGATCTGGTGGCGGGGAATTGAGAAGAACAAGCTCTACTTCAAGCGCTGCCGCCCCGTCATGGCCCGCTACCTGGGCTGCGGCATCTGCATGAAGGTTTGCCCCATCCAGAAGTACGGTCTCCAGAACGTCATGGAGCACTACGCCGAGACCGGTCAGGTGCTGGGCAAGGGCACCCACGACCTGGAAGGCTACACCCTGGAAGGCAAGGGCTACTTCGGCCCCGGCGAAATGCCCGTCTTCGACGCTGGCTTCTTCAGCATGCCTGCGGGCGACACTGAAGAGTGGGCCTTCAGCCAGTTCAAGGAAAAGGCCATGGCCAACGGCGGGACCATCACCGATGACATGATCGAAGAGTTCCGCGCCGAGATGGCCCGCGGTCTGTCCCAGAGCCGGGACAACATGGGCATGATGGAGGAAGAGGACTACATCTAGTCCCCAACCCCCAACCAACTCTGGCAACCAGGGCCGGTGGACAACCCACCGGCCCTTCTCTTTTTACCTAGCTAGACAAGGTTAACCCCTGTTGTTAAGATTGCTGTACCCGCTTTCAATTTCATGCCGTAGCCGGTTACCTGCGTCCCTGTTCTTGCGTTCACTTTCCACGGTACGGCATTGGGGATGGGAATCTTCCGGCAGGGCGCGCCTTCACTTTCTTCACTCCGCCGATCCGCATATTGCAACGCAGTAATCTTTCTGCTTCTTGGGGGTATTTCTGATGCGAAATGTCACTCGGTATTTTCTCCTGCTGGCCCTGGTCACCTTGCTAACCCTCCTCCTGGCCTGCACCAGGCAGGTGGAAGTGGTCAGGGAAGTGCCCGTAGAAGTGGAAAGGGAAGTAACCGTGGAGGTGGAGCGGGAAGTGCCTGTGGAGGTAGAGCGGCAGGTAATGGTGGAGGTGGTGGCCACTCCCACACCAGGTCCTGCTCCCCAGGCCGAACTCCCCCGCCAGCCGCAGGCCCAGCCTGCCGCCGGAACCGTTCCGGCGCAACCTGCTCCCACCCAGGCTCCCCCGCCCCCGCCGACCGTGGTGATTGAGCCCGAGGACGTGGAACGCATCTACAAAATCGGCATCTCCGAAGACCTCACTACCACCAACTACTGGGCCTACCTGGGTCCCGACGGCACCATCTGGAACCTCTATGTGCTGAGCGGCAGCAAGCCCTCCCTCTACACCTACACCAGCCAGTCATTCGACTGGGTCCCCTCCCTGGCCTCCGATTTCCCCACCGCGCTGCTGGAGGAGACGGTTGATGGGGAAACCCTGTGGACTACCGAAGTGCCCCTCAAGCAGGGCGTCATGTGGAGCGACGGCAACGAGGTTACAGCCGAGGACTTCGCCTTTACGGCCAATACGGCCAGCGAACTCATGCTTACCGGCAACTGGCCCGGCATCGTAGACCCAGAGTACTATCACCACTCCGAGGCCCTGGACCCCTACCGCCTGAAAATCTACTTCCAGCAGAAGCCCGGCCTTGCCCGCTGGCAGTTCGGTCTGGCCTTCATGCCCATTTTCCCCAGGGCCTACTGGGAACCCATAGTCGCGGAAGCGAAGCAGGCCGGCGAGTTGCCCGAGCAGCAAAAGGTCCTCTACGCCCACGTTCCCGAGGGTGAACCCACCGGCGGCCCCTTCGGCTTCAACAAGTGGGAAAAGGGCGCCTTCGCCGAGAAGTCCCGCAACGACGACTATTACTTCCGAGGCTCCACGTCAACCCAGTACGACAACGGCGCCTACGTTGAAACCAAGCCCGGCGTCTACGAGTTCTCCGCTTTTGGCGACCCTGGCGGCGACGTGGCCCTCCAGACTACCGAGGGCCCCAACGCCAACAGTTCCATCTATTCCGTCTACGGCAGCCAGGACGCCACTGTGCTTGCCCTCAGGAAAGGCGACATCGACTTCATGCTCAACCCCTTGGGCCTGTCCAAGGGCCTCCAGGAGCAACTGGAGGGCGCCGAGGGCCTCACGACCATCGAAAACTCCTCCGATGGGGTCCGCTACCTGGGCTTCAACTTCCGCCGAGAACCCATGAGCAACAAGGCCTTCCGCCAGGCTGTGGCCACCCTCATCGACAAGGAGTTCCTGACCCAGACCGTCCTCCAGGGTGTTGCCATCCCCGTATATGCCATGGTCCCCTCCGGAAACGCCGCCTGGTACAACCCCGACGTCCCCCAAGTTGGCAAAGGCCTCACCCGCGCCGAGCGGGTGGCCCAGGCCGTCGACCTGCTCAAGGAGGCCGGATTCACCTGGGAGGTGGAACCCCGCGTCAGCGAGGATGGCCGCTTCGTGGAGCAGCAGGGCGAAGGAATCCGAATGCCCAACGGCGAGCCCCTGCCGGAAATGACGGTCCTGGCGCCCAGCCCTGGCTACGATCCCCTCCGTTCCACCTTCGCCATCTGGATAGAGCGCTGGCTGACCGAGGTTGGCATTCCCATGCGGGCCGACCTTACCGGCTTCAACCTCATTGTGGAGAAGGTCTTCAACCAGCAGGACTTCGATATGTGGATCCTGGGCTGGGGCCTGAGCCTGTACCCCGATTACCTGGAGGTCTTCTTCCACAGCCGCTACTCCGAACTGGAAGGATACAACGCGGGAGGCTACAACAACCCCGAGTTTGACCAACTGGCCGACGACCTGGTGGCGGAGACCGACCTGCAGGCCGCGCAAGAGCAGGTCTTCCGTATGCAGGCCTTCCTGGCCGACGACCTGCCCTACGTGACCCTGTTCACCACCCCAATAGTGGAAACCTACCGCAGCGACACTATAGAGTTTCCCTACACCGAAAACCTGGGCGGACTGCAAAACGCAGCCGGAATGCCATCCCTGGTCAGCTTCAAATAGGCACTACCCTTGAAGACCAGGCAAAAGACTATCTCAACGGCCCCTTCCCCCATCTTGGGGGAAGGGCAGAATGGGGGCGAAAATCCCTTCCCCCTTGATGGGGGAAGGCTAGGATGGGGTTGATGGCCCCCAAGTCCATACTCCCCCAACCTGACCCGTTGGAAACACCGTCGAAACGGTTTCATCATCACCCACCCCAAGCACAGGAGTTTGCCCCCACATGACCGGCTACCTGGTCCGACGCGCGGGACAAATGGTCCTGACCCTGTTCCTGATTATTACCTTCGCCTTCTTCCTGGTGCAGGCCCAGCCCGGCGACTACGCCACCTTCTACGCCTTGGACCCCGACATGCCCCCCGAGGTCAGGGAACAGATGCGGGCCGCCTTCGGCCTGGACCGGCCCCTGTGGCAGCAGTACCTCATCCACCTCAAGAACACCGTCACCGGCAACTTCGGCGTCTCCTTCGGCCACTTCCCCCGCCCGGTCATGGACGTCCTGGTGGAACGGGTACCGCGCACCGCCGTCCTTTTCCTCACCGCCACCGTCATGTCCTTTTACATCGGCTTTTTCCTGGGCAAGGCCATTGCCTGGCGCCGCGGCGGCGTCCTGGAATACACCGCCACCATCTCCGGCGCCACCCTTTTCACCGTCTTCACCCCCGCCTTTGCCCTGATGATGATCTGGATTTTCGCCTTCCGCCTGGGCTGGCTTCCCGTCGGCAAGTTCCTGGACCCCCTGGTATGGCGGCACGCCGAGGTCTCCGCCAACTTTGTCTTCAGCCAAATGCTGCTGACCGCCGCCCTCATTACCCTGGTCGCCTTCCTGGCCCTATTTGCCCTGAAAAAGACCGGTCGCATCGGGCTGGTAAGGTGGGCGGGCCCCATTATCGCCGTGAGCATCGTCGTCGCCCTTCTCATCTGGGCCCTGTCCGGCATCGGCGGCCTGGCCCTGGACATCCTCCGCCACATGATCCTGCCCATCGTCACCCTGACCCTGATTTCCTTCGCCGGCACCATGCTGCTGACCCGCAACAGCATGCTGGAGACGGTGCGCGAGGACTATGTAATGGCCGCCCGCGCCAAGGGCCTGCCCGAAAAACTGGTCCGCGACCGCCACGCCGCCCGCAACGCCCTGCTTCCCGTGGTGACCAGCCTGGTTTACAGCCTCATATTCGCCATCGACGGCAGCGTCATCATCGAGGGCGTATTTTCCTGGCCCGGCACCGGCCTTACGCTTCTGCAGGCCGTGCGCTCCGAGGACCTGCCCCTGGTAATGGGTGCCATGGTCTTCATCGGCCTCTTCTCCCTGCTGGCCCACGTAATCGTTGACGTTCTTTACGTCTATCTTGACCCCAGGATTCGTTACCAGTGATTACTCCGACCAACAGCCCGCTCTTCTCGGGACCCTCTTCCGAACCGCCGGTCATGGAGGTGGGGCACAGCCGCCTCCGCTTGCTGCTGGCCAGGGTACGCCTGGCCTGGCACTCCTTCCGCGCCGGTTGGTCCATTTTCATGGAGAGCCGCATCGGCGTCCTATCCCTCGTTATCATCGCCGTTTTCGCCGTAATGGCGGTATCGCATCCCATCCTGATGCTCACCATCTGGGACTCTGACACCTACGACCCGGTTACCGGGTACGCCTTCGACCAGCTGGAGCAGCCTGCTCCCCCGTCCTGGCGCCATCCCCTGGGCACCGACCCGCTGGGCCGCGATGTCCTCAGCCAGTTGCTCTGGAGCACCCGTTCCGAATTTGTTCTTGGCATCACGGCGGCCCTGGTTACCGTGGCTATCGCCACCACCGTCGGCGCCGTTTCCGCCTACTACGGCGGCCTGGTGGACGTCTTCTTCATGCGCCTGGCCGACCTGATTATCGCCCTGCCCGGCATTTCCCTGCTCATCGTGCTCAGCGCCCTGTTCAAGCTCAACCTGTTTTACCTGGCCCTGGTCATCGGCATCCTGGGCGGCTTTGGCGGCACGGCCATCATTCTCAAGTCCCAGGCCCTGAGCATCAAGGTCAAGCCCTACATCGAGGCGGCAAGGGTGGCTGGCGGCGGCCACTTTCACATCATCTTCGTTCACATAATCCCCAACCTGCTGCCCCTGTCCCTGCTCTACATGATGTTTACCGTAACCAGCGCCATCTTCGCCGAGGCGGTCCTCTCCTTCCTCGGCCTCCTGGACCTGCGGATGAGCTGGGGCATCATGATTCACACCGCCAACACCGGCGGCTACCTGATGGGCGGTACCCGCTACTGGTGGCTGGTAGTCCCGGCGGGCGCCTCCATCACCCTGCTCTGCAGCGCCTTCTACCTGGGCGGTCGCGCCCTCGACGAAGTAGTCAACCCCCGCCTGCGCCGCCGCCATGACTAGAAGCGAATTATTCTTGGCAGCAGCTTCCGGGGAATCGCATTTTCTTTATCGCTGAACTCTCGCGCCGGTTCGTGAATCAGGCCGGCCTCAGGTATAATGAGCCTAAACTTACCTAGTCCGGGGCTGATGGCCCAACGAGGTCCGCTATGACCACCCGACGTACTGCAACGGCCGAACCGGAAGACCAAGGGCCCTACGTTCTGCCCGACATACCGGAGCGGGAACCCGACGACATGACCAGCTCAAAGCATCTATCCTTGACCGGCAATCAACACCACCTCATGCAGCACTTGGGTAACCGGGAGACCACCATTGTAGCCGGTGAAAGGTACATCACCCGGTCACCCGGTTCGGATATGCGCTACCCTGACCTGATGGTAGTATTCCACTGCGACCCGGCGGCCTACTGGAGCAGGAACGGATACATAATCTCCCAGCAGGGCAAGCCCCCCGACTTTGTTCTGGAAATCGCTTCCCGCCGGACGGGCACGGAGGACACGGGATCCAAGCGGGACTGGTATGCGGCCCTGGGCATACCGGAGTACTGGCGCTTTGACGAGACCGGGGAGTTTCATGGCGCTCGCCTTGCCGGGGACCGGCTGGTGGGTATCGAATACGAACCGATACCCATTGAGACGCTGGAAGAAGGGATAATGCAGGGCTTCAGCTCCGTGCTGAACCTGTACATCCGGTGGGAACACGGGGAGCTGAAGTGGCACGACCCGGCCACGGGGCGGCAAATCGCCACCTTTGAACAGGAGCGGGAGGCCCGCATCGCTGCCGAAGCCCGAGTCCGGGAACTGGAGCTCGAGTTGCAACGGCGCCAAAGGCCCTGAACCGTCTTTTCGTCTGTCCACAAAGAGCATCCTGGGTGAAGGTGGTGTCTATTGGTGGGCCTGTCTCTCTCCGGCACAATTATGGCTAATGTTACTCCTCAACCCATCCTCAAAGTGGAAGACCTCTCCCTTCACTACCTGACCCGCGGCGGTCAGGTCAAGGCCGTGCAGAACGTCAGCTTCGAACTGGCCGACGGGCAGGCCATGGGTCTGGTGGGCGAGTCGGGCTGCGGCAAGACCTCCATCGCCAACTGCCTCATGCGCCTCCTGCCCGACAACGCCCTCCTGTTGGGCGGCCAGGTCATCCTGGACGGGCAGGATATCCTGGCCCTCTCCGAGGACGATATTCGGGAATACCGCTGGAGCCGCATTGCCATGGTCTTCCAGGCGGCTATGAACTCCCTGGACCCGGTCTATCGTGTTGGTCAGCAGGTAATCGAAGCCATCGAGGCGCACGGCGTGGAGACTACCCAGGCCGACGCCAGGGAACGGGTCGCCCGCCTCTTCCGCTTGGTGGGTCTGGACCCCGCCCTGGCGCAGCGCTATCCCCACGAGTTCAGCGGCGGAATGCGCCAGCGTGCCGTAATTGCCATGGCCCTGTCCTGCGATCCCTCGGTCATCATCGCTGACGAGCCCACTACCGCCCTCGATGTCATCGTCCAGGACCGTATCCTGCGGGAACTTAAGGCCATCCAGCAGGAGCTCAACATGGCCGTCATCTACATCAGCCACGATATCGCCGTCGTTGCCGAAGTTACCGACCGCATCGGGGTGATGTACGCCGGCCGCCTGGTGGAATATGGCGACACCGCCGACGTTTTCCGCGCTCCCCTGCATCCCTACACGGCGGCCCTCATGGGTTCCTTCCCCAGCATTACCGGCGAAAAGCGGCCCCTGGCCAACCTCTCCGGCGAACCGCCCAACCTGATAGACCCGCCGCCCGGCTGCCCCTTCCATCCCCGCTGCCTCCACGCCACTGACCCTTGCCGCACGGAGTTCCCGCCCCGGGTGTGGCGCGGCAGCCAGTGGGCCGACTGCTGGCACCCCCTGGAGGGCGACACGCCAATATCGGCCCAGGGAGGAGTTGTTTAGGTGCAGACTGCCCAACCATCGGCCCAGACCCTTGGCCCCGAAACTCTGGTGTCCGTTTCCGGCCTGACCAGGCTGTTCCCCGTGGGACGCGGCCTCTTCCGCCGTACCACTAGCTTCATCCACGCCGTGGACGACGTGTCCTTCGCACTGGACCGGGGCGACAGCCTGGGCCTGGTGGGGGAGTCCGGCTGCGGCAAGACCACCGTTGGCGAGCTGCTGGTGAAGCTTCTTGAACCAACCTCCGGCGAAGTCCTGTTCCGCCTCCCCGGCCTGGAGGCTGACGGTGGTGACCCCTCCGCCCCGGTCCCTTCAGCCGCCATCACCCCGCGCCGGATGCGCTCCTTCCGGCGCCAGGCCCAGATGATTTTCCAGGATCCCTACGAGTCCATGAATCCCCGCCGCACCATCTACGACACCATTGCCGAACCCCTGGCCGTCCAGGGCATCGGCACCGTCATGGACCGAGTGGACCTGGTTTCCGAAATCCTTATGCTGGTGGGCCTTACCCCGCCGGCCACCTTCCTCTTCCGCCATCCCCACGAGCTTTCCGGGGGCCAGCGGCAGCGGGTGGCCATCGCCCGCGCCCTGGTGGTGGAACCCACCTTTGTCGTGGCCGATGAACCCACCTCCATGCTCGACGTTTCCAGCCGCACCGGCATAATGAACCTGATGCAGCAGTTGGCCCACGGCCTCGGCATCGCCTACCTTTACGTAACCCACGACCTGGCCGTGGCCCGTTACATGTGCCACCGCATCGCCGTCATGTACCTGGGGAAGATAGTGGAGATTGCCGATACCGAGGAACTGCTGCGCAACCCCCTGCACCCCTACACGCGCGCCCTCCTGTCCGCCGTTCCCGTTCCCGACCCCCGGCACAGTCGGCAGCCGCCCGACATCCGCGGCGACCTGACCGCCCCCATAGACCCGGCCGACCGGTGCCGCTTCTACGACCGCTGTCCCCTGGCCACCCACCACTGCCGCGACAACCCGCACCCTCCGACGGTCGAAAAAGCCCCCAACCACTGGGCAGCCTGCTACGAGGTCTAGCAAATCCCCGAAAAGGTTCCTTCCTCCTTGATGGGGGTGACACATCCGCCTGTGGCGGAAGGGTTTTGATGGGGCTACAGACCAACCGTCCTGGATTAGCTCCAATGCCAACACCAAAAAATGGGGCTGCCGTGATGGCAGCCCCAAAATACTGAATTGCTATCCTCCCGCGCCGCTCAAACCGGCGGTGGAAGGCGGTAATACGCTATTGCAGCGCCCCCACGATGGTGCTCACGTTGTAGCGCATGAAGTCCAGGTAAGTGCCCGCTTCACCGCCTTCCTCTCCCAGCGAACCGGTGTAGAGAGTGCCCACCAGCTCCGCCCCTGTTTCATCAGCTATCTGCCGTGCCAGCCGGTCGGATTGCTGCTTTTCCGCAAAGACGGCCTTGGTGCCCGAATGCTCGATGGCTTCCACCAACTCGGCCAGTTCCCGGGCCGAAGCCTCTATCTCGGTGCTTACCGAGGGGATTATGGCCCCCACAATCTCGAAATCGTAGCGCTGGGCGAAGTACTGGTATGCGTCGTGGTTGGTTACAATCAAGCGCTGTTCGTGGGGCAGGGTGGCTACCTCTCCCTCGATCCAGGCGTGAAGCTCGTCCAGTTCGTGATTGTATGCTTCAGCGTTGTCCCGGTAGAAGGTCTGCCCCGCCGGGTCCACTCCCGAAAGGTAGGCGGCGATGCTGTTCACCGCCCGCTGCACCCGCATCGGGTCAAACCAGAAGTGGGGATCATGCTCGCCATGGCCGTGGCCGTGGTCGTCCCCTTCCATGTGGCCATGTTCATCCTGGCCTGCTTCCATGTGGCCTTCTTCGTGGCCATGCTCATCGTGGCCTTCTTCCATGTGGCCTTCCGTCTCACCATGGATTCCCACGAAGGCTATCTTGGTCGGGTTGCCGGCCACGTCCCAATGGTCCACCTCTTCCAGGTCGTGGTCGTCCAGTTGCAGGACGTGCCCGCCCACCGAATCGGTAATAAAGATGGCCCCCGGCGCCATGGCGATGTGCGGCCGCGCCCAGAAGCCCGTTTCCACCGGCGTGGTCAGCACGTCGGAGTTGGTCGCAATCACATCCCTGTCGTGCAGGTCGTACAGCCGGATTTCGCCGCTGCTCATTACAACTACCGCATGCTCCCCGTCCCGGGAAAGGGCTGCCTGAATGGGCGAATTGCCCTCCACTGCGTCAATCAGCTGGACCATTTCATCCTCTTCCGGCTCCACCAGGTACAGCCCCACCGCCGAGCCCAGGGCCAGGAAGTGGTCTGAGCCGGAAGCGCCCCAGACCGTGGTGAGCCTGAAGTCTCCCGGTTCCCCTGCGGGCGCCGAAATGAAGGAATGGTGGAAATGGCCGTGGTCAGCTTCTACCGCCAGCACGCCGCCTTCACAGCCGAATACTGCCATGTGGCCGTTGCCCGCGTCGCCGTGCAGGCTTGGGCAGTCACCAGCGGAATACAGGGTGTTGCCGGAAAGGTCCCGTATGTCCACGGTGGTGGGCAGCCGGTACTGTTCCGGGTTCGACGCATAGTCGGGGTGCTGCGGGGTGATGGCAAACAAGTCGTCCTCAAACGGTACCGCCGCTCCATGTTGCGGACCGATGTTAAATACCACCGGCTGGTAATCGGCGCCTTCATGTTCCAGTTCGTGTTCCTCGATTAGCGCCACTTCTCCCGAACCGTCGTAGTAAACCGCAGCCCACTCGTCACCAACGGCCAGGTGGACGGGCCGGTCGCCCGACAGGTTCAGGCCCATCAGTTCGGCTTCCCCGTTAACCAGGTCGAAATGGCCCTCGTGGGGTTCCAGGTAGGTGCCCCCGTCAATGATGTGCACCTTGTTTGCGTCGCTGGCCACTGCGATGGCAAACCGGCCGCTCCTGGTGGCGTAGATGCGCCCGGCCCGGCTGCCCATGTCAAAGGCGTTCTGCTCCACATGGTCGTGGTCCAGTTCGATGATCGACATCGCCCCGGTCTCGCCGTCGCCAATCAACAGCTTGCCCAGCAGCGTAGTCATTTCTTCATGCCCGTGTTCGTCGGCGTGCTCATCGGCATGTTCGTCGCCGTGGTCATCGTGGTGTTCTTCAAAGAGTTCGACGAAGTCGATGGGGTCAACTTCCTCGCCCAATTCCACTATGGATTCATGGTCTCTTGCAGCGTTCTCCACCAACTCGGTCAGCCAGCCCGCTTCCAGCAACAGCCCCACGCTCATCACCAGGTCCGCGTCGGCCACGTGGGCAATGTCCCGGGCCCCTGGCTGGAAGGTATGCGGGTCCGCGTTGGCTGGAAGCAAGGAGAAGACCTCCACCCGGTCCTGCCCAACGGCCCTTACCCAGTCGGCAATAATGTTGCTGGTGGTTACCACCTGTAACTTTTCCTCTGCCATCTGCGGCTGGACAGCCGGCGAGACCACCGTGGTCTGGGATGACGCACCTTGCTGTGGCTGCCCTGCCGCCGCCGGCGCGGCTGATGGGGCGGACGAGGCGCCCGCTGCCGCCTGGGCCGCCGGTTGTGCCGCGGATTGCGCCTGGGGCTGGGCCGCCGCTTGCGCCGCGGTCTGGGCCGCAGACTCACTCGCTGGCGCCGCCGCCGGTTCCTCGCTGCTGCACGCCATGGCCAGCAAAAGAACGACGGCCATCATTGGAACAAGGATTTTCATTAACTTACCTGGCATCAATTTTCCTCCAAACAAAATATTTGCTCTATTGACAATATTGAGAGTCAATCCCGATTACAAGGAATGACTCCTCCCCAGTATTGATACGGCAATCTCTTGACGCTCAACATCCGTAATTGTTGGAACGAATTAGAGCCAGGCGGCCCGCTGTTGCCAACAACCTTATACTCAATCTCAATAATAGAATGAATAGGACTTTATATCAATTTATGATGTATCCTGTCAATACTTCATCGCAATAGCGGGGGCAATGGCGCTTCAGGGCTGCCCTTGCCTTTCGCTTTGCAACCCGGCTGTCCCTTCCGCTATAATTCGCCCCGCTTTGTGCCGTGCGACTTTCCTGTATCCACCGTATCTAAAAATGGGAGACAGGCAGGCATGGCTCAACCTTGGTACCTTGCCCAGTTGGAATTGCCCTGATGCGTGAGGAAAGAATTGCAGCTACTTCCTGGCGGCTGCGGGCCAGCCTGCTTTGGCTGGTCTTCATCGGCATAGTCGGCTCGGCCATAGTCCTGGCCTACGAACGGCACTGGGACGGTTACTGGCAGTTGGTTCCCTGGGCGGTCCTGGGAGCAATCACCATCGCACTGGTGGCGCTGGTAATCTTCCCGTCTTCAGGAACAAGAAAGCTGGCCCACCTCGTTGCCGCCGTCACCATCATTGCATCCTGCCTGGGCCTTTGGCAGCACTTCGACAAGAACTACCAGGAAGCCTCAACGGACGCCAGCTATGCCGCTCGCTGGGAAGACATGGGCCTGTTTGCAAGGGTATGGGAGGTCGCCAGGGGTTCAGCGGGCCATGTTCCCATCTATGCCGCCGCCGCCCTGATTCCCATTGGGCTTGCCCTGTCCATGTCCACCATTGGCATCGGCCAGCAAGTCAGGCCCGACGAATACGTAGACCCCCGCCAGCGCCGCTAACCCCCTGCCCGGCCAATTGCGGACATTCCCGGCGGCTTGCCACGTCGCCCGCGGCTGGCAGGCCCTTTGGCAGCCCCAGCCCCAGACGACTCCTGCATGAATGAACAGCGAGAATTAAGGCGCAATTGCCCGTCTCAACTGCCTTTTAATCCCATGCAGGCCCAAGTATAATTAGAGCCAAGTTTCATACATTCGCTGTTGCTTTTACATAAAATTGTCACCTGTTTTGAAGCTTTCGTCAGGTAAATCGCCTCTTCTCATTCCCGTGTGATTATTGGCCGGCATGGTTGCAGGGGCTGCCCCCTTATTTCAACCCACGGGCCCCAGACCTGGAATAGGAAGAAAGGATGCAATAACCATGCCTGGCTCCCTTCGGCCATCCGTTATCGATCAGCTGCCCTCTCCCTTCCCCGAAGGCTGGTACCTGGTGGCCACCCGCGCCGCTGTCCGGCGGGAAGGGCTGGTCCACAAGACCTGGATGGGCGAGGAAATAGTCGTCTGGTGCGACGACGGTGGGTCTGTCTGCGTGGCCGAGGCCCACTGCCCCCACCTGGGTTCTCAACTGGGACCCGACGCCGGTGGGCGGATGTGCCAAGGTCGCCTCGTTTGCCCCTTCCACGGCTACGAATTTGACGCCGCCGGCCAGTGCGTCGCCACGCCCTACGCCGACCCGCCCCGGTCTGCCAGGCTGCAGGTCTTCCAGACTCAGGAAATCAATGGCCTCATCTTCGCCTGGTGGGGGATCGACGGCCGTCCGCCCCAGTGGGAGCTGCACCCCGACCGCCCCGAGCATGAAGGCTGGTGCAGCCCCGCCATAACTTCCCTTCGCTTCCCCGGCCACCCCCAGGAAACTACGGAGAACTCCGTTGACCTGGCCCACTTCCGTTACGTCCACGGCTATGGCAACTTCGACCGGGTCGGGCGCATTTCGGTGGACGGCGTCCGCCTGGAGAGCAGGTTTGACTTCAAGACGGTCCGCAAGGTGGCCGGAATCAACGCATTTACCATGGACCTGTCCGCCGTAACCCACATTTATGGCCTGGGATACTCCTTCGTGCAGATTCGCGAACATTCCATCGGCGTCGATTTGCGCTTATGGGTCCTGGCTACCCCCGTGGACGGCGAGCTTATCGACCTGACCCTAGTCTCCCAGGTCCGGGAAATCCGCCAGCCGAAGCGGCGCATAATCGGCCTGGGCTTCCTGCCCGTGGGCTGGCGCGCCCCCATCTTCAACAGGTTTATGGCGGCCCAGCAGAAGGGCGACGTGCTGCAGGATATCGTTATCTGGAGCCGCAAGCGTTACCGCACCCGTCCCCGGCTGTGCCGCTCCGACGGCGAAATCATGCCCTTCCGCGCCTACTGTGCCCAGTTCTATCCCCAGGTCCGGGACGATGCCGGCGCCCTTCACGCCCGTTCCGACGCGGCCCTGCTATGATGCTGTCTCCCCGACCAGGGGAGTGCTGGGATGAAGGCCACTATCCCGCTCATCCCCTGAGCCGGCCGAAGGCAAGGGGCTGATTCTCTCCACTGGCACACACATTCTCACGCGAATAAGAAAGAGGGAAAGGATTACTTTGGACAGAACACTTAGTCGGCTTGCAATGCTCGTCACGGCTCGTCCCTGGATAACCCTTCTGGTTCTGCTGGCTGTTACCGTCGCGCTGGGCTACGGCGCAGTTCACCGCGCCCCCCCGCCTGAGACCCGGGCCACCCTGCCCCAGGGCAGCGCCGTCGCCGAGGCCCTGAATGAAATTGGAGTCCTTTTCCGGGAGACCGCCGAAGCTAACGTCGTTACCCTGCTATTCCGCGGTAACGCCCTGACACCCGCTGGCCTTGCCCAGATGGACTCCCTGGTCAGCGAAATAGTCACCGACCCCGCCGTGGCCGGGGTGTTGGCGCCGGGCGATTCCGCTATCGCTCCCTCCCACCTGATCATGGCTCTCCTCCAGGTCCCGGACTTCGAGGCAGTCACTCAGGCTGACCTCGACAACCTCCAGGGCCCTCCTGAAGTCCTCGGCGCCATCGACGCCATGACCGGCAGCGATACCGACGGCACGTCCGTCGCCATCGCCACCATTCGCGTCATCAATACCGGCGACGAACGTGTCAAGGAAGCCGAGCGCCGCATCCTGGAACTCGCCCGGGCCAGCCAGGGGCCGCTCACCGTGAGCAGCGTTTCCCCCGAGATAGTTGAGGACGAGTACGTAAAGGCCACGGAAGAGGGCATGGCTCCCCTGGTGGGTCTCGCCTTTCTGCTCATCGCCGCCCTCATTCTCCTCTTCATGCGCACCATTTCAGACCTGCTGCTCACCATCATCGGGCTGCTCATGTCCATCATCTGGATTGTCGGGGCCGAGGGCTGGCTTGGCCCCAACGCCCTGGGCCTGACCGGCCCGCCCAACTCCCTTACGACCATGGTGCCCATCATCATTATTGGCCTGACGGTGGACTATGCCATCCAGATAGTGTCCCATTACCGGGAGCAGCGAAACGCCGGCGAGGATGTGCTGGCCGCCGTCCGCATGGGCTTCCGAAACGTTACCGTTCCCCTGGTACTGGCCGCCATTACCACCATTGTCAGCCTGCTGGCCAGCCTCTTCTCCCCCATCGAGATCGTCGGCGACTTTGGCATCATCGCCGGTCTGGGCGTGGGCATGAGCCTGATCGTCATGCTGACTTTGGTCCCCGCTGGCCGCACCATCATCGACCGTCGTCGCGAAGCCCGTGGCCGGCTGAACCCGCCCCGCCCCATTGCCAACGCGCTGCCCGGCGTCAGCGGGTTGGCGGCCCTTCTGGGCCGAAGCATCACCCGCTCACCCGGCCCCTACCTTGTCGGCGTGCTGGTGGTTACGGCCGCCCTGGGGTACGCCGCCACCGGCATTGAGTCCGAATTTAACATCCGCGACATCCTGCCCCGGGGCGGCGACGTCCTGGAAGACATGAACACCCTCGACGCCTCCGTCGGCGGTTCCACCGAAATGGCCACCGTGCTTCTGAAGGCGGAAGCCACGGAGACCCGCACCCTCCTTAACATGCAGGACCTGACCGACGCCTTCCAGGATGAACGGCGTCGCCCCCGCGCCGCCGCCGGTCCCATCCATGCCTCCTTCGACCTGGTTTTGCGGGACTGGGTTGATGACAGCGGGGAGCCAGGCGACAAGTACAGTTCGGAACTGGCGGCCCTCTTCCATGAGGCCACCGCCGGGGTTCAGCTGGACCCGGCGCTGATGCAGGAGTTCCTCGACAGGCTGGAGGCCATGGATCCAGCGGTCCCGCTGTTGCTGGTCAACGACCCCCAGGGCATTGACGCCATGCTGGTCCAGTTCCCCACTTATTCCGGTGACCCTTCCCTGACCAAGGTCATCCAGGAAGACATCGAGGGCCTCTGGTTCGGCGATGACGATGCCCTGACCGCCACTTCCGAAAGCATCATTTCCGTCACCGTCACCGACTCCATCACCGAGCGGCAGACCGAGGCGATCACCACTACCATCCTGGCGGCTCTCACCGTCCTTGCCCTTTTCTTCTGGGCAACGGTTCGTCAGCCCGTCCTGGCCGTTATCGCCGTGGGGCCCATCGTCCTAGTCCTGATTTCCGTGCTGGGCACCATGGCCCTGATCGGCATTCCCTATACCATCATCACGTCCATCATCACCGCCCTTTCCATCGGCATCGGCGTTGACTACACCATCCACATGATCCACCGGTACCGGGAAGAGTATTCCGCCCTACGCGACCCGGAGCAGGCCGCCGTCCGGACCCTGGCCACCACCGGCTCCGCCCTGCTGGGGTCGGCCCTGACTACGGCTTTGGGACTCGGCGTCCTGGTGGCTTCGCCCCTGGCCGCTTCCCAGCAGTTCGGCTTCACCGCGGCCATCACCATCGCCTACTCCCTGATAGTCTCCATCCTGGTCGTCCCCGCGGCCATGACCTTCTGGGGCGCCTACCAGAACATGAAGCTGCGCTCCAACGTAAGGCGTTGGGCCGAGGAACTGGACATGGAAATCGAAGCCGTCCACCGCCGCCACGAAGAAGGAGAACAAACCCCTTAAACCATCTATTCCTAAACCTCTGGCCACATCCAACACGTAGGGGCGGGTTTCAAACCCGCCCCTCATAAATTTCAGGACGTCTCCGCCCCGTCAAAACCTTCCAACTGAAAGGTCGGAAGGTCGCGCACCCCCACCGCCTAAACCGGCACCGGCCTCCGCCGTTCCGCTATGCGGAGCTTCAGCTTCTTGCTCGGCTTCATTGACGGCAGCGGGCTGAACTTGAATTTGTAATTGGCCGGGCGTACCTCCAGCTTGAAGTAGTGGGCAATCATCAGCAGGTTGACCGCCAGTTGCAGTTCCATCCACCGGGTGCCCAGACATCTGTGCGTGCCCAATCCATATGGTGCGTAGCCTGCATTAAGGTGTTCGTCTCTCGGCGGCAAGTAGCGGTCTATGTCAAACTTGAACGGGTCCGGGAAGGCCTCTTCCATGAAATGCGCTGCCGACTGGGCAATAAAGACCCTGGCTCCCACCGGCAGTTCGTAGTTTCCCACCAGGCTCGAGTTCATCACGTTCCTGAGGGACATGGGCACCACGGGGTACATGCGGTGTACTTCCATAATGAAGCGGTGCGTAACCTCGATTGCGGACAGGTTGTAGTCGCTCTCGCCGGGGTCGCCGTCGCCAAACAGAGCATCGGCTTCGGCCTGTATTCTCTCGTACAGTTCCGGTTGCGAAGCCATCGCGTAAAGCGCGAAGCTGAGAGAATCGCCCAAATACACGCTGGCCACCAGCGCCGCCGACAGGGCAAAACGCAGGTTGGTCTCCGGCACAAACTGCGGGTCGCTGGCGTGCAGGCTCAGCCAATCGTCGGCCAGGTTTCGGGGCCGCCCGGCCCGCTGCGCTGCGGTGTGTACCCCCTGAATGCGTTCCAGCAGTATGTCAACCGATTTTGCCCGGCGTCTCATGCCCGGTGTCTTCAGCATGAACTTGGGCAGGGCCTTCATTATGTGTACGGTCAGCGCTCGCTCCTTGAACTGCGCCAGGTCATCGAAGATATCCTGCGACTCCACGCCAATGAAAAGGGGTGAGAGCTGCGCATTGATCAACCGGCGGCTCATGGAGGAAGCCGGGTACACGTCGCCAACCTGCCACTCCGATATGAACTCCCGCACGTATCGGTACAGGTCGTCAATTTGCCCGGCCAGGCGCGCCCGCGAGTAGGCCGGCTGCATCGCCTTGCGCAACCGGAAGTGGTCCGCTCCGTCCAGCGATGGCATAACCCCCGACGCCCCATAGACCTTTTCAAAGTCCACGAAATAGTCCCTGGCGCGCAGGTGAGTACGCCCGTTCCGGTTGGCCCAACGGTTCATCTCCGGCCCCGCCAGGAAGGTCAGCGGCTCGGAGAAGGGCGGACGCAGCTGGAACACCGGCCCATACTCTTTCGCCAAGTCAGCGAACAGGGCCGGAATGTGTCCGCTGCGCAGGTGGCGACTCAGCAAAATCTTCCGCAAGGGCACCCGGGGAATATCCCGGTCCAGCCGGGAAGGCCGGAGAAACGACCCCACCACGTGCTGGGAAACCGCATTTGCGATGGAGCGGCCAATGATGTCCATGTTGCTGATGAAGCCGATTCGGTCTTCCGTCTCTTTATCCATCTCGAACATGAACCGAAATACGTCGCAGGTATTCATCAGGCTGATGATAACTGCGTCTCTCGGGGTGGGAATCTCGTTGTTGAATACCGCCATCACGATGCGGGTCTTCACAAACTGCCCCACCGAGCCTTCTACGGAGCGCCCCGACAGTTCCGCCTGCCACGCAGTGCGGGCCAGCGTCCAGAATTCCCCGTCGTGGTGTTCCAGCAGTTCCATGTCCACCAGGCGTTCCAGCGTCAGGTCGATTACCGACTCCGCCTGCGGGGCCAGGCGCTCGATCCAGTACTGCACGCTGCGCCGGCCCGACTCCGCCGCAATCTCCCGCAGCGAAGGGTCCAAAACGGGATTGCCCGTTTCCCTTCCGTCCGTCAGGAACAGCGACTCCATGTCCATGTCGATGCGGGACAAGAAGGAAAGTTCCGCCAGCACGGCCCCCGCAAAGGCGCAGTTCAGGTCCCACCCGGGCACCTGGTGAAAGTACCCGCTCTCCTCGTTCAGCAGCGCGAGTATCAGTTCCTCGGGCAGGCTAAGCTGTTGGGTTAACAGATTTTCGGTTATGGAGGTACTCATTTCCCGTTCCAAACCCTCTAAAGTCCGTACAATGGTAACTGATATGCTAACCGATGTACTATTGTAATGCAAAGCAAGTTTCGTAAAGGTTAACGCAAACCAGGGGTAGAAACAGTGATAACGTCCCGTCGCCGTCACGGTTCCCGGCGCCGTGCCGGACGCCCGCCAACCGCCCCTGACGCTGCCCTCCTTGACAACCCGTCCCGCCTCTTTGACAATCACCCCAACCATCCCACCCTTACCCCCAATCCCGCTGCCGGAACCCCGCAGCCGCCGCAAGGAGTTTCCATGACCACCAGTTCCGTAACCTGGACCCAAGAAATGGTAGAAGTGGCCGGTACCCGCATTAACCTGGTCAAGGGCGGCTCCGGCGATCCCCTGCTGGTCCTCCACGACGAGATGGGCCACCCCGGCTGGCTCCGCTGGCACGAGGCCCTGGCCCAGAACCACACCCTCTACATCCCCTGGCACCCCGGCTTCGGCGAGTCCGAGCCCATGGAGTGGGTGATGAATCTCCACGACCTGGCCGTCTGGTACCTGGGCGCCCTGGACGACCTGGGCCTGGAAGGCGTGGACGTCATGGGCTTTTCCCTGGGCGGCTGGCTGGCCGCCGAAATGGCGGTAATGAATCCTCAGCAGTTCAAGCGCCTGGCCCTGGTGGGCGCCGCCGGCGTCCGCCCTCCCGAGGGCGAAATCTTCGACATCTTCCAAGTGGTGGCCAAGGTCTTCATCACCCGCAGCCTGCTCAACCCCGAAGCCGTCCCCGAGTTCCAGGCCATCTGCCCCGACGAACCCACCGAGGAGCAGGCCTTCAACTGGGAGACCTCCCTGGAAGGCGCCTGCCGCCTGAGCTGGCGCCCCTACATGCACTACCCGGCCCTGCCCAACCTGCTCCCCCGCCTAAAGCGCCTGCCCACGCTAATAATCACCGGCGACCACGACCCCATAGTCCCCCCCAGCGCCGCCCACCTCTACCACGATTCAATACCAGGCTCGCGCCTTGAGGTGCTCGAAAACTGCGGCCACAGGCCGGAAGTGGAGCAGGTGGAAAGGTTTGTGGAGGTGGTGCGGGGGTGGTTTGGGGGGTAATTGAAAAAGAGCCGCCAAGATCTGTCGCACAGAACGCTTTTTGCTAGGAGCAAGGTTTGGATTATAACGGAAGCCGGGCCCTCGAATTATTGAGGATTGGCTCCGGTATAGCAGATGCACAATTCCATGAAGACCAAGAAGCGGCCATAAAACACTTGGTGGAGGAAAAGGGCAAGTTGCTCGTCGTTCAGAAGACCGGCTGGGGCAAGAGCTTCGTGTACTTTATAGCTACCAAGCTGATGCGGGAAGGCGGTTCTGGTCCTGCTCTATTGATTTCGCCTCTGTTGTCTCTCATGCGCAACCAAATTGATGCCGCCGAACGCATGGGTGTGCGTGCGGTCACTATCAACTCAGACAACCCCAACGAATGGCCCGAAGTAGAAAAGGAAATCAATGAAGATCAGGTGGATGTTCTTCTGATTTCTCCCGAACGGCTAGCCAGCGAAGACTTCCGAAACCGAGTCTTACCTCATATCGCGGTCCGCTTGGAGCTACTGGTGATCGACGAAGCACATTGTATTTCCGACTGGGGGCATGACTTTCGCCCCGATTACCGGCTCATTGAACGTATTTCCAGGACACTACCTCCGAACGTTCAATTATTGGCAACAACTGCCACCGCAAACGACCGGGTCATGAAAGACCTCGAAGAAATTCTTGGTCCCAATATTACAATATCAAGAGGCGACCTTAACCGTCCGTCGCTCTTCCTGCAGACCATTAAGTTGCCCAGCCAAGCAGAGCGCTTATCATGGCTTGCCGACCGCCTGACTGAACTACCGGGTTCGGGAATAATCTACACGCTGACTATACGCGATGCCGAACAAGTTGCGCGTTGGCTGCAATCGCAAGGGTTAGAAGTTTATCCCTACACAGGCAGGTCGGACAATAGGGAGGAGTTAGAGGAAGCTCTACTTGGGAATCGCGTCAAGGCTCTGGTGGCAACCACTGCTTTGGGCATGGGATTTGATAAGCCAGACTTGGCTTTTGTCATTCACTATCAGACTCCCGGTTCGGTGGTGCATTACTATCAGCAAGTGGGACGCGCGGGAAGGCGATTGAACGCTGCCTATGGGGTGTTGCTTAGTGGTTTGGAGGATACTGATATCACAGATTTTTTCATCCGCAGTGCCTTCCCCACTAGAGAAGAAGTGCAGGAAGTATTAACAGCTTTAGAAAACGAGCCTTCCGGCCTATCCTTGCCACAGCTTCTCCATACTATCAACGTCAGACAAAGTCGCATACAACAAACCATCAAGCTGCTGTCTCTCGAGTCCCCCGCTCCCATTGCCAGGCAGGGAACAAAGTGGCAGCTAACTGCGGCAAACCTTAGCGACGAGATCTGGAATCGAGAGGAACGTTTAACCATGTTGCGTTATCAGGAACAGGAAGAGATGCAGAAATACGTGGCTTTGGATTCCGGACACATGGAGTTCCTGATACGTGCCCTTGATGGCGACCCCGGAGCATTGGAACCGCCAGATTTACCTGCTCTTCCTGATTTCGTGCGAGATGAAACTGTTCTCAATGCTGTAGAATTCCTGAGACGTACCAGTGTGCCAATTGAACCCCGTAAACAGTGGCCCACGCGTCAGACTATACCTGAACATCTACGTGCAGAAACTGGCAGAGCACTATGCTACTGGGGTGACGCTGGGTGGGGCCGATTGGTGCAGTCAGGAAAGTATTTTGAAAATCGGTTTTCGGATGAGCTTGTAACTGCATCTGCACATCTGATACAGGAATGGAAACCGCAGCCTACTCCAATTTGGGTAACTTGCATTCCATCAAGAAGACATCCCCATTTGGTGCCTGATTTTGCCAGGCGATTAGCTGATATTCTAGGGTTGCATTTTTGCCCGGTTTTGGTCAAAACTGATGACAGACCTGAGCAGAAAAGTATGTCTAATAGCCCGCAACAGGTCCGGAATGTAGAAGGATCCTTAGAGTTTTCGGCCCTGCCCGTACTGTCTGGGCCAGTTCTACTAGTGGATGACATGGTGGACTCCGGCTGGACACTCACTGTAGCGACATCCCTGCTGAAGGAAAGCGGTTGCGGTACCGTGTTTCCTTTTGCACTAGCAGACACCGGAACGAGACAAGGATGATGAATATGGATTTGTCAGCGAACGCCCAAGCTATATTGCTTCTGACAGCCCCGCTCATCATGGGTAGGGCCGCGGATAAGTCAGTTCGCCCTCTGACTCTAGCGGAGTACAACAGGTTAGCTCGCTGGTTGAAGGAATACGGAAAGCAACCGGCCGACCTGTTGAGCCACGATTCTATCGAGTATTTTACGGAGTTCCAAATAGGTGTTGATCTTGAACGGCTTCGCCAATTGCTTGGCAGGGGCTTTTTGTTGAGCCAGGTACTCGAAAGCTGGCGGTCCCGGTCAATCTGGACAGTTACACGTGCGGACGCCAATTATCCTGATCGGTTGAAACGTCGCTTGGCTGAAAAGTCGCCACCCGTACTCTATGGTTGTGGCGATCGGAACCTGTTGGAAAATGGCGGGTTGGCAGTCGTTGGCTCTAGGAATGCTGATGATGTCGAGATTGAGTATTCTGAAATAGTCGGTCGCATGGCGGCGGCAGCGGGATGTTCTATTGTGTCCGGTGGAGCTCGAGGTGTTGATCGGGCAGCAATGTTCGGGGCCATGGAAGAAGGTGGGACTGCTGTTGGTGTTTTGTCGGATGGCCTTGAAAGTGCTGTGATGAATCGGGAGAATCGCGACATATTGATTGACGGTCGCCTGGTTCTCCTCTCACCGTATGACCCGAGGGCAGGTTTTAACGTCGGCAACGCTATGGCCAGAAATAAATTGGTTTATGCATTGGCCGACGCCGGGCTAGTGGTCGAATCAGATTATGGTACGGGCGGTACATGGAATGGTGCCGTAGAGCAATTGGAAAAAATGGGCCTTGTACACATTTATGCTCGTGCAAATGGAGACGTCAGCGACGGTTTAAAGGCCTTACATCGTAAGGGGGCTTTGAAATGGCCTAGTCCTAGTACTCCCGAAGAGTTTAAGTCAGTTATAAAGGGCGTGTCATCAAAATCACTGACAAGTTCGCCCCAGCAGGGGAGGTTTTTCGAGGAAGCTGGGGACGCCAGCTTAATTGCAGACATGGAAGCTACTGTCGAGTTTTCTCGTTCGCTGTCTTCCCCTCCACCGGGTGATGTCTTGTTTCAGAAAGTGGTCGAACTTCTTGGCGATATGGATTTTCCCCTATCAGACTCTGATGTTGCCACATACCTTAACGTATCGAAATATCAAGCTAAGGACTGGTTGAAGCGGTTAGAGCAAACTGGGAAATACCGTAAGCTAAATAGACCGGTGCGCTATGTCCGTGCTACGGAAAGCTCCGGTGATACAAGTGACCAATAAGGAATGGGATTAGTCTTAACTTAGTAGCTATGTGTCGAAATCCCATTCCTAACCCGCCCCCCTTGCCACCCTGCATAACCCACCCCTACCATAACCATTACCAAACAACTTCCCGCCCTTCCTGTCCTTCGTGGATAGCCAAAATGTCGGGAAATGCACGGTTTTGCAGGGGGTATAAATTTTTTCAGGTTGCCACCCCATACCCCCCAATGCTAAACTCCCCCACAAATCCCCTTCGTGAAACCTCGTGCCCCTTTGTGGATGATTCACTTTGAGGTGTTGATATGCTTATCGGCCACTTTACCGAGCAGCCCTGGCAGGACGACAACTCTGGCCTTATGGGCACCCAGTCCACCGACCTCAGCATCAGCAACGAGCACTACAACCCGGCGGTGGGCTCCCGTCTCTACAACCGCTACCTGGACGAGAAGGTCTATGCCGAGGAGATGGGCTTCGACGCGCTGATGCTCAACGAGCACCACAGCACGCCCTTCTGCATGCAGGGCGTCACCAACGTCGGCGCCTCCATCCTGGCCCGCATCACCAACAAGGCCAAGATCATCATCCTGGGCAATGTCCTGCCCATCTGGGACGACCCCCTCTGGCTGGCCGAGCAGCTTGCCATGATCGACATGATCTCCGACGGCCGCCTGGTCTCCGGCTTTGTCCGTGGCGGCGGCCGGGAAAGCTACTCCCACAACGCGCCGCCGCACTTCAACCGCGAGCGCTTCGAGGAGGCCCACGACTTCCTCATCAAGGCCTGGACCACGCCCGGCCCCTGGCGCTGGGAGGGCAAGCACTACCACTACCGCTACGTCAACCCGTGGGCGCGGCCCCTGCAGAAGCCGCACCCGCCCATCTGGATTCCCTCCACCGTCAGTGTCGAGACCGTCAAGTGGACCGCCGAGAAGGGCTACCCGCTGGTCCTGCTGGCCACCCGCCTGGAACCCACCAAGGAGGCCTTCCAGCTTTACCACGACACCGCCGCCGAGTTCGGCCACAAGTCCGATACCCAGAACGTGGCCTACCTGTGGAAGGTCCACGTGGACGAGACCGAGGAGAAGGCCGACGAGGTGGGCCGCAAGTACCTGTCCGGTGTCAGCAACCCCTTCCTGGCCGGCAACGAGGGCCAGGTCAACCCGGCCATCATGAACCTGCCGGGCCACACCTCCCGCACGTCGCGCCGCCTGTCCGCCACCGCCTTCGGCCCCGCCGGCCGCTTCGGCACCAACCGCCGTCCCTACGAGGACCAGGCCGCCGACTACAGCATCATCTCCGGCACGCCCAAGACGGTCATCCCCAAGATTCGCCACGTCCTGGAGTACCTGCGCCCGGGCAGCGTCTTCTTCTGGGACGGCGACGGCGCCATGTCCCACGAGGACCAGATGCGCAGCCTCCGCCTCATGGGCCAGGAAGTCATCCCCGCCGTCCGCGAAATGGCCCAGGAACTCGAACTCTACAGCCCCTTCGAGCGCGACCCCATAACCGGCGAGTTCATCAACGACACCGCCGAAGCGGAAGCGGCGGCGCCGGTGCCGGGCGACGACTAAATGCTATCCAGGTAATCCCTTCCCCCTTGACGGGGGAAGGTCAGGATGGGGGTGACGAACCCTCCTTACCCCAAAACCGTAGGGGCGGCCACAAGGGCCGCCCCAGTGTCTCTAAAGCAAGTCAACGCTATTGGCCGCCCATTCCCCCCGTCCCACAGGGCAAACGGGTCGGCCTGCCTGCCCTAAACCGTCATCGTCAGCACCGACATGCGCCGCGCCCCCGCGTCGTACACCTTGAAAGGACGGTTGGACGCGTGTCTTCAGCGTTGGAAGATTTCGCCGCTTGAGGTTACTGCTCCCCAAGCCTTAGCAAGGAATTCATTTGCCATATTCTCGAGGCTCTCCGTTATTCCTATGTTCAATTGAGTACCCTTCAAGAGGGACACCATACGAACTGCTGAACGATGGGTAATCTGATCCCACAGTTGTGCATCGCGGACCGCTTTGAAGTATTGTCTGGTTACCGTTTCATTTTCAGCAATGTACGGAAGGAGGTAACGCTTTGCTACACAAGCCCCTAGTACCTTCAAATACACAGCAGACAGATGGAGAGCCTGACCGCGTAAATGTCGGTGTTCCCACTTTGGCCTCGAGTTCAAGAGCTTGGCGCGAGCTACCTGTAGAGTTTGTATATGTGACTGTATGGCTCTAGCACCCTGGTGATGATAGGTCATGTCTCTTTGTATTTCCTCGTCAGTGCGGGGACGTTCCACCTCTCGGTCAGTGTCTGGCCTCGCTTGAAGAACGCCCGATTTCTCCAGAATCCTTATCTCCTCAAGAATGCCGGCCAGCACAGGCTCTAGAAGCCCTACGAAGGCTTCGTCTTCCACAGAGGGTCTGGCAAAGCGGAAAAGCGTGTCTGAAAAATTGAAAATCCAGCGCATTCCTATTTATCCCCCCACCTCCATCGTCAGCACCGACATGGGCCTTGCCCCCACGTCGTAGGCGCCCAGGGCCGTCATGGCCCCCGACCCGCCGTCAATGCTGTAGGCGGCCAGCCGGTTGGTCGCCGACCCCGCGGCAAACACGAACCGTCCCGACGGGTCCAGGCTGAAGGCGCTGGGCACCGCTTCCGTGTCGGCGTGGGCCGCCGGCGCCAGCATCCCGTCGCCGTCCACCGTGAAGGCCGCGATGCTGTTATGGCCCCGGTTCGGCACGAACAGCAGGCTGCCGTCCGGCGAGAACTGTATCTGCGAGCAGGTGTTGCGGATGTCCACGCCCTCCGGCAATGTGGACACGGTCTGCAGATGGCCCAACGTCCCCGACTGCTGGTCAATCCGGTAGGACGACACGCTGCACCCCTGCTCGTTGGAGAAGTACAAAATGTCCAGGCTGGGGTGCATGACCAGGTGGCGCGGCCCCACCAGCGGGTCCATTGCCAGGGTCAGCGGGTCATTGCCCGACAGCGTCCCCGTCGCCTCGTCGAACCGCAGTTGGTAGATGACGTTGGGCCCCGGGATGTTCTTGGGCGGCTCCAGCACGTTGTCCTGCTGGTAGGCGATGTGCGGCACATACGCGAACCGGTTGGACCGGTCCGTCATGATGGAATGGGCTCCGTCATCGGTGGCCAGCGACGAAGTGGCGGCGCCCCCAACGCTGCCGTCGTCTGCCAGGGGAAACACCGCCACGCGAGCCCCCTGGTAGAAGGAACACAGCAGGTGATTGCCGGTCCGGTCCTGCACGATGTAGGTGGGCGAGTCCTGGGTATCCACCATGCCGGTTTGGGTAAAGCCGCCGGTATCCTGGTCAATGCGGTGGCTGCTGATCTGCGCGGACGTTCGATGCCCGATGTAAAGGGTAACCTTGTCCTGGCTAAGTGCCAGCAGCGAGGGCCCACCGGCAATGGCCGCTTCCGCCCGCAGCGACAGCGCCCCGCTGCCTTCGTCCATGGTGAAGATGGAAACCTTGTCGTCGTCCTGGGCTGCCACGTAAACAAAGGTCGTCATGCCTAACCTCCTGCGTTACCTGATGTGAGGCCATCATAAGGTAGCCAGGTGTACCTTGTCAGCAATCCAGCCTGACCGATAGCGTTCCGCTTCAGGTGATTCAGTGCTCCAGTAGGGGCGGACCTATGTGTCTGCCCTGGCTTCACACGCCAAATCGCCTGCACGGCAACCCGGCCCAGCGTCGCGGTCCGGTGGACACCGGAAGGGAGCATAGGTATAATTACCCGGCCCCCAACGCGGAGAGGTGCCGGAGTGGACGAACGGGCACGACTGGAAATCGTGTAGGGGCTTACCGCCTCTCGAGGGTTCGAATCCCTCTCTCTCCGCCATCTCATAGACTCCCTCGTCCCGACGGCATGGGAAGTCTCCCCCTCAACTAAAACGCCTTCTGCCCCCCTTTCTGCACGGCTGCAAAAAATTACACAAGAATTGCATACCATTCGGGATGAATGACACAGCATTTACATTCCATTAGTGTATAATGTCTGATTGGTTGAGTGATTAGCAATCGCCAATCAATTTACTTGTGACACTGAATGTATGAATACTTCCCCCGTTCCATCCACTCAGGCCACGCCTGACCTTCGGGCCCCTGTTCGCGCCGGGGCCGGCGTCAATGTCCCGCCTCTCCCGAGGTTTCTCTTGTATCTCACAGCCTCCCCGGGTAACCATTCCGGTGTCCCACTCGGAATGACCCGGTAGAACCGCTTGCAAACCTTGTAACCCAGGCGCTTCCTTTCCTTCCCAGCCCTGGCGACCATCCCAGGCCGTATTGTGTCGAAATGCTTTGGCACGAGTTGCCTTAAGCAGGAGAGTGTGTGATGACGAATCGTGCCGAAAATCTCCGGAAACTGCAAGACTCTGAGGCCGCGAACCTTATATCGCGGTATTGCAGGGCCTGTCTGCGTGTTACCGAAAGCCTTGAACCCGAAGCCATCCTCCAGGGGATTATCGACGCCGCCAGTTACCTGGCCGATGCTCGCTACGGGGCGCTGATTACCTTCGACGAGTCCGGCGGCATTGCAGACATGGCAACCTTCGGCATGGACGAGGCGGAATGCCGGAGCTGGGCGGAACTATACGAGGGGTCGGGAGTCATTCATTTTCTGGACCACAGCGATGGGCCGGTTCGGGTCAACGATGGGGCCACCCGCTCCAGGGACTACAAGCTGCCCGAAGACCCACCTTTGTTCAACACCTTCCTGGGCTCCGCCATTCGTCACCAGGGTGAGAATTTCGGGAGCATCTACCTTACCGAAAAAGAAGGCGGAGGAATATTCACCGACGAGGACGAGGAGATCTTTCACCTGTTCGCCGTCCATGCGGGTCTGGTCCTGTGGAATGCCTGCCGGCACCGGGAAGAGCGCCGGGCCAGGAACGATCTGGAAGCGCTGCTAGACATTTCGCCGGCGGGAGTCCTGGTTTTCGAAGCCAGGACGGGAGCCCTGCTGTCCATCAACGAGGAAATAAGAAGGATCCTCGGCAAGCTGAGTGTCCCCAGCCGTGACCTTTCGCAACTGCTTGACATGATGACCCTGAGGACGCCTGACGGACGCCCCATACCCCTGGAAGAGCTTCCCACCACCAGGGCCCTGCGTACGGGAGAGATGGTTCTGGCCGAAGAGATAGTCATTGAAATGCCCGACGGTAGCGAGGTCAATACCCTGGTGAACGCCAGGCCGGTTTTCGGGGAGGACGGCCAGATAGAGACCGTCGTGGCCACCATCCAGGACACAGCGCACCTGGAAGAATTGAGGCGGCACCGCGTCGAGTACTTCAACTCGATAAGCCACAACCTGCGGACGCCGCTCACATCCATCCAGGGCTCCGTGGCGTCCATGCTGGCATCACCGCAGCCGCCCGACGCCACCCAGGCCCGCCAGTTCCTGCGGATTATTGATGAGCAGGCCAACCAGATGGGAAAACTGATAAACGATTTCGTCGACATGACCCAAATTGAGGCGGGGACGCTGTCGGTCGCGCTGGCGCCCACCGAGGCGCCGGCTCTGCTGTGGGAAGCGAAGGAGGCCTTCCTGCGGGAGACCAAGACAGTCGCCATTACGCTGGAGGTTGCCCCCGACTTGCCCCGGGTTATGGCCGACGGGCCGCGCATTATCCAGGCGCTGGTCGGCCTGTTCAGGGTCCTGTCCGGTTCCCTCGAGTCGTCATCGTCTATTCGGGTAAACGCAAGCCGAGAGGAGTCTCACGTTGCCATTACCGTGGCGGCCGAGGCCGGCGTGGGGCCCCTGTTCCACCCCTTCAGCAGGCGGTTCGGCCCCTCGTCCAGACCCACTGAAAGTGAGAAAACGGCCGACGACGCGGACCTGGCTCTCTACAGGGGCATAGTAGAGGCCCATGGGGGACGGCTCTCTGCCCGGGGCGGCGCGCGGGAAACTGCTCCTCACATTTCCTTCACCCTCCCCATAGCCAACGAAGTGGAAATCGAGGCCGCGCCCGCCGGCACAGGCTTGGCCAGGCGCCATCCGGATGCCGAAGAAGTACGGGTCCTAGCGCTGGACGGCGACCCGGAGGCGTGCCGGTACGTGCAGAGCGCCCTCCTGGAGGGAGGCTTCGTTCCCTTTGTTGCCGGGAGTCCCCTGGAACTGGAAAGCTTGGTCGAGTCGGTTGACCCACACCTGCTTCTGGTGGAACCGGCGCTGCCGCAGGCCCACGGGTTAGAGCTGATGGAAGCCATCCGGCGGATTACCGATGCCCCGGTCATTTTCGTGTCGGGTGGCGGCGACGGCCGGGACATGGACCGGGCCTTCGAACTGGGCGCCGCCGATTACGTGGTCAAGCCCTTCACGCCCACGGAACTGGCGGCCCGAATCAGGGTGGCATTGCGCCGGAGCCACGCGTCGGGGCGGGACGCGGCCTCGAAGCCCCTGGTTCTGGGCGACCTGGTTATCGACTACGCCCAGCGCGAGGTTGCCGTCGCCGGCCGTCCGGTGCAGTTGACGGCCACCGAGTACAAGCTGCTATGCGAGCTTGCCGGCGCCGCCGGGCGGGTGTTGACCCACGAACAGTTGCTGCGGTTGGTGTGGGGGCCGCTTTACGTCGCGGACACCCAGGTGCTGCAGACCTACATCAAGCAGTTGCGGGGCAAGCTGGGCGACGACGCCAGGCACCCCACGTACATATTCACCCAGCCCCGGGTTGGCTACCGCATGGCCAGCCCCCGGCAGCTGCCGGAGCCCTCCGACTCGGGGGGGGGGGGTAGACGCGTCCCCTTGAGGGCCGGACCGTCATCGGCGCCAGTAAGAGGGTCCGACGTGGCCAGCGGAAAGCAAGGAACACGCTGAACAGGCCCGTTGGTCCGGCCCCTAACCCCGTCGTTCCCGTGTTGGCGGGAACGACGGGGAAAGCCCCTGCGACACTCTCGGTATCCCCAAACCTTCGAGCAGCCGGCCCTGCCCTTCCTCGTTAGCGCCTTGGGCGCGCCAGATCTCCTTCTCTCCCCCTTCAAATACATCCACAGAAAACTCTCAGGGAAATTTCGCCCAATCTTCAGGGAAAACTCAGATGGGACGGCGAAAATCTGTTGTTGGCAAAACGATTACGACGGGAGAGGCGGAGCATTGTTGGGGAACCGGGCGCAGCCGGCCCGGTTTCCGACGCAAGACCCAGGCAAGCGCCGCCGGCCCAGGGGACACACAAATGAATATGCCAACAACCCCGGAACCTGCTCCGAACGGGTCCTGTACCAACCTTCTCAACCGCCTGCGACACGTTGCCACGGGAATCCAACTTCCCCAGGCGCTTTCCGTCATTCTCCTGCTGGCCGGACTGGTGGCCCTGGCCCTGGTGGCCACGGGCAACGAGGCTGCCGCCGGGACCGTGGCCGAGTCCACCGTCAACGTTAGCGTCGCCGACGCCCACCCAATGGCTGCGTCGGAGCGGCCCGGCCCGCAAATGCGGGGAAGGACATCCCCCCAGCAATCCGACACGGACTCCACCCCCGAACCCACGGAGGAACCTACCCCCCAACCTACAGAGGAACCCACCCCCCAACCCACGGAGGAGCCCACCCCCCAACCCACGGAGGAGCCCACCCCCCAACCCACGGAG
>DAOUJN010000049.1:0-38942 GCA_034422655.1 Dehalococcoidia bacterium
GAGACGGTAGTCAGCAGGAACCTGCCTCCGCCAACCTGGAAAAAGTCGGCGTTCTGCTCTTCCAGCGCCGTTACCACGTCTTCGGGAGAGGTCATGGAGGCGGCCTCCAGCGCCTGGGCAACCGAGCCGCTGGCCTCTTCGCCGCCATGCCCGGTCACGCCGTCCATAACCGCGTCCAGGAAGTGGCCGCCGCCCAGGTCCCGGACCAGGTAAGTGTCTTCGCCATGGGTGGAATTATCGAACAAGGTTGCTACAACGCTGGTGAGGCTACCGCTGGCCATTTTCCTTCCTCGTCAACTTCATGCCTAGATTGTTTATTCCTGGGGTACGGTGTTGGGGCGGCTTTGTAACCCGCCCGTTTTTCACACTGCCAGTGTTTCCAATTCCTGGTCTGCGTCGAAGGCGTACTTGCTCCAATGGTCTTCGCGGAGCAGCCGGAGCGCCTCGTTCCATGCGCTCTGCGCCTCCGCCAGGTTTGGCAATGCCAGGTTTCTTTCACGGATGGCTTCCAGGTACGCCATCAGCCCGTTCCGGAACTCGGAGTAGCTCTCGCAGGCCCGTTCCCGCACCATGTCCATCAAGGCCAGCCCGGCTTGCCGGCATTGGTCGGTGGCTGCGGGGTCGCCGGATAGCTGTTGAGCCATATCCCGCAACTCCTGCTCGAAATTCACCACGGGCCGCATGTTGAACGGGTCGCGATAGCCGGCGACTTCGGTTGGGGGCGCCTGGCAGGTGGTATAGAACTTGAGCATTTCCAGGTAGAAATCGTGAATGTCCTGCGGGGCGCGGCCCACCGGGGTACGGTCATTCTCGCCGGTCAGCAGCGCTCCCGGGTCGATGATGCTGATGCGGCTCGTTCCCGGCTGGAAGAAAATATTCTGCGGCCCCATATCAAGGAGCACGTACCCGGCCTGGTGAAAACGCTCCTCTGCGTCCAGCAACTGCCGCTGGACCGGAAAGGGATCGTCCCCTGCCGCAAAGCACATGGGAAAGAGACAGAAAAGGTTTTGTCCCAGCCCGATGGGCACCCGCAGGATTCGGGACCTGGGGTCGCCCACCAGGGGTATGCCGGGCGCCCTTTGGGAAACCGTTACCCGGTATTCCTGCCCCAGGTCGTCCCCGTAGAATCCGTCGTGGTTGGCCCGCTCAGTGTACCCCAGCATGGGGCATACCTGGGGGATGGAGTTCGCCAGTTCTTCGTAGACCTGGATGGTCCGGTCGGTTCGTTCTTCCACGGAGCCGTGCATCCGGCGGGAAATCATCTGCGGCACGGGCCGCTTGATGACCACTTCGGAGCCCGATTCCCGGTCTATCGCGGAGCGCACCTCGTAATCGGCGCCGCTGCCCAGCAGGCCGGTAAGCTCGTAGCGATCCAGTTGGACTATTTCCATGGCGCCCTGTTCCTCTGTGCCGGCAAAATTATAGCACCATGACGCAGGTTCAATAGCGATTGTTACCCAGGTCTACAGCAGATGGTAACCCAATCTTCCCGCGGCCAGAACTCCAGGCCGGTGTACCCGGCCTTAAGCAGGGCCTCCTCTGTTTCGCCAAGCTGCTCGTCGATTATGCCGGAGGCCACCAGGACGCCGCCCGGCTTCAGCACTGGCAGGATGTCGGAAGCCCGTTCCCGGATGCCCCGGGATGAAATATTTGCGACCACCAGGTCAAATGCGCCCGGCCCAGCCAGGCGGTTGGGCAGGCTGCCCTGGTCCAGTTCCACCTGTTCGCTGATCCGGGTGCGGCGAAAATTTTGCCTGGAGGCCTGGACTGCCTGCGGGTCAATGTCCAAAGCCACCACCCGGCCGGCTCCCAACTTTACGGCGGCGATGGTCAGTATGCCCGAACCGCAGCCCAGGTCCAGCATCTCCATGCCGGGCCTGATCATTTTCTCCATCACTTCCAGGCACGTGTAGGTGGTTGGGTGGTAACCGGTGCCGAAGGCCAGGCCGGGGTCCAGTTCAACCAGTACGTCCCCCGCTGCTGGTTCATAGTCGATCCAGGAAGGTTTTATGACCAGGCGTTCGCCAATCCGGAGGAGGGTGAAATGTTCCTTCCAGGCATTCTGCCAGTCGGCGTCGTTGTCCAGGGGTGTTACCGTCAGGTCGCCCAGGGGTTCCAGGATGCTGGCCAGCTTGACGCCCACCTCGATGTGGGAATAGCGCTGCCGGGCGTCGCCGGGGAGGTAGGTGCGCAACTTGATCCGGTCCGGGCCGTCATCCTCCATGGACAGCCCGTACCCGTAGCGGTCAAAGAGGTAGGAAATGGGTTCCACGTACTCGAAGGGTACGCTCAGACTGACTTCTTGCCACATGCCTGCGTAATCCGCCCCTGGCGGACCCTGGTGGGTTGACTGCCGATTCTCAACTCAGGGCGTCCTTGATACGGTCAAAAAGACCCTTGTCCCGGTCTGACCTGCCATCCGGGTCATCTTCATCCCCATCGGCCAGCCCTTCACTGTCGAAGGGAGTGCCGGCAGCATGTCCGCTGTGGCGGGCGGCGCCGTTGGCCACGGGCTCTTCAATATCTTCCATGACTTCCTTGCCGTATCCTGGGTCCAGGGACCGGGCCAGCTCCTCGAGGAGTTTGCGCTGTTTCGCGTTTAGTTTCCCGGGTACCTGGACATCCACGGCGACGCGCAGGTCGCCCTTTCGCCCGTTGTTGATGTGGCTGATTCCCCGCCCGCGTATCCGGAACACGGCGCCGTGCTGCGTTCCCTGGGGAATCTTGAGCTGAGCGCCGTCGCCCTCCAGGGTGGGTATTTCCTTCTCCACGCCCAGGGCGGCTTCGGCCATGTTGATGGGCAGGGTGTACAGAAGGTCAAACTGGTCGCGTTGAAAGACCTTGTGGGGCCGGACTTCCACCTGGATGTAGAGGTTGCCGGGGGGCCCTCCGTTGGCGCCCACGTTGCCCTCTCCCGTCAGCCTGACCTGCATTCCGTCGTGGATGCCCGCGGGGATGTTGATCAGGGTCTTACGGTTTCTTCGCTCCATTCCCGCGCCCCGGCAAACGGGGCAGGGCCGCTCAATGGTTGTGCCCTTGCCCTGGCAGGTGGGGCAGGTGGTTACCTGGGCGAACTGCCCGAAGACGCTGCGCTGGGTTCGCCGCACCTGGCCGTTGCCGCTGCAGGTGCCGCAGGTGTTTATGGAGGTTCCGGGTTCGTTGCCAACGCCGGAACATTCGTGGCAGATTTCGACCCGGGAAACGTCGATTTCCCGTTCGATGCCGAAGGCGGCCTCTTCGAAGGCCAGGGTAACCCGCTGTTGCAGGTCGCTCCCTCTTTGGGGGGCATGGCTGCGCCGACCGCCGGCGTCGCCGAAGAAGGAATCGAAAATGTCGCCGAAGCCCCCGAAAACGTCAAACCCGTCGAAGGGGCGGTCGTACCCGCCGCCGTTTACGCCGGCGTGGCCGAACCGGTCGTACTGCGCTCGCTTGGTGGAGTCGCTCAGCACCTGGTAGGCCTCGTTTATTTCCTTGAACTTTTCCTCGGCGTCGGGTTCCTTGTTGCGGTCGGGATGGTACTCCATGGCCTTCTTGCGAAAGGCCCGGCGGATCTCTTCCTCGGAGTCATTCCGGGTGACTCCCAGGACCTCGTAGTAGTCAGTCTGCGCCATTCATCGCCACCCTGTCTGTCGAGCAGGCTGAATGCGCCTGCCGGCATTGGTAATCCATCGCATATACCGCTACATTATAGCCCAACGTGGAAATGACTCTCAATGTGTGGCAGATGCGCTTGCCTGCCTGGATTCCGGATTTCGCCGGAGAGACGGGCCTGGGGGCCAGCCTGTTCGTCCCACAACCGAACGGTTGCCGTGACTTGGAGTGCCTTGCGTCGAGAAATAATTCCGGCTAGAATCCTTCCCCGTGCTGGCTATCGTTCCCGTGCTGGCTATTGATTGAAGCCAGGCCTGCTTTAGAGTATAGACAATCCCTAATAATCTTATATACTGAATTCTTCCGCCAGCTTGGGGGTTGAATGGGAATACGGGTTGGCGGCGGGAAGCCAAAAGCAGCTATCCACGGAATCACACCGATACACCATGAGAGGGCGTTTATGGCGTTGATGACACCGGACCCCACCTTTTATCCCTCGGCCAGGCTGGCAAGCCAGGCGCCGGCAGAGCGTTTGGGCTATGTAGCCGTCCTGAATACCAACGGCCGGCCCGACGGCATGTCCGTAGTGGACCTGGACCCCAGTTCCCCCAATTACAGCACAATCGTGAACACCCTGGACATGCCAAATGTGGGCGATGAACTTCACCACTTTGGCTGGAATGCCTGCAGCGCCAGCCTTTGTCCTTATGCCCCCCACCCGCACCTGGAGCGGCGCTACCTGATTGTGCCCACGTTGCGGACTTCCCGCATCTACGTCATAGATACCAAGCCGGACCCCTTCAATCCCCAGATAGTGAAGACCGTAGAGGCGGACGTCATTGCAAATCGCACCGGCTACACCAGACTGCACACCGTCCATTGCGGCCCCGACGCCATCTACCTGAACGGCATAGGCTCGGCAGACGGCGAGTCGCCCGGCGGCATTCTCAGGATTGACCACAATACCTTCGAACCCCTGGGTGCCTGGGAACTGGACCGGGGCCCGCAGACCCTGGCCTATGACTTCTGGTGGCACATCGGTCTGGACGTGGCCATAACCAGCGAATGGTGCAAGCCTGAACTGTTTGAAGCCGGGCCCTCCCTGGCTGACATAGTGGCCGGCAACTACGGGCACAAAGTCCATTTCTGGGACCTGCGCCGGCGCCGGCACCTGCAGGAAGTTGACCTGGGCGCTGAGAACCAGATGGTGCTTGAGCTGCGGCCGTCCCACAACCCGACCAAGGCCTATGGCTTTGTGGGCGTAGTGGTTAACAATCAGGACCTGTCCGGTTCCGTGTGGACCTGGTACCAGGACAACGGCAAGTGGGCGGTTACCAAGGTCATTGATATTCCCGCCGAGCCAGCCGACCCCGACCTGCTGCCCGAAGCCTTGAAGGGACTGGGCGCAGTACCGCCGCTGATTACGGACATCGACCTTTCCCTCGACGACAAGTTCCTGTATGTGTCCTGCTGGGGCACTGGTGAACTCCGCCAGTACGATGTTTCCGACCCCTTCAATGCCAAACACACCGGGACGGTGGAGTTGGGCGGCATCGTGCGCAAGGCTGCGCATCCCAGGTCCGGGCCCCTGGTTGGCGGCCCCCAGATGATAGAAATCAGCCGCGACGGGCGCCGGGTTTACCCCACCAATTCGCTCTACAGTTCCTGGGACGACACGTTCTACGACAATATCACCGGCTGGATGACCAAGGTCAACGTCAACCCCGAGGGCGGCATTGAGTTGGACAAGGACTTCTTCGTGGACTTCGGGGAGGGCCGGGCCCACCAGGTCCGCCTGGAAGGGGGCGACGCCTCCTCCGATTCCTTCTGCTATCCCTAGCCTGATGCGCTGATGCTTGGCGCACTGCCGGTTCACGCAGAACCTGCCGCATTGGTATCCCTGGGGCCGCTGATTGGATTGGCGGCCCTGGGCGCTTTTCACGGCATTAACCCGGCCATGGGGTGGCTGTTCGCGGTCAGCCTGGGATTGCAGCGGCAGGATGGCCGGGCCGTCGTCAATGCTTCCCTTTATATCGCGCTGGGCCATATCGCGTCGCTGGCGGTGGTCGCCGTGGCCCTGGCGGCGGCGGGTTACTTTGTCCCCCTGTTCTGGGTCCGCATCGTCTCTGGCGCCTTCCTGGTGGGCTTCGGCATCTACAAGCTGGTGCTGTATTACCGTCATTTCCGCTGGGTGGGGATGAATGTCAGCGGGCGCGACCTGGTGGCGTGGTCTTTCCTGATGGCCACTTCCCACGGCGCCGGCCTTATGCTGGCTCCCATCATCCTGAACTTGGAAGAGGAAGGCTCCGGCGCCGCCCCGGACCTGGAGCACCATTCCGGCCTGCTGGACGTTACGGATACCGCCGCGGCCTGGGGTATAGGCCTGGCAACTCATACCGTTGCGATGCTGGCGGTAATGCTGTTGATTGCCGCCATTGTCTACAGAAAGGTCGGGCTGGCGTTTCTCCGACGGGGGTGGCTCAACGTGGACTTGCTGTGGTCCGCCGCCCTGATTCTGGCCGGTGTCGCTACGCTGGGCCTGGCAATCATCTGAATTTAATAGAGTCACGGCGGCAGTACGGGCGCGGCTGTCTTCATTAACAATTCATTAAATTACTGGGGGCAAATTGTATCTGAAGAGCATTGCGATTCCTTGACATTGCCAGGTTCAATAAGTACGATTACTCGTTAAGGGAACTATTTCCCTTAATGCGTATCCCACGACGGGAAGGAAGGGTGAACCAATGGAACTAACTATTTTCCTTACCGTCCTGGCGGTTGCAGGGATAATTGGAACGGGGATCGCGTCATGGCTGGTCTATCGTTCCCGAGTTGACGGCAAGCGGGTAGAAAACGCAAAGGAAGAAGCCACTACAGTAATTGCGAATGCGGAGGAAGAGAAGCGGAGGATCCTCCTTCAAGCCCAGGAAGAAGTTCTCGTGCTGCGGACCACTGGGGAGCAGGAAATCAAGGAGCAGCGGCAGGAACTGAATCGCCTGGAACGTCGTTATCTCCAGCGGGAAGAACAACTGGAGCAGAAGGGCGAAACCCTGGAGAAGCAACGAGTCGCACTTACGGCGAAAGAGTCCGAGGTCGACAAGACCCTGGATGAGGTATCCCACCTGAAGGAAAAGCAGGTTAAGGCCCTGGAAGAGACTGCCGGTCTGTCGGTAGATGAAGCCAGGGAACTGGTGGTAAGAGAGGGCGAAGAGAAGGCCAGGCACGAGCTGGCCCGCCGCACCTACGATCTCGAGAGAGAGCACAAGGCCACCGCAGAAGAAAATGCCCGCCGGATTATTACCCTGGCTATCAATCGTCTGGCTACGGACGTCGTCTCCGAAACCACGACTTCAATCGTATCCCTGCCCAACGATGAGATGAAAGGGCGTCTCATCGGCCGTGAAGGACGGAACATTCGAGCCTTGGAGTCCCTTACCGGGGTGGATATCGTCATTGACGATACCCCCGAAATCGTAACCCTGTCATGCTTCGATCCCGTGCGCCGCGAGGTGGCGCGCCTGGCCCTGGAAAGGCTGGTCAGCGATGGCCGCATTCAGCCGGCCCGGATCGAGGACATGGTAAACCGCGCCCAGGTGGACATTGAGCAGACCATTTGGAAAGCCGGTGAACAGTCCACCTTTGACGTCGGACTCAGCGGCATCGACACGGAATTGATTCGGCTGCTGGGGCAGCTGAAATACCGCTACAGTTATGGCGAGAACGTGCTCAAGCATTCCATTGAGGTATGCCTGCTGTCCGGAATGCTGGCGGACGAAATCGGTGCCAACGTGCAGGTAGCCAAAATCGGCGGCCTTTTGCATGACGTTGGCAAGGCGCTGACCCACGAAATCGCCGGGCCCCATGCCGAAATTGGCGCTGAGCTGGCCAAGAAGTACGGGATAAACCATAACTCGTACCTGTCCATCCTGGAGCACCACGACGATGACCACTCGACCATAGAGTCTTTCATAGTCGCCAGCGCCGACGCCATCAGCGCCGCCAGGCCGGGAGCGCGCAAGGAGTCCCTGGACCAGTACGTCAAGCGCCTCCGTGACCTGGAAGATACCGCCATAGGGTTCGGCGGCGTGGAGCGGGCCTTTGCCATCCAGGCGGGCCGCGAAGTCAGGGTGATGGTGAAACCCACCGACATTGACGATATTGGGTCCGCTGCCCTGGCTCGCGACATTGCCCGCAAGGTGGAAGAGGACCTGGTGTTCCCGGGCCAGATTAAGGTAACAGTGATTAGGGAAACCAGGAACGTGGAAATTGCTCGCTAGGCACCGCTTCCGGCGCCTGAGGGCCGGTAAGCTAATCCGCAGACCGGAAAAATCCGGCTTACGATAGCTGGAAATCAGGCCCAAGAGCCGGTACAATCGGCGCTTGGGCCAAAATTTTTGGGTCCCGTGTCAGGAAGGCCATAGTGCGAATCTTGATGATAGGAGACATTATCGGGCAACCCGGACGGCGCGCCATCGGGAGGATTCTGCCCGACCTGCGCCAGGAACTGGCCATAGACATGGTCGTTGCCAATGGCGAAAACGTTGCGGGAGGGTATGGAATCACCCCGGAAACTGCCGGGGAACTGCTGGACAGCGGCGTGGACATCCTCACATCGGGCAACCATATCTGGGACCAGAAGGAGATCATTCCGCACATGGATGAGGGCCTTCCCCTGGTGCGCCCAGCCAACTACCCGGACGCGCCGGGCCGGGGTTACCTGGTCCAGGACGGGGTAATGGTGCTGAATCTCATGGGTCGGGTGTTCATGCCAACCCTGGATTGCCCCTTCAGGACAGCCACGTCGCTGCTGGAGGAAGCGGAGGCCGAGTATGCCCCGCGAGCCATTCTGGTGGACTTTCATGCCGAAGCGACCTCGGAAAAGCAGGGAATGGGCTGGTACCTGGACGGCAGGGTCAGCGCAGTGCTGGGCACCCACACGCACGTGGGGACGGTGGACGCCAGGATATTGCCAAAGGGCACCGCTTTTCTCACCGACGTGGGAATGACGGGCCCGGTCAACTCGGTCATCGGCAGCGATGCCGACGCCGTACTCGACCGGTTCCTGACCGGCCTGCCCCAGAGGCTCACCGTAGCCAGGGGGCCGGTGATCATGAACTCGGCATTAGTAGAAATCGACGACGAGAGTGGCAAGGCCATCTCGATTCAAAGAATAGACCGTATGGTGGATTAAGATGGACGGATTAGTTGACTTGCACTTGCACACTTTGGCCTCCGATGGGCGGCTTTCTCCGACGGAACTGGTTGACCTGATTGCCAGCAAGGGGATTACCGTGGCTGCCATTTCAGACCATGACACCACGGACGGTGTCGCGGAGGCGACCAGGGCCGCGGCCACCCATCCACACCTGGAAATTATCCCCGCAATCGAGCTGAGCACCGATATTCCCGGGGACGAAATTCACATGCTTGGATACTTCCTCCAGTATGAGGATGAAGACTTCCAGGCCGTTCTGCGCCAATTCCGGGAGGGCCGCCTGGAGCGAGGCCGGATGATGGTGGAGAAGCTGGCCGCCCTGGGCAAGCCCGTTGACTGGGAACGGGTGCAGGAAATAGCCGGCGATGGCTCCGTAGGGCGCCCCCACATTGCCCTGGCCATGGTGGAGGCCGGGTACTTCAAGGAACCCAAGGAAGCCTTCTTTGAATACCTGGGGCGCAATGGACTGGCCTACGCGGAACGGGAGAAGATGACACCGGAAGAGGGCGTGGAAATGCTGGCCAAGGTTGGTGGTTCGGCGGTACTTGCCCACCCCGCCAACCTGGATGACCTGGATACCAAGGTGGCGCAGTTGAAGGAAGCCGGCCTGGTGGGCATGGAAGTGCACTACGCCATGTACTCCGAGGAAACGATTCAGCGCTTGCTGGAAGTAGCCAATCGCCACGGGCTGATTCCCTGCGGGGGCAGCGACTACCACGGCCTGGGCAACACGGGCGAACAAGAGCCGGGCCTTCTGGGCCCCCCCATGGATTCGGTGGAAAAGTTGTCCCAGGTGTCCCGCACCCTGACAAAGAACCGGCCGTTATAGCCCTGCCGCCGCATGGTATTGGAGCTGGCAGGTCTATACCTGTACGCTTACCTGGCCGGGGCCGTACCTACCCCCTACCTGATTGCAAGGCTTATCAAGGGCATTGACATCAGGGAGTACGGCAGCGGCAACGTCGGCGGTTCCAATGTCATCAGGCAAATGGGCCGAAAGTGGGTCGTACCCCTGGCAGCGATTGAGTTCCTGCTGAAGGGGCTGTCCCCTACCTTGCTGGCCTACCTGGTCCTGGCAGACGAGGTATCCGGCCCGCTAAGGGCTTACCCTCTGTTCCTGGGCGTGCCGTTGCTGGCCCTGGTGGGCAATAACTGGCCCATATTCCTTCGCTTCCAGGGCGGTCGGGGCCTGATGGTGGTGTGCGGGATAGTGCTGGCGCTGGCGCCGGTGATGTTCCCCCTGGGCATGCTGGTGTACCTGGTGGGATGGAAGGTCAGCGGCAGTTCGGCGGTGTGGGCCCTGGTGGCGGTGGCGATATTGCCGGTTCTCTCCCTAGCGCCCGGGGGCGTAACAACTCTTGACTGGCAGGGAGTATTCACACTGGCGTTCGATGGGACCCTTTCCCCGTCCGGTTCTGATGAAGTGATTGCCATAAGCCTGTTCTGCGGGGCAATCCTGTGCCTGGTGGTGTTGAAGCGCCTTGTTGCCAATTCCCTGCAGTTACCGGAGGGTGTTTCCACGAGCAAGGTGCTGTTCAACCGGCTATTCCGCGACCGGGACGTGGACGACAGGGAGCAGTGGGTAGGCCGGGCCCCCGATTAGCCCGCCGATGAAACAGGGAGGAGATTCAGTGGCGCAAGCACCATCGGGACAGACCCGCGGCGATAGCCGGGACACCGCGGTTTGCTACTGGCATTCCGACGTAGAGACCGGCCTTTCGTGCAGCAGGTGCGGCAAGAACATCTGTGCCCAGTGCCTGGTCCAGGCGCCGGTGGGCATCCGGTGCCGGGAGTGCGGCAAAGCACAGCCCATGCCTACTTACGATGTGCGGCCGGCCAACTATACCCTGGGAATCGGCGTGGCCGTTCTTCTCCTGGTGTTGGGCAGCCTGGCCTGGATTGTGGTGGACAGGGTCTTGTTGGGCATTGGAGCTTATGGCCCGGTGTCCGGATTGTTCGCCGTGGTGTTCGGTTATGTAGCCGGGGACCTGGTGAGCCGGTCCGTCAACCGCAAGCGGAACAAGGTTCTCGCGGTGGCGGCCGCTGCCGTGGTTGTCCTGGCCTATTTGATTAGCAGGCCGTTCAATCCCTTCGGCTTTGGGATTATGGAAATCCTGTTCCTGGGCATCGGCGCGTTCCTGGCCTGGCAGCGGCTGCGACCCTAGTCGCCCTGCACCTCATTCCACAGCAAGTCCAGGGCTTCGCTGGTCACGCCGTAGGTGAATCCCCTCCGCTGTAGAAAGGGAACCAGCTTGTGCCTGAACTCCTGCGCGGTGCACCCCCGGGTTGCCAGGCGGGTTGCCAGTTTGCGAGCGGCGTTGCAGGCGTTGGTCGTTTCATCTAATTCGACCAGGGCCTCATCCAGCAGGTTTTGCTCCACTCCCATTCGCCGCAGTTCCTGGCGAAGAGCGCGACTCCCCTTGGGCCGGCGTCTTTCCCGGCTGGCAATCCACTGCTGGCAGAAAGAAGCGTCGTCCAGGTACCGCAGGTCTTTCAGATAGGCGATGGTCTTGTCCACCACTGGGGCGGTGAAGCGACCTTCAAGACGGCGTTCCACCTCCCTGATGGTGCGCGGTCTGTAGCTGAGAAAGCGCAGGGCCGCGGCCAGGCAATCGCCAAACTCCTTCCCTGCGCTCGCTTCGTCGGCTATGTTACCTTCTATCTCCGGAGACATAAGGCGCTTCTGCCTGGCGTCGGAATAAGGCTACTTTTCTTCCTCGGGCTCTGCCAGTGTGGCGAGTATAGCGTCCACCTCGTCTTCGCCAGGGGGGTTAACTGTTTCGGCGGGTTCCGCCGGGGAGAGCTTGGCCCGTACCCTGGACTCGATGGACTCTGCAATTTCCGGGTGTTGCAGCAAAAAGTCCTTGGAGTTTTCCCTGCCCTGGCCCAGGCGGGTGTCGCCATAGGAGTAGAAGGCGCCGGCCTTCTTCAGGATGCCCTCGCTGACCCCCAGCTCCAGCAGGTCGCCCATTTTGCTGATGCCCCGGTTGAACATAATGTCAAATTCGGTAACCCGGAAGGGGGCCGCGATCTTGTTCTTGACGACGCGGGCGCGGACCCGGCTGCCGATTATATCGGAACCCTGTTTTATTGATTCGGTGCGGCGCAGGTCAATGCGGACCGAGCTGTAGAATTTGAGGGCCCGGCCACCGGGTGTGACCTCCGGGCTGCCGTAGCTGATACCCACCTTTTCCCGCAGCTGGTTTATGAAGATAACCGCCGTCCGGGAGTGGTGGATGGTGGACGTAAGCTTGCGGAGCGCCTGGGACATGAGGCGGGCCTGCAGACCCACGTGGGTGTCGCCAATGTCGCCCTCAATTTCCGCCTGGGGCACCAGGGCGGCGACGCTGTCGACTACGATGGTGTCCACCGCGCCGCTGCGGACCAGTTGCTCGGTAATGTCCAGTGCCTGTTCTCCGCTGTCCGGCTGGGATATCAGCAGTTCCTCCAGGCTCAGCCCGCAATTGGATGCGTAAGAAGGGTCCAGCGCGTGCTCGGCGTCAACATAAGCGGCAATGCCGCCCATTTTCTGGGTTTCCGCCATTATGTGTATCGCCAGGGTGGACTTGCCGGCCGATTCGCTGCCGTATATCTCAGTCACCCGGCCGCGGGGGATCCCACCGGCGCCCAGCGCGATGTCCAGCGCCAGCGACCCGGTGGGTATCACCTCGGTGGAGAGACGCTGCGCCGCCTCTTCGCCCAGGCGCATGACGGCTCCCCGGCCGTGGTCCTTTTCAATCCGGCCAAGAGCTATCTCCAGTGCGGCCAGCTTGTCCTTCTTTGCATCAGCGGTCATATCCTTCCCATCCCCTTAACAAGTTGGGGGAATCGTAGCATGCCGCCCGGAGGGCCAACAAGTAGCAAGTGTCAGTAGAAAAAATTGACGAGACTGGCGGCGGACATTTGACGGTTCCCAGTCTGGTAGTCGTGGTGAACGCGGTCCTGATGGGAGGCCAACGGCCTCCCTTCTAGAAGTCTCAATAGCCGCCCTTGTAGCCAATGGTCACGGCGCCGTCCTGGACTATGACGGGCGTGATCCGTTCGCCATTGGTCAGTTCCAGCAGTGCGGGTATCTGGTCGGGCTGCTTGGCCAGGTCGACTTCGGTGTACGCAGTCTTGCTGCGGCGATATTCCATTTTGGCTGCTGCCGAGAATGAGCAGTCCGGGTGGGTGTATATTACGATTTCCGGGGCGCTTTCTGTGGTCACGGGGCAACTCCTTTGCGCGGCGAATTAAGGGTGGCAACGGCCGGGAAAGCTATTCTGCAAGGGGAACCCGGCCTGGGATTGTATTTTACGTTTACCGGCTCCAATATTCAACGAAGCCCCTCAAACTTGAACAGTTACCAGGCTCTTCCTGCTATGCCGGCTTGCGCCGGTTCGTGTTATGCTTTCTTCTCCCTGGCGGGGACGTCGGGAAATGACATCGTTTGACGCAGGTTCGGAAAATGGATGAGGCAGAGGCCCTTCGCGACAAGTTGATAGTGCTCTTGCAGGACCATGCCATCGGCGTGGCCTACCTGACCCCCCTGCCCAGGGGAGGCCGACTGCGGGGAACGGCGGCCAGGGAAATGGAAAGCGCCCTGGACGGGTTGGCCTCGTCCTCTCCCGACGGTATTGAGGTTTCCGAAGACCGGGTCTATGGCAATGGTTGTTTTGCGGTGGGCCGCTACGCCGATGCCGCCCGGGTTTACGCGCGTATCCTTGCCCAGGAACCTGAAGATCTCATCGCCAGATTCAACCTGGGCCTGTCGCTGCTCAGGCTGAAGAAGCCCGATCTGGCGGTGGCCGAGCTTTCCCGGGTCGTGGAGCGGCAACCGGACATGCCGGAGGCGTACTACCAGCGCGGCAACGCCTTCGACGACATGGACCAGGCCGAGGCGGCGCTGAATGACTACGCGACTGCCGTGGCCCTGGCCCCCGACTACCTGCAGGCCCACTTCAATCGTGGGGTGGTGATGGCCCGTATCGGACGCCACCGGGAAGCGGTGACGTCCTTTGACCGCGCCATTGAGCTGCGGCCCGCGCTTTCCAACGCCTATCTGAACCGGGGCGCTTCACTGGACGAACTGGAACTGCATGACCAGGCTATTGCCGACTACTCTTCCGCCATTGATTGCAACCCGGAAAATGCCGACGCTTATTTCAACCGGGCGCGAACTTATTACTACCTGGGTCACATTGAAGAGGCCATTGCCGACTACACCGAGGTGGTAACCTTTCGACCCGATGATGCCGAGGCCTTCAATAACCGGGGGCTGGCCTACGATGCGCTGGGCGAGTACAGTCAGGCCATGGCTGATTACAGCGCGGCGGTGGGCCTGGTCCCCGACTTCCCGGCGGCGCTGAACAATCGTGGGGCCGCCAACGAGGCTATGGGTAAGGAGGCTGAGGCCCTGGCGGACTACCGAGCGGCGATTTCCGGCGACCCGTCCTTTGCCGTGGCCTGGTATAACGCCGCCCGCCACTACGCGCGCCAGGGCGAAATTGAGCTGTGCCTGCAACATCTGGACGAGGCCGTTCGCCTCGAGGCGCACTTCGCCGAGGAAGCCCCCGACGACGAGAACCTGGGCTGGGTGCTTAAGCTGATGGACTTGAGGGACGACTTCTGCCGGAGGAAATAGGCACAGCAGGCCAGTAATTCAACAGGTCTGAAGTGGGGAGTGCTGAGCCTGTTGTCCCAGGAGCAATGTCCGGCTGGCTTCTAAGGCTGCTCCGGAAGATACGCCTCTATCCCGGGTCAGAAAAGTCATCCAGCAACGGTTCTTCGGCCGGCTCCTCCATTTGTTCCGCCAGCACCGGCGCCCGCATGCGGTGGATAAGCACGTTGTGGAAGATGACCAGCAGCGCCAGCACCGAAAGCTCCAGGACAAACAACCGGTCGCTGTAGAAGTAGGGCAAGGTCTGGCTGACCACCATCAGGACCGAGAAGCAGGCGGCAATGCCCAGCGATGAGCGGAAGGCCGACCGGCGGGTAATGTAAACCGTCGCTACTCCCACCACTATTCCCAGCAGGAATAGCACCGGCGTCAGGGCGAGCGTAACGCCGGCCATGGTTACCATGCCGTCCCCGCCACGGAACCGGGTGAAGATGGACTTCCAGTGGCCGGCAACGGCTGCGCCGCCGGCAATAATCAACGCCTGGTCGGGAACCCCCAGCAGACTGGCGATTTTGACTGCCAGAAAGCCCTTGAAGGCGTCGCCGGTGAAAACCAGGATGCCGTTTTTGCGGCTGATATTCCAGAAAACGTTGGCGGTACCTGCCCTGGTACTGCCGGTGTTGAAGATATCTATGCCCTTGCGCCTGGCCATCAAATGGGCCAGCGGTATGGAGCCCAGCAGGTAGCCCACAACAATGGAAGCTAACAGGCTTTGAATCAGAGCTAATTCAGTTGACACCGGACCCCCACTACCCGCGCTGAGTTGCCACACCGCTTGCGTCGTAATGCAAAGGAGTATCAGCTAATATAACACTTCCCTATCCCGAAATACAGGGCAGCTACGGCAGGGCAAGCACATTTCGAGGTGGTCCTTAACCACAGAGGCACAGAGTACGCAGAGTCCCACGGAACGCCTCTGTGAAACTCTGCGTTCTCCGCGTCTCTGTGGTGAAACCCACCCCTGCGAGGACACAGCATGGCGGAACCAGGAAACCAGGAAGCAACGGCGCTCAGTGCCCGCCCTGGCTGATTTCCGTGTGGGGTATACTGCATTCCGAAAAATGAGCGTCCCCTGCAGGAAGGGTCGCGGCACTTGGGATTATCCTGGAGAACCAAGCATGACTGAAGGCAGATTTCCCCTGGAAGGAGTTGTAGTCCTCGACCTGACCCAGATTATGGCCGGCCCGGTTTGCACCATGCTGCTGGCGGATATGGGCGCCGACGTCATCAAGATAGAAAAGCCCGATGGCGGCGATGATACTCGTCGCATGGGGCCGCCCTTCACCGGCGAATGGGCCTCCGGCTTCCTGGCCCTCAACCGCAACAAGCGCAGCCTGGGCCTGAACCTGCGGGACGAGGAAGGACGGCGGGTCTTCCGGCGATTGCTGGATGGCGCGGAAGTGGTGGTGGAAAACTTCCGCCCGGGAGTGATGGACCGTCTCGGTCTGGGCTATGCCGACCTTGCGGCGCAGAAGCCTTCCCTGGTCTATTGCTCCATCTCGGGCTTTGGAAGCACCGGCCCCTACCGGAACCGGGGAGGCTTCGACCTGGTTGCCCAGGGCATGAGCGGCCTGATGAGCATTACCGGCTTTCCCGGCAGTCCGCCGGCCAAGGTGGGAGTCCCCATCACCGACATTTCCGCCGGCACCCAGGCCGCCTTCGGCATCATGTGCGCCTACACTCATGCGCTCAAGACCGGGCAAGGGCAGATGGTGGACGCCTCTCTGCTTGAGGCTGGCATTTTCTACACCATCTGGGAGTCTGCCCTATACTTCGCCGAAGGGGAGATTCCCGGCCCGCTGGGGTCGGCCCACCGGGTATCCGCACCCTACCAGGCCCTGCGTACCGCTGACGGGTACATCAACATCGGGGCAGCCACCCAGTCCACTTGGGAGGCCTTCTGCCGGGCCACGGGCCTGGAATTCCTGATAGAGGATAAACGGTTCCGGGCGCCCGGCGACCGCAAGGCGCGGGAAAAGGAACTGGCCGACCTGCTGGAGGCTACCCTGTCCGGCAAGCCCACCGCATACTGGCTGGACCTGCTGGAACAGGCGGGCGTGGTGGCCGGCCCCATTTACGACATGCAACAGGTATATGAGGACCCCCAGGTCAACGCAAGGGACATGGTGGTGGACCTGGAAGACGAGAGCCTGGGCGTCCTGCGCCATATCGGGGTGCCGGTGAAACTGTCTGAGACCCCGGGAAAGGTGAGAAGCCGCGCGCCCAAGCTGGGCGAACACAGCCGGCAGATTCTTCAAGAAGCAGGGTACGAGGAAGGCGAGATTGAAGCGTTTATTGCTTCGGGGACAGTGATTAGCCAGTAGGTTTCTACCCGTTACGCCACTCCAAGCCTTCCGTAACCTGGAGGAAACCGTCGATCAGGCGCTGGCTGGAAACTATGACGCTGGGAGTAAACAGGTTGGCGTCCTGTCCCTGGCGGTCTACCACGTTGCCGCCGGCTTCCCGGGCCAGCAGCAGCCCCGAAGCGCTGTCCCAGGGAGACAGGGAATGGTGGAAGTACAGGTCAACCCGCCCGGCGGCGGCGTAGGCCATGCCCAGCGCCGACGACCCCATCAGCCGCATGGTCTGGAACCCGGGCCATAGCTGGCGGATCATGTCCAGGGCCGTGGCGGCCTTGTCGTCGTAGTAGCCCAGGTCGAAACCCAGCACGCACTGGGGTATCTCTTGCCGTTCCGACACCGTCATGGGCTCGCCGTTAAGTTGTGATCCCTGTCCCAGTTGGGCCGTGAAGGTCTCTTCCTTGATGGGGTCGTAGGTAACGCCCATCACCACGTCGCTGCCTTTGGCCAGGGCCACGACCACGCAGAAATGGGGAATGCCTTCGGCAAAATTGCGGGTGCCGTCTATGGGGTCGATTACCCAGGTGTAGGGGGAACCCCTTTCAATGGGGTTGGATTCCTCGGAGAGGATGCTGAACTGGGGATACTCCCACTGCACCATGTCCAGGATTATCTTCTCCGCCGCCAGGTCCACGTCGGTTACGATGTCGGCCCGGCCTTTGAAACGGATTTCCTTGTCGGTCAGGAAGCGTTCCCTGATGACTTCGCCGGCCTGCCGAGCCGCGTCAACGGAAACCTCCAGCACCGACCGCCCGCTTTGGGAAGGCGGAATTATTTCCGTCCCTGCCTGGTCCATTGGTTCCCCCCTTCTCTCAGTTCGTCCAGGTTTGGTCCAGGGCCAAGCCGTCTGCCCGCCCTGGGGGGGCGGCGCTACACCATTTCCCCCAGGCCCATCTTGTCGTAGACCTCGGCCATGGTCTCGCGGGCAATGGCGCGGGCCATCTTGCCGCCCTCAGACAGGACTTCCCTGACGTAGTCCGGCTTCTCTTCCAGTTCCCGCCGCCGGTCCCGCAGGGGTTCCAGGAAGGCGTTTACGCTGCCGGCCAGGTGCCGCTTGCAGTCCACGCAGCCCCGTTGGGCGCCGGTGCACTCGTCATAGACCTGGCTTATGTCCTCGGCCGGGCTGAAAATCTTGTGCAGGGAATACACGTTGCACACTTCGGGGCGGCCCGGGTCGCTTCTGCGCTGGCGCTGGGGGTCGGTAAAGGCCGTCAGGACCCGCTGGGTGGTCTCTTCCGGCGTGGACGCCAGGTCGATGTGGTTGTCCAGGGACTTGCTCATTTTCTGCTGGCCTTCCAGCCCGAGGATCAGGGGCGCTTCGGTCAGCTTGGCCTGGGGCTCGGGAAAGGTATCCCCGAAACGGTAATTGAACCGGCGCACTATCTCCCTGGCCAGCTCCAGGTGGGGCAACTGGTCCTGTCCTACCGGTACAGTGTCAGCCTTGTAGATGATGATGTCGGCGGTCTGCAGGACGGGATAGCCCACCAGGCCGTAATTGACGCTTTCCTCCGTCTCGTCCATCTGCCGCACCTTCTCCTTGAAGGTGGGCACTCGCAGCAGCCATCCCAGGGGTGTCACCATGCTCAGCAGGGTATGCAGGGCCATCACCTCGGGAACGTGGGACTGGATGAAGACGATGCTCTGTTCCGGGTCAACGCCGGCGGCCAGCCAGTCCAGGGCCATCTCGTGGATGTTGGGCTGTATGTGGGCCACGTCGCCCGGGTCCTCAACCGTGGTAAGCGCGTGGACGTCAACGATGCTGTAGATGCACCGGTAGTCCTGCTGGAGCTTTACCCAGTTTTCCAGCGCACCCAGGTAATTGCCAAGATGCAGCCGGCCCGTGGGCCGCATCCCCGACAGTATGGTGCCCCTGGCGGCGGTGGCAGCTTCGTCTGGTGAAACCATTTTCCTGTTTCCGCTCCGGTGAAAATCAACAAGGCCAATAAGATACAAGTGGTTACGATTTCCGCAACCATTCAGGTTGCAAGTCTAGCATGCTGGGCAATATGCGGGCAACATAACAATGACCAATACCGGGCGCCAAATGCCTTTAATGTGCGGACACCCCCTGTGTATACTTACGGCGTGACTCAGGAAACGGGAAGGCCGCTGGTGGGCGTGGGAGTGGTGTTTGTGCGGGAGGGCATGGTCTTCCTGGCCAAACGTCAGGGCGCCCACGGCGAGGAAACCTGGGCTTCGGCCGGCGGTCACCTGGAATGGGGAGAAACGCTGGAAGAGTGCGCCCGTCGCGAGGCGTGGGAAGAATTGGGTTTGACGGTGGGCGGCCTGCAATTCCTCTGCATCAGCAACATCATCGCCTACAACCGCCACTACGTGGACGTGGAGTTCCTGGGAGACATCGGTCGGCAGGAACCCCGCCTGGCGGAACCGGAAGCCTTCTCCGAGTCCGGTTGGTTTCCGCTGGATGACCTGCCCCAGCCCCTGTTCGAAGCGGTGAAGTATGCCTTGGAAAGCTACCGTTCCGGCCGGCGCTATTTTGCCGGGGATTAGCGGGGCTTGAGGGGCCGTCTGCGGACTCCGAGAGCGGCCGGAGATGAGCGAAAGCGACGCCGGCGCTGCCTCGTTTTTTGTATGTGAGAACAGGCAATTTACATATAAATCTGGTATAATAACTGAGACCAGAACTGGTTAACCACAGCCGGCCTCCACCGCTTTACTGGTTGTACATCCTCGTTAATCCGCACCGGCAGCAAACGGCCTCAGTCGGGTCAGTTTCGGGGTAGTGCGCATGACCAGGGTTGGGGAAGGGGCGTCCCTGTAAGGGATGTTGGTGTCGAAGAATCTGCGCACGAAACTTACAAGGGGATTGGACTAGAAAATGCAAGGACGACTGATTGCCGAACAGGAAAACGCCACTGCTGAACTTCCTCCCGTTGTAGCCGAAATAAACGGCCAGGCCGCTGCCGGTTCCACCACCACGGTGGACGAGGAGCGGGAATATACGGCCAAGGATATTCAGGTGCTGGAAGGGCTGGAGGCGGTCCGCGTCCGCCCGGGCATGTACATTGGCAGCACCGACCAGCGGGGTCTGCATCACCTGGTCTACGAAATCCTGGATAACGCCGTGGACGAAGCCATGGCCGGCTATTGCACCCGCGTGGAATTGACCCTCGGCAGCGACGGCCTGATTTCAATCGCCGACGACGGCCGGGGGATTCCCGTTGACATTCACCCCTCCACCGGCAAGTCCGGCCTGGAAACGGTAATGACCACCCTGCACGCCGGCGGCAAGTTTGGCGGCGGCGCCTACAAGGTAACCGGCGGGCTGCACGGCGTCGGCGGATCGGTGGTAAATGGCCTGTCCTCCTACCTCAAGGCGGAAGTTCACCGCGACGGCTACATTCACCACCAGGAATATTCCCAGGGCCTGCCTACTGGCGAGGTAGTCAAGGGCAAGCGCACTTCCAGCCATGGGACCGTAATTTCCTTCAGGCCCGACCCGGAAATCTTTCCCGACATTGAGTACGATTTCGACGTTCTGACCAGCCACTTCAAGGAGATCGCCTACCTGAACAAGGGGCTGGAAATCCGGTTCGTCAGTCCCTGGCACCAGGCCCAGCGCCGGGGCGACATCGAGCGCACCTACTATTTCGACGGCGGCATTGCCAACCTGGTCCGCAACGTGAACAAGCACCGGCGAGTGTTCCAGCAAGCGCCCTTCTACTTCGAAAAGACGGTGGACGAGACCTCCGTAGAAGTGGCAATTCAATACAATGACAGCTTTACCGAGTCGGTCATTTCCTTCGCCAACTGCATTAACACCCAGGAGGGGGGCAGCCACCTGACCGGCTTCCGCACCGCCCTGACCCGGGTAATCAACGATTACACCAGGAAGAACAACTTCATCAAAGACGACCAGCCCAACCTGGCCGGCGAGGATGTCCGCGAAGGGCTGGCGGCCGTCATCAGCGTAAAGCTGACCAATCCCCAGTTCGAGGGCCAGACCAAGACCAAGCTGGGCAACGCCGAAGTCCGCAGCGTGGTGGACTCGGTAGTCAGCGAGGGTCTCAGCCGCTACCTGGAAGAGCACCCGGTTGAAAGCAAGCAGATTGTCGAAAAGTGCCTGACGTCCCAACGGGCCCGGGAAGCGGCCAAGAAGGCCAGGGAACTGGTTATTCGGAAGAACGCCCTGGACGGCACATCCCTGCCCGGCAAGCTGGCCGACTGCGCCGAGCGGGACCCCGCCAAGTCTGAGCTTTACATCGTAGAGGGTGAGTCTGCCGGCGGTTCGGCCAAGATGGGCCGCGACCGCAGCTTCCAGGCGATCCTGCCCTTGAAGGGCAAGATTCTCAACGTGGAACGGGTGCTGCAGCAACCGGACAAGATACTGGGCCATGAGGAAATCCGCTCCATAATCGCGGCGGTAGGCGCCGGGGAGGGCGAGGAATTTGACCCGGCCAAGGTGCGGTACCAGAAGGTCATTATCATGACCGACGCCGACGTGGACGGTTCCCATATCCGCACTTTGGTCCTGACTTTCTTCTTCCGCCGAATGCAGGGCCTCATAGACAACGGGTATCTCTATATCGCGCAGCCGCCCCTCTACCGCATCCAGGCCGGCCGGAGCGCCCCTCAGTACGTTTATTCCGAGGAAGAGAAGGACGTGATGCTCTCCAAGCTGGACGGCCGGCGGAATGTCCAGCTTCAGCGCTACAAGGGCCTGGGAGAGATGAACCCGGAGCAGTTGTGGGAAACCACCATGAATCCGGACAGCCGCCAGATGCTGCAGGTGAACATTGACGACATCATCGAAGTCGATGACGTTTTCACCACCCTGATGAGCGAAGCGGTGGGCCCCCGCAAGAGCTTCATACAGTCCCACGCCCGCAGTGTCAGGAACCTCGACGTTTAGCGTCGGGCCGGTTGACGCCCGGTTGGAAACTTGGCCGAATATGCCTTATAATGTGGGCCTTGTCACCAGAACTCGCGATCAGTGAAAGATAGTGGAGGAACCCGTTGCCAGCTAAGAAGGCCGCCAGAAAGTCAGTCAAGCGCTACCGACGCAACCAGAGCGTCCGTCGCACCACCCGAACCGCCATGACCGGCGCCCGCAGGGCCGTCGCTTCCGGCGACGCAGAGGTCGCCGAGCCGGCGGTGCGGCACGCCATCAGCCTGCTGGACCGAGCGGTCAAGAAGGGCATCCTTCACAAGAACAACGCCTCCCGCCGCAAGTCCCGGCTGGTTGCCCGGCTGAACCAAATGCAAAACTGATGCCTTAACTGGTTCGCACACCAGGTCCAAATCAGCGTGGGTTCTTCCCACGCTTTTTCTTTGGGGCGCTGTTGCCATAAATTTACCGTTGATTTTCCTGCCAGGTCACCTTCAACCACCTGGACTGTCATTCTCAAGGGAGTGAAGAATCTGAACCCCGCCGGCCAAAATTGACATAAATGTTCTGGTCTGGTAGGCTCTTGAGAACTAATGTTTTACGGGTGAGTTATGACTTTGAACAGGAAACTCCCTGCCCGCCGGCAGCGCATACTGGATTTTATCCAAAGCTTTATCGATGAGAACGGTCTCCCCCCCACGGTCAGGGACATACAGAAGGCCTGCGAGATTAGTTCCACCTCCGTTGTGGATTACAACCTGCGCATTCTGGACCGGGACGGATACCTGAACCGCAGACCGGACGTGGCCCGCGGCATCGAGCTGCTGGACGACACCGGCCAACCCATGAATGCCGTGCCCCGGGTGCAGGTCGTGGGTCGCATTGCAGCCGGGTCTCCCCTTCCGGCCTTTTCCACGGAGGGAGGCGCCTCCGGCCAGGAGTTTGACACCATCGAAGTCGCCCCGGAGTTGAGCCGCAGGCACGGCCGACTCTACGCCCTGGAAGTGCAGGGTCAGTCCATGATTGATGCGCTGATTGACGACGGCGACGTGGTCATCATAAAGCCGTCGGAACAGGCGGACCCGGGCGAAATGGTAGTGGCCTGGCTGAAGGATGAGGAAGAGGCCACCCTGAAAAAGTACTACCCGGAAGGGGAGCAGGTCCGGCTGCAACCGGCCAACTCCAGCATGAGTCCCATTTACTGCTCTTCCGGAAATGTGGAGATACGCGGTAAGGTGGTCAGCGTAATCAGGAAATACGGTTAGATACTGCGCCTGGTCCAACGGACTAACGCCCTGCCGGCCCCCGCCGGCGGGGCGTCCTGCTTACCTGCGGCTGTTGGTCAATGCGCCGTAGGTGGCGACCAGGAAAGGAACACAGTAGGTCAGCGGAATCTTCCAGTACATTGCGTTGTTCCACTGACCGGAGACCAGCAGGTCACCCTGGTTCAGCCCCGTCAGAATGGTCCCTACTACTATCGCCGCCACGGCAGACCTTTTGAGCATTGGCCCATGCAGCAACGCGCAGGTCAGGCACTTGGTGGCTCCCCCCGCAGACTCTCCCTGGCTGCCGGCCAAGGACGCCCCGGGTGGACGGAAGACGAATGACCTGGCCCCCCGCAAGTCCCGGCCGCATCTCCCGCAGATTGCCTGTTTCTGGTTCCAGGTTGCCAATGTGGGCATCCCTCCGGCGTGTGAGTTGTCCGGGTTTATCTCGCTCCCTGCCCTGTAAGCTGGCGGCGGCTGAGTTGCCTTCGATTTTGCCCCACAAAATACTGAAGGCGCAACTACCCAAACGGGTGGTTGCGCCTGGACTGCAATTGCCGACTTAATTGCGCTTCACTGGTGTCCGATTCAACTGTACAGATGCTTTTTCGGGTCTTGAAGCTGGCCTGGCGGAAGTTCGCTCCCGGGCCGGTTTCCTAGGTGGCCTTTCCGATGCGAAATACCTTGGTGCCACAATCGGGGCAAGTGCCATGGGTGGCAGGGCGACCGTTCTTCAGCGTAACCTCTTCAGGGTTGTTTATTTCCCGCTTGCTGCGGCATTTGAAGCAATAAGCCTCCATCCTCCGGTCCCTCCAGGTTAAATTTAGGTCAACACTCTCTTCCGGTTGCAGTCTGGCCATTCCCCTGTTGGGCGATCATTCCCAATTCGTGCCGGTTAGTGAAGCTGTCGGCATTGCTTCGTTGCTTGGCGTATCAGACCCGGCTAGAAAAACAGCTTTCCCAACGGGGAAATGTATCTGCTGCGTTATGTAATACAAAATGTAGGCGGCATTTGTCAAGGCAGATTTGGCTGTATCTGACGAATTCGCCCGAATTAGTGCCAGACTCAGCCGACGGAATCCCTTTTATTGAGAGGAAGTCGCAATAAATCAGCCGGTGAGGCCGGATTTCGGAATGTCGGCGGACTAGGAAGCGTAGGGGGAGGGGGTTTCAAGGTTGAAGACTTTAAGCGGCCGCCACGCGTTGGCCTGCCGGTCATGCCGCACCAGGGCAAGGAATCTCCCGTCGGCCCCGTAGGCGCGAAACTGTTCCAGGTAGCCGGGCTGGAAGGGCAGGCTTCCCGCCGCCACGTCCTGCCCATTCCGCAGCGTGGTTTCGGCGGCTTTGTTGACGGTAATCGCTCTGAACCGCCTTAGAACGTGGTCGAGGGGATGGATGAACTCAATCCACCCCTCTCCACCCTGAGCTTCGTGCGTCGCCTGTTCCAGGTCGGCGGGTGTTACGCCGTCCTCAGACCGGAAACCGGCGCAATACTGCCTTTCCAGGTCCGTTACATAGCCGCCGCAGCCCAGCTCCGCTCCCAGGTCATGGGCCAGCGACCGCATATAGACACCACGGCCGCATTCCACGTCCAGAGTGATGGTTGGAAGGTCAAATTCTGCCAGTTCTATGCTGAATACATCGACTTCCCGAGCTTCCCTCTCGACTTCCTTGCCTTCCCTGGCCAGCTTGTACAGCCGCTGGCCGCCCACTTTCACCGCGCTATACATGGGTGGCTTCTGGAGAATTGTGCCAAGGAAGGGCTGGCAGGCCCGGGTTACCATTTCCGGCGTCACATACCGTGGGTCCCGGACGGGGTTAACCTCACCTTCAGAGTCGTAGGTCTGGGTAGTGGCGCCGAGCATGATGATCATGCGGTAGAGCTTGTTGCCGTCCACCACGTATTCCATCAGCCTGGTAGCCTGCCCAAAGCAAACGGGTAGCACGCCGCGGGCCAGGGGGTCCATGGTGCCGGCGTGGCCGACTTTCCTGCGCTGCCCGGTGGTCTTCTTGACCTGGCGCAGGGCGTCCATGGAAGTAATCCCCACGGGTTTGTACAGGTTCAGGAACCCGTTAACGGCGGCAGGCTCCCTGCTCCGCGTTTCGGATCTGCCTCTGGGCACGAGGTTCATCTCCTGCGGTTGAAAGAAAGGGGCCCCGAGTACGTGGGCAAGGCCTCCCGGTCCACTAGAGGGTCGGAGGCATCCGGAAGCTGGTCAATTATGCGGAGGACGGTATCAGCGTCTTCAATCGTTTCGTCCAGGGCAAACTTGAGAAAGGGGACATACCGCAGCTTGAGACGGTCGCGAAGCGATCGCCGCAGGAAGGAGGCTGCGGACTGGATTCCCTCCAGCGCGGCCTCTTTGGCTTCCTGGTCGCCCAGGACACTGACAAAGACCCGGGCGCTGCGGAGATCGGACGATGTCTTGACCTGCGTTATGCTGATAACGCCGTCCAGGCGGGGGTCCTTGATTTCCCTGGATAGCAGGATGCTGATTTCCTGGCGCAGCAGCCCGTTTATCCGGTCGGCACGGCGAGGCATGAAATACTCCGGGGCCAAGTTTACCGCTGGGCCCTTTCCTGCCGGTGGGCCTGGAGGACGTCCCCAATCTCGAACTCGTTGAACTCGTCGAGCAGGATACCGCAGTCCATTCCGTTGGTAACCTCGTTGACCTCGTCACGGAAGTGGCGCAGGCTGGCGAGGCTGGTATCGCCCAGCAGTTCTCCTTCCCTGAGGACACGGATGGAAGCTCCCCGCGCCATTCGGCCGTTGACCACGCGGCAACCTGCAATGTTGATGCCCCGCCGGCCCGGGAAGATTTCGCGGATTTCCGCTTCTCCCATGATAACGTCGGTGAAGGCGGGTTCCAGCATGCCGTGGAGGGCCTGGCTTATATCGTCGATCATCTGGTAGATGATGTTGTAGTGGCGTATTTCCACGCCCATTCTTTCGGCGACCCGTTCCACGCCGATTTCGTCCCCCACGGAGAAACCGACAATGATGGCATCGGATGCGCTGGCCAACAGCACATCGGACTCGGTAACGTTTCCGCTCCCCGCGTGCAGGATGCGGACCCGGGCTTCGGCATCCGTCAGGCGTTCCAGGGACTGTCGCACCGCTTCCACGCTGCCCTGCACGTCCGCCTTCAACACCAGGTTCAATTCCTTGATGTCGCCGGCGTCTATCTGCTTGACGACTTCCTCCAGGGTCAACGCCCGCACCTGGGACTGCTGGGAAGCCTTTGCCCGGTGCCTCTCGTGGGCCAACGCCCTGGCCGTCCGCTCGTTGGGCATTACGGTCATCAGGTCCCCGGCTTCGGGCACGGAGCCGAACGCCAGGATTTCGGCGGGAGCCCCCGGCACCACCGCAGTGGCGGCCCGGCCCCGGTCATCGGCGATTGCCTTGACCCTTCCCCACGACGTTCCCGCTATAACGTAATCGCCAACGCTGAGCGTGCCGCCCTGAATGAGCACCGTAGCCACGGGGCCGCGTTTGCGGTCCAGCTTGGCCTCGATGATTACCCCGCTGGCCGGGCGGTGAGGATTGGCCTTGAGTTCCGAGATCTCTGACAGGATTAGAATATTTTCAAGCAGGTCATCTATGCCGTCACCGGTGCGGGCCGAGACCGGCACTGAGATGATGTCCCCGCCCCAGTCTTCAACCAGCAGGTTGTGCTGGCTCAACTGGCGCTTTACCCTTTCCGGATCCGCCCCCGGCAGGTCCATCTTGTTGATGGCCACCACGATGGGTACTTCCGCGGCACGGGCGTGGTCAATCGCCTCTTCCGTCTGGGGCATAATGCCGTCGTCCGCAGCCACCACCAGGATGGCAATGTCGGTAACCCGGGCCCCCCTGGACCGGATTGAGGTAAATGCTTCGTGCCCCGGCGTGTCCAGGAAGGTAATTTTCTTGCCCTCGTGTTCTACCTGGTAGGCGCCGATGTGCTGGGTAATCCCGCCAATTTCCCGGTCTGCCACGTGGGCGTTTCGGATGGAGTCCAGCAGGCTGGTCTTGCCGTGGTCAACGTGGCCCAGGATGGTCACAACCGGGGGGCGTTCGCTCAAATTGGCGGTGTCCTCCGCGGTTGCCGTCCCGACCATACTGGTGCTGTCCAGCGCGCCGCCCTCGGCCACCTGTTCGGCCACCCGGGTGCGGATACCGTAGGCGGCGGTAACCAGGGAAGCGACTTCGTGGTCTATCAACTGGTTCATTGAGACCATGATGCCGTTGCGCATCAACTGCTTGATTACATCCACGGCGCTCTGGTCAATCAATTCGGAAAGGTGTTTGACCGTGAGGGTCTGGGGGAGAACCAAAGTGCGGGAAGGGCCCCTGCGGCCGCTTCTCGTTTGTCCTTCTGTTGTCATCTTATCCCTCCACTGGGCTGGCCTGAGCTACCCTTTCCCGAAAGTAATCCAGCAGTACCTCCCGGTCCCGAGGGGCAATGGTAACCTGCAAGTTCCTTTCCAGGCCGCCTCTGCGGACTCCCTTGTCCCAGCAATCCATGGAACCGCACAGGTATGCTCCCCGGCCCGAAGACTTGCCGGTCGAGTCGATATGGACCGTCCCTTGAGGAGAGCGAACGATGCGGATTAGAGCACGTTTGGGCGCCCGTTGCCCACAGGCAACGCACCTGCGTTCCGGAATGTGCCGGGGCTTGGCCAAGCATTGCCTCCTTCCCTTCACCTGAAGGCCGGACGCCGAAAAGAGGCCTTGGTTATCTGCCGCCACCCCTTCGCGGGCCCCGATTGGATGCTCCGCCGGTATTGCGCCGACCGCGGCGGCCGCGACCTGGTCCCCGGGTTTCTCCCATGAGGTCTTCGGCGAAGCGAATCTTCCCGGCGTCGGGAGTCAAAATAGGCACTTCGGGCAATTCAGGGAAGAGGTCTTCTCCCTCTTCCTCGTCGTCGTCTTCTTCCATGACATCGTCAAGGGTGAAGGTGGCCAGGTCGTCCACGCTGATGGTTTCCGCCGGCAGCGCTTCTTCCTCTTCCGACACTTCGTCTTCTCGAATCAAGGCTTCCAGCAGCGCATCTTCGTCGATTGCGCTAACTTCGGCAACGGCGGCTTCTTCCATGCCATCCGTCGAGACTACCTCTTCAACCACTGCGACAGGCTGCCCAACTTCTTCCACCTGTTCGGCTTCGGCCACGATGGCTTCGGCCTCTGCTACGGCTTCCTGCGCCTCGACTGCAGCCGCTTCCCTTGCGGCCGCGGCGGCTTCCTGGGCGGCAAGACGACGCTGTTCTTCGATTTCCCGCTGGCGGGTCTCCTTGATTTCCTCCCACTCGGCCAGGCCCTTGATGTCCAGGCGCCAGCCAACCAGCCTGGCGGCCAGCCTGGCGTTCTGGCCTTCCTTGCCTATGGCCAGGGACAGTTGCCGGTCGGGTACCACCACTATGGCGGTCTGTTCCACTGGGTTCAGTTCCACGTGGGAAACTTCGGAGGGACTGATGGCCCGCGCAATGAAAGCCTTGGGATCGTTGTCCCACGGCACAACGTCAATTTTCTCGCCTTGTAGCTCATTCACAATGCTCTGGATTCGGTTGCCCCGCAGGCCAATACATGCGCCAACCGGGTCCACCCCTTCCTGGGTCGAGTATACCGCCACCTTGCTCCGGAACCCGGCGTCCCTGGAAATAGCCTTGATTTCCACCGTGCCGTTGTAAACCTCCGGCACCTCAATTTCGAACAGCCGCTTCAGCATGTTGCGGTCGCTGCGGGAGACCAGGATTTCAGGCCCCTTGGAGCCGCTGCGAACGTCCAGGACATAGACCTTTATGCGCTGTCCTTTCTTGTACCGTTCCGTGGGTACCTGCTCGTCATAGGGCATGACGGCCTGGGCGCGGCCCATGTCCAGCGTGATGGTGCGGTTGGACTCCATCTGTTCCACGACGCCGGTGATAATGTCCTGCCGGTGCTGGAGGAACTCCTCGTAAAGCAGTTCCCGCTCCGCTTCCCGCAGTCGCTGCAAAACGACCTGCTTGGCGGTCTGGGCGGCTATGCGGCTGGCGTTATGCGGCAGGGGTTCCGCTGCGGCCACTTCGTCGCCAATCTCCACGTCCCGCCTGATGTCCAGCGCTTCCCGCAGTGAAATTTCCCGGGTGGGGTCCTCCACCTCTTCCACAACGGTCTTGAGGGCAAACACGCTTACATCGCCGGTGTTGGGGTTCAACGTGACCGTAATGTTCTGGCCCGCAACCGGATTGTCTTTCTTGAAAGCTGATGCCAGGGCCACTTCAATAGCCTGCAGCACCTGCTCCTTGGGCAAATGTCGTTCGGCGGCCAACTGAGTCAACGCAATCAAAAAATCGCTTTTCACTGCCACCCTCCCAAGCATTATTCAAAGTAAAGGGCCAAATAAACAATGTGCTAACCAGCAAGAAAGCGGGTCAACCCCGCTTTCCGCAACAAGCACTACGCCAGTATAACATTGCCCCAATTCCCTTTCAACAATAGCGGCAGCGTGGCCCCTGGACGGCAACCATAGAAATTCCTCGACCGCGTCCACCTTGCATTCTGGATTCCTGACATAAGGGGCAATAATAAAAGGGCAGGTGCCGGTTGCCCTGCGCACCTGCCTCAATTGTCTTACGCAGTGAACTAATCTGCTCTGGCTCTAATCCAACGGGTCCCGTAAGACCCAACCCCGGAAAAACCCGGCTACCACCAAATCTTGCCCTGAACGTCCTTCTCCAGCTCTTCGTAGTCCCTGGTCCAAAGGCTGGTGCTAAGGTATTTCCAGCCCCCGTCGGCCAGCAGGCAGACTATATTGCCGCTTTCCATGCGTTCTGCCTGGCGCATGGCCCCGTAAACCACCGAACCCGACGAAATGCCCGCGAAAATTCCTTCCTCGTGCAGCAGGTCCCTGGTAGTGCGGAAGGCGGGCAGGCTTCCCACCAGCAGGCGGGAGTCCAGCATGTTTATGTCCAGAATGGGCGGGATGTAACCGTCTTCCAGCCGCCTCAGTCCCGATATGAAGTCGTCCGGCTCCGGCGCCACTGCCACGATGCGGACGTCCGGGTTGTGCTCCCTTAACCCCCGGGCTACGCCCATCAGGGTGCCGCCCGTGCCCAGGCCAGCCACGAAAGTGGTAACGTCCGGAACGGCTTCGATAATCTCCGGCGCCGTGGTCTCATAATGGGCGTCCGGGTTGCCCTCGTTGCCGTACTGGTACATCATCAGGTAGTCGTGCGGTTTCCTGGCCGCCATTTCCCGGGCAACTTCTATGGAGCCGTTGCTGCCCTTCTCTCCATCGGAAAACACGATGTCGGCGCCGTAGGCATGGAGCAATTGGCTCCGCTCTTCGCTGACGTTCTCCGGCATTACCACCTTGACCTTGTACCCCTTCAGGCGGCCGACCATGGCCAGGGATATGCCGGTATTTCCGCTGGTGGGTTCAAGGATAGTGCGCCCGGACGCCAACTCCCCGTCAGCCTCGGCTCGCTCGATCATCTTGAGCGCAATTCGGTCCTTGACGCTTCCCGTTGGGTTCTGCCCTTCCAGCTTGGCGAAGATGCGCACCTCGGGTTTCGGGCTGAGGCGCAGCAACTCCACCATTGGGGTATTTCCAATGGTCCCCAGAATGCCCTTGTATGTCAACTGAGCAACCATGCGTTTCGCTTCTACCTGCCTCCAACTTCCCGTGATGGCCCCGCCAGGCCGGCCGTTAGTTGCCGGCCACGCCGGCCGGTTCCGGCTCCGCTACGCCGCAGAAAATCTCGTAGTCTATCAACTCCGTAACCGTGGGATTGTCACCGCACAAGGGACAAGCGGGGTTGCGCTTCAGCTTGACCTCGCGGAAGGTCATGCTCAGCGCATCGACCAGGAGCAGCCGGGAACTGAGGCTTTCGCCTATTCCGAGGAAGTACTTCAAGGCCTCGGTGGCCTGAATGCTTCCCACCAGGCCGGTCAGGGCGCCCAGCACACCGGCCTCGGCGCAGTTGGGCACCATCCCCGGGGGCGGCGGCGACGGGAAGAGGCAGCGGTAACAGCCCTGCCCGGGCAGAAACACCGTGGACTGCCCGTCGAAAATCAGGATGCTGCCGTCCACCAGCGGCTTGTTCAGCAGGTAGCAGGCGTCGTTCACCAGGTAACGGGTGGCAAAATTGTCGGCGCCGTTAATCACCAGGTCGTATTGGCTGATGATGTCTATTGCGTTGTCCGATTCCAGCCGCTCCTCGTGGGGGACAACGGTCACGTCGGGGTTATAGGCGTGGATGTTGTCTATGGCGGACTGCAGCTTGGGTCGGCCTATGTCGTCGGTATGGTGAAGTATCTGGCGCTGCAGGTTGGAAATCTCCACCACGTCGAAATCGACAATGCCGATCGTACCCACCCCGGCCAGGGCCAGGTATATGGCTGAAGGAGACCCAAGGCCGCCCGCGCCCACGATCAGGGCCTTGGACTGCATCAGTTTCCGCTGCCCCGAACTGCCCACGTCTCCCATTATGATATGGCGGCTGTAGCGCTTTACCTGTTCGGGCGTCAATGCAAGAGGCTGTTGAGTCATCGGAATCGAGTCCTCCTTTTCCAGGTTACAAATTGATCGCGTATTCGGGGAACGGTTATAACGGTCAGTCGTTTGCCGTGGGACTTCCGCCTGGTCTTTCCGGCGGCGGCCCTTCCAGGATTCAAGAAAAAAACCCGCACCCCTTTCCAGGGCAGCCCGGTTCGGGCGGGTGCAGGCGTTGGAAGATGCTACGACTCTGCCCCCTATGTGCGGGGACAGGTGCAAATTGACTCGTTATATGATTTATAGCTTCTCATATTGTAGCTAAAGTCTATTCCCGGCCCCTATGATTGTCAAGTTGGCGGCTGTGCCACGGGTCGGCTGTCATCCGCAGGAAAGTCTGGCCGCATCCAACGGCGCCAATTGCCTGATTTCCGCTCGCTAGACCTTCTGTCCCGACAGGTACTTCTGCCGCTGGGCCAGGTGCTCAAGGGTGATGTTCGTGAGGACCTGTTCTATGGCATTCTCCACCGACTTCCATATTTCCTGCTGGGCGCAGCAATCGGCAAAAATGCAGTCGCTGGTGTAGGTCAGGCAGTCCAGCGGCGAACTGTTGCCGTCCAGGGTGGTCATGATGATGTGCAGGTTGATAGTCGATGGGTCCGCCGCCAGGCTGTGTCCCCCCTGTGGCCCGCGGCGGCTCTGAACAATCCCGCAGCGGGTCAGGGTTGTCATCAACTGCACCAGGTAGGCTTCAGGAATGCCCTGCCTTGATGCTATTTCAGAGGTCTGCACCGGTCTCTCGCCATAGTGCATGGCCAGTTCCACCAGGGCACGGACGCCATAGTCCACTTTCATCGGGATTCTCATGACGCTAACCTCCAGGCCTCTACAACAACTGGATTATAGCACCAACCCCGTTTCAGGGAAAGAAAAGGCGAACATCACGTTGAGTCTGGCCGTCGGGCCTGTGATAGAATCTTTTGCGTTTGGCCCGACATTCGTAAATTCGAGGCATCAATGATCGTAGGAGCGCTGGTGGGGTTGGCTATAATGGTCGGCTGCTTCCTGATTCCCATCGCGCACTTTGTCCTGGGGCCGGCCGGCCCCTTCATAGCGGGCTACTGGGGCATTCAATATGCCCCGAACCCGGGCCGCCATTATGCCATGCACGGTCTGATGTTCGGCCTGCTTCTTGCCCTCTTTATGGGTTGCATCCTGGCGGCAGGGGCCGCGCTGCTGACGGCGATGTTCGATGATCCCCGAGTGGCCACCCTGGCCTGGCTGGGCGCGGCCGTCTTCACCCTGTACACCGGAAGCATGGGTACCATGGGCGCCATGTTCTACACCCTCAGAGAGCAGCAGAAAGCCCAGCGGGCCGCGGCCAATGATTCCGGCCAAGAGGGCGGCAATTGATCGGACGACCTTTGTGGAGATTCGTTAATGCCACGATTCTCAGCCATGCTGGTTGACCTTGACGGCACCCTGATGGTGACCGACCAGATTTCACCCAGGGTTGCGAAGGCAGTCAACATGCTTTCGGAGCATATCCCGGTTTCAATTGCCACCGGGCGGCGCGCCTCCGACGCCAGGGACTACGCTAGCAGGTTGGGCCTGACCGCGCCGCAGATTTGCAACGGCGGAGCGACCCTGTTGGACCCCGTGTCCGGCCAATACCTCTGGAATACCCACCTGAACGAAAACAGCGCCGGGGAATTAATCGAAACCCTAGTCCGGCGGGACATTGGCTTCATTGCCACCCACCCGAACGGTGACGCGGAATCGCTGGAACAGATTGGGCAGTGGGACTTGACCCGCATTTCAGCCTTGGACATTTCTGAGCCGGTGGCCGATGACCTGGCTGCCCTATTCAGCGGGAAGCCCGACCTGAACGTAGTCAAGGTTTACCTGCATTACAACGGGTGGTGGGCCGTGGACTTTACCGCCGCCGGCGTCCACAAAGGGCAGGCAGCGGTTATACTGGCGGAACTGCTGGGGCTGGAACCTCAAGAACTTATCGCGGCCGGCGACAGCTTTAATGACCTGCCCATGCTGGAAGTTGCCGGCCTCCGCATCGTCATGGCCGCCGCCCCCAGGGAAATGCAGGAACTGGCCGACTATGTTGCGCCTCCGGTGGAGGAGGACGGCCTGGCAGTCGCCATCGAGGAACTGGTGTTGCCAGCCCTGCTTGGTTCGGCGGCCTGAAGTATTTTCCGCCATGCGCCATTGTTGATACCATTGAAGGGCAGCGTCCTCAAGACGTGCTGGCATCGTTCAGGCATGGACTCTTACCCTGGTAACTCTACCGCCGATGGCAGGTTCGCAACCAAATGACAACTTCAGAATTGCGGCAGCGACTGGAGGATCTGCGCCGGGGCGACCGCAGCGTCGAGGACCTGCTTGAGTTCCTCCGCGACTTCCCGTACCAGGACCTGGACTTTGCCAGGGTTGATCACCACCGCCCCCTGCGGACCGGGTTCCCGGAGGTTGTGTTCGGCAAGGGCAAGTCTCCGGAACAGGTGGCCGGCATAGTCCGGTCTTTGGCCGGCAGGGGCAACCCCGTGCTCGTAACCAGGACCGACAAAAAAGCCTACGATGCCGTCGCTGCGGCCACGCCCGAGGCCGTCCACCACGAAAAGGCCGCCGCCATAGTTGTCCCGGGGAGCGCGCCTCAAGAGGCCGTCGCCGGAATCCTGGTGGTGACTGCCGGCACGGCCGACCTGCCCGTCGCCGAGGAAGCCGTCCTGACCTCCACCGTCATGGGCTGCCCCCCGGAGCGGCTTACCGACGTGGGCGTTGCCGGCCTGCACCGCCTCCTGGGTTCCCTGGATGCCTTGCAGTCAGCCAGGGTCATCATTGTGGTAGCCGGCATGGAGGCCGCCCTGGCCAGCGTCATCGCCGGCCTGGTATCCGCTCCGGTCATCGCCGTGCCCACCAGCGTGGGGTACGGCGCATCCTTCGAGGGCCTGGCCGCCCTGCTGGGCATGCTGAACAGCTGCGCCCCGGGCGTTGCCACCGTCAACATCGACAACGGCTTTGGCGCGGGTTACCTGGCCGCCCAGATTAACCTGATGAGCGGTTCCCATGAATAGCGGCGGCCTGAAGCTGCTGCTGGTGGTATTCCTTGTCTGTTTGGCCTTTGCCGGTGTGGCCGGTTACGGGGACTTCCAGGAAGTCTGGCGGCGCCTGGTCCAGTTTCCGCCCCTTTACCTGGTCTGGGCCTTTGGACTGGCGCTGGTCAACTACCTGCTCCGGTTCATTCGCTGGTGGTTCTACCTGAAAACCCTCAACATCGTCGTCCCCTTGAACCTGAGCCTGCTCATATTCCTGGGTGGGTTGGCTATGACCATCACCCCCGGCAAAGTGGGAGAACTGGTGAAGTGCTACCTGCTCCGCGACCGGGTTGGCGTCCCCCTACCGGCAACCATACCGGCGGTGTTGATGGAGCGGGTAACCGACCTGGCATCAATCGCGATAATGGGCCTGGCGGGCCTGTTCCTGCTTCCGCCCGTCCTTTCGCTGGCCCTGGTACTCCTGCTGGCGATGGTGGCTTCCGCCCTGTATGTTCTTTCCACCCGCCACACCGACCGGCTCGCCGGTCTGCCCCTGGTCCGGCGCTGGCGGGAACAAGTCCGGGAGGCCGGGCAGGGCATGAGGACCTTGTCCCGTCCCTGGCCGTTGACAGTTGCTTTGACGCTGGGCCTGGTTTCCTGGGTCAGCGAGGGCGTGGCGCTGTGGGTAGTCCTGGATGGCCTTGGGACGGAAGTCAGCGTCCTGCTTTCGCTGCCCATCTATGCCGGTTCGGTGCTGATTGGCGCCGCCACCACGCTGCCGGGCGGTCTCCTGGGTACAGAGGGCGCAATGGTTGCCATCCTGCAGCAGATTGGAGCGGAGCGGGATGTCGCGGCTGCCGGCACCCTGCTGGTCCGGGTGGCGACTCTATGGTTTGCCGTGGCCGTCGGATTGGCCGCCCTGGGTTGGCTGCATTTCCTGTTGCGGGGCCGCTCAGGCGGCAACGCCAACCCCGCTCAGCCGACTAACCGTTCCGCCGCTGCTGTCGGCGAGGGCGCGTCCGATGGATAGCCGGCCCCACGACGCTGGTGTCGAGAACGGGAGAATCTCCGGGTCGGTGGGTCTGGCGCTTCTCCGGGCCCTGCGGCCCAGGCAGTGGGTAAAGAACGCCCTGGTATTCCTGCCCTTCCTCTTCGCCGTCAACCTGGCCTGGAACCCCACGGAACTGGAAGCGGTCCCTGTGTTGCTGCTAAGGGTAACCCTGGCGGCGGCGGCATTCTGCGCCTTGTCTTCTGCCGTGTACCTCTTCAACGACCTGCAGGACCGCCAGGCCGACCGCAACCATCCGGTAAAGCGATTGCGTCCGCTGGCTTCCGGTCAGGTCAGCGCGCCCCTGGCTCTGGTCACCCTTATCTGTTGTCTGGTCTCGGGTCTTGGCGTCATCAGCCTGATAGCTCCGTCCCTCACCGCGGTCGGACTTCTTTACCTGGCCCTGAATGCCGGTTATTCTCTGGGATTGAAACGGCTGGTGGTGATTGACGTCCTGCTGGTTGCCAGCGGCTACGTGATCAGGACCGTGGTGGGGGCGCTGGTCATCGGAGTGGTGCCTTCTCCCTGGCTGTATACCACCACCGGCGCGGCAGCCCTGTTCATTGTGCTGGGCAAACGCTTTGCCGAGGTCAGGCTGGCGGTGGATAACCCGGAGGCCCAGAGACCGGTGCTGCGACAGTATCCCCTTCCGTTCGTCGGCCAGCTATTGATCATTACCGCGGCCACGGCCCTGGTCAGCTATGCCTTGTACACCATCGAGGCTGCCAACCTGCCGGCCAGCGACGCCATGCTGCTCACCATTCCCCTGGTTGCCTTTGGCCTGTTCCGGTTCCTGTACTTGGTGCACACCAGCGACGATGCCGAGTATCCCGAGCTATTGATAGCAAAAGACTGGCCTATGGTAATATCGGTGGTAACCTGGCTTGCCACGGCAGGCGTTATCCTGGTGCTGGATGGCGCCCTTTAGCTGCGCTCTGGAGAGAAAATAGATGCAAGAAGTTGGAAACCCTGGTACCCATCCTGTCCCCGCCATCGCTGGAGACACAGGCAGACCCGCCGGCCGCTCCGTCGTGGCGGTGGTGGCAACCCGCCCGGAAACCGTCCTGGAAGACGTGGGCCGGGCCATGACCCTGGCGGGTGTTGAGCGGGTCCTTTCACCGGACCTGTCCACTTTGCTGAAAATCAACATTTCCTGGCAGCACTGGTACCCCGGCTGCTCCACCACCCCCTGGCAGCTGGAAGGCGTGGTGCAAGGTCTGCAAAAGCTGGGCCACCGGGACTTGATAGCGGCGCACAACGGCACCGTCGTCGTCGACTCCTACGAGGGAGAGGAAAACAACAAGCACAAGGCGGTGCAGGACAAGTACGACCTTCCCACCGTCCACCTGGACACCCCGCCAAACGTGTGGATTGACTACAAACCCCGGGCCGGGATGCTGGTGCTGGACGATATTTTCCCCGAAGGCATCCAGATTCCCGAGATTTTCCCGGGCAAGAACATCATCCAGTTGCCCACCATGAAGACCCATGTCTTCACCACCATGACCGGCGCGATGAAGAACGCCTTTGGCGGCCTGTTGCACCGCAAGCGCCACTGGACCCACTCCGTTATCCACGAAACGCTGGTGGACTTGCTGGCCATCCAGCAGGAAATTCACCCAGGCCTTTTCGCGGTGATGGACGGCACCTTCGCCGGCGACGGTCCCGGCCCCCGCGCCATGCGCTGGCACGTGAAGGACCGCATCCTGGCCAGCGCCGACCAGGTTGCCATAGATGCGGTGGCCGCCCACATGATGGGATTTGACCCCATGAGCCTGAAGTTCATCCGCCTGGCCCACGAGCGCGGCCTGGGCTGCGGGGACCTGTCGCAGATTGACGTGGTGGGCGAGGATATCAGCCAGGTCAACTGGCAGTTCTCGGGTACGGAAAACACTTTCGCCAGCAAGGGCCAGAAGCTCATCTACTGGGGTCCGTTGAAGCCCCTGGAAAACTTCCTGCTGCGTAGTCCCCTGGCCTCCTGGGCCTACATGGCGTCCAACGCCTACCATAACGGCTACTGGCTGAACACCCACGGCAAGGGCCGAATCAACGCCGCCCTCAAGACGGAATGGGGGAAGCTGTTTCAGTCCTATTAGCCTGGCTGATTAAGTCGGGGGTCAGATCAGGAATTGCTCCCGCGCCTGCGCTTCCGCCATGCGGTAAACGTCCAGCAGTGGCCTGCCGAATTCCAATGCCAGCACCCGGCAGTCTTCATACTCCGGGGCGGCCGCAACCACCTTGCCGGACAGATACTTCAGCTTTATGCGGACTGGACCCATCTCCGTTTCAATTTCAACGGTCTGTCGTTCGGCCGCATATCTTTCCACCGGTCGGCTGCGCACCCCCAGCGTGGGCGTCTCCCGCAGGATTAGCTCAACCCCAGCCTCTTCCAGGTCCTGCGGCACCAGGACGGACAATATAACCCCCGGCCGGTTCTTCTTCATCTGGATGGGCGTATGCCAGACATCCAAGGCCCCCAAGTCAAGCAGTCGTTCCTGGGCGTAACCCAGTACCTCCCCGGTAACGTCGTCCAGGTTCGTCTCCAACAGGATGATACCCTGCTGCCTTGGGGCAATGCCTCCGTCGGCAACCGCGCTCTGCGCCGTTTCCCCCAGCCAGATTCGGACGACGTTGGGGAATGCTTCCGGGTCTTTGCCCCCCAGCCCTACTCCAACGCCTTCCACCGACATGGCGGGTCTCGCGAAAGTAGCCAGGGTGGTGATGATGGCGGCGCCGGTGGGCGTGGTAAGTTCCCCCACCCCCTGGTGTATCGCCAGCTCCTGCGTCACTGGGGCCCCCGCCATTGCCACCAGTTCCAGCGTTGCCGGTGCTGGGTTGGAGTAGCCGCCGGGCCACCGGGGCGGTGAAGCTGCGCCCAGAATCAGGGGGGCGGAATAGATTTCGCTGATTCCCAGGTGGTGCAGGCCGTATACGAACCCGACCACGTCCACCAGGGTATCGGCGGTACCCAGTTCCTCCAGTTCCAGCACATCGGACTCTTCACCGTGGACCCGGCATTCGGCCCGCCACAGGTTGTCAAGTATCTGAATACTGCTGGTCTTCACCTGCTCGGGAAGGGCGCTGCCGGCAACTGCCTCGTTCAATTCTCTGGGTGAAAATCGTTTCTTCTCTTCTCCTAGGGTGACGGACAGCTTGGCGCCCCGCACCTCGCACCGGGTTTCCTCCGCGGTGGCAAGCTGGCAGCCGGCTATTCCCAGCGACGACAGGCCTTCCCGCAATGCGTCAATGGGAAGGCCCAAGTCCAGGAGCGCGCCGAGCAGCATGTCGCCGCTGGCGCCGCCGATGGACTGGATGTAGGCTGCTCTCATGGAAAAAGCCTGTAGGGGTGTTGCCGAGCTATGGGATCGCCAGGTTCTTACCCTGCGAAGCGGCGGATTTCTCGCCCAGTTGGTCGTTCAGGCTGCCCGAACGCAGTCCCGACAAGTCCA
>DAOUJN010000050.1:0-69067 GCA_034422655.1 Dehalococcoidia bacterium
CCCTGGTAAGGTTCTTCGCTTAGCATCGAATTAAACCACACGCTCCACCGCTTGTGCGGGCCCCCGTCAATTCCTTTGAGTTTTAGCCTTGCGGCCGTACTCCCCAGGCGGGATGCTTATCGCGTTAGCTGCGGCACGGGAGGGGTCGATACCCCCCATACCTAGCATCCATCGTTTAGGGCGTGGACTACCAGGGTATCTAATCCTGTTTGCTCCCCACGCTCTCGCGCCTCAGCGTCAGGCACAGCCCAGAAGGCCGCCTTCGCCACTGGTGTTCCTCCCGATATCTACGCATTTCACCGCTACACCGGGAATTCCGCCTTCCTCTACTGCCCTCTAGCCAGGTAGTATCTCTTGACCTCTCCCAGTTAAGCCGGGAGCTTTCACAAGAGACTTACCTGGCCGCCTACGCGCTCTTTACGCCCAGTGATTCCGGGTAACGCTTGCCCCCTACGTATTACCGCGGCTGCTGGCACGTAGTTAGCCGGGGCTTATTCCCCAGGTACCGTCCTCTCTCTTCCCTGGGAAAAGGGGTTTACAACCCTAGGGCCTTCATCCCCCACGCGACGTCGCTGGGTCAGGCTTTCGCCCATTGCCCAAGATTCCCTGCTGCTGCCTCCCGTAGGAGTGGGGGCCGTGTCTCAGTCCCCCTCTGGCTGGTCATCCTCTCAGACCAGCTACCCGTCATCGGCTTGGTGAGCCATTACCTCACCAACTACCTGATAGGACGCGAGCCTCTCCTCTGGCGCATTAAGCTTTCACCGATAAACCAGGGCTTACCGGTCTTATGCGGGATTATCCCCAGTTTCCCGAGGCTATACCCCACCAAAGGACAAGTTACTCACGTGTTACTCAGCCGTCTGCCGCTTTTCCATTGTGGCCGAAGCCACGGACACGCTCGACTTGCATGCATTAAGCGCGCCGCCAGCGTTCACCCTGAGCCAGGATCAAACTCTCTTTATTGAAAAACCTTACTTCCTTCTACTATTCAACTGTTAAGGTGCCTGCCTCAAAACCCCTCCGGGCCTTGAGCGTTCGGTAAGTATACCCAGCACCCAAGTTGGTGTCAAGCACTTTCTTGCATTTGTTAAAAATGCTCTCCGCTCTTCCCGGAGGTTGCGCCGACAGGTCCCGTAACCTAAACCGGCGGCTCCAGCCGTACCTGTAGCGTCTCTTCGCACCACCGTGCCGACGCCAGCAGGCCGGCCTCCCCCATGTAACGCCCTACCAATTGCAAACCCATTGGCAGCCCGGAAGCCGCCAGCCCGGAGGGCAGGGTTATCGACGGCAGGCCGCAGGACGTCCATGGCCCCTGGTACATCGTGTTGCCCGTATTGGTCAGGTCCGGCAGCGACGGCGTGGGCGTGGATGGCGTCAACAGAATGTCCACCCGTTCCGCCAGTTTCCGCATGTCAGTGATGAACTGCTGCCGCCTTTCCATGGCCCGCGAATAGGTGACGGCATCGGTGTCCAGGCCCCGCTGGATCATGCCCCGGATGCCCTGCTGGTAGTCCATGGCCTGCTGCCGGTACATGGGTTCGTGGAAGGTGGAACCCTCCACGGCCATGATGATTTGCTGGTCCTCAATGGCCGTGTCCATGCTGGGCGGCAGGGGCAACTCCTCCACCTCGGCCCCCGCCTCGGCCAGGCGTTCGACCACGCCGTCGGTATGCTGCCGGGTCTCATCGTCGGCGTGGTCGAAGAAGAACTGCCGGATGACCCCGATTCTGGGCGCCGCCGGGTTGTCCACGGCCGCCCCATAATCGGGGACTGCCGCTGCGGACGCCACCCAGTCGTTTTCGTCCGGCCCCGCCATCACCTGCAAAAGGAGGGCGGCGTCTGCCACCGTCCGCGTCATCCACCCCATGGTATCCAGCGACCAGCTTACGGGGATGACTCCGTGGCGGCTGACCCTGCCGTAGCTGGGCTTAAACCCCACCACGCCGTTGTAGGAGGCGGGACGCAAGACCGAACCAACCGTCTGCGAACCCAGGGCCGCGGGACACATGCGAGCGGCCACTGCTACCGCCGACCCGCTGCTGGAACCGCCGGGAGTATGGGCGGCATTCCACGGGTTAATCGCAGGGGATGGGTCCATGCAGGCGAACTCGGTGGTAACCGTCTTCCCCAGCATGATCGCACCTGCCCGCTTCAGCAAAGCCACCGGGGCGGCATCGTACTCCGGCACAAAGTCGGCGTAAACCCGCGAGCACGCGGTCGTGGGAATGCCCGCAGTGTAGTAAATATCCTTAACGCCCACGGGAATGCCGTGCAGCGGCCCCGGCTCAACCCCGCCCGCCAAATCCCGGTCCCTGGCCTCTGCCTCGGCCAACACCCCCGCCCGGTCCAAATAAACCCAAGCCTTCAACGAAGGTTCCAGCGCCTCAATGCGGTCCAGCAGCGACCGGGCCAAGTCCACCGCCGAAAGTTCCTTGTGGCGGATAAGGTTGGCGGCTTCTGATACGGTCAGTTCGTAGGGTTGGGGCATGGAGTATCTCCTTATACGCGGCTAGTACAGCTACAAGGTAACTTGTTGGGGTTTCCCAATAAACCGGATCTTCACTATTGCTCCCTACCCCCGCCCCACCGTCTCCTGCAAGCACGAAAAAAACCGGTCCAGCATTCCCCGCGCCACGCTTTCCATCATCCGCTGGCCCACCCGGGCCACCGTGCCCCCGGCCTGCGCTTGCGTCTCCACCCGCACCGCCGTCTTGCCGCCCTCCTGTTCCTCCAGGGTCACCAGCGAATCGCCGCTGCCGAACCCGATGTTGCTGTTGCCGCTAAGGGACAGGCGGTAAGACTGGAACGGATTGGCCTCGGTCATGGCCACCTTCGCAGTGAAATTGCCCCGTACCGGGCCCACGCCCACGTTAACCACCGCCTGGTACTCGTTCTCCCCGGTGGGCTCAAGGCTCTGGCAGCCGGGGACGCAGGCCGCCAGCGCCTGGGGGTCCATCAGCGTATTCCAGACCTTCTCGGCCGGGGCATCAAACACGTAGGTTGCGGAAATGTCCATGGATGAATACCTCTCTTATCCACGAATAGGCACGAATCTTCACTAATGTGGATAACGGTGAAAGACTGAGTGGCTGTCAAACAGCTATTCATTAGTGAACATTCGTGTTCATTCGTGGAAAGCCATTAAAGCCTTGCGTCGGCCATCAGCAGCATGTTCAGCAGGGCCTGGGCCCCGTTGGCGCAATCGGCCGGCGGGGTGAACTCGTGGGGCGAGTGGCTTATGCCCTCCACGCTGGGCACGAAGACCATCCCCGATTCGGTTATGGCGGCCATGGCCTGGGCGTCGTGACCGGCCCCGCTGGGCAGCGACTGGAATGACAGACCGGCCTGGTCGGCGGCCTCGGCTACCAGGCCCTGCATCCGGGCGGGCATGGGTACGGCCCGGGCGGCCTCCACCGGCGTTATGTTCACGGTCACCCGGTTGGCGTCGGCGATTTCCGCTGCGTTGCGTCGCAGGGTCGTCTCGGCGGCGGACAAGGCATTGGTGTCCACGTCTCGGAACTCCACTCCCAGGGTTACTTCCCCGGGCACCACGTTGACGGCGTTTGGGCTGACCTGGATGTTGCCCACTGTGGCCACCCGGCAGATTTCCGCATCGGTAGCCAGGCGCTGGGTGGCCAGAACCAGGTGGGACGCGGCGGCCAGGGCGTCGTGCCGGTCGCCCATGGGTGTGGTACCGGCGTGGTTGGCCGTACCCTGAACTTCCAGCTTGAATACGAAGCGGCCGGTAATGCCGGTTACCGCTCCCAGGGGAGTTCCGCTGCGGTGCAGGGTCGGGCCCTGCTCGATGTGAAGCTCAAAGTAGGCCGCCAGTTCCCCAGGATAACGTCGGGCCTGGTCAATCCGGGCCAGGTCGCCGCCCACGTCGGCCAGGCGCTGCTCGATGGAGACCCCCTCGTCGTCCACGGCGCCGTAGTCCTCGGGCTCCAGCAGACCGGCCATGGCCCGGCTGCCCAGCAGCCAGCGGTGGAACCGGGTGCCTTCCTCGTTGGTGAAGATGATGATTTCCAGGGGATGGCGCAGGGTGTGGGAGTTCTCCGCCAGGGTCTGGGCCACCTCGATGGCCCCCATGACGCCCAGGGCGCCGTCGTACTTGCCGCCGTTGGGTACCGTGTCGGTGTGGGAACCCAGCGCAATGGCCGGCAGGTTGGGGTCGGTACCGGGCTTGCGGGCGATGACGTTCCCGGCCGGGTCCACGAGAATTTCCAGCCCCGCCCGCCGCATCAGGCCCATGGCATACTCCCGCCCCTGCAAATCGTAGGGAGAGTAGGCCAGCCGCATCATGCCCTGGGGCGTTTCGCCAATGCGTCCCAGTTCCGCCAGCGTGCGGTTCAGCCGTGCAGCGTTAATGTTGAGGGCTGAAGTAGTCATAGCTTTATCCTCACACCGGAATGAGTGGGATAGCGGGCGCTCACGCCCCCCTGGTAATTTCCAGCAATCGTTCCGCCAGGGCCAGGCCCCTGTCCTTGTCTATTGGTCTCTCGTATGGCGAAGCGGGCAATAGACACCAGGGGCAGCGCCTGGCCAGGGCGACGCCCAATTGCAGTATGTCCCGCCAGTGGTCGAAGGCCTTCTTGACAATACCCTGGGCTGCCGGGCTTACCTCTGCAAGGAAAACGGCCGTGCCCTGGGAATAAGCGGCCAGGTCATACTTGCCCACCGGGAAGGTGAACCTGGCCCCCAACCGGTACATCTGCTCCAGGGCAACCACGGCCGGAGCGACCGCGTCTTCATCGTCGCCTTCCGCTCCCGGCGCCCCTTCCTCCAGCAGTCCTGCCACATCAATCCAGAAAGATTGGCAGACCATGCTCCACGAGGCTTCCTCTTCCGGTGCAAAGCTGGCGGTCACCAGGTCCTGGTATTCCTCCCCCTCCGCCGAGCCTGCGTCCGGGTCCGGACTGCCCGACTCATCTATCACCGAAACGGTGCCCAGGGTTTCTTCCACTGCCACCCTGCCCAGGTGCAGCGAGACGCCTGGAGTCGGGGTCAGGCATAGCGATTCATCCTCTACCGTCACGTCAGTGGAAAAACTCGGTACCGTCCGCAGGTTCGCCAGCGCCTCCGAGCTTTCCAATACCACCACCGGCGTGGCTCCCTCTCCGTCCCCGGGATCAATGGCGGCTACCCGGTATTTCTTTCCGTCCAGCGGAATTACGCTGCCCTGGTAAATCTCCCGGAACTTTCCGTAGGGCGAGAGGGACGACACCCGCCGGTCTTCGCACAACAGGTTCCAACTGCCCCGGCTTGTAGGACGCAGGTCCGGGGCTTCGGGAATGGCGCCGCTGCCGGCCAAGGATGCGCCCTCCCTTCGCACGGCCTGGAACACGGAACTGCCCAGCGCCTCCCCTGAAAAGGAATAGACCCGGCCTTCCGTTTCATAGACCAGGGCCGGCAGGTGGGCGCGCATAGCGGCGGATATGTCCGGGTCTGCCACCACCTGGTCCGGTTCTTTCGCAATCAGGGCCCCAAAGTTGCGGACTGTAAGGCGCCCCTCAAAGTCCGTCGGCGAAAAGAACAGGGCAAAGCTGTCGCTGTCCTCATCGCTGCCCGCCGATTCCATGAGTTGCAGGGCGAGGCGGGGCATGGGTAAGGCGCCGGCCACAATGACCCCGTCAAAGTTGGCGGGCCAACTCGCCGGCCCCCGGGCTTCGGCCGTGAAGACGGCGCGGGACGGTTCCCCTTCGGTTCCATCCCCATTCGCGCCGGCCGTTTGCTCCGACGGGCCTGGCCGTGTCAGCGAAAACGCGGCGGCATCGGAGACCAGGTCCTCGTCCAGTTCACAGGCCGCGGCAAAGGAAATCCGGGCCAGGTTCTCCTCGGCGCAATAGACCAGGACCGACTTCCCGCTTTCCAGGCAGGCCAGGGCGGCCCGGGCCACCCGGTCGGGCAGGTCCACCTGGCCTGGAGTCTCCACGTCCCGGGGGCCCACGGCTACGCAGTAACGCCTCGGCGCGGGCCGCTCCAGGCCGGAAACTCCCTGGAAAGTCTTGCCGGTTAGATTCCGGGCCAGCTCAACACCATTGGCGCACCCCTGGGCTACGAGGAAAAACAGGGGATTGGCTCCCAGGATTGCCAGCCTGTGGGCCAGTCTCCGCAGCAGAACCGCCACATTCGTCCCGAAATACCCGTGATACTCCTGGGCGCGGTGCAGACCGATAAATTTCACGTCCTTCAGAAGGTACTGCCATTCTTGCCGCAGGCCGGCCAGGGCGGAATTGAGCGCGTCCACCGAAGCTACCAAGACGGTGGATGGCGCCGTTTCTCCCGTTTCCGCCAGGCTTCCCGAAAAGTCCTCGTGCCCAGCAATTATCCGAATGCCGGTTGTTGCCAGCAGGGACTTCAGGCGGTCCGCTAGGAATCCCACCGATTCCTCGTCGGGACAGAGCGCCAGCCCATGGCAGCCCGGGCTTCTCAGCAGGGATTCTGACAGGGTCACGGCCAGGGTCACAGTCTCGTCCGCCCCCCAACCGGCCTCCAGGACCACGTTGTTGCCAGCCATTATCTGGGTCAACGCCTCCGCCTGGTAGCCATATATCCGCCGGATGCCCTGGTCGGCAAGGGAATGGACCAGCGAAGGGTGGAGTTCCTGGAAGACGGACTCGTCGGCATACCGCGCCTGGACACGGTCCTTGATTGCTCTGACCAGGACATCCTCATCCCGCAGTGCGCCCACGTTCAGCAAGGCGCGAATCAAGTCCACCAGGTAGGGTTCGTCGTCGGTGGGGCTGGCTTCCACCTCCCCGGTAACTATCGTTTCGCCCTCGGCTTCGGCGGCGATGGGTTCGACATTCACAGGGCCGTCGTCCGCTGCGGTGGAATCAGAGGATGAGGCGGCCTCGTCGCCTGGGACTGGCACCTCATCCGCTGCCGGTATTTCAGCCTCTATGTCCGATTCCAGGCATTCCCGCTTGAGCATGTCCAGTTCCAGGGTGCTGGGGGAAGACATGGCCGCCAGAAGCCGCTGGACCGAGTTCAACGCCTGGAAGGCGCTTTCCGCGCTGAAGTTATTGCGCCCGGCCCACGCTTCGTGGGTCAGCGCTAACTCGCGCACCAGGTTTGGTTCGATGCCGCCCATGGCCCGGTCGAATACGTTCCACCAGGAGGACTGGACCACGGTCAGCAGGTCCTGGGTCTTCATGTTGTGGAATGGCTTTTGGGAGTCTCGCGACTGGCCCAGGATCTGGTTCAGCACGGCGAGAGTCTGGTCCTGGTGGTGGTTGGTAAACTCCCTGGCAACAAAGTTGTCCAGGTCCAGCTTTAGCAGGTAGAGGGCCCTGGCCACCCTGGCGTTGTTGGAATTCACGTTCAGCCTCAAATTAATGCCTGTATGGAAGCCAGATTATAACCGATTCCCCCTTCCGCTGTTTATGCGGTACGTGGTACGGGAGGGCAATTGGACTTGAGAAGTGCCTCAACCACAGGTGTGCAGATTACACAGAGCGTAAGGGGCCACTCTGTGAAACTCTGCGCTCTCTGCGTCTCTGTGGTGAATACAGCCCTTGCCCAAAAGCAACGTAAAGGCGGCCGGAAGAAGAGGGCTAAACCATGACCTTGAAACCGTAGCCCGTGTTATTCAGATCGCCCTCGGCAAAACGGGATATGCGAAGGGGGGAAATGTCGATGGAAGTGGCCCCTCCTTCCAGCATCAATTCCGCCATCAGCACGCCCACCATGGGCGACAGCTTGAACCCGTGGCCGCTGAATCCCGTGCAAACGTACAGGCCGTCTATGCCCTCAACGGCGTCCATGATGGGGTGGGAGTCGGGCGTGGACGTGTAGAGTCCGGCGTAACCCGTGCTGAATTCGGCGTCCGCCAACGAGGGTATCCGACGTGCCAGGCGGCTCCATATATCCTGGATGAACCCCGGGCTGGCCCTCTGGGCGTAAATTTCCGGGTTTTCGACCACGTCCTCCATGTTGCCGTTGCCCACCAGGGTCAGGTCGGCGCCTTCTGGCCGGAAGTAGATCTGGTTGATCAGGTCGCCCCCGCCGGGATGGTAGGCCGGCCCTTCGGGGCCCCTTCGCAGGTGGACTACCTCGTGGCGGGTGGCCTCCAGCGGCAGGTCAATTCCGTGCTCCAGGAGAAACCCGCGGCTCCAGGGCCCAGTGGCAATAACCGCGCGGTCGGTGGCAATGCGCCCGTCGGCAGTAACCACGCCCGTAACCCTGCCTCCGGTAACTTCTACATTGACGGCGGGGCGCCGCAGAATTACCCGTGCGCCCCGCTCCCGTGCCGCCTGGGCAAAGGAAGTGCAGGTGGCCGACGCGTCGCCATACCCGCACAGGGGCTCGTAGGCGATGACTCCGCAGTCCTCCAGGTAGAAGCTCGGCGCCAATTCCTGCGCTTCCTCCCTGGTAACCAGCCGGGTTTCAATGCCCACGCCCTGCTGCATGGCCACGTTGGCGCGGAAGGTATCGGCGTCGTCTTCACCCGCCATTATCAGGTGGCCGGTGCGCGTAAAGCCGCACTCGCCACCCACGACTTCCTTGAAGTCTCGGAATACCTTGAAACTCTCCCAGGCCATGCGGGCGTGGACTTCGGTGGAGTAGTGCATTCGGATGGCAGAGGACGAGCGCCCCGTGGAACCGGCCCCCAGCACGTCCCTCTCCAGCAGCAGCGAGTTGGTCATCCCCCTTACTGCCAGGTTATAGAGGATGCTGCAGCCCATGACGCCGCCGCCGATGATTACCGTTTCCGCCGTCTCAGGCATGGTGGTCATGCGTCACCTACCGACGGTCGTTGGCCCGGCGGACCTTGAAGCCGCCGGCGCTCTTCTGCTTGCGCACCCACCTGAGGTAGCTGTTGACCTGGGGATTGGCCCGCAGCAGGGCAATGGTGTTCAACTCTTCGGCCAGGGTCGCTTCCGAAAAAAGAGCGTGTAGTTGGCGGTGGCATGTGGAGCACAGCTTCGCGGTGGGGCCAAACCGGCCCCCCTTGGCCTTGGGCACCAGGTGATGAACGGTATATCGGTCCACCGCCCGCTGGCAAAGCTCGCATTCAGTAGCTTCGTCCCTGGCGGGAAGAGGCTGTGCGTTGGTACGCTGGTGCTTGGTGCGGGCCAAGGTCCGGCTGTCTCCGTCTCTGCAGCTGGCGGCGCCTGGTGGGAGAACTGATGCGCCGCCTGATACCTAGTTGTCCAGGAAGCGCCACCCCGGCAGGTCCACCTGCCACTGCCCTTCTTCCAGCAGCATGGGAATCACCAGACCGGACATCATGCGGCGGCGGGTAACGGTACTTTCATTCTCGGTAACGCCGAAGGGCAGGAAGGCAAAGGCATGGGTGTCGTCAATGAAGTTGGTGGGCGCCACCCCCAGGTCGGTCAAATCCTCCAGGGGCCACAGGCGCAGCACCGTGTCGCGAAAGTCCTTCATCATGGATGGACGCATATTGTGGTCCATGTCGTAGGCGGCCCGGTAGGCGTTCTGCATGTCGACGTTGTTGCGCGTGGCCCACACCCCCATGCGCATGCCCCGCGTCTCCTTGGACAGCATCGACCAGGCCAGGTTCATATCGCCGTCCCGGACCGCCTCCGCAAAAACGCCGGCCCGGTTCCCAATATCGTCAGGTTCCTGGCTTCGCTTGTTCCCGGGTATGCGCATAAGTGATCTCTCTTGGGTCGCCACTACAAGCTGGCAACAAGGTGTAGTTTACCACCCCACCGCGTACCCGTCCCGTCGCGGGTCCGCCCCGCCGTGCAGGGCGCCGTTCTCCGCGTCCACCTGTATCATCATCTCGCTGCCCGTGGCCTCCCAGCCGCCCAGGACGTTGAGCGCGTGCCCCCGTTGCCGCAGGCCCTCCAGCACTTCCTCCGAGTAGCGCGACTCCACCAGCAGTTCGTCGGCGCACGTGTGGGGCACGTAGGACTCGGTGGGATTCTGGGTGTTTCGCCAGCGGGGAGCCTCCACCGCCTCCGCCACCGTCATCCCGAAGTCCAGCACGTGGCTGATAACCTGCAGGTTGGTCTGCACCTGGGTGTCGGCCCCGGGTGTGCCCAGCGCCAGGGACAGTTGCCTGCCCACTCCGTTGCCCACCACTTTGGAGTTGCGGAAGACCATCACCGGGTTCATCGTGTGGCGCACCCGCTTGCCCGGTACCAGGCGGTCCACGTGGTCCTCTTCCAGGTGCCAGTAGGTCATGCGGTTGTTCAGCAGGATGCCCGTATCGCCGGCTATCAGGCTGGAACCCCACGCGCTCTGGATGCTCTGCAACTGGCAGATGGCGTTGCCCTGGCCGTCCACCACCACGAAGCAGGTGGTGTCCTCCTGCTCCTGTCCCGCTCCCACCTTGGCCGGCCGTCCCCGGGGCTGGGCCGCCTGGTAAGCCCAGGGATTCCCCGCCTTAACGTCGTAGGCCGCCCGCTCCGGGTCGATTAGCTTTGCCCGTTCCCGGGCGTATTCCTTGGACAGCAGGCCCTCAATGGGCACGTCAATATATTCCGGGTCGGCCACGAAAGCCTCGCGGTCGATGAATGCCAGCTTCTTGGCCTCCACCATCAGGTGAATGCTCGCGGCCGTGTTGCAGCCCAACGCCTTCAAGTCAAACCCTTCCACCAGGTTTAGTTCCTGGAGCAAGACGTGGCCGCTGGAGTTGGGCGGCGCTTCGTACACCGTGTGGCCGTGGTAGGTTGTGGAGATTGCTTCCTGCCAGCGGGCACGACAGTCGGCCATGTCCTGCAGCGACAGCAGGCCCCCTTGCTCTTCGCTGAACTTGACGATGGCACGGGCTATTTCACCCTTATAGAAAGCCTCGCGCCCACCGTCAACAATGGCCTGAAATGTGCGGGCGAGGTCCTTCTGGTAGCACATATCCCCGGGCCGAAGTGGCCGCCCGCCATCAGGGGCGAAAACGGCCTGGGAGGTGGGGAACTGGCACAGCAGCGGGTCGGTTGCGATGGACCTGGACAGCACGTGGGTAACCGGGAAGCCGTTGGCCGCCAGGTCTATGGCCGGGGCAAAGCACTCGGCCAGGGACAGAAGGCCATGCTTTTCGTGAACGTCCAGCCAGCTATTGACCAGCCCGGGCACCGATACGGACATAATGCCCTTCATGGGGATGCCCCCTGGCAGGTAGCGCTCCCGCGTGGCGGCGTAGGGAGCGGCCCCCGTGCCGTTGCTCACCTCCAGCACGTCGGTGTCCCTGCGGTAAACCATGATAAATCCGTCGCCGCCAACGCCGGACATCAACGGCTCCACCACGTTCAGTGCCGCCGCCGTCGCCAGCGCCGCATCGGCAAAGTTGCCGCCCCGCTGCAGCATGGCAATCCCGGCCTGCGAGGCCAGCGGGTGCCCGGAACAAACCATCCCGTTCCGCCCCATAACCACCGGGCGGTAGGACTCGTAGCTTATGCCGTGGGGAGAGCTAGGCATTATGGGGCCTCCATTCATCGTATTTTGGTCTGGAAGAACAGTTCTTATTCTCGGGCTAGCTCACGTACCAGGCTGTGAAATCTAACAATCATCCGGCGTATGGCTCGCTCTTCATGGTCACGAATTTGCTTAAGCTCTGCTTCGAGTTTTGTAGCTTCTTCCCTGCTGGGTAATTCTGTAAACCACACAAGCTCGGGCGATTTACCCTTCGTACTAGCCACTCGTCCATCGCGATGCTCGGACAACCTTTCCGGCAACTCTCTCGTTTGACCAACATAAAACTCCCCATTGGCCAAACGCAAAATGTAAACGTAGAAATATGAGGAGTTGGCATCACCTCTTTCCCACGCAGGGGAGCTTTCTACTACGTACTTGGTGCTGGTCTCACTAATAGCAGGACTGGTTTGTCGACTTCCTACAGGTTTCGAGTTCCCAACGAAACAGTCTCCGCACAATGGGTAGCGTACAGGCTTGAAATTCGAACACTTGGAACATTTGGTAATTGTCCCTTGCCGAGCTGCCAAGTAATGCTGAGAGCAAAGATAATGGTCATTGCCAGAGGTTCGCACGTTGCAGTCCTGATAAGCACAGACTCTGCCTGAAGACTGATTGCGACCGCGAGTAACCAATGTCCTTAGGCCTCCTTCTCGAACCTGTCCCTGCTGGAAGGTTCCGTGTGTTCATGGGTTTCCATGTAATTCTGCAGGATGGCGCCTATCACCGTCCGAAAGTCCTTGTCCTTTCCCTGGAACCAGGCTAGAACGTCCGGGTCAATGTTTACGCGGGTCAGTCTTCGAGCACCATGAACAGCAACCCCCCGTTCCCAAAAATCATTACTATCATGGGGAGGATTGTCGGGATCTGATAGGGCGTTCGCTTCAATCTCTTCTTCTGTCATGGCATTAAATCTGTCCCAATCGGTCCCATTGCCTCGAGGCAAGTTATCTCGGGTATGCTCGGTAATAATCTCTTCGCTCATCTCTTCTAGCTCTCCTCGCGGAAATAATCCTCACCGAGTTGCCGCGTTGAGTACAAATAACTGCCACAATTTGGTGCTCCAGTACTCCAACTATCTTGATTCGTGCTTCTCCATAATCTCTACGCTTATCCTCGAATTGCTGAAAAGCTTCATCAAATACAGCCGTTGCGGCCTGAAAATTAATGCCATGCTTGGCAACATTGGCCAGATCCTTGTCTTCGTCCCATTCAAAACCAAAGCCCGGTTGGATCAAGTTTGCTACCTACCAACGAGTCCCCTACAAATCACCATTCCGCTGAAAGGAATGGGATGTAGCCGAAGTTGTTCTTACTCTGACACGGGAGGAGTCTTATTGTTTGCTATTTCCGACTCTACATACTCCCGCAACACAGCATTGACTAAGTTATGAACACTTCGTTCCCTGCTGATAAACCAATGCCGTGTAGCGTCCTCCATCGGCACCCACACCGCCTTGCGTGGCGCGTCGTGGGGCGCGTCTATGATGTCGTCTTCCCACGGCTTAGGTACCGGATCATACTTCACGCCCGGTACGCGGACTATTTTCTCTTCTGCCATTTCCCCCGCCTTTTTGGGCCGGACTTTCACATCTATAGGTCGCACATATCCCCCTACTGCCCCATCACCGCCTGCCGCCGCGCAATGGCCGCTTCCGCCCTTGGGCTGATGGCCCGTTCCACTACCACGTTTACTAGGGCCGGCTTGTTGGCGGCAAAGGCCCGTTCCAGGGCCGGCTTCAGGTCCTCCGGGCGCTCCACGAACTCGCCGTGGCCGCCCAGTCCCTGGACTACCAGGTCGTAGCGGGTCTGTAGCAGGTCGGTGGCTACGGGACGTCCGTAAAGGCCCAGCTGAATTTGCCGGTCAATGCCCCAGGCCGAGTCGTTGCCCAGGACCGTCACCACGTTCAGGCCGTGCCGCACCGCCGTGTCAAACTCCATGCCGTTAAAGCCAAAGGCCCCGTCTCCCGTCAGGTTGATAACCCGGGAATCAGGATAGGCCACCTGGGCCGCCAGGGCAGAGGGCAGCGAGGACCCCAGCATCCCCAGGCTGGAAACGTAGCTCCACTTCTTCGGCATCTGTGCCGGCAGCAGGGCCCGCCCGAAATGGCAGTAGTCGCCGCCGTCAAAGGACAGGAAGTCGTCGGGCCGCAGCATGGACTCAAGGGTCTTGTGGACGAACATGGCGTGCATCGGGGTTTCCGACACGGCCAGCCCCTCGGCCCATTCGGCCTGGGCGGCGCGGGAAGCCCGCAGTTCCTCCAGCCAGGGCAGGTCCTGCCAGGTGTGCTTCGACGCTTCCGCTGTCATCTGCCGCACCACGCTGGTTACGTCGCCCACCATGCCCACGGCCACGCCCCGGTTGCGGCCAATCTCGGCGGCTGAAGGGTCAATCTGGATAATCTTTGCGTCGGCGGCCACGTTGGGCGGCCGGCAGAAACCGATGGTGTAGTCCTGCTTGCGGCCCAGCAGCACCACCACGTCGGCGTTGCGCAGCATGGTGGCGGCCCGGTTCAGGCCCCGTTCAAAGAAGCCGAAGCCGTAGGGGTGGTCGTCGGGCACCAGGCCCCGCGCCTGGCCCTCGGTCAGCACCGGAACTTTAAGAGTCTCGGCCAAGTCCATCAGCGCCTGCCCGTCCTGGGTGTAACCGGCGGCCTCCCCGGCGATTACGAAGGGACGCTGGGCCTGCCGCAGCAGGGCGATGGCCTGTTCCACCTGGGCCTGGGGCGCCAGGATGGCTTCACTGGCCCGGTACTCGTCGGGATTGAAGAAGACCACCTCGTCCTCGTCCAGTTCCTGTTCCTGCACGTCGGTGGGGATGGTCAGGTGCACCGGCCCCCGGCGACCGCTGAAGGCCAGCCGCACCGCCCGGGCGATGGTATCCGGAATGCGGCGGGCGTCGTAAATCATCAGCGATTCCTTGGTGGTTGCCGCCGCCATGCCTACCTGGTCAATTTCCTGCATGGCGCCCCGGCCCAGTTCCGACAGGTCGGCGGAACCCGCGATGGACAGCAGCGGACTTTCGCTGTGCATGGCGTTGGTCAGGCCGGGGATGGCGTTGGCGAAGCCGGGGGTGGTGTACATGCAAACGCCGAGCTGTCCGGTGATGCGTCCATAGGCGTCGGCCATGTGAACCGCCGCCTGCTCGTGGCGGGTATCAATAAAGCGAAAATCGTCGTCGGCCATCACGTCCAGCACCGGCAGCACGTGGTCGCCCGCCAGGGTAAATATGTTATAGACGCCCTCCAGCTTCAGGGCCTTGGCTATCAAATGACTTCCGGTGACTCGGGCCATGTCTCCTCCATGTTTATGCTCAATATGGGTCAATTTGGGAAAAAGGTTACCAGACGCCCGAAGAATCGGGCAAAGAATGTCAGGTGGCTTGATTATGGTGGGGTGCGGGAATAGCGTCAAGGTTGGGCGCAGTTCGGGTAGGTGGTCCTTTCCTTGCCCTGCTCCGGTACGAAGTTTACAATTATCTTGAAACATTCTTTAAGGGTAACCGCAGCGGAACTGCATTCAGGCGGAGGCTAAATGTGGCGACATTTACTACCCATGGAACTGTCGGCGAAGATGGTACTGTGCTCATAAATGGGCTTCCGCTAGAGCCCGGTCAGAAAGTACAGGTCGTCATTAAGACGATGGCAAATCAACCTGACTTGGAAGACCCATATCCCTTGCGCAAACTTTCGAAGGGGTATTATTTCTTGGAACCCTTCCGAAGCGTTGCCGTTGAAGACTGGGAGTGTCTTCGGTGATTGTACTGGATACCCAGTGCTGGGTATGGTGGGTAATGGGCAACCGCACCAGGTTGTCGAACCAACAGCTAAGAATAATTTCCCGTCATGAATCCGAACAAATTGGCGTAAGCGCAATTTCTTGCTGGGAAGTAGCGAAGCTAGTACAGTTGCAAAAGATCCAATTGCCTCTGGAAATTTCGGCATGGATTGGTTCAGCTCTGCGATATCCTGGAATTAGTCTTTTGGAATTAACTCCCGAGATAGCAATAGAATCAACTCGCCTCCCTGGCAGTTTTCACCGAGACCCTGCGGACCAGATAATCGTAGCTACTGCAAGGATATTCGATTGTCCTTTGCTGACAACTGATGAACGCATTCGTTCATATCCTCATGTCGTCACCGTGTGAATATTTGAGCCGGTCCCGAAGTCAGTTGGGTTAACGCCTGCTACTGGAAAGGGCAAGAACCAATACGTAAGGAGCAACACCATGCAATTCGGCCTCGCCTACGAAATGCAGCGGCCTACCCTGGACGACCACGCCGTCATCGAGGAAACCATTGAGCAATGCGTCCTTGCCGACGAGATGGGGTTCGACTATGTTTGGTTTGTCGAGCACCACTTCCTGACCACCTTTTCCTCGTCGCCCTGTCCCGAGGTTATCTTCGGCGCCCTGAGCCGCCTGACCAAAAACATCCGCCTGGGCTTCGGCGTGGTCATCCTGCCCTACCACCATCCGGTGCGTGTGGCTGAACGGGTTGCCATGGTCGACCACCTGTCCAATGGCCGCGTCGACTTCGGCACGGGCCGTTCCGCCCCCTACGAGCAGACGGGCATGGGCATTGACCCCCGGGACTCCCGCGATATGTGGGAGGAATCCCTGTCCATGGTCCCCAAAATCTGGGAGTCCGACTATTTCGAGTGGGACGGCCGCTTCTGGAACGTCCCGCCCCGCCAGGTGCTGCCCAAGCCCTACCAGAAGCCCCATCCGCCCATCTGGGTCGCGGCCCTCCAGCCCACCACCTACCAGCTTGCCGCCCGGAAGGGTATCGGCGTCATGGCCCTGGGCGTCAGCGCTCCCGCGGTGCTGGAACCCCACATCCAGGACTACCGCACCACCATCAAGGAAGCGGACCCGGTGGGCGGCTTCGTCAACAACCAGTGGCTCAGCTCCATTTTCGGCTACTGCGGCGAGGACAACCACGATGCCAGGGAGCTATGCGCCAACTCCCTCAAGACCTTCTTCGGCCCGGGCCGTCCTTACGTCCAGGACCAGAAGGACATCTATTCCCGCCTTTTGGAACAGTGGGGCGGCATTCCCGAACACCTGGTGCACAACTTCTCCCGCTACATCGACGTGAAAGAGGTCACGGAGGAGGGCGCCGCCACCCAGTTTGACCTTTCCGGCGGCAGCGCCCTGGCCCAGAAAATATGGGAGGAAATGGATTCCGACACCCTCGCCGAACGGGGCGTCATCGTCGCCGGCGACCCCCAAAGCTGCATCAACGCCGTCAAACTGCACGAGGCCACCGGCGTCGACCAGGTCCAGTTCCTCATGGCCACCGAAACCATCGGCCACCAGCAGGTTATGAAGTCAATAGAACTGTTCGGCAAGCACGTTATACCGGCTTTCAAATAGGCGCTTGCAACCCGGTCTGGCACGTATAGAGGCCACGGCCATCCGCGGAAACAGTGTGCGGACGGCCGTGGCCTCTGTCTTTGTCACCGAGACTGCGGGGCGCCTACCCCCGCATCGTCTTCAAAAACCCGTCGCCACCGGCCCGGATCATATCCTGCGCGCCGATGGACATTAGCTGCACTCCCCTTCCGGCAAAGTGCTGGAACCTCGGCACGTTGTTGAGCGACATTCCCGCCCCTGCCACGCCGATGGCCTTGCCCTCGGCCTTGGTACCCTCAATAACCCTGTCGATGGCCGCGTCCAGTTCCGCCGGGCTGGCCATCCCCATGGTCTGCGTCAGGTCGCTGCTGCCCACCAGCAGGGCGTCAACCCCGGGCACCGAGGCGATTGCCCGCACATTCTCCACCGCTTCCGGAGTCTCAATCATCACTATAACCAGCACTTCCCGGTTGGCGCTGGCGTAATACTCCGGCGTAGGCAATCCCGCCCCAAACCGGTTGGTACGGCCTCCCGTGGCGCTGCTGCGGTCGCCGTCGGGATAATGGTGCGAAGCCCGGGCTACCCCTTCAGCTTCCTCCCGCGTGGAAATATGCGGCACTATTAACCCCTGCGCTCCCCGGTCCAGGAATCGCAGAATTGTGGAAGGGTAAGCGTTGGGTACGCGCACTATGGGCGTCAGGTCGTAAAGCTCCGCCGCCCGCACCATGTTTTCCGTCTCGGAGTCGTTGGACGAGCCGTGCTCGCAGTCAATCCACACCCAGTCGAAGCCCATCACTCCGTATAGTTCCACCAGGCCCGGCGCGTAGAAGTTTATGCTGGCGCCCAGGGCCACCTGTCCTTCATTTATCTTGGCCTTGGTCAAGTTGGTTCGTACCATTTCGTCTCCTGATTCTGGGGCCGGGTAATTTGGCCGGTCGCGGAAAGCGACAACCGCCCACGGCCGGTACCATCGCCTTCCGGGGAAGTGAACAAGGGAGATGACTGGGCAAAACCTGTAAGCCGGGTTCTGTATCCCACCGGCCGCGGGCCGCTGGGATGGTGACCATCTATCTAGCCCCCCGCGTAACCTCCCCTGCGGGAGTTGGCGGGTCGGTGCGGCTAAGGCGCGCCGGACGACGTTGCCGTCGGGGTCAAGCAGCCAACCCGGGGACGAGCCGGACCCTCATAGTCCCCCTATTCGGCCTTGCTCCAGGTGGGGTTTAGCCGTCGCTGTGTCACCACAGGCGACCGGACGCTCTTACCGTCCGATTTCAACCTTACCGCCAGCCTTTCCGCTGCCACCCAGATGAATGACCGCCGGATTGCAAAGCCGGCGGCGGTATGTTTCTGTGCCACTTTCCGTCCCCTGGGGCAGCCGTTAGGCCGCCGCAGGAGCCTGGGCGTTACCCAGCACCCTGTCCGGAGGAGCCCGGACTTTCCTCCCCGGCGAAGTATCCCCCGCCGCGGCGGTCACCCGGTTTTGCCTAGCCTCTCCAAACTCAATCTAGCATACCCCCCAAAGGGGGTCAAGAAAGCTCAGTTCGGCGTGATTGTTCACGTGTGAGGGGATTCCCATTCTGAAACCGTCATACCGGCGAAAGCCGGTAACCAGAAATCTTGCCATTCAATATGTCGCCAGCTTGCTTGCCTTCCTGGATTCTGGCTTCCGCCGTAAAAGAACTGTCCCCCTGGTCCAATGCCAGGGGGACTAATTCCTTCTCTGTCTATCTTTCTGTTGAACAGCAGGGAGACCGTAAGGGACCGCTCCCTACCCCGGTAGCAGGATTCTTCCGCAATTGTTGCAGAGCACCGTCTGGCGGCCGTTCCTGACCCGCTGCAATTGCTGCGAGGGCAACGACATCCGGCAGGCTTGGCAAAGGCCCCGCATTACCTTGGAAACGGCCAGCCCGCCCTTGCTGCGCCGCAGCCCCTCGTAACGATTCAGTTCTATCGGCTCAACGGTTGCCGCCAGGCTGCTGCGGTCCTTGGTCAGCGCTTCCTGCCGGTCAGTCAGTTGCTCCAGTTGGTCCCACAGTTCGGCCTGCCGTATTTCCCATGCCGACTGGGTGTCGGTAAGCTGCTGTTCCTGGGCCGAAATCTGCGACCGGGCATCTTCGGCCTGCAGGGAAAGTTCCAGCAATCGAACGTCCATCTGTTCCAGGCTGTGGCGGACGTTATTGGCCTCCAGCTGCAAAGCCTCCAGGTCCCGTGGATTCTCCACTTCCCCGCTGTAAAGCTGGGTTTCCAGGTGTGACGACCTTTCCCGCTGGCCTTCCGTTTCCACTTGCAGGTCCCGGTGAGAGCTTTGAATCTGCTGCAGCCTGGACCTGGTCTCTTCCAGGGCCTCCTCCATTTTGTCCAGGGACAGCCTCCCCTCCAACTCCCGCTCCACCTCAGCTATCCGGCCATTTATGCCGTCCAGGTCCAGATCTACTTCCTGAAGACAGTACAGTTGCTTGAGAGTGGTCATTCGGGCTCGCCCCTATTCACAGATGACAAAATACGGCCTCGTTGGTTCAACGGGCCTTTTTGATTCTATTGAGGGGCAACAGGGTTGTCAATGACAACTATAACCACAATAAATAGCCAGCCTGTATATTCTGCATCGCAATATTTCCCCCACCCCATCACACCCCCAACCCCTAATTCGTAATTCGTAATTCGTAATTACTGCCACTCCCCTCTTGCCACCCAGGATAACCCCCTGCCACCATAAAACCTTGTCGTCAGCCAACCCCACCCCTTCGTAGGGGTCCGCCTGAGGCGGATGTCTGCCCTGCCCAACTCTAACCGTCATCCGTCCGCCGGCAAGTGTGCAACTTCCGGCCCGTTCAGGTACAATTCCTTTAACAATTAGCGGCAAAGATGCCCAGGCATCAATGGCCGGGCGGGTACCCACGCCGGTCCCATGCGGTGGTACTCCCGTATGCAGGCTGAAATCTGTCTCTTGTCCCCTCGATTCCCGCTCCCGGCCGCGGGAACGCTCCCTGGAGGTGGTGGCGCTACATGGTAACTCTCCTGCGCAAAATAATCGGCGACCCCGGCGAAAAGGCCGTGGAAAAGCTCGCCCAGACCCTGGTCCCCGAAATCAACGCCCTGGAAGCCCAAATGCAGGCCCGTTCCGACACTGACCTGTGCGGCCTTACCCAGGAGTTCCGCCACCGTCTCGAACGGGGCGAGACCCTGGACGACCTCCTGCCGGAGGCCTTCGCCGCCGTCCGCGAGGCGGCCCGCCGCAACCTGGGCCAGCGCCATTACGACGTTCAGCTCATCGGCGGCATCGTCCTCCACCGGGGCCAGATCGCCGAGATGAAAACCGGCGAGGGCAAAACTCTGGTAGCTACCCTGCCCGTGTATCTCAACGCCCTTACCGGCCGGGGCGTTCACGTGGTTACGGTCAACGACTACCTGGCCCGCCGCGATCCCGTGTGGATGGGCCCCATCTACCACAACCTGGGCCTCACCGTGGCCTGCCTCCAGCACGATTCGGCGTTCATCTACGATCCATCGGTGGAAAAGGGCCCCAACGGCATGAGGTTCCTGCGCCAGGTGACCCGCCAGGAAGCCTACCAGGCCGACGTGCTTTATGGCACTAACAGTGAATTTGGGTTCGATTACCTCCGCAGCAATATGGCGCAGGAACAGTTCCAGCGCGTGCAAAGCAGTCTGTATTACGCCATTGTTGACGAGGTCGACAACATCCTCATAGACGAAGCCCGTACCCCGCTGATTATCAGCGGACCGGCCCCCAGGCAGGATGAGGACTACCGGAAGTTCGCCAGGCTGGTCGACCGCCTTGACGTGAATGACCACACCACAGACGAGCGAACCCAGGCCGTCTCCTTGACCCAGGAAGGAATCGAGAAGATGGAACGGTGGACCCAGGTTAATAACCTCTACGATCCGGACAACTTCCACCAGGTCCATTACATTGAAAATGCCCTCACTGCAAAGGTCCAGAAACAGAGGGACAAGGACTATGTGGTGCAAGAAGGCGAGGTGATAATCGTCGACGAGTTTACCGGGCGTCTGCAATTTGGCCGCCGCTGGTCCGATGGCTTGCACCAGGCCGTTGAAGCAAAGGAAGGCGTAAGGATTCAGGAGGAAACCCTCACCTACGCCACCATTACCCTGCAGAACTATTTCCGGATGTACGACAAGCTGGCCGGCATGACCGGCACCGCCGCCACCGAGGCCGACGAGTTCTACAAGATTTATGGCCTTGATGTGGCAATTATCCCCACCAATCTGCCCATGATTCGGGATGATAAGCCGGACCTTGTTTTCCAGAGTGTGGAGGGCAAACGCCAGGCTGTGGTTGAGGAAATCGTCCGCGTTCACCAGACCGGCCAGCCGCTGCTTATCGGCACCGCGACGGTGGAAGCATCCAACGAACTGAGCGGGCGACTGAAGAGGCGTGGCGTAAAGCACGAGGTTCTGAACGCCGTTAACCACGCCCGGGAGGCCGATATCGTTGCCCAGGCCGGGCGCCTGGGCGCCGTAACCGTGTCCACCAATATGGCCGGTCGCGGCACGGACATCGTCCTGGGCGGCGCCAACACCGACGACCCCGGTTGGCGCCAGGAACACGATAGCGTCATCGGGTTGGGCGGCCTCTACGTGCTTGGTACCGAGCACCACGACGCCCGCCGCATCGACAACCAGCTTAGGGGACGTTCGGGCCGCCAGGGCGACCCCGGCTGTTCCCAGTTCTACGTGGCCCTGGAGGACGAACTGATGCAGCGCTTCGGCGGCGACCGCATCAAGTCCGTCATGAGTTGGTCGGGCATGGACGATGAGACTCCCATCGAAAACAAGCTCATCACCAAGTCCATAACCAGCGCGCAGGAAAAGGTGGAGGGTTATCACTTCGACATTCGCAAGCATCTCCTGAACTTCGACGACGTGCTCAATACCCAGCGACGCGTCATTTACGATAAGAGGGAGCAGTTCCTCGATGACGGCGACCTTCGCGAAACCGTCATCGGAATGTTGAAGCACGTGTTCAACGAGATTGCCGTCCGGCACCTGTCTGACCGCCTCCCTGAAAACTGGGACACAACGGGCTTTGTTTCCGAACTGGCTATTCTCGTTCCCTTGCCTCCGGAACTGGCAGACGAAGACTTGGTCGTCCGTCTCAAAGGGGATGAAATTCGGCAAATACTGGCCGACCATGCTGAGGAGATCTATAGCCGCCGCGAGTCGGAGTTGGGCGGCGACCAGTTGCGGGCCCTGCAGCGGTCGCTGCTGCTGTCCGCCATAGACCACCACTGGCGCAACCACCTCACGGAAATGGAAAACCTCAGGACGGGCGTGGGCCTCCATGCCTATGGCCAACGCGACCCGCTGGTCGTTTACCGTACCCAGGGCTACCGGGCATTCGAGGAGTTGCTGGACACCATCGGCGGCAACCCGCTGGTGGAAATAGGCCAGGGCGTAACTGCTCCATTCTTTCGCATTCTGCTTAATGCGCAATTGACTCCGCCGCCGCCCAGCCGCCCAACGGCCTTGCGACAGTCCAACGCAACAGGGGCGGCCACCGAGCAGTCATCGGGCAACAACGGTCGGCAGAGTTTCACCGGCGGCGCCAAGATTGGACGCAACGCCAAATGCCCCTGCAACAGCGGCAAAAAGTACAAGCGCTGCTGCGGCGCCGCCGCCTGACAACTGCTTGGGCAGTCCCTTCCCCGTTGATGAGGGCGGCATCCGCCTTAGGCGGACCTGTGGCGGGAAGGCCAGAACAGGGGAGAAACGCCACCCCGTTTAATTTCTAAAGTAAGGCCAGTTGAGACGGGGATGAGAGGGGTAGAAATGAAGACGGGACTCCGAATTGCGCTGCATGTGGTCCTGGCCCTGGTGGCAGTCGTAATTTTCTACGTGGGACTGTTCATGGGCCTGCAAGTAAATACCACCATCGGCACCGTCCTGTGGTTCGCCTCCGGCGCCCTCTTCGTAGGAAACCTCCTATGGCTAATCCTCTTCCTCAACAAGCGTCGGGAGGCGGCATAGGCTAACGATATTGCTGCAGTTGACCAATTAGCTTGGTCTGAGCAAAATGTGGCAAAGTCAGCCGTGCCGTGTTACCCAGCCGGAATGAGAGACAAGTGTGAAAATCGGAGTAATACATGCTGGATGCTAGCGCAACGCCCACAATACCCCGGGGCACCTGTATCGGCGACTCTGCGTGGAAGCTATCCGCAGACTTGGAAATCGAGCTGGAATATGGCGTGAGGTTCGTTGTAGCTACCAGTTCTTTGATAGGTGAATACGGACACGGGCTTTCCAGGCAGGAGGCAATTGAAGACCTTCTAATCTCTCTTCTGGACTTTCGTGACTCGCTACGCCGAATTCAGGAAGAAAATCATCTGGCGGACGAACACATTGAGACGCTAAACAAGCTGAACGTGTTGCTGGTTGAGGACAATTAGTCCCTTGGACGTTCGCTCACTCAGACACGCTTTGCTGGAAAAGCTCAATGCCGTTGAAAGCCGCGCGGGCCATCATGTGTTCTTCTATTTCGAGTACATGGGAAAGATGTACCTGGGCCCCAAGATGTCCCACTCCTGGCGCGGAGACTTGCACGGTCAACAAATTGCGTGGCTCAGAAGGCCGCTTCTCTTGAGTTCCAGGGAGCTTGAAGACTTGGTTTCTTGTCCCTTGTCCGGCTCTGAGTTCTTTACCATCTGGGCAGAGCGAAAGGGGTTGCCGTGAGCTAAACCCCCGCCTTCCTTAACCTCAACGAGTTGCTCACCACCGTTACCGAGCTGAAGGCCATGGCCAGGGCTGCCAGCACCGGGTTCAGGAACCCCTGGTCACCGAAGAAAAACTGCAAGCCCGTTGGCACCCCGCCCGCCGCCGCGAATACGGGGTACAGTACTCCAGCCGCCACCGGAATCAACATCACGTTGTAGAAGAATGCCCAGAACAGGTTCTGCTTGATGGCCCGCATGGACTGGCGGCTCAGGCGCAGGGAGGTTATCACGCTGCCGACGTCATTGCCCATCAAGGTAATATCCGCCGACTCCATGGCCACGTCGGTACCGGCGCCCATGGCCAGGCCCACGTCCGCCTGGGCCAGCGCCGGGGCATCGTTAATGCCGTCGCCCACCATGGCCACAACCCGGCCCTCCGCCTGCAGCCGCCTGACAACCTCCACCTTGTCCCCGGGCAGCGTCTCCGCCTCCACCCGGGAAATCCCCAGGCCTTCGGCGATATGATGGGCCGTTTGCCGGTTGTCCCCCGTCAGCATCACCACGTCCAGCCCCATTTCCTGCAGCCTGGCGACAGACTCCCGGGAATCGGCCTTGGCCGTGTCTGCCAGGCCTATGGCCCCCAATGCCATGTCTCCTTCAGCCACCACGACGGGTGTCTTGCCTTCCTTCGACAACCTTTCCAATGTTCCAAATAGCCCGTCCAGGTCAATTCCCCGCCCTGCCAGCAACGCCGGACTGCCCAGCAGTACCTGGCTCCCGCCCACCTGGCCGGTGACCCCCTGCCCGGGCAAGGCCTGGAACTCTGTTACGCTCTCAGGCTCAATGCCGCGCCGCCAGGCCTCCTCCACTACGGCGGCAGCCAGCGGATGCTCCGACCCGTGTTCCACGCTGGCGGCCAGCGTCAACAGCCGGGCTTCCGATCCCCCTTCGCCGGCAGGCTCAATGTCCGTCACCACCGGTCTTCCGTCGGTCAGGGTGCCCGTTTTGTCCAGGACCACCGTATCCACGCGGTGCGCAGTTTCCAGGGTCTGGGCGCTGCGAATCAGGATGCCCCGTTCCGCGCCTTTTCCGGTACCGACAATGATGGCGGTGGGAGTGGCCAGCCCCAGGGCGCAGGGACAAGCGATTATCAGCACGGCCACCAGGGTCAGGACGGCGTAGGTCAGCGCAGGAGCCGGCCCCAGGACCAGCCAGAACAGGAAGGCGCCAATTGCCACGGCGCCCACCGCCGGCACAAAGACGGAGGCTACCTTGTCTGCCATGCGCTGTATCGGCGCCCGGCTTCCCTGCGCCTCCTCCACCAGCCGGATAATCTGGGCCAGTGTCGTGTCCCTGCCAACCCTGGTCACCCGGAAGAGGAAGTAGCCGGTCCGGTTAAGCGTCGCGCCGTACACCTCCGCTCCCGGTTGCTTGTCCACCGGCATGCTCTCCCCGGTAAGCATCGATTCGTCCACCGAGGAGTTGCCATCAACAACTTCCCCGTCGGTGGGCACCCGCTCCCCGGGGCGGACCGCCACCACGTCGCCCAGGGCCAGTTCCTCAACCGGCACTTCAATCTCCTGGCCGTCCCGCATAACCCGGGCGGTATTGGGCTGCAGTCCGATGAGCTTTCGTATTGCCTCGGAGGTTCTGCCCCGGGCCCGCGCTTCCAGGAACCGGCCCAGCAGAATCAACCCGATGATCAATGCCGCCGTGTCGAAATACACGCCGGACCCGATGCCCCTTGCCGCCAGCCACTCGGGCGCCAGCGTGGAGATTAAAGTTATGAACGCGCTGTAGCCGTAAGCCACGGTAGACCCCAGGGCCACCAGGGTGTGCATGTTGGCCGTGCCGTGGCGCAATGAAGGTATGCCGGAAGCATAGAAAGGCCAGCCCGCCCGGAACTGCACCGGCGTCGCCAGCGCCCACAGTACCCACGGCCAGATTGTCAGCGAGCCCGCTTGCAACCCATGGAGGTAAGGCGCCCAGGGCAACAGGTGCATTGATCCCAGCAGCAGCACAATTCCCACGGTCACCGCGAAGGCGCAGCGATTACGGAAGTAACGTATTTCCCCGGTCCGCGCCAGGCGTTCCAGTTCGGCCGCCGAGTCTCGTTCATCCCCCTCCACTCCATCCAGCCGGTAGCCGCTGTCCTCCAGCGCCTGCCGAAAGTCGGTGATGCCGGTCAGTCCTGGCACGTAGCTGACCCGTGCTCTTTCAGTAGCCAGGTTAACCGAGGTTTCCATCACGCCCGGGACGCCGCCTAAGGCGTGCTCGACGTGCATGACGCAGGCGGCGCAGGTCATTCCCCCGACGCTGAGGGTGGCGTCAGACGCTCCGATTTCATAGCCGGCGTCGGCAATGGAGTGTCGCAGCGCATCCAGGGGCACAGGCCCAGGCTCCAGCGAGACAGTGGCCTTTTCGGTAGCCAGGTTGACGGAGGCCGCCAGCACGCCCGGCGTCTCCTGGAGCGCATGTTCCACGTGCATCACGCAGGCAGCGCAGGTCATCCCCAGGATGGGCAACGAAATTTGCAGGTCCGGGCCGGCTTCTTGTGTCACTTCAAGCCTCGTCGGGAAATTGGGCGGAAGGGGATTTTAGAATAGCTTAAGCTTTCGGCTGGATAGCTGTGTACATTATAGATGATTTGCCGGCAGAAGCATCGCCAGCCTGGAGATAAACGACCGTCAGAGAAGGAGGCATGAATCTCGCTGAGGCGGCGAATGGGAACTGCGCAAAGAAGAACACCCCCCGGACCTGCCGGGGGGTTAGAGCTTGCGGGGTACGGGCTGGGCGGAGAAGTAGCCACGTACGCTAGTCGTAGCTGAAGTACCGCACTCCCGCAAAGGGCATCGAAAACTTCCAGGTAGCCGTCACAGGCGCGATTTCCCGGCCCTCTTCCTCTTCGAGGTCGGCGGCTTCCATGATTTCTGCCACCTGCCGGCTTATCTTTTCGTCCAATGCCTGGTTGTTGTCTTCAGTTTCCTTTCGCAGTCTCAGTGTCACCATGGTGTCACCTCCTTTTCAACGAACGACCGAAGAAGATTAGTGGTCGACGGGCAATTGCCGTTTCTCTTTAGGGTAATGTTACATATTGATATATAATGTGTCAAGTCTAATTATTCTATCAATAACAAAGTGATTAATTTCACTAACATCAACTGTGAAAAGATTCACTATGCGAACATTCCCGTGTTATTGCTTACCTGTGCCCGCCCTGAGAAAGAAACTCCCCCGCGTTAGCGAGGGTCGCTGGTTCGCCGGGGAATGAGCCGCTTCGGGCTGGCTAACTCGTCAGGCTGGCGCTCCCCCGTCTTGCGGCCTCGGCCTTGACCAGTTCCCGCTGGATGCGTTCCCTTTCCGTCATGGCGGGGCCGGCCACCCAGGCGTGGGCGATGACGATTCCCTGCGCGATGCGTTCCAATGCGCTCGTTGTAGTAGCAGTGTTGTTAATGTTGTCCTGATTTTTCAATGGCGATCCTCCTTTCTAGATAACTTCCTTCGCCGTATTTTTCTAGAGAGAGCCGGTCTCGTGTGCCCGGTTGCGGACGTCCGCCAGATCAAGCTGGAGGCGGTCCTGCTCGGTCATGGCCGGGCCGGCCAGCCAGTCCAGGGCGGCGCCCAGGTCCCGGGAAATACGGGCAACGAGGCCGTCGTGGCTGTGGCTCCTGTGCAGTGAAACATGTAGGTGCATTTCTCAACTCCCTTCTTACGATGACTGTATTATAACAGATGATATGAATAGTATCAAGTCTTATTATACTGGTAAGTAACATCATTTCATTCGTAAGCGCTCACCAGGTTTGTGGTTAGAGTCGACCTGAAGCCTTGCCGTCCAGGGAATTGCCGGCGGTTTGAACCTTGGTGCTGTCGCCGGATTTCAAGATCGCCACAAAAAATCCCCGCCAAAGAGGCGGGGATGGTGTTTGGTTCCGGTTGACCTGGTAACGGCAGGATGTTAGCTGACGATGCTGGTGCTCTCCAGTTCCATTTCCAGGACATGGGCCCTGGCCAGTTCCTTCTCCACGCGCTGCTGCTCGCTCATGGCGGGGCCGGACACCCAGGCGTACCCGATCAGGATGCTCTGGGCGATGCGCTCCAGGATGGGGGTGGACCCAGATTCGGTGATGTTGACTTGCTGCTCAATCATAATTGTTACTCCTTAATTTATTGCTCTGTTTCCTCTAGTAAGGCCGAAGCGCGCTGGTATCGTGCCTCAGGCTTTTGACTTCGGCCATCAGCCGCTCCCGCCGTTCCAGTCCGGACATCGCCGGACCGGTCAGCCAGTCCATGGCCGTCGACACTTCGTGGGCTACTCGGCTGAAAAGCCCAACGTCGTCATGGTCGGCGCGTAATGTTGCACTAGCCTTCATTTTTCCCTCCAGTGACCACTAATATGAAAATACTGATAACTGTTTAATATCTGTATATATGATATACAACCTTAAGTATTTTGTCAAGCAATAAAAGTTGCAAAATTATATTTCTTCTGTGAATGTTTCTTCATTCTCGGCTTCACCTTAGCAAGTATCATGCAGAAGGACATAAACGGCCTGCGTGGTAACCTGAGGAGTAGATGCGCTATAGGCAAGTGGAAGGGGCGAGCATTTTGCCCGCCCCTCCAAAGCAGCTAATGTCCGGCCGCGATTCCGGCTGGAAAATCACCGGGTGGGATGTCACCAGTCGCCCAAATCCTCCAGGGCCTCCCGGAAGCGGACGATGGCGTCAATATGCTGCTCTACCCCATTCAGTCCGCCCCGTCGGGCTTCCACCGTAATGCTGGCGGCGCCCAGTTCCTGCCAGGCACGGGCCTCGTCCGCCCAGTCCTCGGGCTGCTTGCCGTCAATGCGGATGCGGCCCTCGATTCCCACAGCCGATTCTTCTCGGCCGGAAGCGCGGACGTATTCTCGCAGGGTGGCGATTGCCTGGCGCCCAGGCTCCTGGGGGTCGAAGTTGGGAAACCAGCCATCCGACACGGTAGCAATTCGGCGGAGCACCGGTTCCGGCGGCAGGGGACTGGCGCTGCTGCCGGCTCCCAGCCAGACCGGTATGGGCCGCTGCACCGGCAAGGGATTGATTCCCGCGTTATCCACCCGGTGCCAGCGACCACGGAAGTCCACCACTTCCTTGGTCCAAAGCTCCCGCATCAGCGCGATCTGCTCCTCGCTGCGGCGGCCCCGGTCGCGGAAGTTGCGGTTGAGGGCCTCGTACTCGACGTGGTTCCAGCCCACCCCGATGCCCAGGCGCAGGCGTCCGTTGCTCAACACGTCCACCGCAGCCGCCTGCTTGGCCACGAGGGCCGTGGCCCGCTGGGGCAGGATGAGTATGCCGGTGGTCAACCCGATGCGCTGGGTGACGGCGGCCAGGTAGCCCATGGTGGTAAAGGACTCGTGGATGATGGCGCGGTGGGTATAGTACCCGCCCGCCACGTGGTCATGGTGGTCCGAACTTGCCCCCAGCACATGGTCCGCGATGAACAGGTGGGAATAACCCAGCTCTTCCGCCGCCTGGGCATACTCCCTTATAGCCCCGGGGTCCGACCCGATTTCAGTCTGGGGAAAAATAGCGCCGATCTGCATGGTGCTCCTATGACTACATCGGATTGCTACGTATTTTTTCGTCAGCAAAGTTGCTAAAATAGACGAAACTCAAAGGAACCATTTTCGTTGCTTACCCGCCTGGACAGTATTACCTTTGATTTCGTGCTGGCCGTCATTATAACTGATTGTTTGGTTGGCTTATTCATTTGGCACGAGGTCTTCTACAATGTAGGTGACAGCCGAATTGACACCGCCATCGGTGTCGGCGCAGGCATAGCAATCTCACTGGCAGTTACTATTGTATCCTTTGCCCACTGGGAGTTGATTAGGATGATTTCCGAAAGATACAAGCGAATTCGTTACGAGCAGGGCCTGGAAGAAGGAAAGAAACTTGGCAGGGAGCAGGCTCGAATAGCTGAAAGGAAACGGTTTAGAGAATTCCTGGAGCAATCGGGCATCGAAATTACGGAAGAAGATAAGGTTCGGCTCTTTGGCGAACCCGAAGAAGAGAGGGCCCGTTAGCAACTGCCCTCTCCCATTGTTACTTTTGGCATTTGGTTGAAGACGCCGGTTCTTATCCCCCCTACCGCCGCCGGTACTCGTCCCCGCAATCCCCGATGTACTCCAGCAGGTCCCGGCCTCTGGATGTCACCGCCTCTATTGCTCCCATGTCCTCGCTGTCCAGGGCCAGGTCAAACACCCGGGCGTTGTCCTCGCGGTGGTGGCTGATGCCCAGGCGGGCGCCGGCAATTACCCCCGCCACCGCGGGTCGGTCCAGGATGTAGCGCGAAGCCACGTTGGCTATGCTGGCGCCCTGCTTGTCGGCAATTGACTTCAGGCAGGAGAGCAGTTCCTGGAAGAGTCCCCAGCCGCCCCATGCGTTGATCATCTGCTTGTACTTGTTGAGGCTGGCCGTATCCAGGGCCGCCCCGCCGGGTTCAGGCTGGCCCAGGTATCTTTCGGAAAGCAATCCCCCACAAAAAGTCCCATAAGTCAGCAGGTGAATCCCCTGCTCCTGGCAGTATGGCGCCATCAAGCTGCCGGGTCGCAGGTCAACCAGTGAGTACTGCACCTGGTTGGAGACGACCCTGATGCCGCTTTCAGTAATGACTTTCAGACGCTCGGTGTCGAAATTGGTCAAAGCCACGTGGCGGATTTTTCCGGCATCCCGCAGGTCGGACAGATGCCCCAGCGCCTCCAGGTAGCGGTCGTCGCCATACTCCCACCAGTGGAACTGGAGCAGGTCCAGGCAGTCCACCCCCATGCGGCGGAGGGAAATGTCCACGTTATTCTCCACAACTTCCCGGGTCATGGGCCCGGGACGGGGCACCCACTTGGTGAAGGCCTGGACACCGGCCAGGGCATCCGCTCCGCGTTCACTGGTCAGGCGGCGGCGAAATTCTCCGATAAAGTCCTCTGCGGGGCCGTAATGATCGGCCAGGTCCCAGGTGGTGAAGCCCGCATCGTGGTACTCAATCATGCTGGACAGGGCTGCGGTGGGGTCAATACGCCCGTGGGCGCCGGAGACCTGCCACAGGCCGTTCAGCAGCCGGCAAATACTCAGGTCGTCGGCAAAAGCAAAAGCTCCCCCGATAATGCTCATCTCTCCTAACCTCTCTTTCCTGCGTCCGGCCCGATTCTGGCTTCATTATATAACGGGCAAGACGCGGCTGGGGACAACCACCTTTGGTAGCCAGGCCATTCCCGTCTTGATTGGACCGTCCTCTTGAACCCCTTTCTGTCTCCTTGTGTGGTAAATTAGCCGCAACAAAACTCACCGTCCTGGGCGCGCAGTCTTGTAATCGGCCTGCAGACCAGGAGAAAAGGTTGAGAAGGAGAGCCCCATGTCAACGTCTTCCGACAAAATTCGCCTGGGCATCATTGGCGCCAACATTCACCTGGGGTGGGCGCCCCGTTCCCACCTGCCTGCGGTGGTGGCCAGCCCCGAGTTTGAACTGACCGCCGTCTGCACCACCCGCATGGAAAGCGCCGAGGAGTCGGCCAAAGCCTTCGGGGCCAGGATGGCATTCGACAATTACCAGGACCTGATAGCTCACCCCGACATTGACGCCGTGGCGGTGGTGCTGCGAGTCCCTTCTCACTACGAGCCAACCATGGCCGCTCTCAATGCGGGCAAGCACGTCTACACCGAGTGGCCACTGGGCCAGACCACGGCCCAGGCCCAGGAAATGGCCGACCTGGCCCGGGAGAAGGGCGTCCGCAACCTGGTGGGCCTGCAGGCCCGGGAAGCCCCCACTATCAAGTACATGAAGGAACTGGTGGAACAGGGCTACGTGGGCGACGTCCTGTCCTGCCACCTGAGCCTGGTCCGAGGCGGTTCCCAGGAACGCCATTCCACCCGTACCTGGCAGCGCGACAACGAACTGGGCGCCCACACCCTTACCATTGCCTGCGGCCACAGCATCGACGCCCTGCGGTTCGTGGCCGGCGACTTCAGCCATGTCTCCGGCGTGGTTTCCACCCAAACGAAGGAGTGGTACGAAACGGACACGGACAAATATCTCCCGGTTACCTCACCCGACAATATACTTATAAGTGGCCGGCTCAAGGACGGCGGCGTGGCCTCTGCCCACGTGGCCAGCAACCCGTGGGCCGGCAGCGGTCTGCGTATGGAAATTTACGGCAGCAAGGGTACCCTGGCGGCAACCTCCGTCGATTCGCCCCAGCTAAGGGAAATGGAACTGTGCGGCGTTCAGGGTCCAGGCGAGTTGCAGCCATTGCAGGTGCCCGCCCGCTTCGTCAACGTGCTGGAGAGCATGCCACAGGGAGAGGCCTTCAACGTGGGCCAGATGTACTACCAGTTCGGCCAGGCCATCCGCTCTGGCCAGGACTGCCAGCCCGACTTCGCCGCCGCCGTCAACCTCCACCACCTGGTGGACGCCATTCGCCAGGCTTCGGATGAAGGACGGGAAGTAGCGGTGGGGTAGAGCACCATCCACAAATAGGCACGAACAGGCACGAATGGTCTATGGAGCAAGCTAGGCATTCGTGGATATTTGTCCGCCGCGGCGGATTCGTGGATAATCAGACGCCAACAAATGGAGGATTGAACATGGTTTACGACTTCCGGCAATATACCTTCAAGCCCGGCGCCATACCCGACTACATGAAGGCTGTGGAGGAACTTTCCATTCCCATCCGCGCCAAGTACGGGGTTAAGCTGGCCGGTTGGTACTATAGCGATGTGGGCGAGCTGAACCAGGTAGTCCACATCTGGGCTTACCGCGACTATGCCCACATGGACGAAGCCAGGGCCCAGGTGGCCCGGGACCCGGACTGGACGGGCAAATACCTGCCGGCGGTCCGAGGCCTGATAGTCAACCAGAAAACCTGGTTGATGCTCTCCCCCGACTTCGCTCCCCAGCCGGCCTAGCAGGTCAATGCTCTTCTAGTCATAGCCGGAATAAGCAGAAGGCAACGTCACCCTGGCGGTAGCCAGGACGACGTTGCCTTGGAGTTCCTTCTATTTAAGATTGCACTGGCTGCAACGGGACGAGGTGGGGATATGGGATGGGTCAGCACGTATCGAGCCAGGGCCCTGAGCCTTCTCGCCTGCCGTCTCGATTTAGGGGTGCTGGCGTTGGCAACCGTCGTTCTGCTGTTGACAGCAACCGCCTGCAACTCCGCTCCCAGCGCCCCCGACTTGCCCGACGTAGAGTTGCCCGCCATACCCCGGCAAGCCCCCGGCGGCAGTGTTGCCACTCCTGTGTCGCCTGCCACTCCCGATAATCCCCTGGCAACCTCCACCACCGGTCCATCCACTCCGGACGCTGTTACCGAAGGCGCCGCCATACTTGTTCCCCGGCTGGAAATAGCGGAAACTCCCGCCGACCTGCCCGCCTACTCCCGCGCGGATTGGAAGCACTGGAACGACGTCGACAAGGACTGCCAGGACACCCGGGCCGAGGTGCTGGTCGAGGAATCCGTGGTGCCGCCCACTTTTAAGAACGAAGAACGGTGTCGCGTCATTTCCGGACTTTGGGAAGGGCCCTACACTGGGATGAGTTTCACTGAAGCCAGCGACGTGGATATCGACCATCTGGTGCCCCTGAAGAATGCCCACCTGTCCGGCGGCTGGCAGTGGGACAACGACCGCCGGGCGGACTACGCCAACAGCATGGCCACCGACTACCATCTTATCGCCGTGGAAAAGTACGCCAACCGGTCAAAGGGCGCCCGGGGACCGGAGGAGTGGCAGCCTTCCGACTCCTCCTATCATTGTGAATACGCCTATTACTGGATAGCAGTAAAGGCCCATTGGGGCCTCACTGCCACCCCCGCCGAGTGGGCCTCCCTGGAAGCGATGCTCTCCCATTGCCCGCGCCCCGTGGAGATGGTGGACAATGTCAGTCCAGCTACGATTTCAAGGGAAGTGGCCCGTCTCCGTGAGGAATTGGGCCTGTCCGGCAATGACGGAGGAGGGTCCGCTGTTCTTACGTCCACCGCAACCCCCGAACCCTTCTCCGGTTCCTTGGTCATTACCGAAATAATGTCCGACCCGTCTGCCGTGCGGGACGCGGCTGGCGAGTGGTTCGAGGTGTACAACCCGGGTGAGACACTGGCAGTTGACTTGAAAGGTTGGACCCTTCGGAAGGAGGGCGGGGAGGGGCACCGTATTTCGGCAGAGGTTGAAATCCGGCCCGGTGGCTACCTGGTCCTGGCCCGCAACGGGGACCAAGCGCTCAACGGCGGAATTGTGGCGGGCTACCAGTACCAGGGACTCAATCTGACCAATGGCGGAGACGTTATCGAACTGGTGGAGCCCACCGGCCGGGTGGTCGACCGGGTTGAATATAGTGAAGGCCTGGTATTCCCTGGTGCGTCAACATCGCTGTCCCCGGGTTCGACGGACACTGAGGCCAACGACGATGCTGGCAACTGGTGCCAGGCCTCCACGCAAATGTCCAATGGTGACTTCGGCACCCCGGGAGAAGCCAACGACGAGTGCCCCTGATACGGTCAAGCAACTCGCTGGCGAGAAGCCGGTCCCCCGAGAAGGTTACGGGTCTGTCTCCGCTCCGCTTACCTTGCCGGTCATGGGGGATTTAGCCTGGGCCAACTCTCATGCAGCTACTCCGCAACGGTCTCTCCCGCTCGGCTATCCAGGGTTTCGGTGTGACTCTCGCCCTCTGTGGCTGCGGCCTCCTCTTCTTCTACCTTTTTCTCCTTGGCAATGCTGACTCCCTTCAGCCAGCACACCGTTATTGCGCCCAGTGCCGCGCCAATTATGGGGCCCACCCAGTAGGCCCAGTGGCCGTGCCATTCCCAGCCCACCAGGGCCGGGCCGAAGGACCGGGCGGGGTTCATCGACGCTCCGGAGATGGGCCCGGCAAATATGGCTTCCAGTCCCACCGTGCCGCCAATGGCCAAAGCCGCCACCGGTCCGGCAATCCGGGGCTCCAAACTCAGGGACATGATTATGGCCATAAGTATGAAAGTGAGGACGATTTCCAGCCCCAGCGACTGTGCCACGCTGCCCGCCGGCAGGGTGGCTCCCATGCTGGCCGTCGGGCCCAGCAGGTAGTAAAGGGTGAGGCTGGCCAGTATGCCCCCGGCCAGTTGGGCCGGTATGTAGCACAGGGCCACTGTCCAGCGCAGCCGCCGGGTTATCGTGAAGGCCAGGGTTACCGCCGGGTTGATGTGGGCGCCCGATATTGACCCGAAGGTAAAGATCATGGCGGCCACGATGAGGCCAAAGGTGATGCCAATGCCCAGGTGGGTGACCTTACCCCCCGAGAGGGCGTCGATCATGATGGCGCCTGTGCCGGCAAATACCATGCCGTAGGTGCCAAGCAGTTCCGCCGCTACTTTCTTAACCAAAAAGAACCCTTTTTCGCATGTCCGTGTGAATCCTTGTCATTGCAGCTATGGCGCTTGAAATCAGGCCACACTATATAGGGTCGCACTGGGCTTAGCATCATATACCGGTTAACTGCGGTTTAACGCTCTGTTAAACTGTCGTATTTCCGCAAGGACCATCGCCCGCAATCCCCAACTGACCCATTCCAGCGGTACGTGCGGAACCGGGTTTAACCAACAATTAACCCGACCTTAAACGCCACTTAATTGCAATCTAATTGCCTCTTGAAAGACCGGGCATAGCCTATTCAGCGAATGCTTGGCGGGGCACGTCTTCCCTTGGCGCCCAGGAATCTTCAGAAAACTTTAACCGCGGTCCCGCCCCGGAAAGCGAGGTTTACCGAACGGCCTAATGCTGACCTTGCGCTGATACAGACCACAGTCCAGCGCTACCCGAAACTTGCAGGAGGAAAAATGTCATCCAACAAATCCCGGTATTTGAGCGTAAAGGGTTGGACCATTCCCTTTATTCTCGGGGCTATCGCAATATCCATGGTCCTCGTTGCCTGCGGCGCATCCGACCAGCCGGAGACCTCAGGCTCTTCCGCTCAGCCAGCGGCGCCCAGCAACCAGGGGAACTCCGGAGCTTCCACCGGCCAGCCCGGCGCTCCCAGCACCCAAATGCCCGCGGTCATGGAGACCGGCGATTACGCCAGTCTGTCCGGCGACATTGAAATTGACGGTTCCAGCACCGTCTTCCCCATCACCGAGGCCGTGGCCGAGGAGTTCGGCATATTGACCGACGGCAACGTCCGCGTCACCGTGGGCGTCTCCGGCACCGGCGGCGGCTTCAAGAAGTTCTGCAACGGCGAGACCCAGATCTCCGACGCCTCCCGCCCCATCAAGGCCAGCGAAGTCCAGCTCTGCGAGGAAGCCGGACTGGAGTACATCGAAATTCCCGTGGCCATTGACGGCCTGACCGTCATCGTCAACAAGGACAACACCTGGACCCAGTGCATGACCGTTGAGGAACTCCACACCATGTGGGCGCCGGAGGCCGAGGACGTGGTAACCCAGTGGGAACAGGTGCGCCCCGGCTGGCCGACCGACGAGATGGAAATGTACGCCCCAGGGGTGGACTCCGGCACCTTCGACTACTTCACCGAGACCATCGGCGGCGAATCGGGCGCATCCCGCGGCGACTTCACCGCCAGCGAAGACGACAACCTGATCATCCAGGGGGTTTCCGGTGGCAAGAACGGCGTTGGCTACCTGGGCTACGCCTACTACCAGGAGAATGCCGACAAGCTCAAGGCCGTCGAAATTGACGGCGGCAGCGGCTGCGTAGCCCCCACCGAGGCCAACATCAACGACGGAACCTATGCCCCCCTGTCCCGCCCGCTGTTCATCTACGTGCGGAAGGATTCGGCCAGCACGCCTCACATCGCTGAGTTCGTCCGGTACTTCCTTGGGAAGGAAGGTCAGGCCCTGGCAGCGGAAGTCGGCTACATACCCTACCCCCAGAAGGTTTACGACCTGGCGCTGGCCAAGTTCGAGAATGGCACTTCCGGCACCGTATTCGGCGGCGAGAACCCCATGCACGGTTCCGTGGCGGACATCCTGGCCGGTAAAGGCTCCATGGCCGCAATGGACAAGGGCGAAGTGATGATGGAAAAGCCCATGGTGGACTACAGCAGCCTCAAGGGGGACATAGAAATTGACGGTTCCAGCACCGTCTTCCCCATCACCGAGGCCGTGGCCGAAGAGTTTGGCATACTGACCGACGGCAACGTCCGCGTCACCGTGGGCGTCTCCGGTACCGGCGGCGGCTTCAAGAAGTTCTGCAACGGCGAGACCCAGATCTCCGACGCCTCCCGCCCCATCAAGGCCAGCGAAGTCCAGCTCTGCGCCGACGCGGGCATCGACTACATCGAGATTCCGGTGGCCATTGACGGGTTGACGGTCATAGTCAACAAGGAGAACAGCTGGGCCCAGTGCATGACGGTGGAGGAACTCAACACCATGTGGGCCCCGGAAGCTGAGGGAGTGGTAACGCAATGGGACCAGGTGCGCCCGGGCTGGCCTTCGGACAAGATGGAGATGTACGCCCCCGGGGTGGACTCGGGGACGTTCGACTACTTTACTGAGACCATCGGCGGCGAGTCCGGGGCGTCTCGAGGCGACTTCACGGCCAGCGAAGACGACAACCTGATCATCCAGGGGGTGTCCGGGGGGAAGAACGGAGTCGGCTACCTGGGTTACAGCTACTACGTGGAGAATGCTGAGAAGCTGAACGCCGTGGAGATAGATGGGGGCAGCGGCTGCATCGCTCCCACGGACGTGGCGATCAACAACGGCACCTACGCTCCCCTGTCCCGCCCGCTGTTCATCTACGTGCGGAAGGATGCGGCCAGCACGCCTCACATCGCCGAGTTCGTCCGGTACTTCCTGGGGAAGGAAGGGCAGGCCCTGGCAGCGGAAGTCGGATACATACCCTACCCCCAGAAGGTTTACGACCTGGCCCTGGCCAAGTTCGAGAGCGGCGCTTCCGGCACCGTGTTCGGCGGCGAGAACCCCATGCACGGTTCCGTGGAAGAAGTCCTGGCTAACTCCCAGTAATGGCTTGCGGCATTGGCGCCGCTACCGCTCTCGCGCATATGGGCCGTAGGGGCGGGTTTCAAACCCGCCCCTACCATTGAGGTGATTCCCTTTCTTTGGGCAGCGTGCCCCTTTCGGCACTATTTCCTCAACTTGCATTTCCGCCTGACAGCAACAGGCCCCGGAAGCTTCCGGGGCCTGCCTCTTTCCTGGCGTGGTTTGATGTGTTGACTACAACTGCCCGCCCCCGAAAATAGCATGCTGCTTGTGGTACACCTGCAGCCGCTGGCGGGGGCACTCCAGCACGTAGATGCGGCCCTCGTCGTCCACCTCAACGGATATGGGGCCGTGGAACAGCTTCTCCCGCTCGTGCAGGTTGTGGGCCATTTCCCGGGCCTTGACGATGGTCGGGTCCAGGTTCACCCGCTCCCGTCCCCAAGTGGACAGAGTGGCCTCGCCCAGCAGCTTGGTCATGTAGTTGCCCTCGGCGTCGAAGACCTGCAAGCGGTCGTTCTTGAAGTCGGCCACGTAGATGATGCCTTCCTTGTCCACCGCCACCTTGGTGGGGCGATTCATCTGGCCGTCCCCGTCCCCGGTGGACCCGAACTTCATCAGGAATTGCCCGTCCGCGGTGAACTTCTGGATGCGGTCGTTGCGCCAGTCGGCTACCCAGACGTTGCCGTCGTGGTCGATCTCGATGCCCCAGGGGTAGCTGAACTGGCCGTCGCCGCTTCCTTCACTGCCCCACTGGAACTTGAACCGGCCCTCGCCGGTATAGACCTGTACCCGGTGATTGTAGCTGTCCACCAGGTAAACGTCGCCGCTGGCGTCGCAGGCCAGGCCCGAAGGCTTGTTGAACTCGCCCTCGCCGCTGCCCTGCCTGCCCCACGTGCCCGTGCACTCGCCTTCCTTGTTGAACACGGTAATGCGCTGCAGCCACTCGTCGGCCACGTAGGTGTTGCCCTGGCCGTCCACCGTCAGGGCCGTGGGCCACATGAAAGTGCCGGCCGGGGCGTTCTCGTCAGCCTCTTCCGGGGGAATCTTCTGCCCGAACTCCTGGAGCAGCTGTTCGTCCACGCTGAAGACCGTCACCCGCTTGCAGGGGAAGAATGCCGGGGTCTCGGACCCGCGGCTGATGACGGACAACTGGTCCTTGCCGCTGACCACGATATCCACCGGATAGAAAAAGCCCGAGCCGCTGCGGTTTTCCTGCCGCCCGATGGTGTGGCTGTACTCGAAAGTGATGGGAGCAATCTCAGTAGTAACCATCTCTCCTCACTGTTTGTCTCATTTACAAATAAAGGCTGGCAGCCTTCCGCCGCCAGCCTTTGTCGCTAATGCTTCAGATTTACTTGATGAAGTCGAACTTCTCGTAGTTGCCGTTGAGAATGGGCTGGGAGTCCAGGCCCATCCAGTCTTCCAGCAGGGTGGCGTAGGTGTTGCGGAAGTCGTTATTCCACCGCAGGTCGCCCTCGTCCAGCTTGTCGGGCCCCAGGGACGGGTATTCGCCGTAAAGGCCGCCCTTCACGGCGTCGCCGATGATGAAGGCCACGCCGCCGGAACCGTGGTCGGTGCCGGAACCGTTTTCCTTGACCCGGCGGCCAAACTCGGTGAAGACCACCATTACCACTTCCTCGTTGGCGTTGTGCTCCACCAGGTCCTGGTAGAAGTCGCCAATGGCGGTGGTGACATCGCCCCACAGCCTGGGCAGGGTGATGTGCTGGTTGGCGTGGGTGTCGAAGGTGCCGGGGTTGACGCCGGTGTACAGCACCCGGGTACCGAATCCGGCAGTGTGGACCTGGGCAATGTTCTTCAGCCACTGGGCGAAGGGGCTGCCGCCGTACTCAATGCTGGAAGAATAGGTTTCGGGGGCGGTCTTGAGGATGTCGGCGCCCCTCAGGGCGTCCAGGCCCGTCTGGGACAGGTAGTCGTTGACCGGACCGGAACCGATCATCGGCGAGTACATGCGCCCGAAGATGTCCAGGGCGTCCATGCGCTCTTCTTCCCCGTCAATGCCGGTCAGCACGCCGTAGCTGGCCAGGTCGCCCACCGAGGCAACGGAAACGCCGGGCGCGGCCAGGGCCCGGGGCAGGCCGCGGCCAAAGTTAACGGCGGTCAAAATGTTTTCCTTGTTGGGGTCCAGGTCGCGGATGGCCTTGCCCAGCCAGCCGTCGGTGACCATCTTGTCGGGTTCGGCGGTGTGCCAGATGTCCAGCGACCGGAAGTGGGACCGGATGGGGTTGGGGTAGCCTATGCCCTGCATTACGGCGACCTTGCCCTGGTCGTAGAGTTCCTTCATGGGACCCATGCCGGGGTTGAAACCCACGTAGTCGTCAACCGCGTGTACGTCGTCCGCCGACAACCGCAGGACATTGCGATAGTCCTGGTAGTGGGGATCGCCATAGGGTACGAAGGTGTTCAGCGCGTCATAGGCGCCGGTCATCTGAAGTATCACCAAAACCGGATCTTTCTTGGTGGAGGTCATATCCTTCTCCTTGCTGGGTTCTTTTTGAGTTCCGTCTCCAAAGGGGTCTGCCAACCGAAAGTTCCGGTTAGGCGTAGAGATACTCCTTGGTTGCCACAATCATCTGCAGCATCTGCGACACCTGGTGGGCAAATTCACGATTGCCGGTGGGCAGGTCGCCGCTCTTCTCCGCGTGGGTTATGAGCATCTGGCGGGTCTCCGGCTCCAGTTCGTAGCAGCCCAGCAGCCGCAGGCAGCCGTCCACCAGGCCAACGGGTGACATCGTGGGGCCCTCGGCCTGGAGCTTCCGGACCATGTCCTGGGTGCCCGGCTGGGTCAGGTCGCCCACGTAGTCGGCGATGAAGTTGATCCGGCGAACCAGCGTGCCGCCGTCGATCCACTCCTTGCCCGTGTGCCAGCCTTCCACGCTGGGGGGATTGAGGATTTCCTGGCCCATGTGCTTCATCTCGTCGAATATGATCTCGAAGCCGGGCTTGGGGGTGGTCCAGTCTCCCACCAGCCGGATGGTCCCGACTATTGACTCGATGGGACCCTTGATGCGGGAGAAGCGGGCGTTCTTGAAGGCGTCGGAGTTGAACAGGACGCGCAGCATGGACTTGATGTCGTAGCCGGAGTTGAAGTATTCATCCTCCAGCATCTTGATGGTGTCCATATCCCGCGGCGGGGTCTCCATCCAGGAGGGCACACCCGCCTCATCGGCGACGAAATAGCTGTACATGTGGCGGGATATAAAGCGGGCGGTAGCCGGCTGTCTTGCGATAATGTCGATGACATCCTCGCCGTCGAAGTTGCCCGTCTCGCCCAGGAAGGTCTTCATGCCCTCGTCGTGGTCCGCCGGGTTAAAGACGAACTGGGAAGGGTAGCGGCCGTAGGGCTGGCCGGGGATGTTGTTGGCGATGGTCCAGCCGGTGAAAGCCCGGGCGCATTCCTTTACGTCGTCCTCAGTATAGTTGAACTGGCCGTCCATGCCCACGCCCATGGAGAAGAGCTCCAGCAGTTCACGGCCGTAGTTTTCGTTGATGTTGTCCTTGTGACTCAGGCAGTTGTCCAGGAAGTAGATCATGGCCGGGTCCTTGGAGATTTCCAGCAGCATGTCCCGGAAGTTGCCCATGCCCTTTTCCCGAAACAAGTCCAACTCAACCTGGGAGGTGACATAGCTCTGGGTCTTGCTGTCGGCAGTGCAGAGAATGCCGTGCCAGAACAACACCATCTTCTCCTGCAACTGGTTCCTGGAATTAATCATCCGCCACATGACGTATTCCGGCACGCAACGAATGAAGTGGTTCCATTCCAGGAAGCTGCGCTCGGCCAGGTCCAGCTCCATGCCGTGGGATTCGTTGGTGGGGTTGAGCAACTCCTCCACCGTCGCCTCGTATCCCTTCTCGGCGCGCTCGACAATTTCATCGTACTGCGCGCCAAATCCGGCTCGCCGCATCAGGTGAGCCATCAAGGCAATGTCGTTTTCGGCCATCCGTACTCCTCCTCAACAGAAGTTTGAGGCAAACATAGCTGGGCAAATAATAGCATTATCGCCCCACGCAATCAAGTTTGGCGGAAAGCATTTGGTAATGCGAACTTCCTACTGTGGAAGCTTCTTGTTTGCCGTATTTTCTGGATTCTGTAGAGGTTGCCTGCTCCATAGGTGCGGGGAGGATTAGGGTGGCCTATGCTTGGTCAAAGTCCGACCTGGATATTCCCAGGTCCCGCCGGATTTCGTGAAGCGTTCCGGTACGCAGGTCCTGGTTGCCGTGCCGAGGGATGGAAGTCCGCCTCCCGTTGGCCGGATTGAGCCATACCTCGTGGGAACCGCGCCCTTGGCGATAAAGAACACACCCCATCCGTTCCAGTTTTCCGCGAAGCTCCCGGTAGGTCACGCTGCTACCGTAAAAGTGCCGGCGGTCCTCTTGTCGAGTTTCAATGCCGGTGGCAGGGGTTCCTCCCTCTCTTTACACAGTTCGATGAGAATTCTTGCGACGTCCTGCAACTCCTGCAGGGTTTGTTCCGGCGTGTTGCCCCACGCCCGGCACCCCTGCAATGCGGGGACTTCCGCGCGATACATCCAGCCGTGGCTCTCCTCAGGCTCGTGGAGAACGTACTCCAATTGGTAAATGTCCATGCCGTCCTCCCGGTGTCAATGCTTGGAGCAGGTGATGTTCATTCCGCTTTCTTCCAACAGTCGGTTGATGGCGGTCGCCACATACTCCGGGTCAATGTCGTTGCAAATATACCGCCGGCCGAGTTCATGGCAGGCCACTGCCGTAGTCCCCGACCCCACGCACGGGTCGCAGACCAGGTCGCCGGGGTTGCTCAGGATTTCAACGAACCTGCTGAACATGGCCAGGGGCTTCTCCGTCGGGTGCCGCCGGCTGCTGCCGTTGGGGTACCGGAAAACGGTGTTCAGGCAGTTGTCGTTAAAGGTCGCTCCCTTCTTCCGAAAATGGACCGCACACTCCACTCCCGACAGGAACACGTACCGGCCGTTCATGGGCATGGGGTTGGTCTTCTCCCACACTATCATTCGGGTGGTAACGCCCTGTTCATCGAAGTAACGGTACAGCGGGCTGAACTGCTCCTTGCCGCAAAAAATCACCGCGCTGCCCTTCGTTATCCTTAGGGCTTCCCTGGCGAAACTGTCCAGGTCAAAGGTCTCCGTATTGGCTCCCTTCTTGTCGATGATGCGCAGGCCGTTGGACGGCTTGTTCACCCGGGCGTAGGGTATATCCGTCAACAGCAGGTCAACGCCATTGTCCGTCAAACTCTGCATCAGTTCGATGGCGTCCCCCCGCCGGATAACATTGTCGCCCAAGAGCGATTTCAGCAACCTGGACTCAACCCCATTGGCGCCAGGGCCGACGGAGTGAGTATCCATTTCAATAGGCAGTTGCGCCTGCAGTTTCCTGTCCCTCATGGGTCTTTCTTCCCTTGCTGTTTGGAAAATCCGCCGCTTGGGCATTTGTCGCCCTGGAAGAATGCGGATGTCTGGGACGGCCGATGCCGTCAACGTCAACTGTTCAGCTTTGCCTTAGCCGCGGGATTCAACGGCACCGAAACCAATAGGCTTCCATGAGGGGTTTCTATAGCCTCGGCGGGACTGGCAACCGCCAATTCATCCCCGTCCTTTTCGGTTTCAATAACGTAGTCCTTTAGGGCTTCTTCGGCGTTTACCAGGGCTTCGTCAATAGTGGCGCCCATGGCCGCTATCCCGGGAATGTCGGGAAAGACAACGCCGTAGGCCCCTTCATCTCCATCTATCAGCGCAGGATAACGAACCATTCCATAACCGCCTTGGATTGCAATAAATTCGGACTCTTTCATGATTCATCACAGTCATTGTACCCGATATTCGTGCACCTTCGTGTCAATTCGTGGATTGGTTATGCTACAATCGCCCCAACCTGGCTCGGAAGGAGATTGCAATGACGGCCCTTACCGACAACATGAGCTTCGGAATCTTTCTGGCCCCCTTCCATCGGGTGGGCGAAAACCCCACCCTGGCCCTGGAACGGGACCTGGAACTGCTGGAGTGGCTGGACGCCCTGGGCTACGACGAGGCCTGGATCGGCGAGCACCACAGCGGCGGCTGGGAGACCATCGCCTCCCCCGAGGTCTTCATCGCCACCGCCGCCGGCCGCACCAGCCGCCTCCGCCTGGGCACCGGCGTCGTCAGCCTGCCCTACCACAACCCCTACATGGTGGCCAACCGCATGGTGCTGCTGGACCACCTGACCCGCGGGCGGGTAATGTTGGGCGTGGGCCCCGGCTCCCTGGCCTCCGACGCCTACATGTTCTGCATCGACCCGGAACGCCAGCGGGAAATGATGGACGAGTCCCTCGGCGTCATCATCCGGCTCTTCGAGGGCAATGAACCGGTAACCTGCGAGACGGACTGGTTCCAGCTGCGGGAAGCCTCCCTGCAATTGCGCCCCTTCCAGAAGCCTTACCTGCCTGTGGCCGTAGCCTCGGTTCAGTCCCCGGCTGGCGTGTTCGTAGCCGGCAAGCACGGGGCCGCCGTCCTGTCCCTCAGCGTCCCCCGCTCCATGATCCGCCAGACCACTCTCAAGGACCAGTGGGACATCGCCGAGGAGTCGGCCCGGGAACACGGCAAGGAGGTCCACCGTAGCGAGTGGCGACTGTCGGTGCCGGTCCATCTGGCGGAGACGCGGGAGGAGGCCTTTGAGCAGGTCCGTGTCGGGGCCGGCCGCGTGGTAACCGAGTACACGGGCGGCACCAACGGCCACCCCATTCCCGACGTGCCCCAGGACGAAATCGTCGACCACATGGTGGACGCCGGCCAGTGGATCGTTGGCACCCCCGACGACGCCATTGCCGCCATTGAACGCTTCCAGGAGGCCAGCGGCGGCTTCGGGGCCCTGCTGGTGCGCGCCGAGGACTGGACCACCCGCGAGAACCTGTTCCACAGCTACGAACTGTTCGCCCGCTACGTCATGCCCCGCTTCCAGGGCAGCCTGGCTGGCATCGAGGAATCCAACGGCCGCTTCTCGGCCATGCGCGACTTCCTGCAAGGCAACCGCCGCGCCGGCCTGCAAAGGGCCACCGACACCTACCTGGCCAGGGCGCGGTAAGCGCCCTGGCGCCACACGGTTGTCAGGCATGTGGCGACTGATGTCTGTTTGGAGTGGGGTGTTTCCCTCCGCCGCAGTCTGCTGATTGCCTAGTCTGGTTCTATACCATTCTGTCTAAGCTGTGCTTCCAGTTCTGCAATGCGTGATTCGGCGGTGCTGGCCATTTCCGCATAGTCCTTTGCGGTAAGTATGTAGCGCTGGTTCTCCGGGTCATACCAGCGCAATTGGCCCTGTTCCCAGCGTAGGAACAAGGCCAGGATTTCGCTGGAACCCTCCAGCGACCCGTCTGCCAGAACAGCTATGGGCGCCGGTTCATATCTCCCACCCACCAACCGGTCGCCGGCCAGTTTGACCACGTTGGGCGAATCCTCTTCGTCGAACCTCCAGTATTCCTGCACGCCCAGTCTTGCGTAGAAATCCCGCTTTTGACCCGCATCTTCCCTTCTGGTGCTCGGCGAGCCAACCTCCAGAATGAAGTCCGGGGGCTTGCCCTGGTCAGAAATTACGTAGCCGTTCTGGCGTTCCATGAGGGCGACATCGGCATTGAAGGCGATGAGCAGGTCGGGAATGCGGCGTGCCGAAGCGGGGAGGCTCAGACGTTCCACCAGGTATCTTTCGCCCATGAAAGCTGCCTTCTCCGGTTCGCCAAAGTGCATGAAGAGGTCCCGCACAATGCCGGTAAAGGCAAGGTGTTTGAAGCTGGTCATCTCCGCCTTCTCGCTGTCAGTAATGTCCGGGAGGACTAGAACCTCCGGCCCATCCTTAGCCTTGGCGGCATTTTGGCCCGTGGTCATCGGAAGTCTCCTGGTTAGAGTTCGGCCGCGACTATATGGCATCTTTGTTGAAGGTCCGGTGTGTGGAGTAGATTATAGCATTCAATAGGCTTATGGCGTCTCTAATGTGGTTCCGCCGTGGTCGACAAAACTATTCGGCCGTATTTGGAACGCCCCAAGTTACGTGCTAGAATGCCAGCATGAGTATCAAAGTAGCGCAACCCTGTTTCTGGACAGAATTTACGGAGGTCAACCAATGAAATTCATCCGACTGTACACCGGCGACGACGGCCATACCCACATCGAAGAACTGGACTGGGAGTCCCGCCCCGACTTTACCAACCTGCACGACGCCAAGGGCGTGGTCTTCCGCGCCGCTGAGGTGGGCCGGTTCAGCGACTGGCACGTCGCTCCCCGCCGCCAGTACGTCATCACCCTGTCCGGCGAGGGCGAAATCGGCCTGCGCGACGGCACCAAGTACCGCCTGGGCCCCGGCGACGTCAACCTGGCCGAGGACACCACCGGCGACGGCCACACCACCGCCGTGGTCAGCGACACCCCCCGCGTCACGGTGACCGTCCACCTGGAAGACTGAGTTCCGAATTAGAACTTAAAAGTTAAGAATTAAGAATTGGCGGTCACGCTGCGGGATTCTTTACATCCCTGGCGTCCATGCTCCAATTCTTAATTCCTAATTTCTAATTCTTAATTAAGGAGGTTGGCCATGGCAGTTACCCGACTGGAAGTCCACTCCATCAGGTCCTTCGCCGGCGGTGCCGTCTTCGGCGACACCGGCCCTTACCGCCAGATTGACGGCATCGTCCACCTGGCCGTCGACCCCAACCATCCGGCCAACGAAGTCATCACCGACATCAAGCTGGCCCCACGAGACGCTGCGGGCCGGGTCCACTGCTCCGCCGACTTCACCATCCTGCAGCCGGAAGACCCTTCCCGGGGCAGCCACCGCATCGTTTTCGACGTGGTCAACCGGGGCAATCCCACCATCCTCACCAACCTGAACAGCGCCGGACAGCGGTTGGGCGCCGGTAACGGCTTCCTTATGCGCCACGGCTACACGGTAGTATGGTGCGGCTGGCAGTACGACGTTCCGCCTGATGCCCCGGGCCTGGTCAAGGCCTACGTCCCTGAGGCCCTGAATACCGACGGTTCTTCCATTTCCGGCAGGATCGCCATCGGCTTCCAGCCCCACCGGGTAGTCCATACCCACACCCTGGCCGACCGAGCCCACAAGCCCCATCCCGCCGCCGACATCAACGACCCCGACGCCATCCTGGTGGTGCGGGAGTACCAGGACGGCCCTGGCGAGGTAATCCCCCGCAACCGTTGGGCCTTTGCCCGCCTGGACGGCGAGGAAGTGGTGCCCGACAGCCGCTCCGTGTACCTGGCGGAGGGGTTCCAGCCGGGCATGGTGTACGAAATAACCTACACCACCACCGGCGCCGACGTGGTGGGCATGGGCATGCTGGCGCCTCGCGACCTGGTCTCCTTCCTGCGCTATGGCTCGTCTGAGGCGGGCAATCCCTGCGCCGGCGACATTGAGCATGCCTTCACCTTTGGCCGCTCCCAGTCCGGCGGGTTCCTCCGTCGCTTCCTCTACTGCGGCCTGACCCAGGACGAGGAAGACCGGCCCGTGTTCGAGGGACTGATTCCCCTGGTCGCCGGCAGCGGCCGCGGCGAGATGAACCAGCGCTTCGGGCAGCCTTCCACTCCGGCCCGCCCCTCGGCAGGACGCAGCTTCCCCTTCCACGATACCCTTCAGACGGACCCGGATTCGGGGCGCACCGACGGTCTCCTGGCCCGCCTGGACGCCGCCGGCAAGACGCCCAAGGTCCTGCTGACCAATACCTCGGCGGAATACTGGAGCGGCCACGCCTCCCTGATTCACACCACCACGGACGGCAGTGCCGACCTGGCGCCATCGGACAACGTTCGCATTTACCATTACTCGGGCACCCAGCACGGCCCCGGCCAGCTTAACCTGTTCGACGTGGACGTTCGGGAAGGTCCCAGGGGTCAGCAACTGGACAATTCGGTAGACTACCGGCCCCTGCTGCGGGCGGCCCTGAAGAATGTGGAACGCTGGGCCATCGACGGCGTGGAGCCCCCGGCCAGCCGGCATCCCCGCCTGGACGACGGCACCGCTGTCCCTGCGCCGGAACTGGAAGCCACTTTCCGGTCCATCCCCGGGGTCAACTTCCCGGAGGTGCTGAAGCACGTGCACCGCGCCGACTTCGGTCCCGAGGCTCACAACGGGCTGGTGCAACCGGCCCCGACCAGCAATGAGCCGTACCCCAACTTCGTGCCCGCGGTGGACGCCGACGGCAACGAGGTGGCCGGCATCCGCCTGCCCGACCTGACCGTGCCTCTGGCCACCTACGCCGGCTGGAACCTGCGCCACCCCGACAGCGGCGCCCCCGGCCAGATAATGCCGCAGATAGGTTCTACCATCCCCTTCAAGGCCATCCGCGAAGACCGGGAAGCCACCGGCGACCCGCGCCCGTCTATAGAAGAACGGTACGCCTCCCGCGAGGAGTACCTGGACCAGGTGCGCCAGGCCTCCCAGTCCCTCGTCGACACCGGCTACATGCTGGCCGAAGACATGGAAACCGTCACGGACCAGGCCGCCCACCGCTACGATTCCCTGATTGCCATGCGGAGCGAAGTGCCGGCGGCTACCGATGATGATTAGAAAGGCTCCCTTAGAATTTTAGTAGTTGACCCGAGTATGACCGTGAAGCAGACCATAAAGGCCAAGTACGTCAACGGGGCCCTGGAACCGCTGGAACCACTGGACCTGGATGAGAATAAGGTGGTGCTGGTGACCGTTGACGAGCTTCCCCTTCCCGAAAGGCTGGAACCTGAACGAGCCTTCCGAGTAAAGCCCTTTCCCGGTGGTTTTGCTCCCGGCTTCGACCCGGCCAACCTTAAAAGCCTGCTTGGGGAAATGGACGACGAGAAGTTCCTCCGGACTAACGGATCGTGATAATCCCGGACATAAACCTGCTCGTATATGCCTACAAGGACTCAGCGCCGGAACACGAAAGAGCCCGGCGCTGGTGGGAATCGTTAATGAACGGTAGGGAAGACGTCGGGGTTCCCTGGGTAGTAGCTATTGGCTTCGTAAGGATAATGGCTAACCCCAGGGCTGTGGATAGTCCAATTCCTCCATCGCAGACCATTGCCACGTTGGGCGAATGGTTCAGTTACAGCCATGTTAGGCCGGTGACACCCGGAACGCGACACTTGGAATTCCTCGGTGGGCTTCTGGCCGTCACCGGAAGCACCTCTAGTCAGGCAACTGCCAACCTTGTGCCTGATGCTCACATATCTGCACTGGCGTTAGAGCACGATGCCGAAGTGCACACTAACGACGCGGATTTTGGCCGTTTTCCGGGCTTGAAATGGAGGAATCCCCTGAACTGAAGCCGAAATGGACTTCCTCCAACAAAAGCGAAGACGCGGAGATTGGGTAGTAGACCTCCGCGTCTTTCTGCGTTACTGGCTCTATGAGCTGAAGTCTTCCGGCTACAAATTCCGCGCCGGCGTCGCGTACCCTTGTAGCTTCTTGTAAATCTGGATGCGGCTGCGCTGGGTGTCCAGAATCAGCAGGCGGTTGTTGGGGGCGTCGAAGGCCACGGCTCGGGGCATTCGCAGGCGCCACTCAGCGCGGAAGTCCTTCACCTCGCGCCGTCGCTTCATGGCTTCCGGATTGGTCTGGACGATCATCTGCGACCACTTGGTCAGTTGCTGGGCGTCGCCTGTGAAACTGGTGAAGAACTTGCCCGAAGCGTCGTAGGCCTGCACCCGGTCGTTGCCCCAGTCGCAGACATATACGTCGCCATCGGGGTCCACCGTCACGTCCGAGGGATGGTTAAGTTCGCCGCGGCCTTCACCGTGGCTGCCGAACTGGGCCACAAACTGGCCGTCGGGCGTCAGCTTCTGGACCCGGTGGTTGTTGGTGTCCACCACGTAGAGATACCCGTCCCGGTCCAGGGTGATGCCCCAGGGAGTGTTGAACTGGCCTTCGCCGTCGCCGGGGCTGCCAAACCTGGCTATGAACCGGCCATCGGCGGAGAACTTCTGGACTCGGTGGTTGCGGCTGTCCACCACGTAAAGATTGTCGTCCGGTTCCATCACCAGGCCGGAGGGGCCGTCGAACTCGCCGTCGCCGGTGCCGGCGGTACCCCACTCCCGCAGCAGGTTGCCCTCGGTGTCATAGACGTTGATGCGGTTCATCCACTCGTCGCTGACGTAGATGACGTCCCTTGAGTCGATAGCCAGCCCGGCGGGCCAAATGAGTTGGCCCCTCCCGTTACCCGTCTCGCCGAATTCCTTGATGAACTCCTCGTCGCCGGACTGCAGGCCCACGTCGAACTTCGTTACCCGCGCTCCCCGGGCCGTGCGGTGCCAGGGTACGGCGGTGATGGCTTCGCCGCCGCGACTCAGGACATATACCAGGTTGTCCGAACTGAAGGCCAGGGCGTTGCCCGAATTGAAGCCCGCTCCCACGCCGCCACGGCCCATGGCGTGGCTGAAATCGTAGGTCCTGCCGGCTGTTGTTCGCGTTACCATCGTTGAATTCGCCTCCGTACCAACTAACTCTGAATGGATTGCCCGTTTGTGGCGCTCCATTCTTCGACAGGTCCTGGATGAGCGGTTCAGGAGCGCTAGCTGCTATCCCGTCAGGGCGGGTTTCAAGCCCGCCCCCGCCGTTTTGACACTTGCCGTCCTGAGTCGCCCTAAGTCAAAGGGCCAGCAGTCCTTGAAAAGACGCTGGCCCCCGTTGTCTAACCGCTGGTCATTCCTAGAGGAACTTGGGCTTCTCGAACTCGCCCTTGACTATGGGCTTGGCGTCCAGGCCCATCCAGTCTTCCAGCACCGTGCTGTAGAAGCCCCGGAAGTCCAGGTTCGGGACCAGGTCGCCCTGCTGCAGGTCCTCGGCCTTGCGCGACGGGTATTCGCCGTAGAAGCCGCCCTTGACCGGCGTGCCCAGGGCAAGGGCCGCGCCGGCCGCGCCGTGGTCGGTGCCGGAACCGTTGTCGTGGACCCGGCGGCCAAACTCGGAGAACATGATCATTATCACGTTGTCGTCGGCGTCGTGTTCCTTCAGGTCGGCAAAGAAGTCGCTGACTCCGGCGCAGACATCGTTCCAGAGGCCGGCGTGCATGCCCGGCTGGTTGGCGTGGGAGTCGAAGCTGCCGTAGTCGCAGTAGAAAATCCGCGTACCCAGGTCGGCCAGGTGGATGCGGGCGATGTCCTTGAGCTTCCGGGCAATAGGGTTGTCGGCGTACTCAACGGTGGAGGAGTACATGCCCGGAGCTACCTTCAGGATGTCGGCGCCCTGCATGGCCTCCAGGCCGGTCTCGCCCAGGTACTCCATCACGGCGCCCGTGCCGATGGTGGGAGTGTACATCTGGGTGAAGCGGTCAAGAATCTTCAATCGCTGCTCTTCGCTGGAAATGCCGGTGAGCAGACCGTAACTGTCCAGGCTGTCCACGGCGGCGACGGGAACGCCGGCCACCGACACGGCCCGGAACATGCTGGGGCCCATGCTGACCGTGGTAACTACGTTCTCTTTGCGGGGGTCAATCTCCCGGGCTGCCAGGCCCAGCCAGCCCTCGGTGCCCAGCTTGTCCGGCTCACAGGTGTGCCAGATGTCCATGGAGCGGAAGTGGGAGCGCGGGGAGTCGGGATATCCCACGCCGTGAATCACGGCCAGGTTGCCCTGGTTGAACATTTCCTCCATCACCCGCAGGCTGGGGTGAAAACCCAGCTCGTCGTTGATGCGAATAATGTCCTCGTCGGCGATACCGACAGCGGGACGATTGTCCCGGTACAGAGGGTCGTTGTACGGGATGACTGTGTTCATGTAGTCGTTCCCGCCCGAAAGCTGCAATACAACCAAAACCGGGTCTTTCTTGTTGCTGGTCATCTCCTATCTCCTTGCTGGGCCAACCGCCTGAATTTTGGCCGGGTGGCGACAAGTAACTATGGATTGTTGCGCTTAAGCATACTGGTATTCGCGCAAAGATACAACCAGTTGCAGCATTTCGCCCACCCGGTCCCGGGCCTCCACGTCATTGGCCCAGGCCAGGGTTCCGGTCTCCCGGGCGTGGTTGACCAGTTGCCGCCGGTTGTCGTCCTCCACCTGGAGGGGGCCTAGCAGGTCCAGGCAAGCGTCCACCAACTCTTCAGGTTCCAGGTCGCCTCGCGCCCTCAGCCGGTTGATGATGGCCTGTATTCCGGGCCTGGTGGTGTCTCCCACCATGTCGGCGGAGAAATTGATGCGCTTCATCAGGGTGCCGCTGTTTATCCACTCGGCGCCCGTGTGCCAGCCCTCCACGCTGGGAGGATTGAGCAATTCCTGGCCCATATACCCGGCTTCCTTGGACAGGTTGCCGATGCCCGGGGCCGGGAACTTGTACCCGCCCACAAAGCGGAGGGTGCCCACCAGCACCTCGGCGGGACTCTTGATTTTGGCGTACTGGGCTTCCTTGAAGAAGTCGGAGGTGAACAGTACCCGCAGGACTTCCCGCATATCGTAGCCGGACTCGGTGAAGGTACGAGCCAGCAGGTCAATGGCCTCGGGATCGTTGGGTGGCGTTACCGACCAGGCGGGCACCTGCGGTTCCTCCGCCACAAAGAAGTTGTAAAGGTGGCGGGCGATGAACCGGGCAGTGGCCGGCTGGGCGCAAACAATATCAATGATGTCTTCCCCGTTGAAATTGCCCGTGTGACCCAGGAAAGTCTTGTCCCCGTCGTCATGGTCTTCCGGCAGGTATTCGAACTCCCAGTCGTACCGGCCGTGGGCGTTGCGGGGGATGGACGCGGCGATGGTCCAGCCGGTGAAAGCCCGGGAACACTCCCGCACGTCGTCCTCGGTATAGTTGCCCACGCCCATGCTGAAGAGTTCCAGCAGTTCCCGGCCCCAGTTTTCGTTGACGGCGTAGGCGTGGTTGTCGCAGTTGTCCAGCCAGAAAATCATCGCCGGAGACTTGGCCAACTCCACCAGCAAATCGCGGTAGTTGCCCATGCCGTACTTCCGGAACATATCCACCTGCGTAACCATCTCGTGCCAGTGGTCCAGCTTGGAACCGCCGGTGGCGAAGACCTGGTGCCAGAACAGGACCATCTTCTCTTCCAGGACCCGCTCGGTGTTTAGCATGGAGTGGAGCCAGGCGGAGGCTCCCATGCCCGGCGAGGTAATGGGCTTCCAGAAAGAAGGGTGGTAGCGCAGGAACTCGTAGCGGTCGGCGCCGGTTACCGAATCCGTATCCAGCAACTCCGCGACGGTGGCTTCATAACCCCGCTCGGCCCGCTCCTCCAGTTCCTCCCGGGTGGCGCCAAAACCGGCGCGGCGCATCAGGTGGGCCATCAACGCAATATCTTCAGCCATACTCCTCCTTGCAACAGGCAGGATTGGGGCGGCCGGTACTCCGGCCCGCTACTGGCAAACCTCATCAAGGTTCCCCTTCCGGGAGCCTTGGCGGTATTATCTTAACGGCCAAATGGGTTGTCAATAGCAATATCGTATGGCGGCTACGCGGTGCGTGCCAGCTGCTTCCTTGCCACCGCCGCGGGGGCCGCACTTGAAGCATCCATAACCGGTCTGCCCTTTACTGTTACGAAATCCGTCAATCATTATCCGCCGTTGACGCTGCTTCCTGTCGGGGCTATCATCGGTGATAAATTATAGCCGCAGTGAGAGACTGATTTGGAGGCGAGATTATGGACTTCGGACTGTTTACCACCTGGAACGCCGTTTACGAGGGCGGCAAGGTTCCCTGGGATCCCGAATACCAGGGAGGCCGGCTCCTCGAACCCGAGGCCTACAAGCAGAACTTCAAGGAGATCGACCACATCGAGGACGCCGGCTGGGACTACGTCTGGTTCGGCGGCGGCCATTTTTCCACCCAGGGCAGTATGGACCCCCAGTCCCTGATGTTGTCCGCCGTCATCGCCAATCACACCAGGAACATCCGGATTGGCACGTCCATCCACCGTCCCACCTTGCGTCTGCCCGGGGAGACCCCGTCCGCCAGGGCGCTGCCCCACGAGCGGTACGCCTTCGACAACCTGCAGCCCGAAGACCCCTTCCAGGTTGCGGAGCAGGTGGCCATCGTGGACCAGATCAGCGAAGGACGCTTTATCTACGGAGCCGGGGCCCGCACCCGCGGCTCCGACGAGCGGCGGGAGTACTTCTTTGAGTACCTGGAACTGCTCAAGCAATTATGGGAGGAGGACCGGTTCTCCGGTTTCGAGGGCAAGTACTTCAACTATCCCGCCTTCTACGAGAGCTACATGAGCATCCCCAAGCCCGTGCAGCAGCCCCTGCCCATGCTGCTGCCCGTGGACAGCCAGGAAAGCTTCGTGCCCATGGGCGAGCACGGCTACCGCATAGCCATCGGAGCGGGGAGTTCACCCCATAACCTGCGGGGCTCCGCCGTCCTGCGCCAGGACGTCGCCGACTACCGGCAGGCGTGGTACGACGCCGGTCATGAGGGCGAACCCAGCACCGTGGTGCGGGTGCCCACCCTGGTCGCCGACACCCAGGCAAAGGCTGACCGCCGCGTGGAAAACCTGATGGACCTGGCCCGCATCTACTACGCCGGCCGCGTAGCCATCGGCAGCACCGACGCCGGCAGCGCCGGCCCCGAAGCCACCGAGGAAGTCAACCTCTTCGGCACCCCCGAAGAGGTCGTCGAGAAAATCCACATGTTCCGCGAAGCCTTCACCACCGACGAAATAATGTTCGAATGCAACTGGACATCATCAGTCCCCCGCGAAGTGGTAATGGATACGCTGAAGTGTTTGAGCGAGGATGTTATTCCGCATTTTAAGTAAGATGCGGAAAGCTGGTAGGAACGATTACGGGCCTGCTGACACAGGCCCGTTGCATTTTGGGGCAATAACCCTTATATAATGCCTTTCGGCCAAAACATTCAGTGGAAGTCGCTTGATGCAATTTTCCCTTACCAGAACAGATGAAGCCGACGAAATTCCCGTCTCACCAATACCGGCAGTGAATGTGGCATCAGTGCCGCAGCGCAGCCCCCTTCGGTATCCGGGAGGTAAGACTTGGTTGATTCCCCATATTCGGATTTGGCTGAAGGGAATTGAGCCGAGACCTGCCACTTTAATAGAACCCTTCGCCGGAGGCGGGATAGTATCCTTAACCGCCGTCATGGAGGAACTCGTAGAGGAATGCCTGCTTGCCGAATTGGACTCGTCGGTAGCCGCTTTCTGGCAAGCCACTCTGCAACACAACAAGGAACTGCAGAACCGAGTCTCAGACTTTGTGCCGACACGGTATGGGGTAGAAGCTCTCCAGTCTTCTCGTCCGGATAATGTTCTGGACCAGGGATTCAGGACCCTGGTGCTAAACAGGACCAGGAGAGGCGGTATTCTGGCCAAAGGGGCATCTCTGTCGCGCACTGGAGAAAATGGGAAAGGATTAACTTCCCGGTGGTATCCAGAGACGACAGTGGCGCGCTTGGAGCAAATTTCCCGACATAGTTATCGCATAGGATTTCGACATACGGACGGCCTGGAACTCCTTGAACGAGAACTAGCTGAAGGAGCATCTGACACTGTTGTGTTTGCAGATCCGCCCTATACATTCGGCGGAAAAAAGGCCGGAGGCAGGCTCTACGACACCAATACTGTTGACCATCGCCACCTGTTTTCGGTTCTGGCAAGGAGCCAGGTAGATTTCCTGATGACCTACGACAAGTCGCCGGAAATATTGGAATTAATCTCAGAATTTGGATTCTATACGGTGCAAGTCTTTATGAAGAACACGCACCACAACACAGTCCCCGAGTTGATAATTACTCGTCGCCCGGTTTTTTGCAATGCCTAGATATGGCATAGCCGAATGGTATGGCTACAACCTTTTGAAACTGGCTCCGGAAGAGCGACGGGAATTAGCCGATGTCGCTCTAGGCAATAATTCGACGATACCGGTTTGCCCGTTCCAGCAGAATAGCCGTCCTTGCCATAAACGTGGCGGCGTGTGTTCGTTACGGCTTTACGAAGATGACGGGAGTGGCACTGTCCGGCAAATCAATTCGGCTCCCCTCGCCTTGTGCCCTTCCCGATTTGAACAAGACAACTTGTTGCTAAGTTGGCTCGGCGATATTGTTGGTTTTCCAAAGGGACAGATATCGGTTGCAAGAGAGATCCCATTCATGGAAAGCCTGCAGGATAACAAACCGGCGGGGAAAATCGATCTTATCGTTGCAAGAGACGCTAACGGCAGACTCGATTGGTATGGGCTGGAAATCCAGGCCGTCTATTTCTCTGGAAGGGGTATGAGCAGTGAGTTTGAAGTTCTATTAGAGAACAACTCACTTTTTCCACCATATCCGAATGAGGTGCGCCGGCCGGATTGGCGTTCTTCCAGCGCCAAACGGCTTATGCCTCAGCTGGAAGTAAAAGTCCCCACCCTGCGACGCTGGGGATCTAAGATGGCAGTGGCCGTTGACCGGCCTTTCTTCGATTCCATCGGCGGACCAAGCGAAAACTACAGCCAGGACTTGGGAGACGGGGACATAATATGGTTAGTGCCAGCCATTTCCCCCAAAGACAATGGAGAGCTTGCACTTATGCGAGGACATTGGGAAGTTCTCACGCTGGAGGAATCTCGCAACAAATTACTAGCTGCCAGGACTATACAGCGCAATGAATTCGAAAACAATTTGCGTAGTAGATTGATACCCTTGGAGACACAGCCATAAGTGTAACCTCCCCCTAGGTACGCCATTGTCACACCAACCCCCAGGCCATTTTGAGACGGAACCATAAGGCAGTTATATCTCTTAATTGAGTGCCAGCGGTCATACCAGTGCACTGCAATTGACTGAAATACCCTTCGAAGTAAGGACCCCTGCCACCCACCCCTTGCCAACCTGCATAACCCCTCTATACCCTAGATGTATATGGCCCGCCTGAGCACACCCCTGCGCCAGGCAAAGCCGCTGCGGCCAGCGTCAGGAGACTGCAACGCCTTCTCTCCCAAGCTGGTCACAACGAAAATGCCCGAAAATAACCGGAAATGCAGGGGGTATAAATTTTTTCCTTAGTGCCCCTTCGTGCCCTTCGTGGATAAAAGTGAAGACGCCCCCGGGCCGTGCTATACTGGCCGTCCAGACGCACCAAAACAACCTCACAAGGACACCAACCCATGCAGCAGCAACTACCGGAAGAGAGATTAGCCTCCCTGGAGACCTCGGCCGAGCGGCACGCGCAGTCCATAGCGCGCATGGACGCCAGGATAGAGGACCACGATCAACTCATGGAACGCCTCGTCGCCAACCAGGAATTCCTGCAGGAAAATCTGAAAACTCTTCAGGCCAGCCAGGAAAGGTTGGAAGCCAACCAGGAAAGAATGCAGGCCAACCAGGAAAGAATGCAGGACATTCAGGAAAGGATGCAGGACAATCACGAAGCAATTGTGAGCCTCCTGCAGGAACTGACCCGCGACGCGGCCAACACCCGCCGCCTGTGGCTCCGCCTGGCCCAGCGCTACGGTTGGATAGACGACGAGCAGAACGGCGCCCAGCCGGAAACGCCAACCTGACCGTTGGATGCCGCCACGGGCCAACGCCAACAATCACCAATAAGCCATCGGACCCCACCCAGCATTAGTAAGAATTAGTGCTCATTCGTGGATAAGAAACCTCTGGTCTCTTCCCACTCCCAAAATGCGCTATAATCCCCGCAACCCCCAGGCATTTTGAGGAGGAACCGTCATGCAGTTTGGCCTTTTGTTTGAGTGCCAGCGGCCCTACGAAGGCACCGAAATCGACTGGAACGCTCTCTACAAGGAGACCCTGGCCCAGTGTGAGCTGGCCGACCAGGTGGGGTTCGATAACGTCTGGTTCGTGGAGCACCACTTCCTGACCGGCTTTTCCGGTTCGCCCAGCCAGGACGCCATGTTCGGCGCCCTCAGCCGCATCACCAAGAACATCCGCATCGGCTACGGCGTCTGCATCCTGCCCTACCACCATCCCGTGCGCGTCGCCGAGCGGGTGGCCCTGGTGGACCAGCTTACCGACGGTCGGGTGGAGTTCGGCACCGGCCGTTCCAACGCCTACGAGCAGATTGGCCAGGGCATCGACCCCCGCAATACCCGCTCCCTGTGGGAAGAGTCCATCGCCATGATTCCCCAGATCTGGCAGTCCGACGAGTTCGAGTGGGAGGGCGAGCACTGGCAGGTTCCCAAACGGCGGGTTCTGCCCAAGCCGGTACAGCAGCCCCACCCGCGCATGTACCTGGCCTGCACCCAGCAGGACAGCTTTCGGCTGGCCGCGGAAAAGGGCCTGGGCGTCCTCTCATCCGCCTCCTACGCAACCTCGGTGCTGGCCGAGCAGGTCAAGATTTACCGGGATGCCCTGAAGAACGTGAATCCCGTGGGCGCCTTCGCCACCGAGTTCTGGGGCAACAACGTCCACGCCTACTGCGGCACGGACAACGATGAGGCCCGGGAACTGGCCGCCCTGTCCATGAAGACCTTCTTCGGTCCGGACAAGCCCTACATTGCCGGCCGCATCGGCGCCTACGAGGAACTGCTGGAGGCCTGGGGCGGCGTTCCCGATCACCTGCAGGCCGACTTCGGCCGCTGGCTGCGCCAGTCCGACGAGGCCCACCGGCAGCAAGCCGAGGAGTCGGGCATTTCCCTGGACGCCGGTCCCGGCGCCGCTCGGGCTGCCATCGCCCAGCTGGACGCCAACACCCTGGCCGACCGCGGCGTCATCATTGCCGGCGACCCCGACAGCTGCGCCAACGCCGTCCAGATGTACGAGGACATTGGCGTAGACCAGGTGATGATGATCATGCAGACCGAGACCATTCCCCACGAAAAGGTGATGTCCTCCATCGAACTGTTCGGCAAGGAGGTCATTCCCCGCTTCCGCAACGGCAACGTCGGCAACGGCAAGTAGCCTGGTTCTCCGAGTCCAACGCCAACCACGTAGGGGCGGGTTTCAAACCCGCCCCCGTTTTTCCTGGCGCCGTCTTGTTGGTTGCCTATCCGATGTGATAAGCCCGCGCCGCCGTGCCGTGGAACATGTCGGCCCGCTCCGACTCCGAGTAGCCTGCGGACAGGCGCTTGAAGGCGTTGTAGAGGATGTGGTGGGAATAGGACACCTTGTCCACCGGGAAGTTGCTCTCGAACATGCAGCGGCTGGGCCCGAAGTGCTCGATGCAATAGTTGATCAGCGGCGCCATGTCGCTGGCCAGTTCCTCCGAGCCGATGGGGGTGTTGCGGGTGTGCCAGTCGAAACCGGTGCGGGGCATCCCGATGCCGCCCAGCTTGCACACCACGTTGGGGCATTCGGCCACGGCGGCGATGCCCTTCCGCCAGGTGTCCATCACGTCGTCCCGTCCCGCGTAGGGACCCACCCGGATCAGGCCGCCGATGTGGTTCAGGATAATGGTCAGGTCGGGCACCGCCTTGGCGAAGTCGGCCATCTCCTGCAGTTGCGGGAAGTAAAGCCAACCCTCCAGGGTCAGGCCCTTGGCTGCCAATACCCGCGCCCCTTCGCGGAACTTGTCGCTGGCAAGCTGGCCCTGCATGTTGTGCGCCGCTGTATTCTCCACCTCTGGATGCGGGTCCCAGGTTACTGAGTGGCGGATGCCCCGGAAGTGGTAGGGACTGGCAGCGTGCAGGGCGTCCAGCACACCTTCCACCTCGGCGCCCAGGTTCAGGTTGGCGTGGCCTATGATGGCCGCGGCGGCCCGGCAGGGACCGTAGATGCCGCTGGCGCTGGCCGCGCCCTGGCCCTGGACAAACTCCACCTCGCCTACGGGCCGCAGCTCCACCGGGCCGTCCGCCCGGTACATGGCTCGCGCCTCGATGAACACGGTGGATACCACGTTGTGGCCGGCGTTAACGTCGTCGGCCAGTTCCTGGAGCAGGTACCTCTGGTAGGGTATTCGCTCCGCCCGCTTGTCCCAGAAGTGGTGGTGCGGGTCGATGATGGGAATGTCGGGCTCAAGGGTCTCTTCCTGGGTTAACTCCAGCCAGTCATTGCCTCCGAACGGCATATTGGCCTCCTTGTTGTGGGTCAGAATTGTGCGTAGCCGGTAATTCCAGCGGATAGGGCCCTTACCGGAACTGCGCCGCCATTATAACCCGGCGGGCGGGATTGGCCTAATCCGGCGGCCCAGGCCAACTGCTCATGGTTGACAGACTTCTTCATCTTCAAGCTTTCTTGAAAGTTCAGGGCTATAATCCACCCTTTGTTGAAGCCATTGAATCCCTATGCAGAGAGGCACGAAGTGAATCGTAACAGGTCAGACAGGGCAAAGCGCCTGCCAGCTGGATTGTTGGGAGCGACCCACAGCCAAAGCACCGGCGCCATCTTCAGGAAAAGCATCGCAATCGGCGCTTTCGTGGTGGCCGTATTGCTGGCTGCTTGCGGTGGTTCCATCGGGATAGTACCGATGGAAGTACCGGCGGTTTCCCCGCTTCCTATTCCGCACTTGCTCGATCCCGTGCTTGATGAGGAGGCCGTAGCGCATTATGACCTCAGCATCGGGAAATCCCGCCATGACTACCGGCAAACCGCGCTGACGGACACCTATTCCTACAACGGCATGTCGGTCCTGGGCCCCACACTTCGTCTCATAACCGGAGACTCCGTGGTAATCAACGTCGCTAACGAGTTGGATGAGGTAACAACAACCCACTGGCATGGCGCCGACGTCCCCGCCGAGGACGATGGCGGCCCCCACAGTCTTATCCGGCCCGGAACCACCTGGGTGGCTGACTTCGACGTTATCCAGCCGGCAGCCACTCTCTGGTATCACCCCCACGCCCATGGCTCCACGGCTGAGCATGTGTACCGCGGCGCCGCAGGTCTGATAATCATTGAAGACGACAACCCTGCTGCCGCGGCGCTGCCGTCAACCTACGGCGTTGACGACATTCCGGTCATCATCCAGGACCGGGACTTCACCGAAAGTGGCCAACTCGACTTCGCCATCGACTCGGGCGACGACGGAAAGCTCTATAACACCCTGACGGTGAACGGCGCTATTGACCCTTTCGTTGAGGTGCCCGAAGGGTTGGTTCGGCTCCGGCTGCTGAACGGCAGCCAGGCCCGAATTTACCGCCTCAGCGTCGAGGGGGCCAGCATGACCAAGATCGCTTCCGACGGCGGCTACCTGGCTAGTCCCGTCGCCATTGAGCAGCTCGTTCTCGCGCCCGGGGACCGAGCCGAAATAATCGTCAATGTCGGAGTGGATTCCGCCGCCCTGGTGGACGGCGATTTCGGCCGGGTGCTGGAACTCCGCCCGAACGGCGCAAAATCCGGCGCCGGACCGCTTCCCGACAAGCTCGCCACCATCGAACGAATATCCGAGTCGGAGATAACGGTGGACCGGACCTTCCGCATGAGAGATGCCCGAAACTTCTGGGAATTTGACCCGAGGTGGTCCATCAACGGTGTCCAGATGGACATGAACCGGATTGACGAAACGGTGCAACTCGGAGATACCGAGCGCTGGACTCTCCTGAGCGGCGACGGCCAGCACGTTTTCCATCCCCACCAGACTCAGTTTCAGATTCTGTCCATCAATGGCGAACCACCGCCACCGGAGGAAGCAGGTTGGGAGGACTCCGTGTGGGTAAATGGCCAACGTGAGGTCGTTATCGCCGCCCGGTTCGATACTTACGCTGCTGAAGACATTCCGTATATGTTCCACTGCCATATTCTCGACCATGAAGACCTGGGCATGATGGGGCAGTTCCTGGTCATTGATGAATAACCTGGTGACCTGACAAGGCCGAGTACCGCTCAACCGCGGTAACTGCTTGCAGCCCCCGTCGTGTTACAATACCGCAAACCTTGATGGCAAAGGAGGTTCCAATGACCACCAGCAACGAAACAAACGTAGTCGTCTGGTACGACTACACTTGACCCTGGTGCTATGTCGGCCTGGTCAGGCTGGACAAGGCAGCGGAAGCCACCGGCGCGGCAATCGACCGGCGCCCCTACCTGCTGGCCCCCGACCGTCCCATGGAGGGCGAACCCCGGCCCCTGCGAGAAGGCGAGACCGAGACGGAACTCAACGACGCCTGGAAGGAGCGGGCGCGGGACGCGGGCATCGTAATGCGCCGCCCCGCACTCAGTCCCAACACCAACCTGGCCCACGAGGCCACCGCCTTCGCCAGGGACAAGGGCCTGGACGGCGAGTTCCACCACGCTGCCGCCAGGGCTTACTGGGAGAATGGGGTGGACCTGGGCAACCGGGATGTGCTGCTGGGCCTGGGCGCCGAGTGCGGCCTGGACACTGCGGAACTGGGCGCGGCGTTGGACTCGGGGCAGTACCGCGACTATGTGATGACCGAACACCAGGCAGCCAAGGACCTGGGCGTCTTCGGCACCCCCACTTATCGCATCAACGGCGGCGAACCCGACTTCGGCGACAAAACCGTGGACGAAATGACCGCCATGATCGAGGGCGGGGCAGGCTAAGTTACTCTCTCCTTGTCGTCCCGTTTGCGGGGCGGGTTTCGGACCCGCCCCTTTCCCTTGTTACATAGAACTTCGATGCAACGACAGACTGGATTTGCTATGCTACACTGGCCCAAAGCCACGGAGGGTCAACAATGGTCCTGCCCCTGGACACCGCCCCGGGTCCGTCTCCCGACGAGGAGGCGGCCCGCAACCTGGAAATCAGCCACAACTTCCTGCGCCAGGCCCGGGAGGAACTGGCAAAGGAAGACTTGCTCCAGGCCGCCAATAAGGCCTGGGGCGCAGCCGCCTACGCCATCAAGGCAGTGGCCGAAAAGCGCCGCTGGTTCAACGACGCCGATTGGAGGCTTCAAGAGGCGGCGTCGGTGGTCGCCAGCGAGCAGGAAGATAACGATATCTTACTGGGCTTTATGGCAGCACGTCAGGCTCACTATCACTTCTACCATCATGAGTACCACGCCCATACGTATCAACTGATAATTGATGCTGCGGAATTGATGGTGAGCAAGATAGACACCCTGCTAAGACAGGACGAATTACCTCCCTTTGTAAGCGAAGAAGTACAACGAATGGTTGAACGCCTGCAAACCCCCACCAGCGCCATGGACCAAGAGCGTTTGACAACTGGCCGCAAGCCCATGAGCGAACGTCCACCAGCGCTGCCACCTGGAACCGGAGAACCACCCGCAGGAAACGGGACGGGCAATTCCTGAATCACGCCTTCAGGCTACGGCCCCTGCCCCCGCGCCCGCCCGCCTATGCCGCCGCCCCCGAATAGGTTCCCCACCCCTTCCGGCACAATCAGTACCGACTGGGCCGCTATGCCGCCGTCGGGATTGCGTGAACCCACCACCCTTACGCTGGCTTCCGCTGCCAGCGATTCCCTGCCGGTTTCGCTTACCTGGAACACCCTGCTGGAATCAGACAGCATCACCGCCAGATCGCCCCTTGGCGACGCCACTGTCAGCGTGTCACCCTCTATCGCCAGGACGGACCCGCTTACGCCAGCACGCCCCGAACTCCCACGGGCTTCACCGCTGCCCGCGTCACTCTCCGTGCCAGGAAGATCCTGCGCGGGCGCGCTACCTGGGCCGGATGCTGCCTGCGGTTGATTCCCTTCATTGGGCGATTCGTTCTGCGTGGCCCGGCCCGGCCGGTTGCTGTCCGAGGACTCCTCGCTGCCTTCAGCCTGTCTTGTCGCTGGCGCTCCTTCTGTGGAGTTACCCGCCGTACCCATTTGGGCTTCAGCCGCCGCACCGGACCGTACCGGTCTTCCCTGTCCACCGGCCAGGTTACCTGCTCCTCCGTCCGAGCTGCCCTGACCGCCGCTCTGCCCTTGCCGTCCCTGTCCCCGCTGCCCCGCGTTGGCTCCTTGGCCTCCTCCGGGGAACTGCCCGCCGGCCCCCAGCCGGGGCGAAAGCTCATCCTCCGCGTTTTCCGCCTGATTCTGGCCGTAGATTACGCCGCCCACGAAGGAACCGCCGAAACCGGCCCCCAGGAATACCACCAGAACCAGGAGCATGATAAAGGACCCGTTCATAATTCCTCGCTTATTCGTAACGCAGGGCGTCGATGGGGTGCAGGCTGGCCGCCCGCATGGCGGGATAAATTCCGAAGAAAAGGCCGATGGCCGCCGAAACGCCCAGGGCCAGCAGGGCTATGTCCCAGCTAAAGGACGTCTCCATGGGGCTGTTGCCCAGCAGCGGACGGCCGTTCAGCAGCCTGGCCACGGAGGCGCCTACCAGGACTCCGACGGCGCCGCCGCCCAGGCTGAGCAGGGTCGCTTCGGACATGAACTGGACCAGTATGTCCCGCCGCTTGGCCCCCATGGCCTTGCGGATGCCGATTTCCCGGGTCCGCTCGGTTACCGAGACCAGCATGATGTTCATGATGCCGATGCCGCCCACCAGCAGTGATATGCCGGCAATGGCGCCCAGGAAAAGAACGAAAGTGTCGGTAGTCTCCTGCAGGGTTTCGATGGTGTCCTGCTGGTTGGTAATAATGAAGTCGTCCTCGCCCGTAATGCGGTGCCGCAGGCGCAGTACCGTGGCGACCTGCAGCATTCCCTCGTCCATCACACCGATATCCGGCATCTGCACGTTGATGGAGTCCACGCTGACTTCCCCGTGGGTGGTGCGCTGGGAGCTGATCCGGTAATAGGCTGTAGTTATGGGCACCAGGATCTGGTTGTCCTGGCTGCCGAAAAAGCCCCCGCCCTTGGCCTCGAGGGTGCCGATAACCTGGAACTGGCGGCCGTTGATCCGGATGGGCTGGCCCACCGGGTCCCGGTTGCCGAAAAGGGTCTCCTTGATGGTCTGTCCCAGTACTGCAACCTGGGAATAGTTGTTCAGGTGGCCCTGGGAGATGAAGCTGCCCTGCTCAACGGGAGCGTTCCTGACCTCCGCATATTCGGGCGTAACGCCAATTACCTGGGCAAAGGTATTGTTGCGTCCCGCCGTAACTTGCCCGTTGGCGCGTATCTCCGGGGCTACGGCCTTGACCGCCGGTGCGAATACTGGGTCCTCCAGGGCATAGGCATCCTCCAGCGTCAGAGTTGACGCGCTGCCGGCCCCGCCCCCCAACCCACCCTGCTGCACCGATTCGCCCGGCTGCACGAAAAGCAGGTTGGTGCCCAGGGACTCGATGCGCGAAGTGATGGACTGCTGCACTCCCTGCCCGATGGCCATCAGGGAGATGACCGCCGATACTCCAATGACAATGCCCAAAAGGGTCAGTCCGGAGCGCAGTTTGTTGGCGCCCAGGGATGCCAGGGATATGCGGAAGGTTACGATGGGATTCATGCTGTTTTCCGGTCGTCGGTTACGCGCCCGTCCAGCATGGTTATAATCCGGCGGGTGGCAGCGGCTATGTCCGGTTCGTGGGTTACGATAATGACGGTCAGGCCCTCCCGGTGGTTAAGGTCCTTTAGGATGGCCAGTACTTCCTCGGTAGACTGGCTGTCCAGGTTGCCGGTGGGCTCGTCGGCCAGCACGATGCTCGGCTCCTTGACCAGGGCGCGGGCAATGCCCACCCGCTGCTGCTGGCCGCCGGAAAGCTCGGTGGGACGGTGGCCCACCCGGTCGGCCAGACCCACCCGGGACAGGGCCGTCATGGCCCGCCGCCTCCGGTCGTGGCCGTTGCCGTACAGCAGGGGCAGTTCCACGTTGGCCAGGGCCGTCAGGCGGGGCAGCAGGTTGTAGGTCTGGAAGACGAACCCTATCTTGCGGTTGCGGATTTCGGCCAGGCGGTCGTCCCCCAGTTGGCCCACATTCTCGCCTTCCAGCAGGTACTCACCGGAAGTCGGCACGTCCAGGCAGCCCAAGATGTTCATCATGGTGGACTTGCCGGAACCGGAGGCGCCCATGATGGCTACCATTTCGCCGGCCGCAATGGAAACCGAAACGTCCCGCAGGGCGCCCACCTCGATGTTGCCCATCCGGTAAATTTTGGTAACGTCTTTAAGTTCGATGGTTGCTGGCTGCAAGTCTGGGAAACCTCTTAACAAGTTCTTGCCCCCTTAACGCGGGGAGGCTGGGATTGGGGTGGCGTGGTTGCCTTCCTACCGGCGTCCGCCGCCGCCCCTTGATGGGCCAAAGCTGCCGCCGGTGGCCCGCCGCAGGTTGCGGAAGCTGAATTCGCCGCCGCCTACTTCCGCTCCTTCTAGAATGATCTGGTCCCCTTCCGACAGGCCGGCCTTGACCGACACCCAGAAGTCGTCGCTGCTGCCCAGTTCCACCGGAATCTCCGACACTCCGCCGTTGGTCATAATCCGCACCAGCGGCCGGTCGAAGGAGCCATACAGGGCCTGCTGAGGCAACAGCAGGACGTTGCGTTCCTCCCGCAGCACGATATTGGCCACGGCGCTCAGTCCGCCTCGGGGGCGTATTCCTTCGGGGACATCCATCCGTATGCGTATGGGGAAGGTGATTACCCCCTGCTGGTTCTCGGCCTCGTCTGCAATCTCGGTTACCACGCCGTTCAGAGTTACCCCGGGCAGGGCGTCCAGACTTACCTCTGCCGCTGTGCCCACCTCCACCAGCAGGACGTCGATCTCGTCCACGATGCCGTCAATCTCCACGACGGTGGGGTCCACCAACTCCATTATGGCCGCCCGTGCCTCCACCGCGTCGCCTTCTTCCACGCTCAGTGCTGCCACGTAGCCGGCAATGGGCGCCCTGATTATTGCCTCGTTCAATTCCCCTTCCGCCGTGGTCAGCCTCACCTTGCTGGCGACGATTTTCTGCTCGGCCAGGGCCACTTCCAGCAAGTCGGGGGGCGCGGCCTGCTCCACCAGCAGTTCGGCCAGGTCTTCCTCGGCCTGGGCCAGCGTCGCCAGGGCCAGGACAATCTGCTGCTCTCTCAGGGCCACCTCGGTGGGAACGGGGATGACTTTCCGGTCTTCCAGCAGTTCCGCCAGGTCTGCCTGCTGCTGCGCCAGGGTTGCCCGGGCCAGTTCCAGTTGCTGATTGTTGAGAGCCAGTTCCAGGGAATCGGGCGTTACTCCCAGTTCCTCCCTTAGCTCCGCCAGGTCTTCGATGGCCTGGTTGACGGTGGCTTCGGCCAGGACTATCTGGGCCTCCCGCAGGGCCAGTTCCTGCGGGTCGACTTCGGGGCGTTCCAGTTCGGCCAGGTCCCTTTCCACTACTTCCACATTGGCTAGCACGGTCTTGGCCCTGGCTTCCAGGGCGTCCCTTTCCACTCCATCGGGGCCCTGTTCCACCTCCGCCAGGTGATCAATGGCTTCAGTCAGGGCCGTTTCAGCCAGGGCCACTTCGGCCTCCAGTTCCTCCACCTGCGAGACGATGCCGAACCGCACTTCTTCCAGCTCCATCTCCATGCTGGCTGTGTAAATCTCCCAGCGGTGAATGTTGCTGGCAAGCCCCAGGGACCCACCATCGTAAGCCTCTTGCAGTGAATCCAGCGTTGCCTGGGCCGTCGCCAATGACTCTTCAAGCTCCTGCTTCTCCAGGCGACGGTTAGTAAGGTTGGAACCGTGAGTATCCAGGAAGTCCTCCAGGGTCTGGTTGGCTTCGTCCAGGGCGATTTGCGCCTTGAGCCGGTCCTGGCTGGCCTGGACCAGGTCCCGCTGGGACGGCGCCAGGTCGGCCAGGGCATCCCGGATTTCGGCCAGTTCCTTTTCTGCGTCCGCCTGCTCTTGCAGTGCTTCCGCCAGCTTCATTTCATAGTCGGGTTGCAGATTGCGGTTGAGCAGATCGTCCCGGCCGTCAATGGCCTCCTGGAGCTTGACCCGGGCGTCGGCGATCAACTCCTCCTGGGCCTTGATTTGCTGGTTGGTGGGAAGTTCAGGATTCAGCAACTCCTCCCGCGCTTCCTGAATCTGCTGCATGGATAATTCCGTGGCGGCGATGCGTTCCCTCTGCGCCTCAATATCCATCAGGGTTGGAATCACCGGGTCCAGCGCCACGTCCAGGGCTTCCTCTGCCTCCAGTACCTGGTACCTGGCGGCGGCCACCGCTTCGTCCGCCGCCGCCCGTTCCAGCGCCAGAGCGACCTCCGTGGGCGGCTTCAGCAGTTCCGCCAGCGCCTCCTCGGCGTCCAGCAGGTCAACCCTGGCCTGGGCAACGGCTTCCTCCAGCGTTGCGATGGTGGGCGCGTCCAGCCGGGCCAGTTCCTGCCCCACGGTGACCGTCTCCCCCTCCTCCACCAGCAGTTCACCAATAGTGCCCTTTATCCCGAAACGCAGCGTTTCCCGCTCCGGGAATGCCAGGTTGCCGTTGGTGGAAACCTGGTTGACAATGTCTCCATAGCGGACGGGGATTAACTGCTGGTTTTCCGCCAGTTCGGTTGGTTCGACCTCCGTTCTTTCGGCATAGACGATATAGACGGCCGCCGCTGACCCGAAGAGCACCACTGCCAGCACAACGATCTGCCAGATGGCCAGGGACTTCAAAGCGTTCCAAAGTGATTCCATCAATTCACCTCGTTCCGTGGCGGTCCCTTCAGGCTCCCCGGCTCAGCGGCAGGGAAAAGCTGAAAGTAGCGCCGTGGCCGACTTCGCTCTCCGACCGTATGGAGCCGCCGTGGGCCTCCACCAGTTGCCGGGCGATGGTCAGCCCCAGGCCGGCCCCGCCGGTAGCACGGGCGCGGGATAGATCGACCCGGTAAAAGCGGTCAAACACCCTCTCCAGGTCTTCCGGCGCCAGTCCGGGGCCCGTATCCGAGACTGATACGTTAGCCGACGCTCCATCGCTGCTTGCTCTCACCGTTACCGCGCCGCCCTCCGGCGTGTTGACGATGGCATTTTCCAGCAGGTTGTCGACTACCTGGGATATGCGGGTCCGGTCCAGGTCAATATCGGGCAAGCCCTCGGTCAGTTCCAGGGTCAATCGTATGTTCTTGGCGTCGGCGCGGGGCCGGAAGGCCTCCACGGATTCCTCGAGCAGGGGTTGAAGCGATTCGGGTTGGGTATGCAGTACCAGGGACCCGGCCTCCGCCAGGGCCAGCAGTCGCAGGTCTTCCACCAGGTTAACCAGGTGGGCCGCCTGCTGGCGCAGGGTTGCAATGGTGGCTTCGTCGGGCTGGAGCAGGCCGTCCTGCACTGCGTCCAGGTAACCCTGGATGTTGGAAAGGGGGGTGCGCAGTTCGTGGGCCACGTCCGCCGTCAAGTTCCGGCGCTGTTGCTCGGCGGCCTGGAGGTTCTCGGCCATGACGTTAAAGGTGTTGCCTAAACGACGTATTTCTGAGGGGCCGGATGCCGGCACCCGCTGGCCCAGGTCTCCCTCACCCAGCCGCTGGGCCGCGCCCCCCAGGGCCTGCAGGGGAGCAAGGATGCGTCGCGACGCGAGGGAGATCAGGATGATGCCCACAATGGCGGCGGCAACCCCGCTCCAGAGCAGGGACTTTTTTACGGAAGCCGCTACCCTTGAAACCAGCGGCTCGCCCGCCGGTTCGGGGCCTGAAGACAGGCCCGACGAAAGGAAGGGTGGCGGTGCGCCAAAGAAGCGCCGACCCTCCCCGGGGCCTTCACCGTCGGAAATCAGCACCAGGGATCCTACTTCCTCTCCTTCCAGCACTATTGGTGCGGAGTGGTCCCTGTGGTGTTTGTTCTTTCGCTCTTTCGCTTGTCCAGGGTGCGAGTCCGCGACCACTCGGCCATCGGCGTCGGTAACCTGGAACCGCCGCCCGTAAAGGGAACCGGCCTGTTCCAGGGGTCGCTGCACCTCTGCCCAGTCCATGCTCCTGGCATAGTTGCGGGCAACCGTGCGGTGGACCCGGCCCATGCGATACTCCTGGCTGCGGGCCTGGAAGCGGTCCGACTCGGTTTCGGCGGCTAAACTCACTAGCGCCCCCACCGTTCCCAGGGCCAGGGCCAGGG